>JAUNKN010000043.1:0-8275 GCA_030532685.1 Bacteroidales bacterium | reverse complement strand
CTTTCTCCTTCTTTCTCCTTCTTTCTTCAATTTCTATGTCCACATTCTGTCTTGCCAATGGTTTGCGTGTCATCGTCGAACATAGTCGTTCGGAGGTGGTCTACTGTGGCTATCTCATTCTGGCGGGCACGCGCCACGAAGATGCACAAGATGCAGGAATGGCCCATTTCATCGAGCATATGACCTTCAAGGGTACTGAGCGTCGCCGTTCTTCACAGGTCAATAATGCTTTGGAGCGTGTGGGAGGCGATTTGAATGCTTTTACCAATAAGCAGGAAACGACCTACTGCGCAACGGTGCTTCGAAAGGATACTCCGCGCGCCATTGATTTGCTCACCGATATTGTGTTTCATAGCACTTATCCACAGCAAGAAATAGAAAAAGAAGTAGAGGTGATTGTCGATGAAATCGATAGTTATCGAGATAGTCCTGCTGAGTTGATTTTCGATGAATTCGAGAAAATGCTCTTTGAAGGGCATCCTCTGGGGCGCGATATTTTGGGAGAGGCTCAGCGTTTGAGGGAATATACAACGGCCGATGCTCGTCGATTTGTCGATAAGTTCTATCGGCCAGAGCATTGCGTGTTTTACCTCTATGGCGAGGTCGATGAGAAGCGGGTGCTTACGCTACTTTGTAAAGCACATGACACGACAATCGCGAGCGAAAAGGAGGTCGTATCCGAAAATTCAGAGTTCGATGAAACCGATGATTTTACGACTTACGAGCCGCAATTACGAGAAGTGGAGAAAGGCACGCATCAGGCTCATGTGATGGTGGGGGCGCCCACTTTTGGCAGTCGCGATAGTCGACGCTACGCATTGCTGCTGCTCAACAATGTTTTGGGAGGCCCCGCAATGAATTCGCGCTTGAATATGGTGGTGCGCGAGAAGCATGGTCTGGTATATAGCATCGACTCCTACCTCAACACCTATCCCGATGCTGGCTACTGGAACATTTATTTCGGTTGCGACGTGGAAGATGTGCAGCGTTGCCTGCGTTTGGTGAAACGTGAATTGCAGCGCCTCATAGCCACTCCCCTCACTCCCACTCAGCTTCGCTATGCCAAGGCGCAGCTTTGTGGGCAGATTGGGATTTCGACCGACAATCGAGAAAGCTATGCCCATGCCTTGGCCAAAACTTTTGCCCATACAGGCCGACGTCGTGATGTGGGCGAATTGTTGGCGCGCATTCAGGCTGTTACGGCCGAGGAGTTGCAGCAACTCGCTGCCGAAATCTATGCTCCCGAGCGCATTTCGACACTCATCTACAAGTAGCTTTTTTGAAGAAACGATTTTCTCGAGGGGCTTATTGTCGAGATTCATAATCTGTCAAGAAACTGCCAGAGTTTGTCGTGGAGAATTTGGCTTTTACCTGCGAGTTGTTCCAATGCGCTTCCCATCGCGGTTTTCGGCGTTGCGAGTTTTATTTTTCCCGTTGCGACTTTCATTTCGCTCCTTCGCGCGCGCATACATAGCGCTTTGTTTTTTCTATTAGTTTCCATTTTTCGAGATAATCTATTGGAAATGATTGGGGAAAGGGTATGGAAGTGAAAGTGTTGCTTGCTTCCATAGCCTCCAGAGCATGGGACGATGGAGAGGGAACGTTGTGGAAGCGAATGGAGGTGAAAAAAGTTTTGCTTTCATGTCGTTAATCCTTGATAGATAGTGAGTTGGGTGTGGCGATGGAAGTGGTGGAGGCAAAAGGAAGAGGATATAGGGAAGCGCGCGCATAAGGCAAAGAAGAAACACCAGGGAAGGAATGCCGATGACCTCCATTTCTGCAAGGTGGAGAACATAAATAAGCCAAAAAATACTCGCTCGAAAGAGTCTAATTTTCAATTATAATTAGTACTTTTGCTGCGAGACACAAAAGTATCACATTTAATAATCAAAGATTTACGATGAATGTAATCACAAAAACCGTTGCGCTGCCCGATGGACGTACCATCAGCATCGAAACGGGTAAGCTCGCAAAGCAGGCCGATGGTGCAGTGATGCTTCGCATGAACAACACCATGCTCCTTGCTACAGTTTGCGGTGCCAAGGAAGCCAACCCTGGCACCGATTTTATGCCCCTGCAATGCGACTATAAGGAGAAGTATTCTGCCGCTGGCCGTTTCCCCGGTGGTTTCACCAAGCGCGAAGGTCGTGCTGGCGACTATGAAATCTTGACTTCTCGTTTGGTGGACCGCGCGCTGCGTCCCCTCTTTCCCTCTGACTACCACGCAGAGGTATTTGTCAATATCACTCTTTTCTCGGCCGATGGCGTAGATATGCCCGATGCACTTGCTGGTTTTGCGGCTTCTGCGGCTTTGGCTTGTACCGATATTCCTTTTGAAGCCCCCATCTCAGAAGTTCGTGTGGCTCGCATTGATGGTCAATATGTGGTGAACCCCACTTTTGAGCAACTCAAGGGAGCCGATATGGACCTCATGGTTGCTGCTACAGAGGAGAACATCATGATGGTAGAAGGCGAAATGGACGAAGTGCCCGAAAGCGCACTTCTCGAGGCTCTCAAGGTGGCTCACGATGCCATTAAGCCCATGTGCCGCCTTCAAGTTGAACTGTCCAAGGAATTGGGTACCGACGTGAAGCGCGAATACTGTCACGAAGTGAATGATGAGGCCCTCCGTGAGCAAGTGAAAGCCGAATGCTACCAAGCTTGCTACGACATCACGAAGCGCGCCCTCGAAAAGCACGCTCGTGCCGAGGCTTTCCAGGCTATTCGTGAAGAGTTCAAGGTGCGTTATGCCGAGGCCAATGCGACACTCGCTCCCGAAGAACTCGAGGAAAAGAACGGTCTCATCGACCGCTACTACCACGATGTAGAGAAGGACGCTATGCGCCGTTGCATCCTCGACGAAGGAGTGCGCCTTGATGGTCGTGCCACCGACGAAATTCGCCCCATTTGGTGCGAAGTTTCTCCCCTCCCCATGCCCCATGGTTCGGCTATCTTTACGCGTGGCGAAACGCAAAGCCTCACCACGGCTACGCTCGGCACGAAGATGGACGAGAAGATGGTGGACGATGTGCTCGACAAGAGTTATATGAAGTTCCTCCTGCACTATAACTTCCCTCCCTTCTCTACGGGCGAAGCTCGTGCTCAACGTGGTGTGGGCCGTCGCGAGATTGGTCACGGACACCTCGCTTGGCGCGGTTTGAAGGGTCAGCTCCCCGAGGGCTACCCCTACACGGTTCGTGTGGTGAGCGACATTCTCGAATCCAACGGTTCTTCTTCTATGGCCACGGTTTGTGCCGGTACGCTTGCCCTCATGGATGCGGGTGTGCCCATCAAAGCTCCCGTTTCGGGCATTGCCATGGGCTTGATTAAGAATCCTGGCGAAGAGAAGTTTGCTGTGCTCTCCGATATCCTTGGCGACGAAGACCACCTCGGCGATATGGACTTCAAGACTACGGGTACTTTGAAGGGGCTTACCGCTACGCAAATGGACATCAAGTGCGATGGCCTTTCTTACGAAATTCTCGAAAAAGCACTCGCTCAAGCTAAGGCTGGTCGCGAACACATCCTCGGCGAAATGATGAAGACGATGGATCGTCCTCGCGAAGACTACAAGCCCCACGTTCCCCGTATGGAAGCCCTCGAAATTCCTAAGGAATTCATTGGTGCTGTTATCGGACCTGGCGGTAAGATTATCCAAGGCATGCAGGAAGAAACTGGTGCCGTGATCACCATCGACGAAGTAGATGGCGTGGGCAAGATTCAAATCTCTGCCCCCAACCGCGATAGCATTGATGCAGCCGTTGCCAAGATTCGTGGCATCGTGGCCATTCCTGAAGTGGGTGAGGTGTACGAGGCAAAGGTAGTGAGCATCATGCCTTATGGCTGCTTCGTTGAGTTCATGCCTTCTAAGGAGGGTTTGCTTCACATCAGCGAAATTTCTTGGAATCGCCTCGAAACTGTCGAAGAGGCAGGTATTAAGGAAGGCGATAAGATTCAGGTGAAACTCCTGGAAGTAGACGAAAAGACGGGTAAGTTCCGCCTTTCGCACAAGGTGCTCACCGAGAAGCCCGAAGGTTGGGAGGAGCGTCCCGCTCGTCCTCGTCGTGAAGGTGGTGAGCGTCGTCCTCGTCGTCGTGAAGAGTAATCTCTGATTCTTTATTTTTCAAAGCGTCCAAATGCTTCCTCGTGAGCATTTGGACGCTTTCCGCATTGAAGGAAAAGGGGGAGTGACGATGATGGCGTGGCGAATTCTATTTTTTGATGTGTGCCGTAGTAGAAGAAAGAGCGTGTTTCTTTGTTTTTGGCTTTTGAAGGTTGATTTTTGTGGAGTCTAATTTGCGATTTGGCGAGTTGTGGGTTGGTGAAAACGAAATAAAAACTTAACTTTGCGAGAAATTTGAATATTTTTTAGCATTATGAGCAAAAAGGTCCTCTTTTCTCTCTTTTTCCTCCTCATGGCCACGATAGGTCATGCCGCAGGTTTGCCCACGGTGAGTACAGGTACTCAGGATACGTGGTATCTCCTCCAATTTTTGAATGGGGGCAAGGTGATTGCCGCCAATCGTCAAGGTGAAGTCGCCGTGGCTGCTCCCGACAATAGCAAGGGGCAGTGGTGGAAACTTGCTGGTGATGCCACACAAGGCTACACCTTGACCAATAAGCTGGGCTATGTGATGCAGGTGTCTTCGGCAGTGAAGAATCAAAAGCTCAAAGCCAATGCGACGGCACAAGGAGTATCGACCTTCTTCTTGAAGAGCGTGGGAGAGGTGGCCTATGAAATCTTTCCCAAGGGTAATGAGCAGATTGCACTCAATCTTTGGGGAGGCCCTGCTGGTAATAATGGAGTAGGCCTGTGGGATAAAGCCGATCCCAACAACCCCATCGCTTTCGTGAGTGAAAAGGAATACAAGAACCTCGGTCGTATATCGATCGTTCCCTATCCTCAGCAACTCGACATCAAAGAGGAGGGGTTGATGGCGCTCAATACGCTCGAAAACATAACTTATCCCAACGAGGTGGTGAAGGGCTATGTGAGTGATTTTGCCAAGCAGCTGGAAAAGGTGTCTGGTAAGACGCTGCGTGTACTGCCCACGGCAGAGGCTGGAGAAGCCGGGAGTATTCTTCTACAAGTCGACAAAACACAGCCATCCGAAGGCTACACGCTCGATGTGCTTCAAGGGAAAGTGCTGATCAAGGCTTCGGCCGATGCAGGATTTTTCTATGCAATCCAGTCGCTCAAGCAATTGCTGCCTCGTGCTTATTTTGCAAAGAGTATGCAGAAGGATGTGGAGTGGGGACTGCCTTGGGTGAGCATCGTAGATGCTCCGAAAATGAGCTATCGCGGTTTTATGCTCGATGTGGCTCGCCACTTCTTTACGAAAGAGGAAGTGATGCGCATCATCGATATTATGTCGCTCTATAAGATGAATCGTTTCCACTGGCACCTGACCGAAGACCAAGGCTGGCGCATTGAAATGCCCAACTATCCCCGTCTTACAGAAGTGGGAGCCATCCGTGCTCGCTCCTACTCGAATCCTGGCGAGAAAGAACGCTTCTTTGACGATACGGAATATGGTCGCGGCATGTTCTATACCAAGGCCGATTTGAAAGAGGTTGTGGCCTATGCCAAGGCACGCAATATTGAAATCCTACCTGAGGTCGATTTGCCTGGACACATGGTGGCTGCGATTGCAGCTTACCCCGAATTTAGTTGTGATCCCACGAAAAAGTACGAAGTACGCGTAGAGGCTGGTATTTCTCACGATGTGCTCAATATCGGCGACGACAAGGTCATCAAGTTCTTGGAAGATGTGATGGACTACCTCAGCGAGGTTTTCCCCTATCCCTATATTCACTTGGGCGGCGACGAATGTCCGACCGATCAATGGAAGACCAATGCACAGTGCTTGGAGCGTGTGAAGCAGCACAAGCTTAAAGGCGTGAACGAACTCCAATCTTGGCTGGTCAATCATTTGGGAAAATATCTCGAAAAGAAGCATAAAAAAGGCGTTGTCGTATGGGACGAACTGATGGTGCACTGGAATCGTAGTTTCCCCATCAAGCCCATCGTTATGGCTTGGAACATTGCGCCCGACCCCGGCGGTAAGTTTACCAACCGCACGCCTGCTCAGGTTGCTGCCGACTTTGGTTTTCAGAGCATTTATGTGCCCTGGAACAGACTCTATCTCGACTGGATGCAGGCCCACCCTCGCGACTTGCGCATCGACGAGCCCTACCACGGAGGTTGGGGCGACGGTTCGGTCAATTCTGTAAAGACCGTGTACGACGCCAATCCTCTTGGCGAACTTTCTGGTCGTGAGCAATTTGGTTTGGGCATCCAAGGAAATCTTTGGACCGAAACGACCAACGATGCCGAGGAAATGGAGTATCAAGTATTGCCTCGTCTGCTTGCGCTCTCCGAGAGCGGATGGCTGTCTGCCGGCAAGAAAAAATGGACTTCTTTCCACAAACGTCTGCAATCGCAGGCCGATATTCTCGATGCGCTCGGCTATACCTATGCCAAGCACTTCATCGAGCCCAAAATGATTCCAGCTCCGCTGAAAGTCTTGCAGGAGGCTCAAGAAGTCTTGAACAAGAGTGTGCGAGGTGGTGTGGGCTATGCCAGTGCCAAAGATTACGACGCCCTTCAAGACCGATAAAGCCGTGGAGCAAGCCTCGACCTTGCGTGCCGCGTTGGCCGCTTTCAAGAAAGCAGCTATTGTGCAGCCCGAGGCAGGTAAGACCTATCAAATACGTTCGGCCTCGACCTACTATAAGCGCCAGTTTGCGGGTTCGTCGCTCTACCAATCGGACGATAAGGTGCGCATCCACTACACGCCTCAGGTCGAACCCGAAGAGCTCTGGCAGTTTGTCTCCACTACGGGAGGCTATTTCCTGAAAAATGTGCTTTCTGGAAAACTCCTCCAGCTGCCTACCTACGGTGAGAACGTAGCCCTGCATGCAGGGCAAGGAACGGCTCTCCGCATCGACAAAGCTACGCAGCCCAATGGCGGCTACAACTATATTCCTGGTGTTGTTGTCTTGTCGAGTGTTCAGGGCTATAAGCCCGTTCGCACAGGCAATGTGAAGCGACTCAATGCCACTCTTTCGGGCGATGTCAATGCGCTCGACAGTTTGGGATTGTGCCATTCGGGCACTTGGACCATAGCGGAAGTGACCGATTTCACCGAACAGCTCAAAGGTCTTTCTCGCAAGGCCGACCTCATTGTACTTACCGCTCGTGCGGGCGAAATGGGACAACCCACCGCCGAAGCCCTCGACTTTTTGCGGCACCAAGTGGCCGAACCTGTCAAGGAAGCTCTGAAAAAAGGCGGAGTGACCGAAGAAGTCTACAAGCAGTACTTGCAGCGCTACGCCGAATTTGCAGCCATGGAGCGTGTGAGCATTCTTTCGAGCTTGAGCACTGAGCACTACTATCGTCTGCGCAATGTTTGGTTTCCCGAGCGTTATGCCGGAGCCAATGCTTCTAAGCGAGGGGTAGAGTCTGCTCTGCGCAAGAATGGCGACAGCCAACTGTGGTCCATCGTGAAGCGTCCTGACGGTAAGATACACATCTACAACAAGGCTACAGGAACGGCCGCCTACTTGCCCTCGTCCAACGATGCTCAAGCCCTTCTTTTGGGCAAGCCCTATGCTTGGAGTCTTGAAGAGCGCACGCTCGATGGCAAGAAGGGCATCTGCATCATTGAGCCCACTCAAAAGTTCAGCTGGTACACCAACCCCGCTACGTGGACCTACGTCCTCATGAAGCCCTTCTGGGGAGCTTGCACTTGGGAGTTTGAGAAAACGGCCGAGCGTGTGCCCACCGCCATTGGGCATATTGCTACCGATAGTTCTACTCAGCAGCATTACTACGACCTTTCTGGCCGTCGTGTAGAGCATCCCGCTCCGGGAATCTATGTCAATGCACGTGGCGAAAAGGTGTGCGTTCAATAAACCCACTATGTCAAGCTGACAAATAATACGGAGCGTAGCTCAGCACCGCAAGAGGTTTTGCTGAATACTCCTTGCTGCTCATCGTGCAGGGCGGTGCGAACTGCCGCACTGGTTGGCTATCGTTGCCCTAAACAACCTATTTTGTGTGAGGAGGCTGTGTCCATGCGTTGCTGCGCATCGATGCAGCCTCTTTTGGGGGGTGGAGGGCATGTGTCGAGATGGAGAAAAGAACATTGGCCATTTGCGCTGTTGAGCTCGCTTAGCGATAGAAGAAGTAAGGAGCGAGCAGGGGAAGAGGAGGCGTTGGTTTTTTCTCCCTCGCAATGCAAAGAATAGGCATCCCACGCAGAAAATCCTG
>JAUNKN010000042.1 GCA_030532685.1 Bacteroidales bacterium | reverse complement strand
GAACTCAAAAGTTTTACCGGACAGCAATAATTTGAAATTCGGGTCGAGATTTAGTCGAGCACTAAATCTCGACCCGAATTATCGTTTACACAAAATAATGGACAGTCCCGAATCGTCTTTGCAACCTTTTGTGAACTCAGGCTGGGAAGAGTTTCTGCCATAACATTGTTTATTTGGCCATTACAAAGTTACGGATCCTCTTCCTTTTTCGTTTGCCGAAGCTGTCGATTTTACTTTACCATTTTTTGTCGATTTAAAATTTGCTTATTACAATATGAACACCAGTGGCACATACACAATCCGTCAGCTCTTCAAGAATAGAACGTCCTGTTAAATCGTCTTGATATCCCCATGCATCATAAGTAAAGAAAAGCACTTGCTTTTTTTGTTACATCTTTTTCTGAATCAGCGAAATAAGGTTTGATTTTCCTGTACCCCAACCACCATCTAATCCAACCATCAGAGATTTATCGGAGTTTAATAATAGTTCGGCAATTTTTGTAGCTGTATGTTCATGAACCTTCCCTGCGAACAAGTCTTGTCCGCAGGGGGCGTTTGAAATATTTTTATACTTCGTCATATCCATCATCCTTATTTCATTACCTTATCATACAATGTCTTGTAGTCTTTTGCTACACCATACACCACATTACCACTTTGACTGATTGCTTCAAAGTGGCGGGCAGCACATTCCAGCTTGGCATCTTCTGCACCACGAAGTTGTGAGCGTTGCCACTCATTACCCTTAGTCTCGGCTATAAAGTAGATGTGCTTCACTGTGCCTTCGTTGAAGGCAATTGCCCAGTCGGGGTTGTAGTGCCCCATAGGTGTGTTGATATAGAAACCGCGTGGCAGTTTGGTGTAAACAGCCACTTCGTCGTGAGTCTCCAAGGCTTCGGCAAAGCGTTTCTCCACGCCCTCACTATCTACCACCACAAGGTCGTAGAGCGACTTAGTGCTCTCAATAGCATTGATGCCTATCTTGCCACGCAGGGTATCTTCGGTGAATATGTCCACATCGTAGGTATTGTTGGTTCGCTCGTAGCATATCTTCTGTACCACAGCCATCGCCTTTTCGTCGTTGATGATGTTGCCTACCTTGCGGATAAATTCCTCCGGGTTCATCTTAAACTGATGGAAAGTTGTAGGCTTGATTCCTTTCAAGATAGCCACGATGGTTTTACGGGTCAGTCCAGTAGCAGCCACCAAACGACCTACCAAATCGTATGTCACACCTGTACCGACCGTCTCACGCACATTGTAAGTGCGTGCTTTCTCTTGTACCATTGCTGTCCCAGCTTCCAATGATTCTTTGTCGCGTATTTCCTCCATACGTCCTTCTTCCACCACCATGCGAATTTCTGTTACGCTGAGGTGCTTGTCGATGGCATCAACAGATTTATGGATAAGGTCTGCCGTTTCAAAGTCTACCTTATAGTAGGTCTTGACATTGATACGCTTCCACAGTTCTTGGAACTGTTTCTTCTTAAACTGCTCCTCTTGGAAGTTCGCCTCCTTGGGTTTGCGGGCATCGTCTATCTTAACCGCCTTCGGATTGAATACGTTATCCAAGGTTTGAGCAATACCCTCCTTGATGTCATTAAACTGGTCACCGAAATTGAGCGTTTCAGCTTGCTTTTCCTCAAAGTATGTATCTGTCAGCTTGCCATCGTCGTCCACATAGTCACGCTTAATGAGCTGGTTGTATATCTTGCGGGCATCATCCACTGTTATCTTCACCTTGTTGCCCTCCGCTGTTTCATAAACATGATCCACAAAGAGGGTTGGAGTAATGACCACAGGGCGGTCGCTCACCACATCGGCGATCTCGTGTTGCAGCTGTTTGGAGAACTGCTCATAACTTTCGCTGGCAATGACGGTCAATACATTGGTGTCGAATACAGTATTCCCCAACACATCGGAGTCTTGGCGCTCACCGTCTTTGTTCACGCAAAGGCGCATACCACGACCTACCTCCTGACGCTTGTTGGTCTCGTTGGCACTATTCTTCAGCGTACAGATTTGGAACACATTGGGGTTATCCCATCCTTCTTTCAAAGCCGAGTGCGAGAAGATGAAACGTGTCGGTTCGTCAAAACTCAACAATCGCTCCTTGTCTTTCATAATCAGGTCATAGGCACTTTCGTCGCTACTGCCCATCTCACCACGCTTTACCTTAGAGTCGATAAACTTACCTTTCTTGTCTTTTGAGAAGTAGCCATTATGTACCTGTTCCGCCGAGAAACGTGACAGACAGCGGCTGTAAGCTCCATCTGTAAGGGTGAGCTGAAGCTCTTGCCTTACACGCTGATATTCTTCCTCAAACATTTCAGCAAACTTGCCTTTTCCATTGCCGTCACCGTCATAGATGCGGTAATTTTCTACATGGTCGATGAAAAAGAGGCTCAGCACCTTGATGCCCTTTGGGAATAGAATGCGTTCGCGTTCCAAATGCGTCTTAATCGTCTCGCGAATCTGTATTCTTCGCATCACGTCTTCAGTCACTTCGCCCTGCGAATCGCCCTCATACAGCACCATGCCATTGAGCAACTTTACCATGCCGGCACGTCCGTCAATGCGTTCAACCACATAGTGGTCGCGATACTCCGCCATCTGTCCACTCTGCTCATAGAGGTCGAAGCCTTCGCCTACCAACTTGGTTGTCTGGCGCACATTGCCCGTATTGCCTATGATGTCATAGGTGATGCGTGCCTGTGGATTCTTACCTTTGCTCACCACAATCTCGTCAAGATAGAGGAAACCATTGGTAGCGGTACTTCCCACTTGACGTATGCCCTTCACTTCAATCTTCTTGACCAACTTCTTATTGTAGGCATCTATGGCATCAAGGCGATACACCATGTTCATCACTTCTCGATGGGTAGCCGAATAGAGCAGCATGGCAAGTGGATTGAAGAGCTTGATACCCTTTCGGGTGGCATTGTTGGCATTGGCGCCGAGCACACTCTGCGGTTCGTCGATAATCATCATAGGGTTGGTCTTTGCCAAGATGTCTATCGGGCGACGGCTGCCAAACTCGTCACGCTTCGAGAAAATGATTCGGGCATCCTTATTCGATCCTGTCTTGTCCTCGTTAAGCGATGAGTTGAAGGCTTGCGTGTTGATAATCATAGCGTGCAGGTTATTGTCGCTCGCAAAATTATCAATCTTGGTGAGCTGCTTCGAGTTGTAGATGAAGTATTGCATGCGCTTACCGTACTCATTGGCAAAGTGGTCTTGCATCGTCTCAAAGCTCTTATATACACCTTCACGAATCGCCACGCTCGGCACCACAATGATAAACTTGCTCCAGCCATAGTGCTTGTTCAGTTCGTACATCGTCTTAATATAGGTATAGGTCTTACCCGTACCCGTCTCCATCTCGATGGTCAGGTGTACGCCCTCGCCCTCTAAATGGTCGATAGGTTTCAGCCCCTGTTCGATCTGTATTGCACGCACATTATTCTTGATATCGCCACGGTCGAGGATGAGCGGAGCATTGCCAAAGCCCATTGTCTTAAAGGCTTCGGTCTGCTTGCTCGTTCCTCGATCCATAATATAATCGACACTATCGTGATAGGGTTGTCCTTGGAAGGCACGCACTACATTGCGAGCTGCTTCCACCTGAAAACCTTGATGCTTAAATCTTAATCGCATGTTATTTTTATTTTAGGAGTCTATCCTCAGAATGAACTTGTCGGAAACTCCGACAAGTTCATTCTTTATGCAGTAGTTCGGTTATTCCGAACTACTGGATTTACTCCAAATTCTTGTCTCTTATATAACACGTATATTCTGCATTGATTCACTCTCATCCCAGTCGAGTTGTTGTTTGAATAACTCGAAGATATTGATTTTGGTCTTGTCCTCAGCAAAGCAGCTATCACGGAAGAGCACACGCAGCGGCTGCTTGTCTGCCATAGCCTTGACCACATTCTCCGTGATGTCCTCTGCAAAGCAAGCTACCAATCCGTTGCCATCTACGGTGTAGATTTTACAGCCGTCCACTTCCTCTGTCTGCATAGGTAGCGAGAGCTGCACACCCCACGAAAGCATCGCACCAAAGAGCAGGTCGAGGTCGGTGCGGTCTGTCTTGATGTTGTCGGCAAAGAGATCAAGCATCTGCTGGTCGTACTCGTTAGGTGACTTCTCCACGTTCTCATAGTTGCTGTCGGCAAGGCGGAATACGCGGAATCCTGTGTCGAGATCTTTAGTTGTCAGAGGTGACTCATCTTTTATCTTCTTACCAGCACGGCGGATGCGTTCCTTGGCTATTTCTGGAATAGTGGTGTAGCCAGCTTTACGAGCCTCGCTATCTTCGGGAGTTTCTTCGGGTAACTGTACACAGATATATTTTCTGTTTCCTTCGTCCTCTGCATTCAGTTGCATAACAGCGTGGGCAGTGGTGGCTGAACCAGAAAAGAAATCAAGAACAAGGTCGTCATTACTTGAATATAATTGCAAACATCTTTGAATCAATGTTACTGGCTTTGGGTAATCAAAGTACTTTTTCCCATCAAACATCGCAGCAAGTTTTTGTGTTGCTCCCTGTGAGTGATCCACTTCTGTATGTTTCCATATCGTCATGGGAGTAACGCCCGTTTTACGAAGTTCGGATAAGAAGCGTTTCATAGCAGGTACATTATTTCCATTTTCTCCAAACCAAATGCGGTTATCAGCGAGTCTCTCACGAAACGCGTTTCGTGAGGTAGAGCCTCCAGCTGCGCCCAGCTGGAGGCTCTACCTCACGCCCCGAAGGGGTCGTGATGGTATAAATATTTTCTGCTACAGCAGGCCCCACTGACAAATCACTTGCTTTCCAAACTCCTCTTGGATCATTATCAGGGTTTGAATAACGGTCATTTGCCTCTTGACTTCTTTGAATGCCATTACAGATAGCACTGTCTAAATTCTTTGCATAAACTAAGATGTAATCATGAGAAGGTGAGAAATGCTTCATGAGGTTAATTGGAGAATATGCTCGTTCCCATACGACCTGTGCTATGAAATTTCCTACCCCAAAGACCTCACTACATATTTTACGGAGGTTTTCATCTTCATTATCATCAATCGAAATAAATATCACGCCATCTTCTGTCAGCAGCGAGCGAGCCACCAATAGACGGCTGTAGATCATCGAGCACCAATCGGAATGGAAACGACCATTACTATCGAGATTTTTGCGGAAGCGGTTGCCTTCTTCGTCCACATTGCCAGCAGCGAGTTCCTCTTCTTCGGTAGTATGCGCAAAGTCGTCGTGATACACAAAGTCGTTGCCCGTATTATAAGGTGGGTCGATATAAATCATTTTCACTTTGCCCATATAGCCCTTTTGCAGAAGTTTGAGCACACGCAGGTTGTCGCCCTCGATGTAGAGGTTTTGGGTGCTGTCCCAATCTACAGAGTCTTCAGGCACAGGGCGCAGGGTATCGGTTATGGGCGCAGCAGCCTCACGACGGGCAGCCTGTTTGCCCGGCCATGTAAACTGATACATTTCCTCACCATCTTCCACAGCATCGTCACCAAGCAGCTGGCGTAGCGTCTTAAAATTCACTACGTGCTTGACTGCACCCGTCTTCTCGTCCTTTTCTTCGGTAAAGCACGAGGGTGCTATCTGGTAGAGCGCTTCAAGATTGAGCTTGCTACCATCTACCGATGTACGTTCCAATTTTTCAGGTTTCATCATATCTTGTTTTTATTGTTTCTATTTTGTTGTCAAGTTGGGCAATGTTTGCCTGCAGTTCTCTCAGTTCACGGTTCATTTCCAACTGTAAGCTAAACTGTTTTTCCTTTCGCATTTTCTTCTGTAAGACAGAATATTGCTTTCGGAGCAGTTCCAACCGTTGCCTTTGCTCAGCAGCTACCTTATAGTCTGCCTCCGTCTGTGTGCCCAGTTGGGATAGCTGACCGAGGAAGTTGCCGTAAAGCACATCCATATCGTGCCCCACAATGCTCAGTGGACTTGCGGTTAAATCAACGTTTGGCAAGACCTCTATTTGGCCACTCTGCACAATGCCACCTTGCGGGTTATGGGTTTTAGGTTGCATCAGCAAATCCGTTCTTTCGGCATGGTTGAGAATGAAAAGCGTGTGGCGTGGCAAGAGCATATCCACCTCACAGAGTAGCTTTGCATCATGCGTTGCCGTTTTCATCTTACAGAAAAACACATCAATTTCGTGTACCTGCTGCCCATCGGCAATGTTGAGCGTAGAAGGGTGCAACTTATAGAGCCAGTGTATGCTATCGAAGCTATCTGTCAGGTATGCCTTCAATGCTGTGCTGCGCTGTGGCTTTGCCCGCTTATAGAACGCATTTTTTGGCACATTCTTGCCTACAATGGTCGAGGCAGGGAAGTTGAGTGGATTGAATGTCATATTACCTTCAAGATTATTTCTTTCTCTTAGAATTTTTCTTTGATAGCTTTTTTTCTTCTGACTTTAATTTACGCTCTACTTTTCTTACATCTTCTCCTGCAGGCAAACGTTCTGGATATATCCCACGTTCAACAAGCATATTGCGAACTGCTGTATTATTATCAATATGTTCTCGCTCTATAGGTTTAATCCCATATAAATCTTTTTGTTGGACATTTATAGAGGTCATTTCTGCAGCTAAATCTTTTGCTTTAATTCCAACTGTAGGTAAGAAGTCAGCTAAAGCTCTGTTATCGGGTGCTCCCAAGCGCCTTTTAATCATAGCTGTATCCAAATGAAACAAGGCATAATCCCCCTTTGAGCGTATGATACCGAACCCTTTTCCATCAACACCCCTTTCATATAAAATTCCAGAAAGCCGTTTTTCTGTATCTGCTAATTTGGCTCTTGCTTGAACTCTTTCATAATCCAACAAACGTTGCTCTACCAATTCCGCACGGTGTGTTTGGATGGCAAAGTAGTTTTGTGCAAATGAGACTTCTTGCTTCCTCGTATCACCATTCTGCGCAACAAGATACGCAGCATAGCGGGTGAGCATTATATCATCTATTTCTCTTTGAGAATTAGAACCAATGGTAACCATTTTGCTGACGTCAGCAAAATGGTTAAAAACATTCTCTCCAGCATTGATACAAGCATTCTTTGCTTTATCGACGACAAGCAAGAAATTACGCCATTGCGTATAACCTAATAGTATATATAATTCTCTTGCACTCCAACATTCTATTCCATTATAATCACAAACAATAGCTTCAAATTGGTCGAAAAGTGTTTTGATTTCTTCTGTCTTCATAATTGACAATTTATTTAATTACTAAAAATGTAATCAACTCAAAGTCGTCAAGCCCCTTCACATTGTTTTCTAATGCGGTAGTCTCGCCCTCAGAGAACAAGCTATCAATATCCGATTCGTCCTTGACGGTAATGATACTTTCTACAGCCTTTTGCAAGAGCTTGCTATAAAACTCCATCTTGTAGCCATCTTTCGTCTCCTTGTTGAATTGTCGGCAAAGCCCCATATCGGGTGTAGTCTTACCTTTGCAAACCAAGCGCATGGCATCGAGCAAGCGTTTCGGGGAAAGATGATTGCAACGCACCTCACCCTCGTTGGACAGATACACCATGTAGAATGGGTGCAACTGGTTGGTATGGTCGATATTGATACCATTGTTGCGATTCTTCAGAATGTAGATCACCCCTTGCGGTACAAGGTCGGTAGCAGCTACTACGGCACTCATGCCAAAGGGTGTGAGATCCATGTTGGGATGATCCTTAGTATAGGCAATCAAGTCGAGTCGGAACTCGTTGAGACCTAAATCCATGATAGAGATTCCTGTATTCATCTCTTCCAAGTCAACAACCTCCTCCTGCAATCGTTTCAGTTGGTTGCGGCGATATTCCAAATCGCCTTTCTCCTCATTCGAGAGCAGGTTATCGTCGCCCGTAGAAGTCATCACCGACACCTTCATGCGGTTTTCCACCCGTGCCTTGAGATTAATATAATCGTCGAGCGTCATATCCGGCCAATAGTTTACCAGCTGGATGTGTGTTTTTCGACCCAATACGGTCTATACGTCCGAATCGCTGAATGATACGAACGGGGTTCCAATGAATATCGTAATTGATAAGATAGTCGCAGTCTTGCAGGTTCTGTCCTTCCGAGATACAATCGGTAGCAATCAGCACATCTATTCCTTCGTGGATATTAGGATAGAGTGCCTCTTTGTCCTTGGAGCGTGGCGAGAACAGCGTGAGAGCCTGATTGAACGACAGTCCTTTGTTGCCCTTTATCTTCAACGTGCTGCGAGCATCTACCGAACCTGTTATTAATACGGTATTAAGCCCATGTTTCTCCTTGATGGCAGCTGCCAGTGTGTCGTAGATATACTCCGCAGTATCAGAGAATGCCGTGAAGATAATCACCTTCTTATTGCTTTCATTGATAGGGGTCGCCCATTTATTGCGCAGATCATCCATCAGTTGGAGCAGCTTGCAGTCGTGTTCGGGCGTAATATCCTGCAACATCAGCGTGAGCAGCTCCAAGGTCTCCATGTCGGCTTCAAGGTAACGTTGCCACGTCAGATAATCCATGTCGGCAAGATTGATGGTGGTCTTGCCACCGCCAATGAAGATGTCATCGCCGGCATCGTCGAGGTCGAAATCATCTACCAACAGATCATCATCAACAACCGAGGTGACACCCTTCTGTATCTGCTCAATCTTTTCCAAGGCATTATTGATAACCTCCTTGATGCGCTCTAAGGTGAGGCGGAACGAATGAACAGAACTCTCCAAGCGTTTTAGAAGGTTGATGCTCATCAGTCGGCGCAATCCACGCTCGCGTCCCGACATACTCAGTCCACTCGCCGTGCCATCATCGTTGAGCAACTGATACTTGTCGAGCCGGCTGCCCAAAATAAACTCCGAAGGTGTGTAGATGGCAAGATTAAGCTTGTTGATCTGTTCGAATATCTCGTTATAGGTAATTGCCCCATCAAGGTCGGTGAGGTGCGGACGTTGCGATATGACTGGCAAACGTTGCGGGAAGGAGCCAATGTCAGTGGTGTCGTAATACTGCTCAATGTGGCGGCGCGAACGAGCGATGGTGACACTATCAAGCACTTCGAAGAAATCGAAGCTGAGTTCAGACAAAAGTCTATCTGTGGTACGCTCCGGCTCAGGCAACTTGGTCCAACGGTTATACACCAACTGCGCTTGACGGAAAATATCGTCAATTGAGTTTTCGGTCTTTAGCAGTTTGTCAAACTGCTCTGCCTCGCCCTCGTAAGCCAACTGGAGCTGGTTTTTAAGGTCGTTAAAACGATTGTTCACAGGAGTAGCCGAGAGCATCAGCACTTTGGTTTTTACGCCTTTGCGGATGACCTCGTTCAGCAGTCGTAGATAACGGTTCTCACGTGGGTTCTCATCGTTTTCGTCGGTCGTTATCTTGCCACCGTTACGGAAGTTGTGGCTTTCGTCAATCACCACAAGGTCATAGTTGCTCCAATTGATTTTCTCTAGGTCGAGTCCGTTGCTTTCGCCATGCGTGCGTCCTAAATCGGAATGAAAGAGTACATCGTAACGTAGGCGGTCGCCCGCCAAGGGGTTATTGAAATAGTTGTTGCGATAAGTAGCCCAGTTGTCGTGGAGCTTCTTTGGGCAAAGCACCAATACCGACTTGTTGCGGTTCTCGTAATACTTAATGACGCTCAGCGCCGTGAAAGTCTTACCCAAGCCCACGCTATCCGCCAAGATGCAGCCGTTGTATTTCTCCAATTTGTTGATGATGGCAAGAGCGGCATCCTTCTGAAAGTTGTAGAGCTTCTTCCAAATCTGCGTGTCTTTAAAGCCTGTAGCCTCATTCGGCAGTACATCTTCTGACAGGTCGTCGAGGAACTCACGAAAGATGTTATAAAGCGTGATAAAATAGATAAACTCCGGTGCATTTTCCTTGTATGCATTAGAGATACTTTCTACCACCTCATCGGTAACGTCTTGCAATCGTTTCTCATCACTCCAAAGCTGATCGAAGAGTTGTAAGTAACTTTGTGAGAAAGGAGCTTCAAACTTGTTGATCATCATATAAGCATTATCGCCTCGGTCGCTACCTAATTCAACTGTGGTAAAACCACCAATAGGTGCATATGCCGTATCATCAACCAATCCGAAGCCTGCCATATTTTCGCCTGTACGGTTAGATTTGAAATGCACTTTCTTGCGTATCCATTCTGCACACTCTTTGGCAATGGCACGTTGCGTAAGTTCGTTACGAAGTTTGACTTCAAACTCTGTACCCGTCAGACTGCGCTCACGATGGAGACGTGGTATATAGAACTCGCGCTTCTGTTTATCAGTTTTTTCCGCAACAAAGGTAGGCGATGTAAAGACAAAACGCAATTCGTTTATACCCTCCAAAGTCTTTTCCAGTTTTTGGTAGGCATAGATAGAGAAGCATGATGCGGCAATAGACAACTTGCTGCCTTGCTTGATGGTCAAAGCAAGGTCATCACGCCATGTCTTATGAACATTATCTATTATCTCCATGCTGAAGGCTTTGAAGGAGTGATTAATTCACGGACATCCACATCAAGTTCTGCTGCAATTCTATTAAGAGTCGCAAGGTCAGGTTGAGAAACGTTAGTACACCATTTTGAAACAGTTGCAGGGTCTTTCCCTAATCGCTCAGCTAACCATTTATTGGTTCTTTTCTTCTCAACTAACACTACTTTTATGCGATTTAAGTCTTCCATTTTATCTTTTTCATTGCGTTTGATGCAAATATCATAATTTTAATTGGATAATCGTCAGCTTACAATAACTTTTTTTATGCTTGTGAAGCATATTGGATATGACTGTCACTAGAAATGTTTGTCAGATTTGAGTGCGATTAACTATTAGTGCGAGTTCGGGATAAGGATTTATAATAATTTTACTGACAATATGTATTCCGT
>JAUNKN010000041.1 GCA_030532685.1 Bacteroidales bacterium | reverse complement strand
AAAGATTTTACCCCCAAATCTCTAACCTCTTAAACTTTACCGGACAGCAATAATTCCTTTTCTTTTTCTCCACGGCCTTTAGGCGGCCTCTTTTGTGAGGGAATTGAGGTGCTTTTTTAGTTCTTTGACTTGCATGATGAAAGAAAAGTGGTTAACTTTGCTGCATCCAACATTTCGGGAGTGTAAAGGAAATCGTTCTCTTGATGAGTGTATGGGATTAAAGTACGACTGGGCTATAGATACAGCGAATTGTTGGCAACTCATCGTTTTATAGAAGGAAGTGACTTTTTTAGTGCTTCCTTCTATTTTTTTATGAGAAGACCTCTTCTATACTTCCATCATGTATCGAGATTACGTTTTGACGGGCTGGGTTTCTCTTTTAGTTTAGGCTTAGGGTTTATATCAGAAGAAAAGTGTTTACCGGACAGCAATAATACTATAACTTGCAACGCCAGAGGCGCAACGAAACACTTGGTTTCGTTGCGCCTCTGGCGTGTGATGAAGAATAAGACAGAGCGTGTAGCCGCGACTTACCTACGGCCACTCACCACTCCCGAACGGCTGGTGCTTCCCTGCTCATTGCGACTGGGGGCAGAAGGAGCTGGTGTGGCGTTGTTTTGCGAGTCAAAAGAGCGCGAGGGCGTCGAGGGGCTGAAGGAGCGCGACACCTGTTCTCCGCTACGCGAACCACTGCGATAGTTTCCTGAATGGCCCTCGAAAGAACGAGAATTTTGCCCACGCGAGAGAGTGTTCTGATCTTGGAAACGACGAAGCACATCGGGAGAGGGATTACGGTCCTCATAGGTGCGAGCAGAACGGTCGAAGGAACCACGGCGGTGCTCATAGCCTCCACGCGGATAGTCGTAGGAACTACTGCCCTGCCCTCCTCGACGACCACTTTCGATAGTGTAACCTCGAGAAGAAGAATTGTAGCGAGGAGGTGCATCGTAGCGGCGATCGTAGTCATAACCACGATTGTAGCTGCGGGGAGCTGCGTAGTAATCGTTCACTCCACCATGACGTCCCTGCACGACAAAATCGGCATAGGGAGAAGGTGTGTGCCTGCGACGCTGGGCCCAGTGAGTGCCACGGTAGTGACGATACACGGTGGGGCGCTCGTAATAGTAATAGTCGCGCACGCGGTAGCGGTCGTAGATGTGAAACACGAAACTACCATAACGCCAAGAGAGGGGACGATAAAAATAGTCGGCCATGCAGAAACGCGAGTATTGCCAATCGGCCAGCAGATAGCGGAGATCCATGTTGCGGAACGACCAATAGTCGCCCAAAATATCGCGGCGGTGATTGATAGACAAGAGATAGTCAAGATTCACCTCATAGACACGCTCGTACTGCTCTGGCGTAAGTTCGAGTTCATAGGCCATCTTATCGGTCAAGAAGTAGGCATATTCGCGAGCTTCGCGATAGCTCATAGCCGAAAGGGAAAGCACCGAAGCGAGGAGCAAAACGAGAGAAAATAAATAGCGTTTCATAAGATTCTATGTTTATAGGGTGAAACTTTGCTTGAGGAGGTGTGTGTTGCAAATGTCGGAAAGAAAATCGAAGTTGCAAGATTTTTGCAAGGAAATACACCTCATTTTTAATCATATTGCAACTTTCCAACATCTGAACTTGACAAAAGAGCAAGTTCATCGCAATTCTACGGGCCCCGTAGGTATGGTGCGGCGTAACACTTCAAGCTGAGGAGGAGCGAAAGCAAGCTGGTCGAGCCCTTCCTGTACCGTGCGGAGTGCAACGGTGGGATGATTGTTTTCGGCACTCAAATGACAGAGCCAAATGCGACGAGTCGTGGGAGTGAGATGAGCCGCCAGGGCTTCGGCGGTGAGACGATTGTCCAAATGCCCCGTACCACAGGCTATACGCTCTTGGAGAAATTTGGGATAAGGGCCTGTGGCCAACATTTGCGCATCGTAATTGGCCTCAACAACGAGGTAGCGGGCGCGCTGCACATAAGCCGCAATCTCGGAGGTGAAGTGTCCACAATCGGTAACGAGACAGAAAGTGGGAGGAGTATCGGTCGAAGGAAGTGCCTGACCAAAGAAATCGGTAGAAACTTCGGGAGCAATCAATTCTACGAAATACCCATTATTGGCACTCGTGTCGTGAGGAACGGGGAAAGGGGTGATGCGAAAATTGCCGACTTCGATGGGCACATGCAACTGTGTGATGCGACGCTGTTCGAGCGGCACTTTTTTGGTCATGAAGCGATTGCGCAACATACCTTCGTGTACACTCTCGGCGGCATAAACGGGCAAATGATGTTCGATGGAAAGAAGCCCTACGGCCTTGATGTGGTCGGCATGGTCGTGGGTCACAAAAATGGCCTGAATGGCAGGGATACGCACACCATAGTCTTTCAAATGTCGTTTGAAGGCTCTGATGCCTATGCCCAAATCGATTAGAATGGCTTGGCCTTGGGATTCGAGGTAATAGGCATTGCCCGAACTGCCCGAGCCAAAGCATATAAATTTCATAAAAGAGAGGAAAGAATAGGGAGATGAGAAAGAGAAGAAACTCGAACCGGACGAGACTAAAAAGGTAGCCCCACGGCAAAATGAAGGGCAAAGTCTCGAGCCAAACGAGGAGAAAGCAGAGGATAATGGTCGCGCCCCGTAGCTGCGGGATCGACAGCTTTCATACCGCCATCGAAACGCAAAATAAAGTAGCTCAAATTGAGGCGTAAACCAAGCCCATAGGCCACGGCTATCTGCTCGTAGAAGCGATCGAAACGAAAGAGTCCGTCGTCGAGATTTTGATAGCGGCGTGTGTTCCACACATTGCCTGCATCGATAAAGGCTGCCCCTTCAAAACGCCAAAAGAGCGGGGCACGATATTCGACAGAAAGGTCGAACTTGATGGTGCCGGTCTGATTGATAAAGTCGATATTGCCATCGCGACCCTTGTAGCTACCAGGGCCGAGTGTACGCACGCTCCATCCGCGCACGGAGTTGGCGCCACCTGCGAAATATCGTTTCTCGTAGGGAACGACAGTGGAATTTCCATAAGGCACAGCCACACCTACCGCGGCATGCAATGCAAGACTTTGCTTCTCATTGATGCGAAAGGATTTGGCATAGTCAAAATCGACCTTGGCATACTGTGAATAGGGGATATTGCCCAGAACATACATTCCTTCGGCATTGCGATGAATACCGGCTAAACGAGAAATTCCCGCCATGAGAAGACCTGCACTTTCTATGTTGGCACGGATTTGATAGCCGTTGGTCTGATAAAGGCTTCCCGCATTGTTGAGCGAAGAATAGGTGAAGCCATAGCTCGTCTTGACAATAAACAAATTTTCGTAGGAGGAGCGCAACACGGAATAGCGAGGGTCGGAATTTTCAAGGTATTCCCTACGGAAAGTACCCGAAATCCAAGGCATAAAAACGTAGTTGAGCGAAAGGATGTCTAAATGGTGCCGAAAATTGGGCTTTCCATGTCGCGTCCATTGCGTGCGCCAGCTTGCCGTGAGCAAACGACGATGAAACTCTGGACGATTCTGAGAGTTGTAGAGTAAGGAGAATTCGCTCGTAGCTTTGTAATGGCGCAGACGCTCCTCGCCCAAGATAAAGGGCAATGCAGGAAAGCGCAGCACTCCTTCGGCTCCATACTCGATGTAGTCCTGATTGGAATAGCCTTCCAAGCGACGAACCGCCTCATAGGCTCCGCGCAGCTTGAGCGAAAGACTCTCGGAACCGCGCAACAAATTGCGATGCGTATAGCTCAACGTGAGTGCTCCTCCCAAATCGCCCGCGGTATTAGTGCCTTCGAGGTCGAGCGCGATACCGTGCGGACGATTGAGCTGCACCAATACATAGGCATTGAGGAGGCTATCGGTGGGACGAGGTGGCTCATAGTGGAGCGTGGAGTATTTGACCGCACTGAGAGCATTGAGATTTTGATAGGAGTATTGAGTGGCGCGTTCTCGATACAAGCTATCGCGTTGTACAAAAAGATTGCGCCAATATACACGACGATTCACACGCTGCCCATCGATCTGAGCAAAAAGGGTGTTTCGGTAGGTCGTCGTGTCGGTTGGGCTCTCCGAACTGGCATCGGCCGGCACTTCTTGAAGCAATACACGCCCGATGCGATAAGCGCGATAGGCCATTGTGCTATCGGCTCCTACTGGAAGACTAAAATGTTGCCTAAGCACAACGGCTTGACTATGTGGGAGCGTATCGGCCGTGAAATGGATGTACTCATTATTGATATGATAGTAGCCTGCATTCTGCAACACTTGCACAATGCGCGTACGCTCGGCATCAAGCGTGGAAAGGTCGAGCGGCATGCCCTTATAGAGCAGAGAGGAAGAAGAGGATTGCTCCACGACGCGAGCTATGGTATCGTTGTCCCAACGACGATGAAGTTCGTGCACGTAACTACGATGACCAGGAAAGAGCGTATAGCGCAAACGCGTGGAACGGCCTCGCGTTTTCACCTCGACTCCCACTTTTGCTCCTAAATACCCTTTGCTGCGCAAGGCTTGAGCAAGCGATTGCTGAGAGTATCGGGTGAGCGTATCGTTGTACACCACTGGTGCTTCGCCAATACGATGCATGAGACGATTAAAGAAATTTCGTTCATTCGTGCCCGAAAGACAATAAATTCCCAGTGGTACTTTGACGAGACTCAACCAGCTGGAATTGGCTTCTTGGCGCACATGAAGGCGATAGTCGCTGGGATTAACCTGTGGCGACGTGCTGTGTACAGAGACCTTCGACAAGAGGGTCTCTTCCTCGGACAAAAAGCGCGTGGCCGAGCAGCTCCCCAGCAATGTCAGCAAGAGCAAGGACGAAAGAAAATGGAGGAAAAACTTCACGAGAAAGCAGGAATTAGAATTGCAAAGATAGCCATAATCCAGCAATAGTTTGTAGCTTTGCAAGCGGTTTTCCCATAAATAAGCTTGCCATGCTCTCTAAGAATAAACTAAAATACTTGCGCTCGCTCGCTCTCAAGAAGTATCGTGATGCTGAAGGAGTGTTCTTGGCCGAAGGACCTAAAGTTGTCGCCGATTTACTTCCTCATTTGCATTGTACACTCCTTTGCGCGACTCCAGAATGGCTATCGAAACAAAAGAACTTGAGTGCCGACGAAATCATCGAGATTACGGAGCGAGAACTCTGTCAAGCCTCACAGCTGCGTACCCCTCGAGAAGTCATCGCCGTATTTGCTCTGCCCACGCCCCTTGAGCTTGAACCATTGCATCGGACGACGCAAGAGGATTTTGTCCTGGCGCTCGATGGTGTGCAAGATCCAGGCAATCTGGGCACCATCATCCGATTGGCCGATTGGTTTGGCATTTGCCACCTTGTGTGTTCTCCCGACACGGCCGATGCCTATGCCCCCAAAGTAGTCCAGGCCACGATGGGCGCCTTGGCTCGTGTGCGATTGCACTATACAGAGTTACCCAAATTCTTACAAAGTCTGCCCTACAACACACCTATCATGGGCACTCATCTCGATGGCGACAATCTCTACCAACAAGCACTTCCTGCAAACGGCGTACTCCTAATGGGCAATGAAGGCAAAGGAATTTCGCCCGAAGTAGAAACTTGTGTCACAGCACGTCTGTTCATTCCCAACTACCCTATGGGTAGCTCAACGAGCGAAAGTCTCAATGTCGCCATTGCTACAGCTTTGGTGTGCGGCGAACTGCGTCGCCGAGCACACGCAGGAAATTGAACGCAATACTTTTTGCCCCGAAACAGCATCCCCCTCCGCTTTTCCTATCAATGAAAAGCGGAGGGGGATGCTCTTATGCTACTTTATATAATGAACTCAGTATGTCTCGACGAAAGTGTTCCACAACAAACAGACAGCACGTCTGCACACCGGGAAGAACTCTCGAACGTGGATGCACTATGCTTGCACGAGGGCTTGAGTGTCTTTGGCAATCATCAATTCCTCGTCGGTAGGAATCACCATGACCTTGACACGGCTCGAAGGCTTCGAAATGATTTCTTCCTCGCCAAAATTCTTTTTGTTCTTCTCGAAATCGAGCTCGACACCCAAGAATTCCAAGCCCATAGTCGAGCCAGAACGTACATCCCATTGGTGCTCACCTACACCTGCCGTAAAGGCAATCGCATCGACGCCACCCATGGCAGCGGCATAAGCACCAATGTATTTCTTGATGCGATAGTTGTACATTTCCATCGCAATCACTGCCTTTTCAACGCCCTTGTTGTTGGCTTCTTCGATGTCGCGCATATCGCTCGACAATCCTGTGATTCCCAACACGCCCGATTGCTTATTGAGCAAGTCGTTCATTTGATCGGGAGTCAAACTCTCCTTCTTCATAATGGCCAAAACCACAGAAGCATCGATGTCGCCCGAACGCGTGCCCATCATCAAGCCTTCCAAGGGAGTGAGTCCCATAGAAGTATCTACACATTTGCCACAGTCCACAGCCGAAACCGAAGCACCATTACCAATGTGGCATACAATTACCTTTGACTTTTCATAGTCCAATCCTGCCACTTCACAAGCACGCTTCGAGACAAAGCGATGGCTCGTGCCGTGTGCGCCCCAGCGACGAATGTTGTCGTTTTCGTAATACTTGTAGGGAACGGCATACATATAAGCACGGCGAGGCATCGTCTGATGGAAAGCCGTATCAAACACGAAAACATTGGGCATATTGGGCACTACGGCTTTGACAGCCTCATAGCCCTTCAAGTGAGCAGGATTGTGCAAAGGAGCAAGGTCCATATAGGTGAGCCATTCTTGCATCATGGCGTCTGTCACAAGCTGGCTCTCCGTGAAGCGTCCACCTGCCACAATACGGTGACCTGCAGCGGCGATTTCGTCCAAGCTCTTGATTGCACCATATTCGGGGTGCAACAAGGTGTCAAACATCATTTTGATACCCTCAGTATGTGTGGGGCAGGCAAATTCTATGGTGCGCTTCTCCCCCCCAAGGCTGGCTTTCAAGAAAGCTCCTTCTTGGCCTACACGCTCAATGCCGCCAGCAGCCAAAACGCTTTGGTCGGTCATGTCATAGAGCTTATATTTAATGGAGCTAGAACCGCAATTGATTACAAGTATTTTCATTGTTGCTATGAGATTTTGTCGGTATTTGTACCAGAGAGTCCAAGCTCTCTATGCTAATATTATTGAGCCGCCTTCGCAGTTTGCGCCTGCACGGCTGTGATGGCTACCATCTTGTAGATATCCTCTACGCAGCAACCACGAGACAGGTCATTGACAGGGCGAGCTATACCTTGAAGGATGGGTCCAATGGCTTCTGCTCCACCCAAGCGTTCTACGAGTTTGTAGCCAATGTTGCCCACTTCCAAACGAGGAGCGACCAAGACATTGGCTTGCCCAGCTACTGGGCTGGTAGGAGCTTTGAGTTTGCCCACCGCAGGTACCAAAGCCGCATCGGCCTGCAACTCTCCATCGATCATCAAATCGGGGCGCATTTGCTGAGCCATTTCGAGGGCTTGCACCACCTTGTCTACATCCTCATGCTTGGCAGAACCATAGGTCGAGAAGGAGAGCATGGCTACGCGGGGCTCTACACCTACCAAGGCGCGAGCTGTTTCGGCCGATGTCACAGCGATTTGCGCCAGTTGTTCGGCCGTAGGCACGGGAGTAACCGCCACATCGCCCATCACCACTACGCCCTCAGAGCCATACTCCTGAGCCTTGGTGATGAGAATCATCGCGCCGCTCACACAAGTAATGCCAGGGGCTGTCTTGATGATTTGTAGTGCAGGGCGCAAAACATCGCCCGTTGTGTTGCGTGCTCCAGCCAATAAGCCATCGGCATGGCCTGCTTTAATCATCAAAGCACCGAGATACAAAGGGTTTTCGACAATGGCTCGAGCATTTTCAATCGTAACTCCCTTCTTAGCACGCAATTCTGCCAAAAGTTGGGCATATTCCTCTTTGCGCTCGTGAAGTATAGGGTTGATGATAGTGGCCTTGTCTATATTTTTCAGACCATGCTGGGCAGCCAGCTCAGCGATGAGCGAGGGCTCTCCAATGAGGGTTAGGTCGGCCACACCATCAGCGAGGATGCGGTCGGCAGCTTGAAGTGTGCGCTCTTCTGTACCTTCGGGCAGAACGATGCGCTGACGCGATGCCTTTGCACGCGCTACAAGATTTTCAATCAGTGCCATGAGTGTTTTTAGATTTTGAGCTTAATGGATAAGGCCGCACAACAACTTTATCGTATGCGACAATGCAAGCACAGCGCAAAGGTACAAAAAAAACATCGGGCACACAATCAAAACACCACGAACTTTGTCCTCATGCACGGCTCAGAAGAGGCAACTGCAAGAGGGCCTCTCGCTGCATTGCATTCGCAAGAATGGCCTCAAAGCTCCTCGTTTCGATAGGCTAACGCACGGCCAAGTTCCGTTCAGAAGCGAGCTGCGACCTGAGCGTCTACGGTGTTGTAGTGTGCCCCCACGCGTTGGGCACGGTCATGGGTATGCGTGAGGTTGAGCTGGAACAAAAGATTTTTGTTGAGCCAATAGTTGGCCGCTACACTCCAATTGGTTTTCAAATCGTCCCAATGATCTGCTTGGTCACGATAGGCGTCCCAACGGCCGTAAATTTTCAAGCCTTTCACCTTGGGAACCGGAACGCCTACTACGGCATACCATCCATCGCTGTGGTTTGAACTCGGTTGGGTGAGTGTTCCGCCTCTGCTGTGTACATATTCAGCGCGCACGGTCCATGCCGATTCATATTTCAAACCCAAAGCATAACGATGACGATTGGCGATTTGACGAACGCTTTTTCCTTGCGCATCGGTCACCGTACGCTGGTAGCGTCCTTCCCATCCAAACACTCCGATAGCCAAATCCTTGACCGGAGAAATCCAGAGGCCCGCAATCACGTCTTTGTGGTTGTTCACATCGACGTAATTGATACCTTGTCCATTATACACCCCAAGCTGATAGTGCAAGAAGTGATGACGAGTCGGCCCAAACTTGAACAAATCGCCATAGAACTGCACTCCCACATCACGCCCCGAGGAGCGATGCTCTCCAATACGATCATTAAGGCTCTGCAAGCGAATAGTCGACTGCGCAAAGGAACCAAAACCGATGCTCAAAGGCGACATGGGATTTTCAAAAGCAAAAGCTCTCTTGAATTGTCCCAATCGAATGCGAAAACCTTCGTATCGCTGCCAATCGATATAAGCATCGAGCACTCGAGGTCCACGATCTGTGCCTGGGCTACGATTCACCTCAAACTGAAAGCGATAATAAAAATCACGAGCCACAAAACCCTGCGCATACAGACGCATCAGACGCAAATCAAAAGTAGAGGCAGGCGCACTCTTCTGGTCGGTTGCTTGATACTTACCCACAATATATCCACCAAATTTGATGGTTGGCTGGAATGTTTCTACCCCAGGCACCGCCAAGGCATAGGTACGACTCCCCGCCGAGGGTGCATACGGACTGTCAACTGTCGACAAGTCGGGCAATTCCCTCGACACGGGCATGGTTTGAGTTTCCCCTGTCTCTTCGGCCGAGACAGTAAGAAAGCCCAACAAGAGGGAAGAAACAAGAAGAGAGAGAGATTTCATACTCACAGAAAAAGAGAAATAAATGAACGACTTGCGTGCAAAATTAAACAAAAATACGTAGTTCCACTTCCTCCCCTCGAAAAACCGCATCACAAACAACTAAATTTGCAATCTCGACCTACGTTTCCTCCACCAAATGGATGGTCACCTCGGATTTTGTCGCTATATTTGCACACGAATATCAAAACTTAAACACCACAAAATACCATGACAGACCACAATGAAAAACCCTATGTCATAGGACTCGACATGGGAGGCACCAACTCCGTATTTGGCATCGTCGATCAGCGAGGCAACATCATTGCCCAAACAGCCATCAAGACGCAAGCCTATCCCGATGTAAACGACTATGTCGCTGCCGCAGTCGAAGCACTCCAACCTGCGCTCGACGTGGTAGGCGGTATCGACAAAATACGCGGCATGGGCATTGGAGCTCCCAATGGCAACTTCTACAACGGAACGATTGAACACGCTGCCAACTTGCTTTGGAAAGGCATTGTACCCATTGGCCAACTTTTTGAAGATGCTCTCGGGGTTCCTTGTCGCGTCACCAACGATGCCAATGCCGCAGCAATGGGTGAAATGACCTATGGCGTGGCACGCGGCATGAAAAACTTCATCATGATAACCCTCGGCACGGGAGTCGGTTCGGGAATTGTCGTCGATGGTAAAATCGTATACGGTAGCGACGGCTTTGCAGGCGAACTTGGGCATTTTGTCATCGACCATACGGAAGCTGGACGTTCCTGCGGTTGTGGCCGTTCAGGTTGCCTCGAAACCTACTGCTCGGCAACGGGTGTAGCTCGCACCGCTCGCGAAGTTCTGGCCAACACCGATGCACCTTCTCCCCTACGCGAACTCGACGCTTCCTCCATCACCTCTTTCGACGTTTTCCAAGCGGCTGAAAAGGGCGACAAAGTGGCTCTGGAAATATTCGAACGCACGGGCTATCTCCTCGGACGCACCTGCGCCGACTATGCCACTTTCAACACCCCCGAAGCCTTTGTTTTCTTTGGCGGTCTTGTCAAAGCTGGCGACTACATCATGAATCCCATTCGTCGAGCTTATGAGGAAAATGTACTCTCGCTCTTCAAGGGAAAAACAAAGCTGCTCGTCTCCACACTCAAAGGAGCCGAAGCCGCAGTGCTGGGAGCCTCTGCCCTGGGCTGGGAGTAACCTTCACCTTCCTCGTTGCAGGGGCTCAAGATGAGCTTTTCTGATTTGCTCCCACAAGCCTTTTTGACTGATGTTACAACGCTGAGGACCTCTGCAACAAGAGAGAAGAAATCGTTCTCACAAGTCTTTTTGATCGACTTCACAACACAGAGAATTATCGCAACAAAAAAGAAAAAGTTGTTCCCACAAGTCTTTTAAGTCGACTCCCTTCCTTTCATCATAACTGTGCCGAAATTCGTAGCCTGTTCCTTCCTCTTTTTATCAAGACAGGAACTATCACGAATTTCGGCACAGTTTTTCTTATCCCTACACTCGCTTCTCTCCTCATCTCCCTCCTCTATCTTTCTCTTTCCTATTTCGTACTCTTCTCCTTGCAGATATTTTTCTCCCACCACGCACAAAAACTTCATTCAGCGACGCCGAATGTACATTCGACGC
>JAUNKN010000007.1 GCA_030532685.1 Bacteroidales bacterium | reverse complement strand
GACGTAGGATTTTCTACGTGGGAAGAAAAAAAATCTGCGTGGGACGTAGGATTTTTTACGTGGGAAGCAGAAAATCCAACTGCGCAACCTGCATTTTCCCGCCACGACAAGCCCAAGGCTACTTGAGCCAAGCACGACACAAAAAACGAAGCAAAATTAGCAAATTCTTTTGAGAGCGACAAAGCCACTATGGCGAAAACCACGCGCGCGTGCATTTATATTATAGGTATGGAGAGAAAGTGCGCTTTTTTCCGTATCTTCGCGCACAAAATGTATCGTCTTTCCATGCGCCATTTTCTCTCTGTCTTTCTACTTCTTTTCGCACTTTCCGTGCAAGCTCAAGTGGGTTCGCCTCGCAATGAGTGGGCTGTGGGCCTCAATGGAGGCTGGACTCTTTCGCGAGTAACCTTCACCCCCACCGTGCGACAAGTGCAGCATCAAGCCCCCACTTTTGGCATCACGGCGCGTTTCACGAGCGAAAAGTATTTTGCTCTGCTCGCCGCAGTCCAAATGGAAGTGAACTATGCACGACTCGGCTGGACGGAGGATATACACTCCTACATCGGCAACAAGCTCCCCGACACCTACCAGCGCGACATTCACTACATCCAAGTACCCTTGCTCACCAGCTTAGCACTGGGCAAGGAGCAGAACGGTGTCAAGGGATTTCTGCTCTTAGGACCGCAAGTGGGCTATGCCTTTGCCGACAAAGAGATGCGCTCCGAGCAGTGGACCACACGCACAGCACAACAAACCACTGTGCCCGATCGTACCAACGACGCTTATCTGCAATATGGCAAAAGCTTGGATCGTCGCATCGACTATGGTATCACGGCTGGATTAGGGCTGGAATTGGGCACGGGAATTGGGCGTTTTTTGCTCGACGCCCGTTACTATTATGGCCTGGCCGATATTTTTCACAACGCCAAGAAAGACCCTTTTAGCCGTTCGGCCCATGCCACCATCATGGCTAAACTCACTTATCTCATCGACCTGAAGCGATAATGCTCCGCAAGCGTCTACGCCTCTTTTTTCAAAGCACCTTAGGTTTTCTCATCGTGGCCTATGCCCTGCTCGTGTTTGCCCTCGACCACCCGAGGGTACAGCAGTTTGTGGCCCACCAAACGGAGCAGCAGCTGGGGCAGTTGCTCCGTAGCGAGGTGCAAATAGGGCGCGTTGAAATAGGCTTGCTCAATAGTGTGCACCTACACGACGTGCTGCTCAAAGACCAGCAAGGCAAAACACTCCTACAGAGCCACCTGCTCATGGCCAAGGTGCAAATAGCCCCTCTCCTTCAGGGACGCATTGCCCTGCGCAACATTGCGCTCATCGACACCGACATTCAGCTCTACAAGACTTCGGCAAAGAGCCCAACCAACTTTCAGTATCTCCTCGACGCTTTCAAAAGTGAGGAGAAAAGTCCTTCGCGTTTGGACCTGCGCATCAATTCGCTCATCTTGCGGCGTTGCCGGTTGAGCTACGATGCTCTGCACCACCCACGGCCATTGGCTGGGAGATTTTCGCCTCACCACCTCGACCTCAAGGACATTGACGCCAATGTGAGCCTGAAAACGCTCACCCCCGACAGCTTGAATCTCCGCGTGCGACGCCTTGCTGCTCGCGAAGCCTGTGGACTCGAGTTGCGCGACCTACAACTGTGCATCGCGGCCAACCGCAAAGAAGCCGTCGTTCAGGACTTGGCCTTGCTCACCCCCCACTCCCGTTTGCGCCAAAAGCGTATCGTGGCTCGTTACGAAGGCGATTCGCTCCCGCAAATGCTACGCACCTTGCACGTGCAAGGCGATTTGCGCGATGCCCGCTTGTCTACGCGCGATATTCTCCCCTTCCTCCCTCAGTTGAAACAAGTGCAGCAAGTGCTGCACCTCAACACGCACTATGCGCTTGCGCCGGGAAGCATTCGTCTCTCCCAATTTGACCTACAAAGTCAAACCGATGCTTTTGCACTGCGTGGCGATTTCATTCTCGCTATGGAGAAAGGGAAATTAAAACAAGCCAAAGCCTCGCGAGCAGCACTACAGCTTCGCTCCCACTTAGCCTCGGCACTCTACGCTGCTTTTGGGCAAAAAACCTATCCTCCTTTGCTCCAAAAGCTCGGAGATGTTCGCCTACAAGGCAAAGGCCGCTACGAGGCACAAGGACGTAGTCATTTTCAGGGCGAAATCTTCTCTACGCTTGGAGAGATACAAGCCGATGTGGCCTATCAGGCTCAACAAATACGGGGTAAGCTCTCCTCTCGCAATTTATCGCCCTCGCAGCTCTTGCAGCACGAATGGATGCCGAGCCAAGCGCAATTGGAATTTAGCGGACAGGTTGATTGGAGCAAGACTCAGCCCGAGGGAGATTTTCGCCTCAGTGTGCCCAGCATGCAACTGCGCGGCAAAAACGTGAAAGACCTTATGGCCGAGGGAAGTTTGCGCGACGGACAAGCACAGCTACACTTGAACTCGCGCGATGTACAAACGCAACTGGACTTGAAGGCTGCTGCACACGTCAATGCCCAGTGGCAACCAAGCCACCTGCAACTCAAAACTCAAGTGCAACGATTCTCGCCTGCGGCTTGGGGCTTGAGCCACTATTGGGGGCCTGCCACCTTTGCTTTTGAGGCCGAGGCCGAGATTCCCTCGCTCTCCCTACACCAACCCGAGGGAAACATCGAGCTGCGCAATCTGGTGATGAACGAACCCGAACAGCCTCCCTACCACCTCCACCGCCTCTCCCTAAGCGCCACTCCTCAAGAAGCGGGCACTCAGTTGCGATTGCGTTCCGATTTTGCAGATATGGACCTCAGCGGTGTGCTTTCGCCCTCAGGCCTGCGTGCCACGATTCTCAACCAAATCGAAGCGCTCACCCAACAAGTCAACGACAAGGCTCTCCCCTTGCATCCACGCGCTGTGGCTGCGCCCACGCTATCTTTCGCTCTCCATTTGCACCGCAGTGACTTCTTGCGTCGCATTGCTCGCCTTGACCTCTCAACTCCTCAAACAGTAGAAATCGAAGGCTCCCTCGCGACCAATGGAGAAGGACTACGCCTCACGGCTTCAGCGCCCGAATTGTCCATCGGAGCAGCGACCTTGCATCAGGCTTCGATAGCTGTGCGCAACGAGCAGAACAAGCTCACCCTACTGGCCAAAGCGCAGAAGCCTGCCGCCAAGAGCAACATTGCCCTCGAAGTAACGGCACATACGGAAAACGACAAGCTATATGCCGAACTGCAATGGCGTGACTTGGCGCATCAGTTCTTTTACGGTAAACTCGAAACGCGCACCACACTACAACTCCCTCAAGGAGGAGGTAAACTACGCTTCGATGCCGATATCCTGCCTACGAGTTTCACCATCTATGGCAACACATGGAATGTGCACCCCAGCAACATACGCTTTGACAATGGGCAGTTGGACATCACCAACTTTACGCTGGCTCACAGCGATCAGATGGTGTCGCTCTCGGGGGCTTATGCACAGAATAGCTCAGGCATAGCCCTCCTGCTACGCAAAGTGGACGTGAGTGCCATCAATCTACTCACGGGTTTGGAAGTCGTTACTTTTAAGGGACGCGCCACAGGCAATGGCTTGTTGCGCCCCGACGAAGGAGGCGCGCCCCTACTGACTGCTCAACTCGATATACCTCAATTTCACTTCAACAATACTCCTTTGGGACGTGCCCAAATTACAGGACGTTTCGAGGGAGCAGACCAAAGCATACACCTCGATGCACTCATGAGCGAGGGAAAGAATGCCTTCACGAAGGTCAAGGGCGAAATAGGCCTGGGACACAAGAAAATCGACTTGCTGGTAGAGGGTGAAAACACGCCTGTCGACTTTCTCAACCACTACATCACCGATATTTTCCAAGACATTCGAGGTCGTGCATCGGGACACTGTCGCGTGTTTGGCAGCTTCAAAGCCATCGACTTTGAAGGGCGCGAGCGTGCTACAGCTTCACTTCATGTGCCGATCACGGGCGTTACTTATCATGCTCACGATGCCGACATTGTCGTAGAGCCAGGTGCTTTTCGCCTGCTCAATGCACAACTCACCGATAGCCTTCAAGGCAGCGGTAGTGTGCAAGGCGTGTTGCGACACAGACATCTGCACGACATGAGCTACGATTTCTCGGTGACGGGACAACACATCAAGCTCTACGATCGTCCTTACGAGGTGGATATGCCTTTTTATGCGACGGCCTTTGGCTCGGGCGACGTGCGCATAATAGGCCATCCGGGACAGATGAATGCCAATATCAGCGTGGTCACTGAGGGTGGGAGCACGCTCACTTATATTTTGGACAAACCAGAAGAGGCCGACCAGCAACTCTTAACACTACAAAACAGTGAATCTCAAGACAGTTTGCTGCACGAACAGATGGCGCGTCTTCTCCTCAGTCAGCGTGAGACGGAAAGTAAAACCGACATCCGACTGAATATGGAGGTCGATGTTCGCCCCAGCAGTACGCTACGCATGATCACCGACATCAAAAGTGGCGATGTCATCACGGTGCACGGCGAAGGACCCATTCAGGCCAGCTACTACAACAAGGGAGGTTTCCAAATGTTTGGCACCTACACTGTGCGGCGAGGCACTTATGATTTGAGCATTCAAAACATCATCAAAAAGACCTTCACCCTCCTGCCCAATGGGACGGTCAATTTTGCAGGCGATCCACTCGATGCCGAGGTCGATGTGCATGCCTCCTACATGGTCAATTCGGCTTCGCTGGCCGACCTCAATTTCGGAGCAGGCTTTACCAACAATACGACACCCGTAAACTGCCTCATCGACTTCTCGGGCAAAGTGAGCAATATGCAGCTCGCCTTGGATTTTGACCTTCCCAACGTGGGCGAAGACGAAAAGGCGATGGTGCGCCAACTCATTGCCTCGGACGAAGATCGCACCATGCAAGTACTCTACCTGCTCGGTGTGGGACGCTTCTTCACCTACAATTATGCCGCTACGCAGGGCGGGGCTCAGCAGTCACAATCGGAAGTCATGATGAAGTCGCTGCTGGCCAGCACCTTGTCCTCACAACTCACCAATATCCTGAGCAATGCACTGGGTACCAGCAACTGGAGTTTGGGAGCCAACGTAGCGACAGGTCAATTGGGCTGGAACGACATGGAAGTGGACGGTCTACTCTCGGGACGCCTGCTCAACAATCGCCTCTTGGTGAACGGAAAGGTGGGCTACCATGAGCGAGAAGCCGCCACTACCAATTTCGTAGGCGACTTCGATGTGCACTATTTACTCACTCCCACAGGCAATGTCAGCCTGAAGGCTTATAGCGAAACAAACGATCGCTATTTCTCCAAATCTACGCTTACGACGCAGGGCCTTGGTGTCCAGCTGAAACGAGACTTCAGCAGTTTCCTCGACCTCTTCCGTCGTAAACGAAAACCACAAACGAAACAACCGAAATAAGATATATGAATCCAGAAATCGCGCGACGACGCACCTTTGCCATCATCTCTCACCCCGACGCAGGTAAAACCACTCTGACCGAAAAGCTCCTGCTTTTTGGAGGTCAAATCCAAGTGGCAGGCGCCGTGAAAAGCAATAAAATCAAGAAGACGGCCACTTCCGACTGGATGGAAATTGAAAAGCAGCGTGGTATCTCCGTGACCACCTCGGTGATGGAGTTTGACTACGAAGGCTACAAGGTGAACATCCTCGACACACCTGGTCACCAAGATTTTGCCGAAGACACCTTCCGTACGCTCACCGCAGTAGATAGTGCCATCATCGTGGTGGACGGAGCAAAGGGTGTGGAAGCACAAACGCGCAAACTCATGACGGTGTGCCGCATGCGCAAAACTCCCGTCATCATCTATGTGAACAAGATGGACCGCGAAGGACGCGATCCTTTCGATTTGCTCGACGAGCTGGAAGAAGAATTGCAAATTGGCGTTCGCCCACTCTCTTGGCCCATCAACCAGGGGCAGCGCTTCAAGGGGGTGTACAACATTTACGAGCAGCAGCTCAATCTTTTCGCTGCCGACAAACAGAAGGTCACTGAAAAAGTGGCCGTAGACATCCATGCCGCAGGTGAACTCGAGGCCAACGTGGGCGAAAGCGATGCCGCGAAGTTGCGCGAAGATTTGGAACTCATCGACGGGGTATATCCCGAATTTGACGTGCAAACCTATCTCGATGCCGACATTGCCCCCGTGTTTTTCGGTTCGGCCCTCAACAATTTCGGCGTGAAAGAGTTGCTCGATTGCTTCGTACAAATCGCTCCTGCTCCTCGCCCCACGCAAGCTGAAGAGCGTATGGTCGATCCCGAAGAGAAAAAGTTCTCTGGCTTTATCTTCAAAATCACGGCCAACATCGACCCTAATCACCGCTCCTGCATCGCGTTTTGCAAGGTGTGCTCGGGGAAATTTGTGCGCAACGCTCCCTATCTGCACGTTCGCAATGGAAAATCGGTGCGTTTCTCCTCGCCTACACAATTCATGGCCCAGCGCAAAGAAACCATCGACGAGGCTTGGCCCGGCGACATCATCGGCCTTCCCGACAACGGCATCTTCAAGATAGGCGACACGCTGACCGAAGGCGAAGTGATGCACTTCCGTGGTCTTCCTTCTTTCTCGCCCGAGATGTTCAAGTACATCGAAAATGCCGACCCCATGAAAACGAAGCAGTTGCAACGTGGCATCGACCAGCTCATGGACGAAGGAGTGGCTCAGCTATTTGTCAATGAATTCAATGGCCGAAAAATTATCGGTACGGTGGGACAACTGCAATTTGAAGTTATCCAATATCGTCTCGAAAACGAATATGGCGCCAAATGCCGCTGGGAACCCATCAGTCTCTACAAGGCTTGTTGGATAGATAGCGACGACCCTGCCGAATTGGAGCAATTCAAGAAGCGCAAGTACCAATACATGGCTAAAGACCGCGAGGGACGCGATGTATTCTTAGCCGATTCGGGCTACGTACTCCAAATGGCGCAACAAGACTTCAAGGGCATACGCTTCCACTTCACGAGCGAGTTTTAGAGCCTTCGACAATAAAAAAGGAGAGAAAGCTATGCTACTTTCTTCTCCCTCTATTCAATAAAAACAAAGAGTGCTACATGGAAAGCTTATCCATGTAGCACTCTTTGTTAGTTCAAGACCATAAGAAAATGGCTAAGGGACGAAGAACTTGCAAGCATACGTTCCTACTCGCAGCACATAGCTTCCTGCAGGTAGCCCAGCAATAGGCAAACTCCATTCTGAAGGTGTTGCGACCGCTGTTTGATACAGCACTTTTCCTGTCAGCGCAACAATTTGCACTCGTTCGCCCTTACGCACCCCACGCAGCACGAGCTGCTGGGCACCAACGTGTAGCGAAACCACCTCTTGGTGGAGGGTAGAAATATGTGTCACGGGAGAGTCGTCGGCATCGCTCAATACGAGTGCACGACGATATACGCCATTGCCCCATACCTCGCGCTCCACACCATCTATGGTCGCAAAGATACGCAATTCGAGTCGTTCATTTTTGGGAAGTTGCTCCAGAAGTTGACGAGACAGTTCGACTACGAGGTCGCTTAATGCTTGAGGACGAACTTCGGCATTCTCTTTGGTTTCCAAGGCATATCTTGCTCCAGTTTGTGGATGAACAAGTGCAAAAGCCAGCTTGCCATTGAAGAGAACATCGCTCTTATTGTAAAGAATGCTGTGTAAGGTAAGTCCTTGTGGATTGAGTTTTTTCAACGCTACACGTTCGCCCATCCAGTCGTATTCTCCTTGCTTGAAGCTGACGCTGCGGCTGGTTCCATTTCGACTCTGATAGTCCTGCGCCAAGGTAAGGATAGGTTTGCCTGCACTCTCGAGTACTTCTACTTGACACGGCGCAAAAGGGTTGGCTATGACATGCTCCACTCCCGTGCGGCGAAACAGGAATTCGACGTCATAGACGCCCACCTCCAAAGGATTAGGAAGTGCCGAGCTGAGGGAAACGATGCCATCGTAGCGGCTGTGATCGTGGAAACGAAATTGTGTCACTACAACTTCCTTGCTCTCTCCGTTTCGTTTCAGGCGCAACACAATGTTGCCAAATTCTGTATCATAGGGAGTAGGGTTGGCAATGGAAAGCTGGAGGCTCGTCGCTTCGCCTTTCCAGAGTGGAGTGAGCTGTTGAGGGGGTGCCAGCAAACTCAAAGCGACTCCTTTTTGATGTGCTTCAGCAGGAAGCAGCACTTTTCCGGCATGTACCGAAAAGCGAAGAGGAAGGTCTTTGCCTGCAACTCGCCATTTATCTTCGGGCTGTTGAGCAGACTTGCACAAGGTGTGCAATGTGTACTCTCCATCGGCAAGCACAGGAAGCGAAAGGCTCATCGTGAAATCATTGTACACCGCATTGAGCTCCTTTCCTTCAAGATTGTCCGTGTGCTCAAAAATGTGCAACTGCTCTCCTCGCTCATTGCGCAAGGCCAGCGCGACTTTTGCTTTGTAGGAAGGGTCTTTCCTTTTTCCGAGCCGTGTCACCTTAATGCTCAACTTGCGTTGCTCGACATCGGTCGTTGCGGTCTCAAATCGAAGCCCTGCATTGGGCTGAAGGTAAGCACACACGCTTGTTTCATTGCCAAAACCTTCTGTTCCTTCTTTGTTAGGATGTGCAAGGACTATCACCTGCCCTTGGTTGTAACCACCTACAAAGCCACCAATGCCGGCATCGTCAGGACTCATGAAACTGAGGGCAAAATAGCCGTTGCTCATTCCTCCCCAGCCCCAATTGACATGTAAATAGCCATTTTCATCATAACCATCTATCACCCAAGCATGTCCCGAGGTTTCGTGCGAGCCTACCATCAGTATAGGATTGCTGGCATCAAGTTCCTGTTTAATTGCCGTCAAGAATTCATGAGTAGGCGTGTTGTTACGATAGAGCGTTTGGGTATGATAGCCAAAATTGTCGGTCAGTGCTTTTGCGGCAGCACCCACATTGGAACCACTCCCTACATCGCTCAACGCATATCTTGTGCCTATGGCAACCCCTGCATCGAGCATCAGTTTGGCCACAGCTTGCGCCTCCACATCGTTCCAAAGCGGACGACGAGGCCGAGGGTCTAACCCATCAGACTCGCTATATACATACCTGGGGAGCATGTTTGCCCAGTCATAGACCGATTCGGCAAAATTGACCGAAAGATGCCCGACATTGGCCGAATAGCTGTGCGAGCCTTTTCCTCGAAGTGGCCACTTGTGGTAGTACATGAGTTGCGCCATGGCCGTACCTACACAGCCTGTCACTGTGCGCTCCTTTCCAATGAGAGGAGTCAAATTGTTGTAAGGGGCATTCTGGTTCCAATACGAACGAAGCAAAGGTCCTTTCACTGCCTTAGGGTTGGGTTTGGGCGTAGGCGTGGGAAGACCGGGCGCGAAAGGCATCGCTTTCGTCTTTTCCAGCTGGTCGGTATGAGTAGCCAGCAATGTGAGCAACTGTTCGGGCAGTTGGTTCAAGTTGAGATGCCCAGCAGAAGCATACCCCAAAATCGGGGCGGTTCGGTCGTCGCCCGAAACGATAACAAAGCCTTTCTGCTCCTTGTCGTTAAAGATGTAGTAGGCAGGAGTTGCACCAGGAGCGGCTTTGAACTGAGCAGGATGCAGTTTCTTGTTAGAGGACAAGCGTACATAGCGGGAAGCCAATTGCATGGCTTTCGCTTTGCTCACAGGGGCAGCTTGACTGCTCCAAGAATACGAAAAAGCACAGAGTGCGACCAAAAGGTACTTGAGTTTCATCGGTATGAAGCTATCGTTTGATATAGAAATTTGAGAACTATTTTCAACTGAAAGAACAAAGCTCAAAAGAGCCAACGATTGAAGTCACGAGAGATTCTCCGATCCGTTTTGTCGAAGTGAAACTCGCTTGCTATTCAATCGGACATAAATCTCGCTTTTGAAAGACAAGTGCTACTCTGCATACCTCACGAGAAAAGCTACTTTCACGATAGACCTTTTCCCAAAGTATAAAATAGGAAATCGAGCCTTCCTTGAGCCTTCCTTTTAAGTTACGCATCGAATTTGATACATAGTCTGCGCAAAATTACTCATTCTTTAAGATTTTCCCAAACAAAAACAGGATTTTATTCCTCCATTCTTCGCCTCAGCCCTCCCATTCTACAAGTTTTCTTACATAATATTTTCGTCCCTCTAAGATGTTCTTTGTTCTCTCCTCCAACTTCACATACGAAACTCGCAGCGCGAAAATCCTACGTCCCACGTAAAATATCCGCGCTGCGAGTTTTATTTTTCTCTCTCCCAAGTTCTTTTTTGCGTTCTTCTTTTACTCCCTTCTTCCTTGTTACGCGCGTACGCATGCACGCGCCCCCTATGATTTTGTGTTTTTTACTTCCACGCCTTCCACAAGACAGGATAAAATGCTGTTTTACTGGAATTTAAACAGTGGAAGCAAACTACTGATTGCTTCCACACTCCTCCCTCTTCCTCTCTATCGAGATATAGAAAGAATGGAAGACAACAAATACCCTTTCCTCTCTTCCACCTACAAAGGCAAGTCTTTGTTTTTCAAAGTTTTAGCAATCTCTGTGGAAGCAATGGAAGTAAAAAACAGAACCAATGTAGAGTACGCGCGCGCGTAGGCACGTTTTTTTTCGGAATTCCCCATGCTACTCTATCCACAATAGCCAACATCGTTCAATACGAAAAAGGCTGCAATCAAAATCCGAAGATTTTGACGCAGCCTTATCTAAATGTTGCGAACTATAGGTTCAGAGCATTGGCCTATTATTTGCCTTGCTCCATCATTGCCTTAAGAGCAGCGAGAGCATCGTTGTCGCCGAGAGTAGTAGCAGCAGCCTGATTTTGGATATTCACTGTTTCCTCCTTGCGGGGAGCAGCTGCACGACGGCCTGCCTTCTTCTCGCCACGGCCTTCCTTACCACCTGCATTCTCGTCGAAGATGCGAGTGTGCGAAACGAAGATGCGCTTGCTATCCTTGTTGAATTCGAGCACCTTCACTTCGATGGTTTCGCCCTGTTGAGCCTTAGAGCCATCTTGCTTCACGAGGTGCTTAGGAGTAGCGAAACCTTCTACACCATGTTCGAGCGTGATCACAGCGCCCTTGTCGGTGAGTTCGCTGATGACACCTTGGTGTACAGAACCTTCGGTGAATTCAGCTTCGTATTGGCTCCAGGGGTTCTCTTCGAGTTGCTTGTGACCGAGAGAGAGACGACGGTTTTCCTTGTCGATCTCGAGCACCTTAACGTCGATTTGAGCACCAATTTGCGTGAACTCGCTGGGGTGCTTCACCTTCTTGGTCCAAGAGAGGTCTGAGATGTGAATGAGACCATCCACACCTTCCTCGAGTTCTACAAATACACCAAAGTTGGTGAAGTTGCGAACGCGAGCGTTGTGCTGAGAACCTACGGGGTACTTCTCTTCGATGTCAGCCCAAGGATCGGCCTTGAGTTGCTTCACACCGAGGCTCATCTTGCGGTCGGCACGGTCGAGCGTGAGAATCACGGCTTCTACCTCGTCGCCTACCTTGAGGAAGTCTTGAGCAGAACGGAGGTGCTGGCTCCAAGACATTTCGCTCACGTGGATGAGACCTTCAACACCAGGAGCTACTTCTACGAATGCACCGTAGTCGGCCATCACCACTACGCGGCCCTTAACCTTATCGCCAACATTGAGGTTAGCATCGAGGGCATCCCAAGGATGGGGAGTGAGCTGCTTGATACCAAGAGCGATGCGCTTCTTCTCTTCGTCGAAATCGAGGATAACGACGTTGAGCTTTTGCTCGTCTTGCACCACCTCGCGGGGGTTGCTCACGCGGCCCCAAGAGAGGTCGGTGATGTGTACGAGACCATCCACACCGCCAAGGTCGATAAATACGCCATAGTTGGTGATGTTCTTGACAGTACCTTCGAGCACTTGACCCTTCTCGAGCTTGCCGATGATTTCTTGCTTTTGAGCTTCGAGTTCGGCTTCGATGAGTGCCTTGTGGCTTACCACAACGTTCTTGTACTCTTGGTTGATCTTAACAACTTGGAATTCCATCGTCTTGCCAACGAACACGTCGTAGTCGCGAATGGGCTTCACGTCGATTTGCGAACCAGGCAAGAAGGCTTCGAGACCAAATACGTCTACGATCATACCACCCTTCGTGCGGCACTTGATGAAGCCCTTGATGATTTCCTTGTTTTCGAGTGCTTCGTTGATGCGATCCCAAGCCTTGGCAGCACGAGCCTTCTTGTGCGAAAGAACGAGCTGACCGCGGTTGTCTTCGAGGCTTTCAACATACACTTCAACGGTGTCACCAATGGCGAGTTCGGGATTGTACTTGAACTCGTTGACAGAGATGATACCATCGCTCTTCGAGCCGATACGTACCACAACTTCACGCTTGGTGATGTTGGTTACAGTGCCCTCGGCCACTTCGTGCTCGTGCACGTTGTTGAGGGTCTTGTCGTAGGCGGCTTCTTGGTTTTCGCGGCTTGCGGTACCAGCAACTGCACCAGTTTCAAATGCATCCCAGTCGAAATCGGCCAGGGGAGCAACGTTTGTAAATTTCTCCATTAATGTTAGGTTGATGAATAAAAAGTGATAAATAAAAATGACCGCAGTCCTCCCCGTGAGAGCGTCCCATATTGGAGAAATCGGGCTGCACCCTCCACGCAGTAGTCTGCAGTTTCGCGTGCAAAGTTACGACTTTTTATTTATCTTGTTGTATTTCTTCTTGTTTTATTTGCGTGAAAATGAGGCTTTCTCCCACTTTTCTTGTCGCATCTACACTTTTTATGTACATTTGCTGGTCAGAAACAGGACTCAATATGAAAAAAATACTCCTTCCCTTATTTCTGCTCATCTTCGCGACGGCTTGCAAAAACACCAAAAGCGAAGAAGCCAATTCCTCAACGCAGCCCACCGATAGCACTTTGTTCGGCACTTGTATCGACGATTTTGGCATGAGCACTTTTGCCGTTCAAACAGAGAAGGGCGATACCCTCTCTTTGATGCGTAGCAGCAATGCTGGCGTCGACGCCACGATTTATGGCGACGTAAACCCTGGCGACGAATTTGCTTTCACCACCACCGATAGTTCGCAAAGTCTCGTCACAGCCATCAACCTCACTCAAGTCAAAGCACTTACGGCCGATTATCTCATCAGCAACGGACACCTTATTCTCAACTCCATTGCTCAGCCCGACACGGTAAAGATTTTGTGGCTCGATGCTGATAGCCTCGTAGCCCAAGGCCGTGAACGCTACAAAATCGTGGCCCGCCCCACTCAATAAACTCCCCTCTGCCAATCGTAGAACATGAAATTTATCTCTTGGAATGTAAATGGCCTGCGCGCTTGTCGCGAAAAGGGCTTTGAAGAAATTTTTGCCCAATTGGATGCCGACTGCTTTTGCCTGCAAGAAACGAAATTGCAAAAGGGGCAAATCGATATGGAATTTGAGGGCTATCAAAGTTTTTGGGATTATGCCCAGAAGAAAGGCTATTCGGGGACTTGTATTTACACGCGCCTCCAGCCGCTCAGCGTGGCCTATGGTATTGGGAAGGAAGAACACGACCAAGAGGGGCGTGTCGTAACGCTCGAATTTGAGGACTACTATCTCATCACAGTCTACGTGCCCAACTCACAGGACGAACTGCGCCGTTTGGACTATCGTATGACTTGGGAAGATGCATTCCGCGAATACGTCGTGCAGTTGGACCAAAAAAAACCTGTGATTATTTGTGGCGATCTCAACGTGGCTCACCAAGAAATTGACCTTAAAAATCCCAAGACCAATCGCCGAAATGCAGGTTTCACCGATGAAGAACGCGAAAAGTTCGGTCGTTTGTTGGAAGCAGGCTTCACCGACACATTCCGTCACTTCCATCCAGACACAACGGGAGCCTACTCTTGGTGGAGCTATCGGGGTGGCGCCCGTGCACGCAACGCGGGTTGGCGTATCGACTATTTTGTCTCCTCCGAACGCCTCAATTCTCGACTCAAAAGTGCTTGCATTCACCCCGAAATCATGGGCAGCGACCACTGTCCCGTAGAACTCGTCATAGACTAAATTTCACATCTTCATCTCGACTCAACTATTCATGAAAGACTTTCTAAAATACACAGCAGCCTCAATGTTAGGCTGTTCTCTCGTGGCACTATTCAGCGGGCTACTCTTCCTTATTATGGTGAGTGCTATCAGCGCCTTGGACAGTGGCTCTGCCAGCATTGAAAAAGGTAGTGTGTTGCACATTCACCTCAGTGGCACCATCGCTGAGCGCAGTGCAGAAAGCAACCCTTTTGCCGAACTTTTAGGACAAGAGGACGAAGGCGTACAAGGCCTCAACGAACTGATTTCGGCCATTCGTGTCGCCAAGACCAATGATAAAATCGAAGGAATTTACCTCGAAGGAGGCGACGTAGATGCTCACTATGCTACCCTCGAAGCCCTGCGTCGAGAACTCAAAGACTTCAAGCAGTCCAAAAAGTGGATTGTAGCCTATGCCGATCAGTATTCTCAAGGCGCCTATTACGTTGCTTCTGTCGCCGATCGCCTCTTGCTCAATCCCAGTGGTATGCTCGATTGGCACGGCATTGCCTCGCAGCCTATTTTTTGGACGGGGTTGCTTGAAAAAGTAGGCGTCAAGGCTCAGGTCTTCAAGGTAGGAACCTATAAGAGCGCTGTCGAGCCTTTCATTCTTCATAAGATGAGCGATGCCAACCGCGAACAAGTAGCTTCGTTCATTGGCGACATTTGGCAAGGAATGGTCAAAGAGGTAGCACAATCCCGCCAACTTTCGGCCGACAGCCTCAATAGCTATGCCAACCGCTACATGGTTTTGGCCGATGTGCCCAGCTACAAACGCTTGAAGCTCGTGGACGACCTTGTCTACGTAGATCAAGTGCGCGATGAACTTCGCAAACGCTTAAAGAACGAAGCCCCCAAACTGGTCGCAGTTGCCGATGCCGCAACCCTCGAAAAAGAGGACAAGAGCACAAGCGAGAAAGTTGCAATCTATTATGCCAGTGGCGACATTGTAGACTCCCCTTCGGGCAACTCCGCCCTGAGCAGCGAAGAGGAAATAGTGGGCGACAAGGTCGTGAAAGACCTTGACCAACTGGCCAACGACGACGAAGTAAAAGCCGTGGTACTCCGCATCAATTCGGGAGGTGGTAGTGCCTATGCCAGCGAACAAATGTGGCGCGCTATCCAACTATTGAAAAAGAAGAAACCTGTCGTTGTGTCGATGAGCGATCTCGCAGCTTCAGGAGGCTACTACATGAGCTGTGGAGCCAACTATATTTTTGCCGAACGCGCCACGCTCACCGGCTCTATCGGTATTTTCGGGCTCATTCCCGAAGCCAGCCAACTGCTCACTGAAAAATTAGGTTTGAACTTCGATGTCGTGAAGACCAACGAATCGTCTGACTTTGGCGGAGGTGGTTTCTTCGGTATTCCCTCGCGTCCTTTCAACGCACAAGAAGGAGCAGCGCTTCAAGCTCATGTCAATCGTGGCTACAAGCTCTTCATTACTCGCGTGGCCGAAGGCCGCAGTGCTGCAGGGAAGAAGATGACCATCGAACAAGTAGACAAGATAGGACAAGGACGCGTGTGGACAGGCAATCAAGCATTGAAACTCGGACTTGTGGACCGTCTCGGTTCGCTCCAAGATGCCGTGGTGCATGCTGCCAAACTCGCCAAGCTCAACACCTACAGCGTCAACAACTATCCTGCACAAAAAAGCTGGCTCGAAGAGCTCTCACACACGGCCGATGCAGATAGCTATATGGAACGCAAACTGCGTCAAATGTTGGGAGTACACTACGAAAGCTTGCAATTCATCACCACGATTCAGCAAGGCAACTACCTACAAGCACGTAGTCCTTATCTGCTCCACCTGCGATGAAACACTTTCTCCTACCTCTCTCTTGGCTATTTGGTTGGGGCGTAGCACTGCGCAACTGGCTCTTCGATTGCGGAGTGCTGCGCAGTGAGCAACATGACTTGCCCATCGTGTGCATAGGCAACTTAGCGGTAGGAGGCACAGGAAAGACTCCTCACACGGAGTTCATCGCCCGCTTGCTGCTCAAAGCAGGCAAACAAGTGGGCATTCTCTCTCGCGGATATGGGCGCAACACCCACGGATTTCTTTGGGTCGAAGCAGACTGCTCGGCCAGTCAAGTAGGCGATGAGCCTTTGCAAATGCGCCTACGCTTGCCCCATGAGAAGCTACAGTGTGCGGTGTGCGAAAATCGCAACCAAGGCATCCGCCTCATGCGCCAAGCTCACCCCGAGCTCGACCTCATCCTTTTGGACGATGCTTTTCAACATCGCTGGGTGCAACCCTCGCTCTCCATTGTCCTCACGGACTATGCACGCCCCTATCATAGGGATTCACTCCTTCCCGCAGGCCGCCTGCGCGAGCCCATGAAAGGAGCCCGTAGAGCACAAATTGTCATCGTAACGCGCTGTCCCGAAAATCTATCCGAAAAAGAAGCTCAAGAGCTCACTCAGCACTTGCGCACCCACAAGGAGCAAGCGTTCTTCTTCAGTCGCATTGCCTACGCTCCACTCCCTCCCATGCAGCGTGCCCTTCTCATCACCGGCATCGCTCACCCCGAAGCTCTCGTACGGCATCTTCAAATCCAAGGTGTAGAATTGGAACATTTGTGCTATCCCGACCACCATCGCTTCACCGATGCCGATGCCCGACACATCCAAGCACGAGCAATGGAACACGAGCATATCCTCACGACCGATAAGGACGCCGTGCGACTGGCCGAACTCCAACTCCCCCCCGAGATCTTAGCTCGTTTGCACAGTGTGAGCATCCAGCCCGAATTCCTTTTTGGACAATCCGAACATTTTATCAAAACCTTATACAACTATGTTTGAACTTATCAAAGAAACCGCCACTTGGCTCCAAAGTCATACCGCTCTTCGTCCCACCACCGCCATCATCTTGGGCACAGGTCTTGGACGTTTGGCCGAAGAAATTGAAGTGGTAGACCGCTTCTCTTACAGCGACATTCCCCACTTCCCCATCTCCACCGTCGAAGGGCACTCAGGAGCACTCATCTTCGGTCGCTTAGGTGGCAAGGACGTATTGGCTATGCAAGGCCGCTTTCACTACTACGAGGGCTATTCGATGAAGGAGGTAACCTTCCCCATTCGCGTCATGCACGAATTGGGCATCACTACCCTCTTCGTTTCCAATGCCGCAGGCGGTATGGAGCCTCACTTTGAGATAGGCGACCTCATGCTCATCACCGACCACATCAATTTCTTCCCCGAGCATCCCCTCCGTGGCAAGAATTTCCCCACAGGCCCTCGTTTCCCTGACATGAGCGAAGCCTACGACCGCGGTCTCCTCGATTTGGCTCGTCAAATTGCCAAGGAAAAGGGCATTCGCACTGTCGAAGGTGTCTATGTAGGCGTGAGCGGTCCTACCTTTGAAACTCCCGCCGAATACAAGATGTATCACATCCTCGGTGGGCAAGCCGTGGGTATGAGCACTGTGCCCGAAGTCATTGTGGCTCGCCACAGCGGCATCAAGTGTTTTGGTATCTCCATCATCACCGACTTGGGCGTGGAAGGCAAAATCGTGGAAGTGAGCCATGAGGAAGTTCAAGTAGCGGCCAATGCCGTACAACCTCTTATGGCCGAAATCATGCGCGAAATGATTAAGCGTAGCGAAGCCTAAAATTCCAATGTCCGAAAAGATGTTAGAAAGTCGAACAGCACTTTCTACATCTTGGATTGCTCTTTGACAAACTCCGCGCTGCGAACTACATCATTCTACGACCCACGTAGATTTGTGTAGCTCGCAGCGCGGTTTTTCTGCGTCCCACTTTTTTTCATCTCTCCCTCTCACCTTCTCTTCCTCGCGCACGCGCGCGCGTTTTCCCCTTATACTTTTATTTTTGGGCATACATCTTCCACAGGTTTTGCAAAAGAGTATCGTAACATCCTGAAAACAAAGCGAAATCATAGAAAAGAGTCTCTCATTTTGCCTCCACTGTGCTTCCACGATTCCTCCACTCCCTTCCACAACGACACATGCAAGAATCGTGGAAGTAATGGAAGTATTTTTCACTTGCTTCCACTCCACAATTCACTAAAAAACAGCAATTTGCCATCTCTCGTGGAGGTGTGGAAGCAAAAAACACAATCATATAAGGAAGACGCGTACGCGCGCGCGAAAATCTCTCATCGCCAATAGAAAATGATGTTTCTTGTACTTCGATTTTGAGAGAGCACCAGAGTCTACCGATTTCTCCAATAAAAATTGGGGAAGTAAGAAAATTATTGCTGTCCGGTAAAACTCAAAACCACGTATTTTTCCAGCCCGAAGGCCTTTATAATAACCTGAGTTCGGTCTAAACTCTTCTACGAAAAAAGATGCCCCAAAGTAGATGAGAAGCAAGAAGAAAAAAGAGCACATAGCTCGGATGAAGGTATAGAACTCAAAAAAAACAAAAGGAGAAAAGGCCTTATAGAGTCCTCAAAATCGCTTATCCACCCGTAACATTATAGAGCCGTTTTTTTAATAACCGCCTTGGCAAAATCACGAATAAATGGTATATTTGCAACTCAATCTTAAAGGCGTTTTTCAAGGCTCTAGGTTTAAGAGTCTGATATACGCCCATTTGCCATACTACAAACATCAGCCTATTCAAGCAAAAGTTATGGGATTTTTCTCTAACATATTCGGTCGCAAATCCTCTTCAGACTCCGAAACGGGCACTCGTGTCGGTGGAACGGAGGACTTTATGACCCTCATCCGTGTGTACTACCAAGCCATCATGGCTACCCACTTGGGTATCCGTGATTTGCGCGCTCTCCCTGACCTGCGCGTGTTCAAGCAAACGCTTAAAGTGCCCACTATCAACAATCGTATCGGGCCTGGCGAGAAAGCACGCTGCAAGAAGATGCTCTGCGAAATTTACGGTTTGCCCGAGAGCTTTTGTAGCGAAATAGAAAGTAGCATCAAACGTCGCTGCAAAACGGCCAACGACATGCAGAGCTATCTCTATCAGTTTCAAGGATTTTCGCAAGAACTCCTCACCCTGATGACCAATATCGTGAGTTGGAAATATCGTCTCCCCGGCTTTCTCAAGGGCACACTACGCAACCTGACGAGCAAAGCAGTGAAGGAGATTTTCTCCAAAAACTCTTGGAACGACGCAGGCATCCAGCAAAGCGTGATGAACGTGCGCGCTTATCAAAAGCAGTTGGGCTATTCGCAAGAGTGGATGACCGATTTTGTCTACAATATCGTCCTGCTTTCTAAGAAAGAAAAGCCCAAAGACTCCACCGCGACCGAGTAACATTCTCCTCACCCTTCTTTCGACATCGAGCAATGACAGCAGAAGAAGCTAAGACCCTCCATCAGTTTCAAGCGCGCGTGCGCCAACTGATTATGCGGCACAACAGCGTTGCCCGACAAAACGAAGAGCTGCAAGCACAACTCAAGGAACGCAACGCCCAAGTGGCCGAATTGGAGCAAAAATACAATATGCTCAAAATGGCCAAAATGATAGAAATCTCCTCGGCCGATACCGAAGCTGCACAGCGACGCCTTGCCAAGCTCATTCGCGAAGTGGACAAGTGCATTGCCATGCTCAACGTATAAACTCCTCTATAAACTATGGCAGAAGCGAGCGACAAGTTTGTCATCCGACTCCTCATCGGCAATCAGCTCCACCCACTCACCGTAGCGCGCGACCAAGAAAAGCTCTATCGCGATGCAGCCGACTATATCAACAAGCGTCTCACGCAATATCGTACCAGCGCTCCCAACCAGACGGAAGAGCGCTATAGTGCCGTGGTGATGCTTGATTTGGCCTTGCAGGTGTTCCAAATGCAAGAAAAAAACGACACTCGGCCCTATGTCGAAGCCCTCAGCCAGCTCACCCACGAGCTGGAAGAAGCCTTGGGCGAAGACAGCCACTAATACTCCGACACTCGCGGTGTAGCCACTGGCCCCGCACTACCATTCTACATTCCCCTACATGATCAATTTCACACTCATCATCTTAGTCGTCGTAGCTCTCATCGCAGGCGCGGCACTCGGTTTTGGGCTTTTCCGATATGTCCTCACCAGCATGCTCGACAAGCGCATGCAAGAGGCCGAAAAAGAAGCCGAAGTCATCAAAGAAAAAAAGCTGCTAGAAGTAAAAGAGAAATTTCTCAACAAGAAAGCCGAACTCGAAAAAGAAGTACAACAGCGCAACCAGCGCATTGTACAAACGGAGAACAAGCTGAAGCAACGAGAACTGGGCATCAACCAACGCCAAGAAGAGTTGGGACGCCGCAAGCAAGAACTCGACTCTCAAGCTGGTCGCCTCAAGACTCAAGAGCAACTCATCGCGCTCAAGGAGGAAGAAATCAGCAAAATGCAGCAGCGCGAAATCGAGAAACTCGAAGAACTTTCCGGTCTCTCGGCCGAAGACGCTAAAAACCGCCTTATCGAAGGATTGAAAGCCGAGGCACAAACCCGTGCCCAAAGCTACATCAACGAGATCATGGACGAGGCCAAAATCAATGCCAACAAGGAGGCTAAGCGCATCGTTATCCAGACCATTCAGCGCGTGGCCACCGAAACAGCCATTGAAAATAGCGTCACCGTGTTCCACATCGACAACGACGAAATCAAGGGACGCATCATTGGTCGCGAAGGTCGTAACATCCGTGCCCTCGAAGCCGCTACTGGCGTAGAAATCGTGGTAGACGACACTCCCGAGGCCATCGTCATTAGTGCTTTCGACCCTGTGCGCCGCGAGATTTGCCGTTTAGCCTTGCACAATCTCATTTCCGACGGGCGCATTCACCCCGCTCGTATCGAAGAGGTCGTAGCCAAGGTGACGAAACAAGTCGAAGAAGAAGTGATTGAGACGGGCAAACGCACGGCCATCGATTTAGGCATTCATGGTTTGCATCCCGAGCTCATCCGTATCGTGGGCAAAATGAAGTACCGCTCATCCTATGGGCAAAACCTACTGCAACACGCACGCGAAACAGCCAATCTCTGTGGCATTATGGCTGCCGAACTGGGGCTCAACCCCAAAAAGGCCAAGCGCGCAGGCCTTCTCCACGACATCGGTAAGGTGCCCGATGAAGAGACCGAACTCCCCCACGCTCTCTATGGCGCCAAGATTGCCGAAAAATACAAGGAAAAGCCCGATGTGGTCAATGCTATTGGTGCTCACCACGATGAGATGGAGATGACCACTCTACTCTCGCCCATCGTACAAGTATGCGACGCCATCTCTGGCGCACGTCCTGGTGCTCGCCGGGAAATCGTCGAAGCCTATGTGAAGCGCCTCAATGATTTGGAAAACATCGCGATGAGCTACCCTGGTGTGGTAAAGACCTATGCCATTCAAGCTGGTCGCGAATTGCGCGTCATCGTTGGGGCCGACAAGATTGACGACAGAGAAATCGAAAACTTGTCGAACAATATAGCCAACCGTATCCAAAACGAAATGACCTATCCAGGTCAGGTGAAGATTACCGTCATTCGCGAAACTCGCTCCGTGAGCTACGCGAAGTAAAACAGGCTCCCTCCTGACCACTAGACAAAAGGAGCGCGCCCTGCACACGGACGCGCTTCTTTCTTTTTGTGTCATCTTCCCACACACGCATACAATAAAGTGCCCCTTTCCTGCGTTTAATGGGAAAACACCAACAACCTCTGCTCGCAAATTCTCCCTTGCGACCTATACCTACGGAAACACTCAGCATGTATCAACGGCCAGCGAAGTCCACCACTCTCCCCCACTCCAAGCGCATCTTCGATGTTGTGATGGCTTGTGTGGGGCTGTTGTGTTTGTGGCCCGTTTTCCTCATTATCATTCTTATTCAAAAGCTCACGACTCCAGGGCCTGCTTTCTATACACAAGAACGCATAGGACTGGGTGGGAAACCCTTTCGAATCATCAAATTTCGTACCATGCCCATTGATGCCGAGAAAGAGGGGCCCCAACTCACCAACCATACAACGGCTCCAGAGCGCTTCACCCCCATAGGACGATGGCTCAGACGACACAACCTCGACGAAATGCCTCAACTATGGAACGTGCTAAAAGGTGAAATGTCCTTTGTGGGCTATCGTCCTGAGCGCCAATACTTCATCGACCAAATACTCCAACACGATCCTCGGTACACACGACTCTATGCTACTCGACCAGGGATTACCTCCGAAGCCACCATCTACAATGGTTATACCGATACGATGGAAAAAATGCTTCGCCGTTTGGAAATGGATTTGGAGTATCTCGACAAACAATCGTTCACAACCGATCTGACCATTATTTTCAATACTTTTTGGGCTGTACTTAAAGGCTAAGTTATGAAAAGATTTTGCTTGCTTTCCTTCCTCCTTCTTGTGTGCTTTAGCGTTGTAGTTAAGGCACAGTCCACCATGTCGGATAGCCAAATTACCGAGTTTATCATCAAGGCACAATCCAACAATGTGTCTCGCGCAAAGATAGTGACACAGCTCATGGAGCGAGGTGTGTCCATCGAACGTTTGCGCCAAATAGAAAGAAAGTTTCGCAAGCAAGAGCAGCAAGAGGTCGTAGGCGCAAGAAATATCTCTGGATTGGACAAGAAAACCTCCAGCCGCTTACGACAAAACAACACGAAATACGAAGAAAAGAAAAGCTCCAACACCTACTTCCCAACACGCAAAGTACGTAACTCGCGTCAAGATGAGACTCAACTCACCACCTTTCAACGCGAACAGCTGCGCATGCAACGGGAAGAGGATTTTGACGAGGAGTTACGCAAGTTCTACCCCGATTCGCTCGACTTGATGCAAGAGAAGTGGCAGAAGGAGCACAAGAATAAAAAAGAAGAGAAGAAGGTGTTTGGACGCGACATCTTCAACAACAAAGAGCTTACCTTTGAACCCGAAATGAACATTGCCACACCTGCTGACTATCGTTTAGGACCAGGAGATGCTGTGTTTGTAGATGTGTGGGGAGCATCGCAAAAACAATATCAAGCCACGGTATCGCCCGAAGGGGCCATTCATCTGGAGGATTTTGGGCCAGTTCAAGTGAGTGGTATGACAGTGAGCCAAGCCAACAAGCATTTACGTTCAACGCTCGGTAGTAGATATGGGGGCTCCCAAATACGCCTCACCGTAGGACAGACCAAAACCATCACGGTTCACGTCATGGGAGAAGTGCGTCACCCAGGCACTTACACACTGTCGTCCTTTGCGACCGTATTCCATGCGCTGTATATGGCAGGTGGCACGAATGAAATTGGTACGATGCGTTCCATCAAGGTGCAGCGTGGTGGACGAACCGTATCTACAGTAGACCTTTATGACTACATTCTCAACGGCAATTTGCGCGGTAACGTCCGCTTGGCCTCGGGCGATGTAATCACGGTTGGCCCATACGACTGCTTAGTCAATGTAACGGGAAAAGTGAAACGCCCAATGTTCTACGAAATGAAAAGCAATGAGAGCGTAAGTACTTTGCTCAAATATGCTGGTGGTTTCACGGGCGATGCCTATGAAGAGGTCGTACGTCTCATTCGTAAAAAAGGCGGAGTGATGAGTGTCTACACTCTCAACGAATTTGAACGAGGAACCTTCCAGCTAGCCGATGCCGACTCGCTAAGCGTGGACTCGGTACTCAATCGCTATTCCAATCTTGTCGAACTGCGCGGAGCCGTGAAACGCCCAGGGCAATATCAAATGGATGGTAATATTTCGACGTTGCGACAGCTCATCAACGCGGCAGGCGGATTGAGCGAGGACGCTATGACAAATAGAGGTATTATCCACCGCCGCAAGCCCAATCGCACGTTGTCAGTCTTGGAATTTAATATCAAGGCTTTGATGAACAACGAAGAAGTGGATCAAGCCTTGAAAAACGAGGACATCGTGTTTATCCCTTCACAAAAGGATTTGCACGAGGAGCTGACACTCAAAATAGAAGGCGAAGTGCGCTATCCTGGCACTTATAACTACGCCGACAGCATGACTGTGGAAAGCTTTATCCTGCAAGCGGGAGGGCTAACTGACCGTGCGAGCTTGGCAAAAGTCGACGTGGCTCGCCGCTATCGCGACCGCAAAGCAACGACCGCAGGCGAACAGGTTGCACAGCTTTACTCGTTTTCTATCAAAGATGGTTTTGTGATCGATGGACAAGCAGGCTTCCTCCTTTCTCCTTTCGACGAGGTATTTGTACGTACTTCTCCTGGTTACGTAGAACAACAACATGTTCGTATTGAGGGAGAGGTAAACTTCGCAGGAGTTTATCCCATCACCAAGAAGAACTATCGCCTCTCGGATTTGGTAAAAGTGGCAGGTGGCTTCACTTCACAGGCTTATCTGCAAGGAGCTCGCTTGCAACGCCTCATCAAAGAAGAAGAGAAAAAGAAACAACAAGAGATACATAAAATAGCCACACTCAACGACTCTATTGACCTCGAGAAAATTCCCATCAAGGAGCAAAGCAACGTAGGTATTAACTTGGATCGTGCGCTTTCCCATCCGAACGACGACCGCTGGGATTTGATTCTTCAAGAGGGCGATCGTTTGATTATTCCACAGTACGACAATACGGTATCGATTAGTGGTGAGGTGATGTATCCCAACACCGTTGTTTACAAACCTGGGGCTTCATTGTCTTACTACATCGACCAATGTGGCGGTTATAGTTTGAAGGCAAAGAAAGGTCGCGCCTTTGCCATACACAAAAACGGTACGGTCAACCGCGTGCGCTCCTCCAAAACCATACAACCTGGTAGTAATATCGTAGTGCCTCAACGCGAAAAGCGTTCGCCACTGAACATCACGGCTCTCGTATCGATCGCAAGTAGTATTGCCACCCTCGGTGTATTGATGGTCAGCCTCCTCAGATAGCCAATCTTTCTATGAAACAAGAACAGGGTAACTTCTTCAAAGGTGTCAGCTGGAGCTTTATGGACAATTTAGCTGGCACAGGCATTAACTTTATTGTAGGCATCCTCTTGGCCAACAAATTATCGCCCGAAGAATTTGCTCTGGTGGGATTAACGCTGTTTATGGTAGCAATCTCTAATGTTATCGTAGATGGTGGTTTTTCCAACGCCCTGATTAGAAAAGTGGAGGTAGAGGAAATAGAATATCACACTACTTTTGCAATCAACGTAAGTTGCGGCATTGTCGTCTATGCGGTTTTCTATGCCATAGCTCCGTTGCTAGCCGTTTATTACGCTCTACCCGAGCTGAAAGAGGTAGCTCGCATCGTAGGGCTCATTATCATCTTGGCAAGTTTAGCAGTGGTGCCGCGCACCCGACTCACCAAGGCGATGGACTTCAAATCGCAAGCCAAAGCTTCGCTCACGGCATCCATTACAGGCTCAATCATTGCTCTTCTGATGGTATATAACGACTATGGTATTTGGTCCATAGTGGTGCAACAGTTGGTACGTCAAAGCCTCTACACTGTCCTCTTATGGTTGCAGATACGGCTACTACCACAATTCCGTTTCTCCTTGCAAAGTGCCAAAGAACTCTTCTCTTTCGGCTCTCGTATTCTGCTGTCTGGTCTCCTCGATAGTTTGTACAACAATGTTTACTACTTCGTCATTGGTAAGGTCTACACCCCTCGCCAACTCGGGCTTTATACGCGAGCAGAACAATTTTCCTCGACCTTAGCCATCAACTTCGCTATGGTTCTGCAGCGAGTATCTTTGCCGCTTTTTGCAGGATATAAAGACGACGAGCAAGTCTTCGCCAACACTTTCCGACGCCAGTACCAATACTCTGCTTTCTTTGGTAGTCTATTGGCCTTTACCACATGGGCCACAGCTGAACACCTTGTGCTCACTTTGGTAGGCTATCAATGGACAGATTCAATTCCTATACTCCGCATCCTCTGCTTTTCGGCCTTGCTACAGCCCCTGATTGTACTTCACCAAAATGTCTTGCAGGCTTATGGAAAATCGCAACTGTTCTTTAATATAGAATTGTCGAAAAAACTCTCGGCTATAGCCATCATTGCGCTCTGCATCCAGTGGGGTATGATTGCATTGCTTTGGGGCATCGTCTTCATTGCCTTTGCCTCTCTCTTGCTTAATGCCAACTACAGCCACCCCTACCTCAAGTACTATTCACTGCATCTGCAAATGAGCGATGCCCTGCGTAGTATATTCCCCTTGGGCATTTGGTCGACGGCCGTCTATTTCGCAGGTGCCAGCTTCAGTTCTCATCTCACCGCTCTGCTCTTGCAAATTCTCCTTATGGGAATAGGTAGCACTGTACTCTTCTGCGTCCTTTTCCCCACCGATTATCAAAAACTCCGCCAACGTCTCCTTCGCCATGACCACAAAGAAGAACATTCTGCTTAGCATCGTTACCGTAGTGCGCAATGCAGCAGACGAGATAGAACAGACCTTGCGCAGCATTCAGCAGCTAAAGACTCCGACTATGGAGTACATCATTTTGGATGGTGGAAGCACAGATGGAACTCAAGAGATTATAGCTCGCTATTCTTCAGTGATAGATTATACTCACAGCGCTGTCGATGGTGGGATTTACCAAGCCATGAACGAAGCCTTACATCATGCTCACGGACATTTTGTTCTCAACATCAACGCTGGCGATGCTCTCCTCGATGTACCTTGGGGCGAGTTGGAGCAAGCCCAAAAAGATGGTATCGATTTGTTGGCCTTCCCTGTTCTTGAAGAAAAAGAACAAGTACATCCCCCTCTATGGGACAATCGTTTGATACTCTACAACACCCTACCTCACCAAGGTTGCTGTTACCGCACCGATCTCTTTCGTCAATACCGCTACGACATACGCTACAAAGTTTACGGCGATTTCGATCTCAACCAGCGACTCTATCAAGCCAAAATCAACGTGCGATTGTCACATCACGTCATCGCCTTTCACGACCAACAAGGTATCTCCAACAATCGCGCTTATGGGCGAGAAGCCTTTCGCGTAGTCTATCGGAATTATGGCCTTTTCACACTCCTTCGTAGCTGGTTTCATTCCAAGATGAAAGGTGTGAAGCGTCGTCTCCGCAAACTCCGATAAAAGCCTCCTTCATACTTTATCTCCATTGGCTTTCATTGTTCGCCTCATCCATTTACGTTTTATGTACGAGTTTAGCCTAAAAGAGCTTATCCAACATTTCAAGCAAAACCAACGGTGGTTCTATATCAATAGTACCATCGCCATCATTTTGGGAGTGATTATAGCTTTTAGCATTCCCAAAGTCTACACCTCCACCGTACGATTGGTTTCCGAAGCTCCCAAAGAAGGAGCCTTAGGAGGTAGCGTCGGTTCGTTGGCTTCTTTGGCAGGGCTCAATCTTAGCAATAGCGAGGATGCCATAGGCCCTTCGCTCTATCCCGATGTTGTCGCCTCCAATAAATTTCTCATCGATCTGCTCTACACTCCCGTTACGACAAACGAAGGTAAACAGTATCGTACTTTTATGGCCTACGCTCAAGCAGAGGAACGCGATACGTGGTGGTCGGCAGCCATAAAGTTTTTTTTCAAAGGGATAAAATCCCTCTTCACGAAGAAAACTACACATTCTCTCTCCGACAGACAACGGTTCAATCCTGCCTTTCTTACCCCTGAGCAAGAGTCCCTTGTGAAGGGAATGAAAGGTACCGTAGAGTGTAGTGTCAATGACGATTCTGGTGTGATTTCCCTCAAAGCCTATGCTCAAGATCCTCTTGTCGCCAAGATAATGGTCGAAGCCGCTCGCCGCTATTTGCAGGATTTTATCACAGAGTATCGCACCAGCAAAGTCCGTAACAACTTGGCTTATTACACTTCCCTCGAAAAACAACTCCACAAAAAGTATCTGACTTTACAGAAACGCTATGTCGACTACGCCGATTCACATCTCTCTCCCTCCCTTGTAGCCTACAGTAGCAAAATCACCGACCTTGAGAACGAAATGCAAGCGGCCTATACAGCTTACTCGCAGATGAAGCAACAAGTCGTTGTTGCCGAAGGAAAAGTTCAAGAGCGTACTCCCGTCTTTACCACAGTAGAAGATGCCTATGTGGCAAACAAAGCCACCTCTCCGCGTAAAATACTGCTTCTCCTCTCTTTCCTACTTATAGGATTCTTCGGAACGGCCATTTGGTTCTATCTCCGTTTGCTCTTTTCGCCATCGCCCTCTCCCCAATAGCCTGTCTAAGCCCTACTTTTCCACACTTTCATGACACTTAAACTGAGTCGTTCCACTCTCACGCAATGGATGGGAAACAGTCTACTGTTTCTCTTCTTGACCGTTGTACTGCTCGATCCGACCAATACCGTGTTACACATGAAAGACAAGGTCTTTGCCCTGCTCCTCGGATTTTGCATATTAGTCTACAAGCCTGATTGGCACTATCTACCGCACCTCCTAATCATCGCTTTGAGCATGCTCATGGGCTATCTTTTGGCCGAACTACAGGGCAATACCATCGACGATAAAGTCCTTTCGTCTACTTTCAAGAGCATTGCCCCATTGATTCTGTTGCTCTACGTCCGAAACTTCGATTTTATCAAGATCAACATCGTCCCCTCACTCATCACCACTTTCTCTCTCGTACTACTCTTCAGCTTGGCCGTTTCCAATCCTATTTTCGAGCGTGCCATTTGGTACTATGTTCGGGAGCACGGCGATGTGATTATGATGTCTCGCCGCTCCTTCTTGGGATTCAAGTTTTTTGGTATGTATGGAAAGACACTCGTGGCCATGACCTTTTCGCTCTATTTAGTCTACTACAAGACACTAAATGCTCCAAGCAAGCGACGTCTCTACTACTTCTTAGGTTTTTTCCTCTCTTTCGCCTTCATCGTCAGTGGTTCGCGCTCCACTATGCTCCTACCCTTTGCATTGCTTGGCATCGCTGCTTTCTATCGTATCATCAAGACCCGAGCCAGTAAGTACATCTTGCTTCCTCTCATCAGCCTTTTGGGACTCTTCTTCCTTTTTTTCATCTTGCTGTTGGCCAGCGAAACCTCCGAAGCCTCCAACCTTATCAAATATGCTCATCTCTTCTCTTACAAGGAACTCTTCGAGGCACATCCCGAATACCTCCTCATAGGGCAAGGACCAGCCACATCGTTCTACTCAGCGGGATTTGGTCGAATGACTTCTATCACCGAGTGGACCTATCTCGAGCTACTGCGCAACTACGGTTTGTTCTCCATCCCCATCATGAGCATCTTCCTCTTGCCACTTGTTCGTTTGTTTCGCTATCGACATAACCACCTCACCCAAGGCATCATTTTCTCCTATATTATCTATCTCCTCATTGCTGGTACCAATCCTCTATTGTTATCCTCCACAGGTATGGTCGTAATACTCTCGGCCTACTCCTATTGCGAGCAAGTTCAACAAAAAGTAAGCGCTATCCATGAAGAAAGTACTGGTATTGATGTCCACCTATAATGGTACAACCTATCTCGCGGAACAAGTCGATTCCATTCTCCAACAAACGGATGTGCAGGTCGAACTCTTGGTGCGCGATGATGGTTCCACCGATGGCACACAAGATTTCCTCCAACAACAGCAAGAATGCGGTCGCCTCAACTGGTATCAGGGTGAAAATGTAGGTCCCGCACAGAGCTTTCTATCTCTACTTCGCGACGCTCCTCAAGCCGACTACTATGCCCTGGCCGACCAAGACGATGTTTGGTTGCCTCAGAAGCTCTCCACTGCTATTCAACATCTAGCCAATGCTCCCCAAGCGACTCCCGCACTCTATTTTGGACAGACCCTTCCCGTCGATAGTCACTTGCAGCCATTACCCTATGTTCCTCTCACCCCCTGTAGGACCTTAGGGGAAGCTCTCATTCACTACTTTGTGGGCGGCAACACCATGGTACTCAATCACGATTTGCGCCAATGGGTCAATCGACACACACCTCAACACATCGAAATACACGACGTCTATCTCTATGCATTAGCCTTGGCTCTCGGCAGTCAGGTAGTGTTCGATCCGACTCCACACATTCTCTATCGCCAACATAGCGGAAATGTCGTGGGAAGTCCTAAATCACAATTCTGGGGAGATTGGAAGAAACGCCTGCACCGCATCCTACACCAACAAGAGTTACGCTCTCATATGGCCATAGAGATATGGAAAGGCTATGCACCTCACCTCAAAGACGAAACCCGAAATCTGCTCCACGACTTCGTCGAAGCCAAGCGGAGCTTCAAGGCTCGTCTCGCACTGCTGAGCGATTCCCGTTTGCGCTGCTCACATCCCGCCACTCAGCGAATGTTCCGCATCGCGCTCCTCCTCAATACCTATTAAGCTCATGCCTCCTCCCATCAAAATATCCATCATCACCATCGCCTACAATAGTGCTGCCACTATCGCCGAAACGATAGAAAGTGTGCTGAGTCAGGCTTATGAGAACCTGGAATACATCATCATCGATGGTGCATCGACCGATGGAACGCAAAGCATCGTGGAGCGCTACCGGCAACATCTCTCCTACTTCGTAAGCGAGCCCGATCGAGGCATCAGCCACGCCTTCAACAAAGGCATAGAGCAAGCCACAGGCCAGATTATCGGCATTCTCAACGCCGACGATGTGATGCTTCCCAACACTCTGCAACGCCTCAACGAAGCCTATGAGCCTGGTATCGACGTCTATCGCGCTAATCTACTCATTTGGAACGACCAAACCAATCTCACACTGAGAGAGGTGCCCACACTGCGCTTTTCCCGCATCCCTATTTGGGGACATGTGTGTCACCAAGGGGTCTTTGTTACCCCCGAAGCTTATGCCCGTTGGGGAGGCTACAAGGAGGAGTGTCGCTATGCCATGGATCTCGATCTCCTCCTCCGATTTCAACGAAACGGCGCACGCATGAAACACTGCGATTTTGAAGTCGCCAAATTTCGTATAGGCGGAGTCACCAGCCACGACTTTGGTCGAAAAAGTGAGGAATACCGCCAACTCTTACCTCGCAACGGCGGAACCGCCTCCGAAGCATTCCTCTTCTATTGGGGACTTTGGCTACAAGACCGCGTGAAACGATTGCTCGATCATTTCGGACCGGATCTCAAACGTATCATTCGCCACGGCTGGCGCAACTATTGGCCATTCCATCACCACCAGCCATAACCTTTCTTCCCTGCTATCCGATATTCCTTTTCAACTCATCACACTTTGATTCATGAAACTACTTTTCTGCGATAACACGAGCTGGGGAATGATCAACTTCCGGGGAGGTATACTCGACCATTTTCATCAATGTGGTCATGAAATCGTTCTTATTAGTCCAACAGATGAAACCACGGAATTGAAAACAGAATTACCCCATTACGTGCGTTTCATTCCAATTAAACTAAATCGTGCCGCTCAAAATCCTTTGGGCGATTTGCTATACCTACTGCGACTCATAGCCATATACCAGAAAGAACGTCCCGATTGGATATTTCATTACACCATAAAACCCAATATTTATGGTTCCATCGCTGCAAAAATTACAGGGATCAAGAGCGTAGCCATGATTGCAGGGTTGGGATACATCTTCTCTCAAAAAAGACTCCTAAGTTCTCTCGCCAAACGTCTCTATCGTTTTGCTTTGCAGTTCGCGGTGAAGGTATTTGTACTGAACACAGATAACCGCAACACTCTTCTCACAGAAAAGTTCGTACAAGAAGACAAATTGATACTACTCGAAAGCGGTGAAGGAATAGACACGAAAAAGATATTACCTTCGCCCCCACAATCCACAAAGATAGCTCCAACCTTCTTAATGGTTGCACGCGCGATTTATGACAAAGGCTATAAAGAGTTCGTCGAAGCCGCTGCAAGTTTGAAAAAAGAAGGAATAAATGCAGAATTTGGGCTCTTAGGACCTATCGATGAAAGTTATCCCACGGCTGTTAGTCGTACGACAATCGATAAAGATGTAAAAGCGGGTTATATTCAACATCTCGGTTTTTCAAAAAATCCTTTGGATATCATGAGCCGACAAGGAGTCGTGATTGTTTTACCATCTTATCATGAGGGGATGAACCGCTCTCTAATGGAAGCTTGTGCTTTAGGAAAACCTATCATCACGACCGACATCCCAGGTTGTCGAGAGATTGTGGAGGATGGGAAGAACGGTTTTCTTGTTCCTGTTCGAGATAGCCAAGCTTTGGCAAAAGCGATGCGTCGATACACGGAACTCGAATTATCCCAACAGAACAATATGGGACATCACAGCCGCAGGCTTGCCGAAGAGAAATTTGATATTAAAAACGTCATCAAGGAGTATGAACGATTGCTCTCTAATAGTTTTTAAGCCCATTTCCTCGCAGCCGATGTCTTTGCTTTTCTCTCCATCACTCGCAACGAAGCCTTTGGAGTAGAGCTTGCCGAAGCGATACACACAAGGCCCCTCTCTGTGTCCTTCTACACCGAAGGAACTGATGTAAACAGGGGAACCTTCGTAACGAAATAGGAATAGTCGTTCCTCATCGTGATATAAAATTTCAACCCAAGCTCTCGATAAGCTGCTTACACACTCAGCAGGACGCCAATGTTTAGTGGAGAATGCACGACCTCGCGTCGAACACCACTTTACCAAGCACATTGTGCGTCTACAAATGCGTGAATGCTACGAGCTGTTGTTCCCTTAATCTCCTAAGGCTCTCTGTCAAAGATTTCCCCCTCATTCTTGTCCCTTTTCCTGCACATTTCATAGCCACTCAGATTTCGGAAATACTTAGCTCTCAATGCCCCATTTTCTCTTTCTTATCGCCCCACTGCTATTCAGCTTCTTAGCCACTTTTTGCGTCATGCCGTGGCTACTCCGTTTGTGTCAGCGGCGCGGTCTCTATGATCAGCCCGACGCACGCAAAGTGCATACGGCGCGCATTCCTCGTTTGGGTGGATTACTCTTTGCCCCTTCCATTCTTGTTGCCATGGGCGGAGGAACACTGGTATTGCAGCTCATTTTCCCACAGCAGGAAGCCATCACCATTCGGTTTTCCACCGTTGTGATCATGACGGGGCTACTCATCAACTATTTGGTGGGCATTCTAGACGACATTTTTGGCGTACGCGCGAGTGTCAAATTCATCGTACAGCTCCTTACAAGCCTTCTCTTTCCACTTTGTGGCCTTTACATTAACGACCTGCATGGTCTCTTTGGCATCGGCGCTATCCCAATATGGATTGGCTATCCTCTCACCGTATTTGCCTGTTTGCTCATCGTCAATGCCTATAATCTCATCGACGGCATTGACGGGCTTTCTTCCTCGCTGGGCATCATGGCTCTCGCGGTTTTCGGCATTCTCTTTTGGCAGCTTCAGGTCGTGGCCTACACCTTTTTGGCCGTTTCGCTCATTGGTAGTATCCTTGCCTTTCTCTACTTCAACCTTTGGGGAAGTGTGGAGCGAGGCACTAAGACCTTCATGGGCGATACGGGGAGTCTCGTGCTCGGCTATACCTTAGCCTATTTGGCCTTTAAGTATGCCATGGACAATCCTACTGTGCTTTCTTATCGCCCCGAGGCATTTAGCACTGCTCTCTCCTTAGTCGCTGTCCCCATTTTCGATTTGATACGCGTCGCGGTGGCACGCTGGCGTCGCGGTGTCGGGATATTCACCCCCGATCGCACCCATCTGCACCATCTTTGCCTCGATGCAGGCTTCTCCATGCGCCAATCGCTTTTGCTCATCCTTCTTTTGCAAGGCATTATCATTGTTGGGAGCTGCCTTGCACTGCATCGAACTCCGCTCCACCCTACTTGGGTGTTGTTGAGTAGCATTTTGCTCTTCGCTCTCTTCGTGGGATGGCTCAAAATGCGCCAGAAGCGACGCACTGTGCAGTAGTTTTCTTCCGATAGATACGGAAACAAAATCAGAGCAAGCCGCCGCAGCTCTTTCTATCACGCGTGGTGCTTATCACGGCACCCTATCCCTAAAATCCTACGTGGGACGTAGAAATTTCTACGACGCACGTAGGATTTTTTTCTTCCCACGTAGTTTTTTTTCCTTCCCTGTTTGTTTTCAAGCAGATGCCCGTTGGCATTGCAGGGCACTTTTTCCCTCATATTTTCGCCATTCCGCAAGAGTATGTCGAGGCGGAAAAAGTCCTCATGTCGCTACCTGTCAAACTCTTGTCCTCAATTTTGAGAGCTTCCTTCCTGCTCGCAGCAAGGAGATGCTGAGAAATGGAAATTTATCCGTAACTTTGCACTAACTCCTTCCCATGCGCATGACGTGGAGCGCCTATGCTCGTTTTGTACTTTAGTGCCATGCGCATCTCGTCGCAAAGCGTGGCGGGAGCCTCCTCTTTTTTTGAATATATTCCTATGAAGCCTATATTTATCACCGGCCCCTGCGTCATTGAGAGCGCATCGCTCCTCGACGAAGTAGCGACTCATCTGGTAGCCCTGCGAGAACGCCTACACGTCGACATCATTTTCAAAGCCTCCTTCGACAAGGCCAACCGCACCTCCCTTTCCTCCTTTAGAGGGCCAGGTTTGGAGCGCGGATTACAAATGCTGGCCGATGTAGGTAGCCGCTATCAGCTCCCGCTCACCACCGACATTCACGAAGCCTACCAAGCCGAAGCAGCGGGACAAGTGGTCGATGTGTTGCAAATCCCCGCTTTTCTGTGTCGTCAAACCGACCTTTTGGTAGCCGCCGCACGCACAGGGCGCGTGGTCAATGTGAAGAAGGCACAATTTCTCTCGGGCGAAGACATGCGCTTTCCCGTAGAGAAATGTCGAGAAGCAGGAGCGCGCGAAGTGTGGCTCAGCGAGCGCGGTTCGACCTTTGGCTACAACAATCTGGTGGTCGACTTCCGCAACCTCCCCATTATGGCCCAATGGGCCGACCGTGTAATTATGGATTGCACCCATTCCGTGCAGCGACCAGGAGGTGGAGGTGGCACCACCAGTGGCGACCGCCAATTTGTGCCAGCCATGGCATTGGCTGCCAAGGCTTTTGGAGCTCAAGGCTATTTCTTCGAGACCCACCCTTCGCCCGACGAAGCCCTGAGCGATGGCCCCAATATGCTCTACCTGCGTGATTTGGAGCAGGTGATTCAAAGCCTTTTGTAGTGTTGAGCACACGACTGTCACTCACCATTTCGTACGCTCTCAAATTCTTTTCTTTATGTCAAAAATCATCGAAACCGCCATACAATGCCTACGCGACGAGGCCGAAGCTCTGCTGGCACTCATTCCTAAGATAGGCGAAGACTTGGAGCGCGCCGTAGAGCTGATTCTCAACAGCCGCGGCAAGCTCGTCGTGACAGGTGTGGGCAAGAGTGGACACATCGGAGCCAAAATAGCGGCTACACTATCGAGCACGGGGACTCCCAGCTTTTTTATCAATCCGCTCGATGCTTTTCATGGCGACCTCGGTGTGATAGACGACAATGACATATTGCTGGCCATCAGCAATTCGGGGCAAACGGACGAATTACTGCGCTTTTTCCCTTATCTCCTGGCCAAAGGCATTCCCGTCATCGGCATGAGTGGCAATCCACAATCGCTCTTGGCACAATACAGCACGGTGCATCTGGACATTTCGGTGGAACGAGAAGCCTGCCCCATGGGCTTGGCCCCCACCTCGAGCACCACAGCTACCTTGGGACTGGGCGATGCACTGGCCTGTGCCCTCATCGTGGCTCGCGATTTCAAGGCCAACGACTTTGCCCAATATCACCCTGGAGGGGCTCTCGGACGCCGATTGCTCACCCGCGCTCGCGATGTGATGCACACCGATGCCCTCCCCATCGTAGCCCCTCAAATGTTACTCGGCGAAGCACTCGTGCACATGACAAGCGGACGCCTTGGGCTTTGCATTGCCTTGGAGGGACAACGCATTGCGGGAATCATCACCGATGGCGATGTGCGCCGAGGCATGGAACGATTTGGCGAAACCTTCTATCACCACACCGTGGCCGACCTTATGACTTCGCATCCCATTTCCGTACAAGCGGATACAAAAGTGGCCGAGATTGACCAAATTTTTCAACAGCGCAAAATTCACTCTGTGCTTGTCGTCGACGACCAAGGTCTACTTGTAGGCATCGTAGACTCCTTTAGCACCATGTTCTAAGCTCTCACACTATGCGCGATAAGACCTTCACCCTACTCAAAGGATTGGGCATTTTGCTCGTTGTGCTGGCCCATGCCTCGGCCCCCATCTACTTGGGGCGCTTTGCCTATATGATCAATGTCCCTGTGTTTTTCATCTTCGCAGGCTACATGTTCAAAACGAGCTATTTACAAGACAAGACAGCTTTTGTCGTGTCTCGTTTCCGACGCCTATATTTCCCCTTTGTACGGTGGAGTATTCTCTTTCTTTTGCTCCACAACCTGTTGTTTCCTCTGGGTTTGCTCTCAGAGCAATATGGCAATGCCGCGGGAGGAGTGACACACCCCTACTCTTGGGCGCAAGCCGCCCAGCACCTTTGGAGCATTGTTTTCAACATGTCGGGCTACGATCCTTTCTTGGCAGGAGCATTTTGGTTTTTCCGAGCCCTCTTGCTTTCCAGTTTGTCCTTTCTCGCACTGTTTTATCTCAGCACTCGTTTTCAACGCCTGCGGGGAAGCATGCTGCAAGTCGGAACTATCATTGTGCTAATGCTTGCCTTAGCCACGTGGTTGGCCATCGATCAGTTGAAAATCACAGGGGTAGCTCAAGGAGGCTATCGCGAGCTCATGGGAGTGGCTTTCATGGGTATCGGCTTTTTGCTTCGCCATGACGAAACCCAAAATCCTTCAACTCCAATAGCCAAACCTTTATTCGGCTTAGGAGCCGGAATCGTCGTTCTCACTCCACTCGTCATTTGGCTGCCCGTGTCGATGAGCACGCGTCCTGCAGGAATAGGAAGTGTCTACGCGCTATTCGTTGCAGGAACGGCAGGTTTTCTCCTCCTCCGTGCGCTGAGCCACTACCTACAACTTCTCCCCGACAAAGTGCTCCGTCCTCTACTCTATTTGGGCGACAACACTCTCTACGTCTTTGCCTTTCACCTCTTAGCCTTTAAGCTGGTGAGCGCACTCAAAGTGGGCGTATATGGACTGCCTTGGGGCATGGTCGGAGGGCATCCCGTTGTGCAGCATGCCAAAGACGACTTCTTCTGGATGCTCTACACACTCGTGGGCACAGCAGTTCCATTGCTTTGGATATGGGCTTGGCGCCGCTTGTGTGAGCGTCACAACTTTAAGACCGAAACTCCGAGCGACTGGCTACGCATCGTCGTGCGCCTGAGCATTATGCTCTATCAACTCTTTGTACGAATGCTCATCGCCATGGGGCGCGGAATTGTAGCCTTTGGGAAAGGCACATTACAAACAATCAAAGATATTTTGGCGGCTTCCAACCCCAAGGAAGAAGAGTAAAAAGCCGCAGAGCCCTTGTGGGGGGAAGCTTGCTCTTCCCTCAAGAGCAAAATCCAAGGTTCAAAAAGATTTCCCTAAAAATCAGATACAGAAGAACGAGTTATCCATGAGGGAAGGCCTCACGAGCTATCGAACAGTTCTCTCACCGTTCTTCTTGGCTTTCCTACTTTCCTCTGCTAAAAATGAACGCCCCGAGGCTCACGAATGTGAGCCTCGGGGCATTTTGTAAGTCAGGATTTCACGTGAACTTAGTGCTTGATATTGGGCAGTTCTAAGTTATAGCCAAACTTCTTATCGGCAGCCTTGAGCAACAAAGCGACCACCAAAGCCAAAGTGGCCAGGCTGGTGAAAATAATCATCGGCAAGGTATAATCGTAGCCTGTTGCTGTCTTGCAATAAGACTCGAGTACATAGCCAATGAGCGTAGGAACTCCCCAAAGCCCAACATTTTGAATCAAAAAGATGAGGGCATAGGCCGTTCCCAATTGCTTAGCTGGGAAAATCTTAGCGACTGCAGGCCACATGGCCGAAGGAACCAAGGAGAAGGCGATACCCAATACTATCATCAATGCGATAGCCAAGCCCGAGGCATGGAGCGTAGGAATAGCATAGGTCGCGTGCACGGCGATGAGCATAGCGGCACCCAACACCATGATAGAGGCGCTACGCCCACGCTTGTCGATCATACCGCCAAAAACAGGTGTGAGAATGAGTGCTCCCAAAGCAGGAAGTCCGACAAAAGTGCCTGCGAGGTTTTCGCTCACTCCATATTTGCTCGTCATGAGTTCGGTAGCATACTTTTGGAAGGGGAAAACACAGCTATAAAAGAGTACACAGAGCAATGCGATGAGCCAAAAACCTGGATTTTTCACAACATTCAGGACATCGGCAAAGGAGAATTTCTCATCGTCGGCCACAGTGGTATCGGCCTTGATTTGAGCATCCAGCTTCTTATCGAGCAAGGTGAAAGCCAAGAAACTAACAAAGCCTCCCACCAGTACAATGAGGCCAATGAGCAAGGGAGTGGTAAGGCCTGTATTCTTGGCCAAAGGAAGCGCTACGGCATAAGCTGCTTGCGAACCAATACGCGCCAAAGCGACTTGTACGCCCATGGCCAAAGCCATTTCTTTGCCAGCAAACCAACGGGCAATGATCTTCGTTACAGTGATACCAGCCACCTCTGCACCTACACCAAACACTGCATAGCCAGCCGAAGCCAAAAAGACGTCTTGCTTCATACCCAACACCTGTACCGTTGTACCTCCCAAAACATTGAGGGCATACCACTCGGCAGCCGTGCCAGCAACCATCAAGAGTGTAGCAGCAATACCCGTGAGGCGCACTCCAATCTTGTCAAGAATGAGCCCGCCCCAAAGGAGCATCAAGAAAAAGACGTTGAGAAAACTATAAGCTCCCGTAAACGTGCCATATTCATCGCTCGTCCAGTTAAGTTGGGCGGCAAGCATCGTTTTGAGTGGAGCCATCACATCGTTCACATAGTAGGCCGCCATCATCGTAAAAGCTACGATGAAAAGCGCTCCCCAGCGCATGGCCGCGCTGTCATTGAGTTTTTGAATCTGGGTCATAAAGATGAAGTTGTATTATGCTTATTTTTTGAGCCACTTGTCGAGCCAACGGAAGAATGTACGCTGCCAAAGAATACCATTTTGAGGACGCAACACCCAATGGTTTTCGTCGGGGAAGAGCAACATTTGTGCTGGAACGCCACGCAGACGAGCTGCATTAAAGGCGCTCTGCGTTTGCGTATGCTCGATGCGGAAGTCGCGCTGCCCACTAATACAGAGAATCGGAGTGTCCCAACGCTCCACATAGAGATGGGGCGATTCGCGATAGGCTGAGGCCATTTCTCCTTGTGCATTCTTGTGCCAAGGAGCACCATCCAAGTCCCAGTTGGCAAACCACATCTCTTCTGTTTCGAGATACTGCTGCTGGGTATTGAAGATACCATCATGAGCGATGAAAGCCTTGAAACGGCCCTCGTGGTGGCCGGCTAACCAATAGACGCTAAAACCTCCAAAACTCGCTCCGACACAGCCCAATCGTTCACGATCGACATAGGATTCTTTGGCCAAGTCGTCGATGGCCGAGAGATAGTCCTGCATGCAGAGTCCTGTATAGTCTCCGCTGATTTCTTCGAGCCACTCCATGCCAAAACCAGGTAAACCACGTCGGTTAGGTGCGATGATTATGTAGCCTTGCGAGGCCATCATTTGAAAATTCCAGCGATAGCTCCAGAATTGCGACACCGGGCTCTGAGGACCGCCCTCGCAAAAAAGCAAAGTGGGATACTTCTTTTTGGGATCAAAGTGTGGGGGATAAATGACCCAAGAATGAAGGTCTTTTCCATCCTTTGCTTTTGTCCAACGAGCTTTAACTTCGCCAAAAGCCAAATGGTCATAGAACCACTTGTTTTCTTCTGTAAGCTGTGTGGCTTTTCCGCCTCTGATGTCGACGAGGAAAATCTCATCGGCTGCGGCCATAGAATGTCGTTTGGTGAGCAACTGCTTGCCATTGGGCAAGACACCGAGAAGCACATAGTCGGCCTGTTCCTGAGTAATGGCCTGATGATTGCCTTTCAAGTCGGTACGGTAAAGATTGGTCATACCGTGCCACACTCCCGTAAAGTAGAGTGTGCGACTATCAGGAGCCCATGCAAAAGCATCTACGCCACTCTCGAAACGCTCTGTCACATATCGCTTTTTCCCTGTTTTCAGTTCGTACACACAAAGGCGCGTGCGATCGCTCTCGTAGCCATCGCGCTCCATACTAGTCCAAGCGACATAGCGACCATCGGGTGAGAATTGTGGGTTTTGATCGTAACCGACATTGGCATCCTGCTTTTGACGATTGATGTCTTGATCGCGCAAGCTACGCGTATAGTCGGTCGTCGTGGGAGCGGTCCACCCCTCGGGCTTGCACAAATTACGCGTTTTCCCTGTCGCGATATCGTAGAGGAAGATGTCGCTATCGGTCGAAGTGGCATAATCACGTCCCGTCTTTTTGCGGCAAGTATAAGCCACACTTTGCCCATCGGGACTCCAAGCCAGCTGCTCGTTACCCCCAAAAGGCATCATCGGGCTCTCAAAAGGTTCGCCTTCCAGCAAATCCTTAGCCGCGCTGGTGCGTTCGCCATCAAATTCAGCAACAAAAGGATGAGGAGCCGTAGTCACATACTGATCCCAATGCTTGTACATCATTTCATTGATCACCATGCCTGTAGCCTTAGGAAGGTCAGCATCGTTCTCTTGAATGGAGGTGCGTTGAGGAACTTCCTTGACTAAAAGTACGCGGCGAGCATCGGGAGAGAAGAGAAAGTCGATGACATCACTATCCTCAAAACTCGCCTGACGACGATCGCTACCATCGGTTGCCATGGTCCAAAGTTGCTGACTACCACTCTCACTGGTCAGATAAGCTATACGTTCTTGTCCAGCTTGAGTACGTATCCATACTGCGCCGACCTCGCTCTTGGACGAAGTGGTGAGCTGCTGACTTTTTCGCGTACGCAAGTCTAAGGTATAGAGTACGCTATGAGAGCGATTTTCTTGGACGCTGTAATAACTCACACTATATACGGCGCGTGTACCCTCGGCATTCAGATTCACAGTACCAATACGCCCCATAGCCCAGAGGGCTTCGGGAGTCATGCGATCACTGTGTAAAGTAACAGTTTGGCGACCGATGAAAGAAGACGGCTCTGCTTGCGCCAAAGGAGCCGCAGCCAAACTCGCCAAAGAGAGAGCTGTAATTGCCATTATCGTTTTTAAAGACATAGATGTAAAGATAAAAAGCCCCATGTGCAACGCAAGTAAGGGCTATGAGGAAATTAAGTGCAAAAACGCAAGCAAAAGTAGTGATTTTTAAGGACATCAGCAACTTTATACTCGACTTAATTGGCGGTGTCAGAGAAAGTACAAAGCCCCAAATAGACAAGAAAAACTCTCTCCCGTATCTTAAACGACACAGGAGAGAGGCAAATCATTCGTTTTTCAATCACTCTAAAAAAGCGAAGAGTTAGTTGTCCCACTTGGTGAGACGGAAACGCTTGTCGAAATCGAGTTCAATCTTGTTGCTCAAATCTACACTATAGCCACGACGCTCACGTTGCAGCTCCACAATGCGTACATTGGGAAAATGCTGCTTCACATATTGCGCAATGGGGACAGGTACAACCGAAGCGGGCACTTGAGAGTAGCGGCAATCAATGTCGGTCCAACGGCCAGAACGATCGAACTCAATTTTGTTCCCATTGGTGAAGAGAACTTCGTAAGAACGATGAAAAACTCCTCGTTCTTCTTTCGTCAAGGAAGGAGTGCTTCCCTTAAAATGCTGACTTACGAAATTCTGAGCAGCTTGAGGCAATTGCTGATAAGCAATGGGGCGGTCATCTTCGGCTTGAGCAGGAGCGACACTGGCAAAGGCCAAAACGGCCATAAGAAGCATCTTGTACATAATAGTTTTCGTGTTTTGTGTCGGTAATAGTGGGGAAAAGAACGATGATGTCCTTTTTGATATTGCAAAGATAAAGCTACATTCTGAAATCATTTGGGAAAATGTAGATTGAGAGAAGAAAAATGAACAAGAAATGCTTTTTTTAGCCACCAAGCACAATCCGCCCTTAGAATAGACGCTGCCCTCAACAGCAAATTAGCTGTTTGAGGGCAGTGCTAAATAAGAACGTTAGACGACTATTAGTCGTTCTTGGGAGCAGGTAAATACCAGTTTTTCTCGTCCTTGAGGAAGTCAAACAGCCTACCTACTTTCGTGGGCTGCTCATAGGGCTTGAAATCTTCTGAACGGCGAGATATGAGCCAAGCCAACCAACTATTGCCATCCTGACCAGCAGCGTTGCGGTGACGAGCGATACGCATCAGGTCATAATAACGACAACCATCGAAAGCTGTTTCCAAGGCCAATTCATCGGCGATAATCGTCTCAACGATAGCTATTTCATCGTCGCTAGCGGGAGGGGGAAGAATTGCGGTCGCGGTGATTTTCTGAACAATGCACTTATCATCGACCAAACCACCTTCAGCATTCTTGAAACTTACGGTTTCTTCAGTAGCTTCACCCTTTTCATAATGGAAGCCCACGGGTTCTTGACCCGTCTTGTGTTCTTCCTCTGTGAAGAACGAGGGGGGAGTGGGCTGTCTCTTACGAGAAGCTTCTTGGGCATTGCGAGCATCTACAACTCTCACATAAGTAAAGAGGCTGTCGGCATCGGTGTAGCCACGAAGCATACGATAGGAAGTGGTCAAGCTATTAGCTGTAGTACCTACAACACGAGTACCCTGATTAGGCTTCGTTTCAAATTCTTTGAAGTTAAGGAAAGGCTTCGTTGCTGCACGAGAAAGCTCGGCATAGCTAATGTAGTTGGCCCCTTCGCTAATGTTGAATGCCTTCAATCCTGTAATAACATAAATACTGTCGATATCGTCCTTCTTGACTGGATCTTTCCATATCGTATCGCGAACCGTAGCACTCTCGAGAGTGGGGAGCGATTCGGGACTAAGTCCATCACGAATCACAGCAAATGCGTGACGGGGGAAACCGGCACGATTGATAGCCTCGGCATAGCGCAAATAAACTTGACGCGTCGTGTAGAGGGGGATACCGTAACGGAAAGCAAAGCTGGTAGAAACAGAGCCTACAGAACGAGAGCTGAGGAGACTGGACGATGCACCAAATTTCTGGATGAAGCGAAGACGCCCCACCTCTGTTTGAATGAGAGGAGCAGCAGCATACATGCGCTGGTCGCCTAAAGGCAGATATTTGATATTCGTCTGCTTACCCGAAAAATCGATTTCGTTATAAACAAAATCTTGGCTTTCGCTCAAATTGGTGTAAGCCAAAGAAGGCTCTACTTGACGGTTGCGATAGTTGGGAACAAGATTGATACGACCAGTTGTTGTGGTCTTATTAACCTCCTTACCACTTTGATCTTTCTGGATAGTCGTTGTGCTGCTATTGCTCGATGTAGCGTCAAATCCATAGATTTGAGGAATGCGTGTGAGCATCTGTCCAAAGAAAGAGTTGGAAGCCGAAGGAATCATGGAACGGATAGAGGTAGGGGTACTCGAAATGCCATAACTCAAGCCCGAGAGCCAGTCATAAGTGGCGGCATGATATTTTTCCTCTGCACCTTCCTGAACGCGAAAAGCCGTAGCTGTTCCTGCTACATAATCTACACAATCGCGGTCCAAATAGCGATGGTAGTAGTGGGCCGCACGCTCATAATCTTCGCGTGTTTTAGCGGTATGCAGGTAGAGATCGCCATAAACGAGATTGGCATTGAAGATAATATACTTGTGATTGATCTTACTTACACCATTGTTGAACTCTCCATAAGAAGGATAGCCCAAGGTTTCGCTATAGGCGTAGGCCTGCTTCAGACCACCATGCTCTTCGAGTTTTTGGAGCAAATTGTCGTTGTTTACCATGCCCAAAGGAGGATTGGTTTCCCAACCTGTATTGGAGTTGTCTACAGGGGCGACAATGAAGGGAACACTACCATAGTTTTGAACTAATTGTAAATAGGTCCAAGCGCGAATGAGCTGTACTTGCGCCAGCTCGCGACGCATATAGTAGTTATTGTTCTTAATGGCCATAGAGTCGGCTTTGGCCAAATAGAAATTGCACTGATTGATGACCTTATAGTAGGCCGCACGATTGAGCAGCAGACTCTTACCATCCTCAAGGTTGGTATAATCAAAATTGATGATTTGATTGATGGAATCTGACACGTATTCAGTGGGAGCTACGAGATCGCCACGCAACTCGCCCAGAAGAACATTTTGCTCAACCATACCTTGCAGATTGCGCACAATGCCCAGATAGAAGTTCACAGTGTCTTTGCCTGTAAATTCAGTGGCATAGCGATCCAAGTCGGGCGTGAGCATATCTTCGCACGAAGTGGTTAGGCTGCTAATGCCGATGAGGGCAAAAAACAGAGAAAGAATTGATTTCTTCATGGTTGCAGTGATTGATGATATGAGAAAGAGGAACTTTCGATTCTTTCTCCTCTATCTCTCGGTGCTCCTATGGAAGCATCCGAGAGAAAAGAGGGAAGAAACTCGAAGAGATATTCTCTTCCAATATCGAAAAGGAAACAGGTTAGAGGTTGATAGTCACACCAAGGTTAAAGTTGCGATTTTGAGGTAAGAATCCAGCATCGATACCTTGCATCAGGACAGCATTGCCCACTGAAACTTCAGGATCGGCACCAAGATACTTACTCAACGTTACAACATTGTTGGCTTCGCCCCAAAGAGAAATGCCTTGCAACCATGAAAGATTGACGGGCAACTCATAAGTGAGGCGTACTTTCTTGAGCTTAAGATATGAGCCATCCTCTATCCAACGATCGGAGAAACGTTCATTGTTCACCCACTGTGTAGAAGAAGCAGCCATTGCACGAGGAACTTCGGTCTGCTGCCCTTCATAACGCCAGCGATTCACAATGGCAGTTGTCTGATTCCAAATGTTATTGGCACTTTCCAACTGACGACGATTATAGTTGTAAATGTCGCCACCCAGAGAATACTTCAAACTCACATCGAGCGTGAAACGTTTCCAGGAGAGAGTGGTGAAAATATTGCCAAAGAAATCGGGGTTGGGATCGCCGATGACCACCATGTCTGCTTCGCTAATCCAGCCATCACCATTCTGATCGACAAAGTGAATATCTCCAGCCTTAAAATCGCGTGAGGGCTGAGAAGAAAGTCCCGTAGGATATTTCAGGCCTGCCGCCTTAGCTTCGGCTGTAGTAGAGAATACTCCTGCCGTTTGATAACCATAGAATACTCCTGCAGCTTGGCCTACTGTGGTAAGAATGTTCTTATCACCATAGATGGAATTGGTGTAGCCGTGGATAATTTGCTTGCTATCCAGAATCTTGTTTCCCTTAGCATCCAGACGATAGGTCTCAATGCGATTATTGGAAGTACTAGGCAGAGCTGTTATCTCGTTCTTGTAATGCCCTACCGTTGCTCCCAACTGCCATTTCCAGTTCTTGGAATTAACAAGCACAGTATTGAGCATTACATTAAAGCCCGTATTGGCCATTTCTCCTTCATTGGACAACATTTGGGCAAGGCCAGTGATATCACTCACGGTCTTACGCGTCAGCAGATTGGTCGTCAACGAACGATAAATATCTACACCCAACGAAACTCGGTTGTTCAGCAAATTGATTTGTGCACCGAGATTGAAACGATGAGTCCTTTCCCACTGAATCTTAGGATTCTGGATATTGGCTAACTCCAAAGAAGTGGCACGATCCATGAACTTAATGTTGTGGAAATAGGTGCGGGCTGCGTAGTAGTCGACATTGTCATTGCCACTAGCTTCATAGCCACCTGAGATTTTCAGATAGTCGATGAAGGAGGGGCTAAACCATTTTTCATTGCTCACAACCCAAGCTCCTTGAACAGAGGGGAACAAGCCCCACTTCACACCTGCAACCTTGATACCGCTTTCGGCTAACTTACCAAAACGTGAGGATGCTTCTGCGCTGGTGATAAGCTTAAGGAAATAGCGGTTCTTGTAATTGTAGTCAACATTGGCATAATAGCTGAGGTTGATCCAGCGGTCATTGACACCACCATAACTCAAATACTGCAAAGAGTAAGCTAAGTTAGGCATCTTGTCGTTGTCATTGTTGTAACCTCCGACATTGCTGCTGCTGTAGCTATAAGAACCTAAACGGAAACCTCCGAAGAGATTCCAATCGTGAGCACCATAGTTGCGTTTCCAATTGATACGGAAATCGTTGAACAAAGCAGTTTCCTTACCAAACTGTGAACGAATCACACTCTGCACATTTCCCAAGCCTTCAACAGCTTTGAGGGGAGTACCACTCTTGGGCATAAAATACTTCTCATTGCTACGATTGAGGACGTAAGAGAAGCGGTTGCTTATAGAAAGGTAAGGATTGAACTGGTACTTAGGCGCAACATTCAGCAAAAACTGAGTTTGCTCTTGATAGTTCTTATTCTCACCGTGTCCGTTCTTGAGAATCCAATAAGGATTGGCCAACCCTTCGTAGCCAAAGTTTGCAGCGAAGAGGAAGGGATTAGCGGCCTGGTTGCTACGATCGTAAGCAGGAAGAGAGGGGTTGACCAAATAGTTCATACCAGCCAATACCTTATCTGTATGCTCCATTCCTAAGCGGTTGTTCCCCAGATAAGCCACATAATAGGCATAAGGGTCGACAAAAGGCGACTGAATCGTTCCCAACACATTGGGAGAAGAAATATTCTTCTTGGCATAACTTTGTGCCCATCCATTGTCGCGAAGATTGTAGGCATTACGTACGTAAGCAATGTCCAATTGAGAAGTAAAGTTATTGGCCAGGTGAATATCGGTGTTAAAGCGGATATTCAAGCGATTGAAATCGTTGTTCTTGGCTGTTGCTTCTCCCTGAGTAAATCCAAGCGAGAGGTTATACATTGCAATATCATCACCACCTTGTACTCCTACACGGTAGTTCTGAGTCATAGCAGTCTGGTACAAATCCTTCTGCCAGTCTGTTTCGTTGTGATACTGCTTGTAGTAGAGATAGTTCTTATCCTCATTGAGGAAAGGAATATTCATCGAAGACGCTAAATCCTTTACATCAGCGGTAGTACCGAGGAATTCCGTGAGATAATTGCGATACTGGTTGGCATTCATCACAGAAGTTCCCTTTGGCATCATCTCGACCCCTCCATAAGCTCGAATGTTGATACGAGTAGCCAAAGATTTTCCACGCTTGGTAGTAATATTCAGCACACCATTGGCACCTTCAGAGCCATAAAGAGCCGTTCCATTACGGAGCACTTCTATGTTGTCAATATCTTCAACATCAATAAGATTAAACACATTGTTGAAGAAACCTTCGTGAATCGTTCCACGGTCGTACTGCATATCCCAAATAACCCCATCCACTACAACGAGAGGTTGAGCATTTGCATTGAGTGAGTTCAGACCATTGATGAACATCGCAGCTCCTTGAGCAGGGAGTCCTCCACGATTGATGGTACGTACGGTTGAATTGAGTGTATTTTCAACATCATTTTCAAGCGTTACGGCACTCGTTGTCTTAGGAGTCAGTGTCGAAGTTTGCAATACCTGAGTACCATTGGCATACAAGGGCTTCACATTGTCACTAAACAGATATGCATCCACAGACTGTTGGTCACGCAAGCCAAGCTGCACACCGTTATAGCCTTCAGTTGCAATGTAAAGAGCCGTGACGTGAGTCGGTACACTTATCGTGTAAGCTCCAGCTTCATTAGTCAGAGCTGTATAAAAACGATTGTTTAAGGCCTGAACGCGTACACCTACTATTGGAGTCTTGGTAGCAGCATCGTAAACCACACCCTTAATTTCCTTCATGGAGTAGGTGGATCGCTTCGGTTGTACCACAGTCTTTTTAGGAGTTGTCACAGCCTCTCCGTCCTCCATATCCTGTGCCTGAACATTCAGCACACAAGTTCCAGAGAGTACAAATAGGCTCAACCCACAGCGCAGCGCAGCACTCATCATATTATTACGATTGTCAATCTTCATAATCATCATTTGTTTGGAAATGACGGCTTATTGGCCGCGATAAGGTTCGACGATAAGGGCTACGATATTAAGCTCTTTACAATTATTGGTAGGCCCTTGGGGAAGAAGCGTCAAGCGCAAACGTGGGAAAGATTCTTTGTCTGCGGGCAAACCTGCGTAGCACTTCTTAAATTCGAACTGGTCCCAAAGCTGAATTGTATTGATTTTATTGGGATCAAATTGTCCTTTTCGTTCATCAATCTCAACACGTGCACCTGTCGAGTTATCGTCGTAAATAACTTGAGCACGGAACTTGAGCAACTGATGCTCTGTCGTTGTTGGAGGAACAAAGTCCGTATTGATTTGTGCAGGAGCAACGATCAACTTAAGAGTATAAGCTGCGCTATATACACGAGGCAAACGCAAATCTATAGTTGCTTCCTTGTTTTGAGTGTTGTTTTCAAAACGAACGTACTTATTACCCTCGATAGTCCCCTGAACTCCAACATAAACAGGCTTTCCTTGCTCATCAAGCACGGGATTGCCATTTTCATCGGTCTTCTCACGATACTTATTGTGGTTAAACTCGCTCAGAGTGATGGTCATACCATATTGGGAAGAAACATTGTTCGTTGTGGCCACGTAATACATGGGAGACTTTGCCAAATCATACTGGTCGCGCTTCAAGAAACTGTATGCAGGGTCAAACGCATAATTGGCAAGTTCGAACACATATCCGTTGGAGGCGCGATAAGGCGTCAAACCTTGTAAGGCAGGGTTTAGTGTCGCATTCTTAGCATCAGGCTTCGCAGCAGGATTGTAGAATATCACGCGATTCGTTGACTTAAGCGAATCGGCATGCATCACATAGCTAATAAGAGTAGCAGAGTCCATAACAGCACCATTCTCTATCATGTAAGGCGCAAAAAACATGGATTCAATAATGTCAGCACGACTATTGTAACGCTGCAAGGAGTCACGAAGCGTATAAGTTTGTCCAGGAACTTTAGTCGAGAGTTTATAAGCAGAAGCTCCTGTTTGCTGAAAGTTAGAGCCAGTAGCCCAGCTGTAATTGTAGCTACTACCATACTTATAAATTTTACTCATCTTTTCCAAAGCCTGTTCCCAAGCCTTGTTGCTAGGAATAAAGGCTACGTAAGTAGAGTCCTCATGGCGCACAGATGCTCCTGAAGAATTAATGAGCAAATTATAACGATTAAAGAGTGTATCAATGTACACCATTTTTCCGTATTCATTCACCGTACCTGGAGTCATGCGATTCCAAGCGGTATCCTCCTTTGCAATGAGAGGATTGCTCAAATAGGTAGCCAATTCAGAAGTACTCTCCTTCGCAAAAATATAATCGTAGATATTATGCGCAAAAGGAGATTGTCCTTTGAGCAAATGCAAAGAGCCATTATTGGCATGTACTTGCCCTTCGGCCAAGGCGACACCATTAAAGCTCTGAGGATTGAGCAGGCTTTTCTTGCTATTGAGCAACTGCACATAACTGTTAGCAGCTATCCCTTCGTAATTAAAGCGAGCAAGGTGGTTAGAAACTAATTGATGCCAAACCTCCCATTCCTTTCGTTGGGCAGCTGAACGTGAAGCGTTGGTACCCTCCTTACGGAGCATCTCTGCTTCATCCAGCTTATCCGTCCACGCTTTGGCATTATAGGTTCCATTGAGTGGTGCCCAAATCGTAAAACTTTGAGGTTGGTGAAGCAATTCGCTTGCAAGCAAAGAGGCGGACTTATCGTTCTCGTCCTTCATCACTTTCGTGCGTTTGAGAATCGCGGCAAAATCGCTCAGTTCTGCGTTGCCTTCTATATTTTCCCAAAGCGACTTGTCGCCACCAGCCCACTGCTTCACCTCAAAATGGTCATCCGTACAAGCGGTTGCCAAGAGCAAAGCAGCAAAGCCGAACGCACAGCGCGACAGCCATTGACCGAGTATATTCTTCATATTTGCTGTTTTTATTTCAGAAGTAAAAGCTATCTCCTTGCACTACCTTCTCGTTACGGAGAAAGGTAGTGCAGAGATATTCTTAAAACTCAATGACGAAAATCATCATTCATCGTTGGCAATCATTCAAAACAGGCATATAGAAACCTGTATTTGAAAATTAGAAAGTCACGATGATACTGTTCTAAACTCGTCATTAAGCAAATGATTTACCACAAATCTTCGGCTTCCTCTCCGTTGTAGACACTGCGAGGTACAATCTCAAAGTAGTCCGAGAAGAATTGCGAGTCACTCTTGTCCAGTGCGCTCTTAAAGCGTAGATAATAGGTTTTTCCAGGTTCCATATAAGCCGTCGTAATAATACGACGCAAAGAAGCGTAGTTACCTCCTACGAGGTTGCGACAACTTGAATCACCCTTTCCATCACATTGCGTGAAGATTTGGGTACATTTCATATAGCCCTGGTTACGCATGTTCTTATCAATTTCATTATTGGCATCAGGATCTTTACCATCTGCTTTGAAACCGATATTATCATTGTTTACTGCAGGCTGACGCATATCGAGAGGCAAACCTGCAGGCGTCAAATTCGTAGGACTATCTCCAAAATAAATCTGACACATACCACGAAGTTCATTATTCGTGATACCCATACGTATTTCGTAAGTACCAGCAAGGGGAACAGGAGGAAGTTTCAGAACGAAGTCATAAACACCTGCCACCATAAACTCATCACCTTGATAATCACGCCAGCCTGTTCCACCATAGTGCGAAGCGTGGAGATAGAGCAAACGTGTGTCTTCGCTTTCGTTGGTGATATTCTCAAAGTAGCCACGAGTTCCATCCTCACGAGGAGAAGTCAACTTGGGGAAGTAGGTATATTTACGATCAGTACGGCAGCCGTACGAAAGCAATTCGGGCAACATCGTCGTAAGGTCAAAACGTATACGCTCGTTCCCCAAGAATTTAGCCGTTTCTTGGTCCATCACCAAAATTTTATTGATGGGGAAGAAATAGCCGTTCTTAGCGTTATTGTCGTAAGTTTTATCGCCTACTACATTGGCGGGAAGCACTTGAATACCTTCGCGCAACACTTGATCCTGCTCGTAGTTTTCCTTCACCTTATAGGTGCACACACGATTGATATAAATGTTACGATTCTTGGCATCTTGAGTAATCTTCATGAGCGCTCGCTTAGAACCCACCGTCACAAAATAATCCCATATATCAATGGAATACTCGGACTGCTGGGGATTCTTCATATCCTTATACTTGTAGCCCCACTCATTAAAGTGTTGTACAAATTGGTTATGCGCCATCTTACCCTTCAAGAAGTGATAAGCAACAAAGCGGTTCACAGCATTAGCCTCATCCGCCAAGTTTCCTTGAGCTTCAGTACCATAAATTGCTTCACACTTAGCCGTGAGGGCAGCCTTAATCTCTGCGAAATTAGCCACCTGCTTAGTCGCAGCGTCATAGACCGGAGCAGGAATCCCCCACTCTTTTTGGAACACGTCATCTGTTTCTACAAAACCCGTGTAGCACAAATAGCGATGCTGCGCCACATTGAAGGGAGAAACCTGGTGCAGACGCCATATTTGGTCGCGCTCCTCGTTCTCATATTGTTGATCATAGTGCAAGCCCGAAAGTTTGTCAGCCCAACCGGTTTCACGAATAAGTGCCCCCATGATGCGCATATTTTCAGTTGCCTGAATCAATTCAGCTATCCCTTCGTTAGAAGGAGCGATCACAGTTTCTACGGGGTGAAGATAACCATTGCTCAATTTTTCCTGAGTACCGACAACTTTTACCTTTTCGTTCAGTAGGTAATAAGCAGGTTCTTTCTTCTCCACATTGGCTGCAACAAATTTGCACGTAATGGAGCGGTCGCTCAAGTCCGTCTTGGCAAAAGCTCCACCTTCTTGGGGGAATTCAGGGCGCGTATAAGCGGTTTCAGCTCCATTGTCGATGACACAGCTGTAAGCAATGAGCTGGGCTTGCTCGTAGGTAAGCTCTGATACATTATTCTTGCCGATACTCTTGAGATATTTATCGACAGCCTCGTTCGTAGGGGCAAAAATCGTGTAGTTACCACGGGCAGCCAACACAGAAGTCAAAACAGAAGCATTGCTCTTATTGCCCAATCGCACCTTGTCAAAGACAGCCTTGATGCTACTATACTCGGGATTAGTAGAGAGATGTTCTGCGATGGTTGGATTCTTTGCAATTGCAAAGTTACCCTCATTGATGGTTTCCTGACAGCTTTGAACTGTAGAAAGCAAACCAATGGCCAGAACCATTGCACCGCAATAGTTCATAAGGGTCTTGATGGAAAGGCTATTTCTTTTCATGGCTGTCTTCGTTAGTTGGACATTTTAGGCATATAGATTTCCCAAGCCTCATTTTGCACAAGCTTACCATTCTTATTGCCATACTTGGGACTATTTACTTTGAGCTCCTCAGAGTGAATCGGATTGTAGAGCGACCAATATGTACGTAAGCGGTTACGAACAATACTCGAAGCATTCATCCAGTCGTTCAACACATCTTTGGTAGCATCTTTATGGGCACGGAACTCACACTCACGAACGAGATCGAACCAACGCTTACCTTCTCCCAAGAACTCACGTTGACGCTCAGCATAAATGCAGTGAAGCAATGCAGACGATCCCGTAGCACCAGAGAATCCGGGGTGACGTTGTGCCAATTGTTCGTTAATGGTCTGTTGCTCAGCTCCTGTGAGTGTCGACCAAGCCTTGCGTTCTACATCAGAACGTTGACGCAAACGGATACTGTACTCTGTAGACTGATTATCAATAGAGTCTACACCTGGATTGTTACGAGCAAAAAGCTGGTCTACCAAGAGATAAGCCTCTCTAGCACTATACGTATTATTTCCGATATAGCTGGTGCGCAAGCGAGCAATTGCTTCGGCCTTCATCAACATGATATCGGCCAAGCGATAAATAGGCCAGCTCGCATCCATCGCGTTGTGATTACGGAAAACATACAACGAAGATGTTCCTTTGAGCATATCCTTGCGATCGGCAGAAATCATGCCCTTTGTTACTCCCTTGATAATTGGGGTCGTATTGGAGAAAGTACTACTTCCCAAGTCATACAATCCGTAACTCAAGAAGCGCATATCGGTTTTACCATAGCCTTTAATGGGATCGACCGAAGTGGCTACAGAGAACAAAGCGGGGTTGGCCACCATAATTCCTGCTCTAAACGATCCGTCAGGATTACCATAATAATAGGTAGAAAAAGTACTATTACGGTTATTGTTGGCATCGTGCTGCAGTTCAAAAACACTTTCAAACGAGTTTTTTTCTCCAAACACTTCTCTATAAGGAATATCTGTTACAAGGAAAGCTTCCGTCTCCGCATTTTGATATAAAGGGAAAGGCTGCGTACGCTCTTTTTCCGTAGCAAAGAATTGAGTTTTGACACGAGTGTCATACTCATTCTTCATACGATTCAGCACTGCGTCGCAATACTTTACCGTATTCAAAAGCAGTTCTGTACTCAATGCTTTTTCTTGATCGGCAGTAAGGGTTACTCCCTCTTTATTTTTAATCAAGAAGCTAGAGTCACTGGCCAAGCCAGCTTTCGTTCTAGCTCCCATCACCATGCAAGCTCTCCACATGGACATATCGGCCAGCAACGCATTCATAGAAGTCACTGTCCAGCGCCCCTTATCATCTATGATCGAACCGTAAGCCTGGTTTGCATAAGCTTGAGCTTCCTTGACTTGTTGAATCATCGTGTCCAAAATCACATGTCCAGGAGTAGCTTCCACACGTGCCTCCAAAGCTTCCTTATCAGTACTTACCGACTTCATCACCAAAGGAACATTGCGATAAGCACGTACGAGGTAGAAATAATAGAGTGCACGAAGCGAAATCATTTCGGCTTTGATCGAAAGCCAATTGTTGCGCGTGAAAGAAGGGTCGATATTTTGGTCGATCATGCGTTGGCCATTTTCCAACACCTCATTACAAAGGTTGATGCCTTTGTACATATTCGCCCAACTAAACATCCCTTCAATGGGTTGCAATACTCCTTCCTGCAAGAAACGGTATTCTGTCTTTTTAGGATCATTGAGCGTTACGTTGTCCGAGCGCAACTCTCCCCAGTCCACAATGTTCTTTTCACACTGTGTGAGCTGGTAATAAGCCGCCGCACGAACGTTGTTCACGTCATTGCTTGTGGTCCAGAAGTCCTCTCCCGTAATAGAGTCTGTAGGATACAGCGTGAGGTAATCTTCGCACGAAGCGAAGATACCTGTCAAAGCTGTGGCTCCAGCAAGGAGGAACATTTTGAAGAAATTTCTTTTCATGATGTATTAGTTTGAGTGTCTTAACGACACTTTTACATGATGCTATCTACGAACTACTTTTGTTTAAAATCCAAAATTCAAGCTGAAAGTAAAAGAGCGCGAACGAGGAGTCTTCGAGTTGTCAAAAGCAGGAGAGTAACCGCTCTGGCTGTGCTCTGGATCTACTCCTGAATACTTCGTCCAGAAGATCAGGTTATTACCAGAAGCCGAGATACGCAAGTTCGTCAATCCATATCGTTTGAGTTTCTTAGGATCGATTGAGTAGCCGAGCTGTACATACTGGAAACGCAAGAAGTCGGCAGCCTCCACATAGCGATCGGAGCTGAGCGCATTGTAAGAAACACCAGCGTTAGCATTCTTGGCACGAGGAATTTCAGTCACATCCCCATTCTTGCGCCAGCGCCAGTTCACCGAAGCCAATTGGTTGTTGTTCGTACGCATGCTCTCGGCAGCCATCTTGGCCTTGTTCACCACCATGTTGCCCACACGGAAGTTGAAGTTTGTCTTCAAAGTCCAGCGGCCATAACGGAAGTCAAAGCCAAAACCACCATTGAATTTAGGATTGGAAGAGCCCAAGTAAACGATGTCCAACTCGTCTATTTGACCGTCATGGTTGACGTCTTCATACATCACATCACCACCTTCAAAGCGGTAGTTTTTACCACCATAGTTGAACATCATAGGCAGAGGATTACCCGCCTTGTCATAGATCACATTTCCTTGAGCATCGCGAGCAATAGGCGCTGTCCCCTTGGGAGTTCCAGCATAAGCAGAAGCGATGTTGGGATTGCCATCGGCATCAGTGTACTTATTGCGTTCTGGATTTTGGAAATACCCAGAGTGATCATAGTCATAAGCATAGATGCCCTTGTAACGGAAACCATAAATTCCACCCAAAGCATGACCGATTTGTACACGGCTCATGTAGCTTTCGTTATCATAGTTGTATTCTCCGTTCATCGAAGCCAATACGCTTGCGTCCATCTCCGTGATGAGGTTCAAGTTTTGAGCCAAGTTGGCACGAAGGGTCACATCAAACTTACCCACTTTGAAAATGGGCTTAGTATGGAAGTAGAGCTCCCAACCTGTGTTTTCGAGCGCACCTACGTTAGCATTGGCAATGGAGTTGAAACCAGTCGAAGAAGGTACACGTACGTTAGACATCATCAAGTCGCTTGTGTACTTTTTGTAGACATTGAAGTCAAATTGAAGCAAATCGTCAAAGAGCTTCAAGTCAAAACCAAGGTTCCACGAAGAGGTCTTCTCCCAGCGTATTTGCGTAAGACGCAAGTTGCTCGGAGCAATACCCTGAGTGCCAGCGTAGTAACCATAGGAACCATACTTATTGTAAATCAAGCCTTCGCCAAACCAAGCATTACCATTAACACCCCAACCTGGACGGAAAGAGAGCATATTGATGTACTTTGTTAGAGGCTTGAAGAAGTTTTCGTCCGAAATATTCCAACGTGCAGACACACCAGGGAATACTCCCCATTTGTTTCCTGCACCAAACTTTGTCATACCATCGGCACGAATCGTAAAGTCAAAGCTATACTTCGAGCCATAGCTATAGTGCACCGAACCTGTCGCACTCATGCTGCGACCGCGTCCGGTTGAGGTATAACTATTGGCCAAGAAACCAGGCACAGTGGGGTCGGTGATACCGCCAGAAATACCCGTAGATTTCAAACCTTGGGAAGTAGAGTTGCTGCTATTGACCTCAAAACGTCCCAACATCTGCAAAGCATGTTTTTCGTTCTCGAAGTAAGGACGGAACACCAGCTCGTGACGAGTAGTGAAAGCAAAGTTCTTAAATTCGTCGTTGGCTGTAATATCTACCTCCTTGTCCCACGAATCAGACGAAAGTGCGTGTGGTTTGTAAGCAGCTTTCGACTCCGTGTAAGCATTGATGTAAACATCACCCTTATAGTTGAGCTGAGTTTCTTCATCGTTCTTACCCAACAGTTTGTACTCGATAGAGAACTGAGGATTGATCGTATAGGTGCTCAAACGCTCCCAAGCCAAATTGGCGATAGCCACGGGGTTACCGTTGCTCACCATATCCGACAAGTAGTGCGAACTCCATCCCGAGTTGTTCGAGAGCAACACGGCCTTATAGGCTTCAGGAGCAGCAGGAGGCATCAAGTAGAAGTCGCCCGTATCGAAGAATTCCTTACGGTCGGCATCCCACTCCCAGCGGTTAATGGCCATATTGGGCATTGCCTTATAGGCACGTCCCATGATGTCATTACCATAGTTTTTGTTGTTCTTGGTATAGGTAAGGGCAAAGTTAGAGGTAAACTTGATGCGGTCGCTCACCCAATAGTCCAAGGCAAGACGAGTCGTGAAACGATTCAAGCTCTGCTTGATAATCGTTCCTCGTTCGTTATCAAAAGTACCCGACACACGGAAAGTAGCCTTTTCACCACCACCAGAAATATTCACACCATAGTTGTGCGTTTGTCCCATTTGAGTCACCGCACCAATCCAATCGGTATTCTTATTATAGTTGGCATAGTAGGCAGGGTGGCTCGTACGCAAGTACATCAACTCCACAAAGCTCGAAGCATTGTCACTTTGTTTGGGATTGAAGTAAGCCTCTTTGAGCATCATCGAGTAGCCGTCACCATCGAGCATATTCATTCCCTCTGGTTGCCAAGAACCAGAGAAACGATAGCTAAAGTTGACGGTAGTCTTACCACGACGTCCACGACGCGTAGTAATCTCAATTACACCATTAGAACCGCGAGCACCCCAAATAGCCGTAGCAGCGGCATCCTTCAGCACCTTAATGGTAGCAATATCCTCAGGAGCCACCTGGAGCAGGTTGGCAAATTGCTCTTGGTTTTCCAAATTACCAAGGTCCAGTTCGTTGGTATTGTAGTTTTCCAAGGGGTAGTTGTCTACCACAATGAGGGGTTCTTGGTTACCGTTGATGGAGCTTACACCACGCATACGCATTGAGGTACCAGCACCCAGGTTACCAGAGTTGGCCACGATGTCGAGACCTGCAATTTGTCCTTGCAGAGCTTCACCAGCGGTTTCGAAAGAAAGGCCCTCCATGTTGTCCATGTTGAGGGTTTGTGTAGCCGTCGAGATTTCACGCTCGGGGATGCTCAGACCATTGCTCTTCACCACACGCTTTGTCTTGACGATAGCTGCATCAAAGGTTCTAGGACGGTCGTGCATCTCGACACGAAACGAAGTACGTGCACCGATGGAGAGCGTTACCGTTTCGTAGCCAATATAAGATATTTCGAGGCGGTTGGCGGGATTCTTGATGGTCATCGAGAAGTTACCGCTCATATCGGTCTGTGCAGCCGATACCACACGATTACTCTTATCCTTCTCGACCACGTTGGCCATGACCACGGGGCCATCGCTCTTACTGAATACGTGTCCCGAAATGCGCTTCTGCTGTGCAAAGGCAACTGTACAGCAAAGTGCAAGAGCGGGGGTTATAATATGCTTAGAGATTATCATGATGGCGGGAGATTAGTCTTTGGGGTTGTACTTGGCAACAAAGGATTTAGCTCTGCTCAGGCTCGACCAGGCATTGGTGTAGCTGTCAGCCAGCTTCTTGTCGAAGACCAAAGCCTTGTCGATTTGGTGAGCAACGACATAAGAACTACTGCGAATGTAGTTGGGCGTATTGCCCAAAACATCAAAATTCGTGTCGCGAGCCATGAGGTTGCACTTGGCAGTATTGATACTCACCGTGCGTCCAGCTTTGTCCGTAACATTCAAAGCACCAGGAGTTTGCTTCACATCCAGTGCCACATAAACCTTGCTTTCCTCATCGACGCAAGCCGTCATATAGGCAGCGGTACGTTCCACATTGTCCACAAAGAGACTTTCGTCTTGGAAGTGATACTTCAAGAAGTTCACCAAGGTCACCACCATAGCCTTAGCTTTAGTCTTCACCGCTTCATTTTCTTTCGTGATGCGATCCACTTCGGCTTGGTTGCTCTTGTTATCAGTCAATTTGGGCACTTCTTGGAGCTTCTCGTTGAGGAAAGCTTCAATGCTCTCCCAGGTAGGCAGGCCTCTATCGATTTCGGCTTGTACAGCAGCATTGCTGGGCACATAGACCGTGTAGCGGTAGTTGTTGAAGAAGCGTACGAGGTGGTTGGGCGTCTTGGAGTCAATGTCGGGTACATTGTAGTCGCCATTGCCCGTCGTATTGTTGTCACCGCGCAAGAAAATCTTGTACTTAGACGTGAGGCGCTTCCACTCTCTCTTTTTCTCATCGTCCTTTATTTTAGAGGCATCGATAGCATCGCGGAAGCCAGCCTTTTGGAGCAAATCGTCGTTCACTCCCATGCAAAGTTCGCGGAACTTCACGCCCTCTTCCATGCCGAGAATTTGGGCATAGGTGGTCTTGGTGGTAGCCTGCATGGGACGGTCGAGAAAATAGGTCATACCATTACCATAACCACCCTCACCACCTGTCTGGTCGTAAGTTTCTACTACGCGGCAATTGTGAGCGGCAGGCGTACCAGCAAGTTGTTCCTGATAGCCACCGTTTACTTCCATCTCGACATTATCGCCATTCTTGACGTACTTCTTCACGACAACAGGAGCTCCCATACGAGAGAGGAAGTACTTTTGCTGGCCTTGCACACCCACCTTGTCGTTGTTCTCATGGACAATGATGTGCTGGTTGAGCATTTCGATGAGCAAGTTTTTCTTCACCAAGCCATTGCCCGAAGAAATAACCTGCACGGCGCGAGAGTCCTTATCGGTAGGACGAGCCCCGGTCTCGACACGAAGTCCGGTAGCTTCATCATAGAGGTAGCCAAATTGGTCTACACCAATCTTCACAGCGTTGGCAGCTCCTGTTTGACCAGGCGACCAGCTATAAATGCGGTGACGGCTCTTATTGAGTTGCACCACCGTTGCGGGGTCTACATAGCCAATATCTTTCAATCCGTCATCGGTAGGAATGAAGAAAGAGAAGCGGCTTTGCATGGCCTTCAAGTAGGTCGAGAAATACTGCTTCAAAGGTGCAGAGTTGAAGGAGTTACCCTGAATAAAGCTATCGTCTGCACGCACCACCGTACGCACCACTTGGGCTCTGTCGCTATACAAAGCAGGAGCAATAACCGAGGCATAGTCGGCAGGCGAAATCACCTTCTTCATCACGTAGACCACACCATTATTGGCCAAAATAGCCTTTTCAAATGCGTTCTTATAGCTCTCGACCGTGGGATAGTCTTTGATGGTAAACATCTGGTCGCGAGCGTCGTTCATGATGGTGAAATACTTTGAAGGCACCGTTTCGTTGAAGGAGCTCTTCATCAAGTTGTTCACCAAAGCCTGGATTACATCCAAGGGGATTTGGTCAATATTGTACACCAAATTTTCTTCGGTCACGGGCTTCTTCGTGGCATAGCGCTCCATCAGAACGCGGCCGTTTTCCTGCAAGAAATAGGCTTTGAGCGCCTCGTCGTTGGGCACAAACATCGCGCTCATGTTGCGCTCCTTACTTTCTGTCGTGCTCGCACTCAGTGCATTCCAACCTGGGTCGAAGTTCAAGCGAGGGAAAGTTGCACTCAGTGCCGTTTCGTCGGGAGCCAATACCGTACGTCCCTTAGCGGAGTGAATCGAGAAATAGCGTTTCTCAAACACCGAGTCGGTTTTTTCAAGACCATAAAGAGCCTTGAAGTTGGCTGTCAGATTGCCATCATAATAGGGCGCACTGAAACGGTCGAGGATATGGCTAAATATCTGAGTAGAGGGATTTAGACGAATTTCCTCGGCCATATTGCTGGGGGGTACGAGCACGCGATCCAGCTGATGAAAATAACCATTCAAGCACACCACATCTTGCTTGACCACTTCGGCATCAAAGACGAAAGACTTTCCAGGCTTCACCTCATTACGTCCCAAAATGAAAGCAACGTCGTCGTAGGAAATCGACTTTTCTTTCATTTGTCCTTCCAAGAAGTGGGTCATCATGGGCGTAGTCGCGTCGATGGCCATATAGATGCCTTGAGGCTTAGCAGCATGGCGCGCCCAGAATTTCTTTTCCTTGTCGACGGGGCGACCATTTTGCAAAATGGTTTCCTCGTTATAGTTAGTAGGCAGCATTGCACCTTTCCAAAGGGGCACGCTGTCTGTTGCAGCCGCAGCCGTATTTTGGCGCAAGCATTGGTTCTTCTCGCCACCTTCGACATTGGCCATCATCTCCATCACGTAGGCGTTGTTGAACTGCGCTCCGTTAAAGAGCACACGCTTTTGCGCGTCGTTCAGCTCCTCGTAGGAGCGCACTCCCCACTTGTTGTTCTTAAAGAACTCCTCATAGGCAGCATCACTCGCCACAAAAAGAGTCTTACTACCCGTCTTGGCCATCACATCCGTGTAGCCCAAGTCGTCGATAAGACGAATGGTGGTATTGAAGGACACCTTCCCATTATCGAAACCTTTCTTCAGCTCTTCGTAGATACTCTCGCCCAAGAAATCAGGCTTGCGCTCGTCCAAATCATAATCGTCCGAGCACGAGTATGCAAGGCCGCTGGCCGAAAGCAGCAACATCGCTCCGAAGAGAGAAGTGCCCATCCTGCAAAAACGGTTATTCATACGCATTGTTTTGATTGAGATATTGTATTTTGTTTTTATTATTGCATGGGAGAAGCAGCCCTCTTGAGAAGAGGGCACTACAATGACGCAGCAAATTTAATAGAAATAATCGTGTAAGCAAATAAATCTGGTGACGATTTTCGCAATCCAAATTAAGTTTTTTACTAAACAAGGAAAAACGTCAGAATTTTGGAGGAAAAACCCATCGTGCACGCGCAATTATAAATAAAAGAAGAATAAACAAACATTCTCGAGGAGATTTTGGAAAAGAAAAACACAGTCGAGTTTACAAAAAACACGGGGCAAGGTAGAAATTCGTCGAGCAGAAATAACAAAAAGCCCTCTTTGGCATCCGTCCGACAAAAGAACGCATATCGCACCATAAATTCATTTTTTATACAAACCCTCTTCGTTTTTCTCCGTACCTCCCGTGTGTATATTTCACCTATTTAACTATAAAAACACAAACACGACACATCGCCCACTCCCCTCTGCACCCACACCTTACTTATCAAAACAACAAGTTAAAGCTTCCTCCCTGCTTCTCCTCCCTTTCTCTTCCATTTCAACAGATAGGAAAAGCACTCACCCTGCGTATAGAAAAACGAACGTCAGAAGATAGTTTATTATTTCCGCGGATTTATCTAATTATTCCCGCGGACTTAATTTCATAATCTCGCGGAAATAATTAGATAAATCCG
>JAUNKN010000040.1 GCA_030532685.1 Bacteroidales bacterium | reverse complement strand
AAAGAAACTCCTCCCTCACCCTCGAAAGTGGGAAGAAGAAAAACCGCGCTGCGAGATAGAATTTCCTAAGTGGGAAGGAAAAACAAAAAGCTCGCAGCGCGGAGAAAGAGGAGAAGATTTCTGCCAATGTCGAAAATTAAAAATGGGAAGCGCCTCAAGAGAAAGCTCCGCATATAGACAAAGACGAAGGATTGCAAGAAGAGCGTCTCAAAAGCAAAGCTCAAAGATGATAGAAGAACCGGCTACGAGAAATACTTTTCTAAACTTTTCTCAGAGGGGCGTTCTAGATAGCGATGCTCATAGGCCGCAATCAAACTTTCCTGAGAAAGAGGAGAGGGCATTTCCCCCAACAACCTTTGCAGACGCACATGTTCGTCAGTAAGATAAGGGGAGCTTAAAAGTACCCCTTCGCTTTTTTGCTCTATCCATGGATGCTGCTGCAAGAGGGAAGGCAGCAAACGTTTTTGCACTTCGGTGGTAGCAAGCGAAGCAATCTCTTCAAGGGAACAGAGATGAGAGGTGCGTTGAAGCTTTGCCATAAGGCGATGAAGAATTTGTCGAGATTGCATAATTTGCCCTTCTCGTACAACGAAGTCGCCCACCCATTGTTGTTCGGCTGCGGAACGATGTAGAGAAGTTAGCCCAAGAAGTAAAAGAAAGCGTTGAGGAGCAATGTGTTGCAAAACAGCAAGAGTGGAAATCGGAGCAAAAAGCAACTCACGCCGTAGGCTGTGCATCGTTTCAAGCAGTTGAGCAGAAATCGTCATCTGAAAAAGAGCTTCCCCTTGCAGTAGTGGACGCAAGAAACGACGATGCAAAAGACGAGAAAAATATCGACGTGAAGAAAAATTATACAACTTGAGCAAGCCATCGACGGGCGATGCCTCCAAAAAGAAGCGACGAAGTGCCTCTCCCTCGCGTGGCCAACGATATGGCAAGAGAGAAAGAAGTTCAAAGAAAGCTTTTTCGACGGTCAAGATATGCCGTGTCGTCAGTGAAAGTTCCTCCTCGAACTCCAACTCTTGTTCTGGAAATTCGATTTTTGCATGTTCTCGATGCCAGAGTTCAACAACTTGCTGAGGTTGACGGGTCAAGTCCTCGCGCATCTCATCTAAATGGGTCAAAAAAACAGGGCCAACTCCTTGCCAAACGGCCACTTCCTCACGCTGCAAATGTAAAAGCTGCCAAGCAGTCGTTATGCCCGATTGGGCCAAACGCTTCAATACTTTCCTGTACTCGGAATGTGCATAAATGTCCGACAAAGGGATTTGGCACAGTGCCTGCTCCAAGCTCTGTGCTTCGTCGGAATGATTATCGTTCTCAAGGGGAAAGAAATCGGGAAAAAGGGTGAGATACATGCGGCAAAAGTAAGGATATTTTTCGATTAGTTCCCAAAAGGCTTTACACAATCTTGGCTCGGCAGGCAGTTTTTCCTATCTTTGTAGCAAAATTTACAGGACAATATGAAAGAACTGGAACTGAAATATGGTTGTAATCCCAACCAAAAGCCCTCACGCATCTATATGGAGGGCGAGAGCAATTTGCCGATTGAGGTGCTGAGTGGCCGACCTGGTTACATCAATTTTTTAGATGCCCTCAATGGCTGGCAGTTGGTGAGTGAACTGAAAGCAGCAACAGGACTTCCTGCAGCGACTTCCTTTAAACACGTTTCGCCTGCCGGTGCTGCAGTAGGCGCTCCTATGAGCGAAACGTTAAAGAAGATTTACTTTTGCGATGATTTAAGCGTGGAACTCTCGCCCATAGCCACCGCCTATGCACGTGCACGCGGAGCAGACCGTATGTCGAGCTATGGTGATTTTATCGCCCTAAGCGACACTTGTGATTTGGCCACTGCCTTACTCATTAAGCGCGAAGTTAGCGATGGAGTGATAGCTCCCGACTTTACTCCCGAGGCTTTGGAGATTTTGCGTGAGAAGCGCAAAGGTACTTACTGTGTGCTGAAAGTAGATACCAACTACCGCCCTGAAGCTTTGGAACGCAAGCAAGTGTGGGGGGTCACCTTCGAGCAAGGACGCAACGAGATAAATCTCACCGACGATGCTTTATTTGCCAACACTCCTACGAAGAATAAAACATTTAGTACCGAGGCTCGTCGAGATTTGATGATAGCCCTCATCACCCTCAAATATACACAATCGAACTCCGTGTGCTACGTAAAAGATGGCCAAGCCATAGGCATCGGTGCTGGACAACAAAGCCGCATACACTGCACGCGACTCGCTGGACAAAAAGCCGACATTTGGTGGCTACGCCAGCATCCTAAAGTGATGAACTTACCGTTTGTTCCTGGCATTAGACGTGCCGATCGAGACAATACGATAGACATCTATATTTCGGAGGACTATGACGATGTGCTGGCCGATGGTGCTTGGCAGCAATTCTTCACCGAGCAGCCTACCCCACTAACCCGTGAAGAAAAGCGCGAATGGATTGCTCAAAACAAAGGCGTAGCCTTAGGCTCAGATGCCTTCTTCCCCTTTGGCGACAACATAGAGCGTGCTCATCGTAGCGGTGTCGAATATGTAGCACAGGCTGGAGGCTCGGTGCGCGACGATCATGTCATCGAGACCTGCGACAAATATGATATTGCCATGGCCTTCACGGGCGTTCGTCTGTTCCATCACTAATTGGTTTGTGCTATGATACGCAACGTTAGCGACGAAGAAATCACAATGGCCATGACTACGGGTATCACTTTCAAAGGGGCCAAGCTGCGCAACAAACCCACTGAAGAGAAAGTGAAGACCAAGGCTAAAAAGAAGACCTATATCACAGGATTACATGGCTCGGGAGCGGCTAAGAAGAAAGCAGACATTCGCCGACGCCGCGCCAATCGACACAAGAAGTAAACACGGCTTCTACATCCCTTCAAAACATCGGCTCCTTTGCGAAAGCTTTCGCAAAGGAGCCGATGTTTTGAAGGTGTGGAAAGAAATGAAGGAGAGTGTCAAACAGAGGAGGAAACTCCCCTACAACAAGTCGGCATAAGCCTCTATGGCTTTCTCAACTATTCGCACAGCCTCTGCCAAAGGGAAAGGAAGCTGTCCTCCTGCGGCATTGAAATGGCCTCCACCATTGAAAAACTCTTCTGCCATACGATTGGCTGGAAAATCGTCGACACTACGCACCGAAACGCGAATCACATCTTTCTCCGTATCCTCACGTAGAGATATGCTCACGCGCATCCCCTTCACTTTGAGAGGTTCATTGACCAACCCTTCACTATCACCGCGAATGTAGCGAAAGCGCTTCATTTCTTCGCGAGTGATTGTCAAGAGCGAGGCACGTTGGCGATGAAAGAATTGCAACTTTTCGCTCAAGATATAGGAGAAGAAGCGCAAACGATGCTCCGACCATTGATTGTTGACATTACGATTGATTTTGTCCTTATCAATACCTTTTGTGAGCAAATGAGCAATAATGATAAAAATCTCGGGATCGTTGGAAGCGTAAGAGAATCCTCCCGTATCGGTCATCATGCCACAGTAAATACAGGCAGCTGTACCTCGAGACATTTGTTCAAAGCCTCCTAACTGGAAAACGAGCCGAAAGACGAGCTCACAAGTACTGCTCGCTTCTGGTCGAGAGATAATCATCTTGGCACTCCCTAAATCGGGATTTTCATGGTGGTCAATCATCAAGCGAGGAGCCTTTGATTTTTCAACAAGGGCTGTCATATCGTGCAAACGATGAAGAGCATTGTAGTCAAGCATACAAACCAAATCGGCTTCACGAACTGCTTTAACTGCCGCTTCGCGCATTTCACTCTCGCTATAAAACAAGACATTTTGACAACCAGGCAACCAGCGTAGAAAATCGGGGCAGGGATTAGGCAGTACGATTTCGACACGCTTACCCAATTGTTTCAGATAGGCGGCCCAAGCCAATGTCGACCCCATGGCGTCGCCATCAGGACCGCTATGCGCGGTTACTACTACGCGTTTCACATCGCGTAGCAGGGACATCAAATCAAAAAGTTCACTGGAAGAAAGAACCGGAGAAATTTCCATCAAAAAGAAAAAAGAGAGGTAAAAAAGAGAAGTTCAAGAGATCGTCACAAAAAATCTCCAAATCTCTGAACACAAGACCAATACATTCGCCCTCTATGGGGTATCACTACTATTTCTTATCTTAAAAGAGGCTGCGTCAAAAGGTGATTTTGACGCAGCCCTATATTACTAAAGGAACAAGGGGAAAACTTAAATGTTGTCCTTCTCAATATCCTTGAAATACTTATAAGTTCCCACTTTGAGTTCTTCACAAGCGGCTTCATCACAAACGATGATGCCATGCTGGTGGGTTTGAAGAGCCGAAATGGTCCAAGCCTGACAAACAGGCCCCTCGATAGCAGCCTGCAAAGCACGTGCCTTATTGTGTCCATTGCAGAGAATGAGCACTTCCTTAGCGGACATTACAGTGCCTACACCTACGGTGAGTGCTGTGGCAGGAACGGCATTGGGATCGCCACCAAAGAAGCGGCTATTGGCGATGCGTGTATCGGTAGTCAACGTTTTCTCACGCGTACGGCTACTAAGAGAAGAGAAAGGCTCGTTGAAAGCGATATGTCCATCAGGACCTATACCACCCAAGAAAAGATCTATTCCTCCATAGCTGGCAATCTTTTCTTCATAGCGAGCACATTCGGCCACGAGGTCGGGAGCATTGCCATTGAGAAGGTTGATATTCTCTTTAGGACAATCAATGTGATTGAAAAGATTATTGGCCATGAAGCTATGGTAGCTCTCGGGATGGTCTTCGGGCAGACCTACGTATTCGTCCATATTGAAGGTAACCACGTGCTTGAAACTTACACGCCCTTCCTTATAAGCCTGAACAATTGCTTTGTACATACCCATAGGGCTTGAGCCTGTGGGAAGACCAAGCACAAAGGGCTTCTCTGCAGTGGGGTTTGCGGCATTGATTTTGGCCACGACATAGTCAGCAGCCCATTGCGAAAGCTTTTCGTAGTTGGGTTCAATGATTACTCTCATAGTGGAAAAGAATAGAGAAATTTGGATGTTTACTTATTTCTGCACACAAAGATAAAGCTTTTTGAGGTGTTTGGCAAGAAATTGGGTGCAGAAAGTGTAGACAGTCCCTTGGTTTATGAATATCTGAGTAAAAATAAGAAGAATCGAGCTCCGATAGACACTTTAAAGATGATACTACGGAGTGATTAAAGACTGGAACTATAGGGGTTGAAATAGCGTGCGATAATCGCGCTCTCCAGCTGCAGAAGCCCACCCTTCGGGGACAAATCGCCAATGATTAAGGGGTCGGGCCGTCACTCCTCCTGGACGTGCAAGCGCTTGCTCCAGATAATGGCGCAATTCGTGAGGGGAAGTCCAAACAACACGATGAGCAAGCTGTGACTGTGCGATACCTACCCCTCGTGTCAGATGTCCTCCTCCGCCACAACCTCGATAACTATTGACCGCCACACGGTAGGTCGCAGAAAGAGAGAACGGACGACCATCGGCCATGGAAAGAATCGTTATCTTCTGCCCTTTGGGACGGTCTAAATGCACGGTATACTTGATACCTGCCGCACTATCAAATTCGTAAGCCGAAAAAGCTAGACGTTGCCATCGCTCTGTGGTTGAAGTTAGGTTATCACGAAAATTGAGCATCGCCTCGTTGGGGCTTCCCATTTGACGTGTCCATCGTGCATAGCTATCCTCCAACCAAGCTTTGATCTCTGCTCCTGTCAACTTCATTACATAAAGTTGATTTTCATACTTATACAAACGAAACAAGTCGGAGCGCAACACTTTACCTTCCGGGATCGTCGCCTCAAAAGCAAGAGGAGCAGCCATAGAAATATCGGCCTTACTCACTTCAAGTTGCACTTGATGTATGAAATCGACCATTGCATTGGGGCCAAAATAAGCCGAACGTGTCTCAAGGAGGCGATTATTATAGCCCACGACAGCCTGCGTGTATTTCTTCAACGAATCTATATCTTCCGCAAATAGAGCATTGAACGCAGTATCGGGAGCGAGGTGGCGAATATCTCGCAGTTCCCCCTCCAGCTGCTTATCTACCACTTTTCCTGCCGCATTGAGTTTGACCTTAAAATTGGCTTGTGCCACATACTGGGCATCATTGGCAGGATTTAGAAGTAAGGTGGTACGTGAAGTGAGTTTATTGGTGATGCGTCGATTGAGCAAACGATGGTCGTGACCACAAATAATCAGATCGACATCTGGCACCTGCTCCGCCAATTGTGCAGCAGCATTGTCCAGCATCTTAGCTTTGCTATTGAAGGGCCCCAAACCACTGTGCATCAAAACGACAACAACATCGGCTTTTCCAGCTCTGCGTGCAATGGGCACTACTCGTTTGGCTGCGTCGATCATGTCGCGAAATTCCCATCCTTCCCAAGCTTGCTTGGGCACCCATTGTGGGATACTGGGGGTAACCAATCCGATCACCGCCACTTTCACTCCTTCGACTTCTTCCATGATATAGGCCGTCAAGGCCAACTTAGCTTTGGCCACATCGACGACATTAGCTCCCAATACTGTAAATGCACAATCGTTCATCCAGCGGTCCAAAGCTCGATGTCCCACTTCTATGTCGTGATTGCCTGGTGTAGCACAAAGACAATCGAGTTCGTTGAGAATGCGCGCGGCCAAATGGGGGGCTTTGGTATTGACGTAGTTGTAATAGTAGGACACAGGCGTTCCTTGCAGTAAATCGCCATTGTCCATATACAAGATGTTGAAACGCCCCTCTTCCTTGCGCAGATACTTCATATAGGTAGAAAGCCTACTCAAGCCTCCGGTACCTGGACGCTGATGCGTAAAATCATAGTCAAAAAAATTGCCATGCACATCGCTCGTGGCAACGATGGAAAAATTGACCTCTCGTGTCTTGCTTTTCGATTGAGCCAAGACGGGTTTCCCCGAAGTAGTAGGAGAAGTAGAAGAGCTTTTGTTGGGTTGGGCAGCTACGGGTAAAGACAGTAGACTGGCGAGTAAAAAAGTAGGAAAAAGTTTCATTGACGTTGGTAGTCGGCAAAGGTAAAGGCACAGTCGTTATGTGCGTCGGCTTCGTGGCGCTCTTGTGCAACAAGTTGCCACTGCGTTCTATCGATTTCGGGAAAGAAAACATCGGCTTGCGCAGGAGTATCATGCACATGGGTCAAACAGAGCCGTTTGGCTAAAGGAAGTGCAGCCGCATACACTTGCGCTCCGCCGATGACAAACACTTCTTCTCCCGCCTCACAGGCTTGCAAAGCCTCCTCCAGAGAGGGAAAGAGTTCCGTCCCCGGCCAAGGCTCAGTAGCCGTCCGACTCACCACCAAATTGCGGCGATTAGGAAGCGCTCCTTTGGGAAGGGATTCGTAGGTACGTCGCCCCATAACGATGGTGTGCCCTGTGGTCAGAGCTTTGAAGCGTTGCAAATCGGCACGCAAATGGTACAACAAATCGTTGTTGAAACCTATGGCATTGTTCTCGGCCAAAGCACAAATAATGGTGAGCATCATAAGAAAATTACACAGAAACTTGAGCCGCGATATGAGGCAATGGGTCGTAGTTTTCCAAGGTAAAATCTTCGTACTTAAAGTCGAAAATATTTTTCACCTCTGGATTTAAGCGCAGGGTGGGCAACTTTCGAGGAGTTCGCGTGAGTTGTTCACGAGCTTGCTCCAAATGATTGGTGTACAAATGTGTATCGCCCGTAGTATGTACAAACTCTCCAGGAGCAAGTTCACAGACCTGTGCCATCATCAAGGTAAGCAAAGCATAGGAGGCGATATTGAAAGGAACTCCCAAAAACGTATCGGCCGAACGCTGATACAGCTGGCAGGAGAGTTTGCCCTCGGCCACATAGAATTGGAAAAGTAAATGGCAAGGCGGAAGAGCCATCTTCTCCACATCGGCCACATTCCACGCCGACACGATGATGCGGCGACTGTCGGGGCATTCTTTTATCTGGCGTACCACTTCAGAGATTTGATCGATGTGGCCCCCATGTCCATCGGGCCACGAACGCCACTGATGTCCGTATACAGGCCCAAGATTTCCCTCGGCATCGGCCCATTCGTTCCAAATACGTACACCATACTCTTGCAGATAGCGCACGTTGGTGTCTCCCTGCAAGAACCACAACAACTCATGAATGATGCTTTTCAAATGCAACTTCTTCGTGGTGAGCAGTGGAAACCCCTTTTGCAAATCAAAACGCATCTGATGCCCAAACACCGATAGCGTTCCCGTACCTGTACGGTCGCCCTTGTGCGTTCCCTCACGCAAAATGCGCTGGAGAAGGTCTAAATACTGTTGCATAGGAACTACGTTTTAATTGAATATCGTCAAGTCTACATCGCTCACTTCTTCCTCCTTTGGCTCGGAAGCGGGAGCTGGCTTTTTCGTTTTAGCACTATCGGGAACGATTTTATTGCCCAGGAAAAACTTTTCATCCTGTCGATAGCCCAAAGCACTATTGTGGTAAATTTTGGTCATGTACAAGGCCCATATGGGAAGAGCTGTCGAAGCTCCCTGGCCTAAAGAGGTTGAATTGAAGTGGATGTCTCGGTCCTCGCCACCCACCCAACAAGCCGTGACTAAGCGAGGAACGAAACCCACAAACCAACCATCGGCGTTTTCATTGGTGGTTCCTGTTTTTCCTGCCATATCGGCCTCCAGCTTGTACTTATAGCGCAAGCGTTTTCCCGTTCCTTGGTTCACCACCGCTTGCAACATCTCAATCATGTCAAAACTACTCTGTTCCGAAATCACCTCGTTCATGCGAGGATGAAACTCGGCCACGACATTGCCTTCGCTATCCTCAATACGAGTCACTAGAATGGGAGCACATCTAATGCCCTTATTGACAAAAGCTGTATAGGCCGAGGCCATCTCTCCCACAGTGACATCACAAGGGCCCAAACATAAGGCCATGGAGGGATGGATATCGGGATTGTGCACCCCAAAAGTGTGCAGCAGCTGCACCAAGCGACGCCCCGTAGGGTCTATGGAGTTCATCAGATTGGCAGTCACCCAGTTGCTCGACTGCGAAAGCCCCCAGCGCAAAGTCACCATTTGCCCTGCACGAGCGTGATTGGCATTGCGCGGAGTCCAAGAGCGACCTGCCACGCGGTAAGTGCGCTGGGCATTAGAAATCAATTCGTCGGCCCGATATCCGTCCTCCATCGCGAGCGAAAAGACAAAGGGTTTCATCGTCGAGCCAATCTGACGGCGGCCCGCCATAGCCATGTCATATTGGAAGTGAGCGTAGTTCAGACCTCCCACATAGGCTTTGACCAATCCCGTCGTAGGCTCAATGCTCATCAATCCTGCTCGCAAGAAGGATTTATAGTAGCGTATGCTATCCATTGGCGTCATGGTGATTTCCTTTTCGCCATGATGGCTATACACCGTCATGGGAAGAGGCGTCGAGAAGGCCTCCGCAATCTCCTCCTCCGAATGGCCCGCAGCCTTCATCGTTCGATAGCGGTCGCTTTGTCGCACAGAGCGCTGCAAAATGCGCTCCACCTGCTTCTTGCTCAATCTGGAAGAATAGGGGAAATTGGAATCGGTTTTCCGCTTACTATTGAATTCAGGTTGTAGTTCGCGAGTCACATGCTGAAACACAGCCTCCTCTGCATACCGCTGCATACGGCTATCGATGGAGGTATAAACCTTGAGTCCGTCGGTATAGATGTCGTAGTGCGAACCATCGCGCTTTTTGTTTTTCTTACACCATCCATAGAGCGGATCGGTAGCCCAAGCTATCGAGTCGACGTAGTATTGTTGCATTTGCCATTCTCGGTAGTCCTTCTTCTTGGGCTCATCGGCCATCAAGATGCGACGCAGATATTCGCGCAGGTAAGGCGCCTGCCCCTCCTTATGGTCAATGCGATGAAAGTTGAGCTTCACAGGTTCTTCCTTCAAGCTCGTATATTCTGCCGCGCTGAGTCTTCCCGTTTTGACCATCTGGGCGAGCACTACATTGCGGCGTTCGCGACAGCGTTCTGCATTGCGCACGGGGTTGAAATAGGAGGGATTTTTACACATACCGACCAGCGTGGCAGCTTCCAAAAGTGTCAAGTTCCGTGGCGACTTGCCAAAGTAGACATTGGCCGCAGTTTTAATTCCCACAGCATTATGTAAAAAGTCGAAATAGTTGAGATAGAGGGTCATTATCTCCTCTTTCGTATAGTAGCGCTCCAACTCTACAGCAATGACCCATTCGATGGGTTTTTGGAAAAGGCGCTGCAAAGTAGTCGAAGCCTGCTCGGAATACAGCTGTTTGGCCAACTGCTGGGTAATCGTGGAGCCACCTCCCGCTTGTTTCTGCCCCAAGACTCCTCGCTTGATGATGGCACGCCCCAAGGCTTTGGCATCGATTCCCGAATGATCATAAAAGCGCTCGTCCTCGGTAGCGATGAGTGCCTCATAAAGATGAGGAGCAATGCTATCACTGGGCACAAATACGCGATTTTCACTGCGCGACCATGTTCCAATGAGCCGGCCATCGGAAGTGATGGCTTGCGAAGCAAACTTATTGATTGGGTTTTGCAATTCGGCCATATCGGGCATATTGCCTATCCAGCCGCGCTCCACCGCCACCACTGCAAGAGTCGTGACGAGCACAAAAAGAAAAAGAAGGCTCCAAAGAAAGAGAACAAAACGACGACGCATACAAAGTCGGGATAAAATGTAGTAAAATACTCCGCAAAGTTACACAATTTGCCTTGGCAAGCCAAACGCATCTGCGACAAAGCGAAATAAGAAAAAGCTGCACCGAACCTCCTACCAGGAAGTCGATGCAGCTTTAGGGCTTATACTAACTCATTGCGGCTTAGAACGTGTAGCGCTTCTCCACGACGCTCCAATCGATGATTTGCCAAACGGCGGCAAGGTGATCGGCGCGGCGATTCTGGAAGTCCACGTAGTAAGCGTGCTCCCATACGTCCAATCCCAAGATGGGCTTCAAACCGTGCTTCACAGGGTTGCCAGCATTAGGCTCCTGCGTAATCACAAGCTTACCCTCCTTATCGGCCGAAAGCCATACCCAGCCCGAACCAAAGAGAGTTACTCCCTTCTGTGCAAATTCCTTTTGGAACTCTTCAAACGAACCGAAATCGCGAGCAATCGCCTCGGCCAAAGCACCGCTGGGCTTGCGCCCCTCGGCAGGAGGAGCAAACTGCGTGAAATAGAGATTGTGGTTGAGCGTTTGGCCAGCGTTGTTGAAAATGGCGCCTTCGCTCTTGGCTACAACTTCTTCGAGCGTCAACCCCTCAAGGCCACTACCAGGAAGAAGGTTGTTCAGATTGTTCACGTAGGTGAGCAAGTGCTTGCCATGGTGCAAACCAATGGTCGTTGCGCTCATCACGGGCTCGAGAGCGTTGGGGGCATAGGGGAGTTCTACGAGCGAGAACTTATTGTCTACAGGCTGCGTTTGCGCTAAAGCGGCGACAGCAAAAAAACTAAGAGCAAGACTAGCTAATTGCATATATCTATGTGTTTAGAGAGGGTGAATAAATGTACAAATGGGACTTCTAAAATCCCTTCTGTGGGCAAAGATACATACTAATTGTGAAAGGAACAAATATCGCGCACAACATTTCACCATCTTTCTATCTTTTGCCACTTCTTTGCACAAGCTCCAATTTCTTCCACCAGCATGGGAGCAAAGACAACTGCTTTTCGAGAGTGCGGAGCAGCAGAAGCCGAAAAAAAGTAGTATTTTTGCATCAAGGCAAGGTGGGCTGAAATGGTTTTCTCCCACGTTGTTGAACAGGTAGGCTTTGTCAAAAAACGTGTCTCCGAGCTCTATTTATTATTTCCGCGGATTTAT
>JAUNKN010000039.1 GCA_030532685.1 Bacteroidales bacterium | reverse complement strand
AGAAAGATGCAAAGGCTGCCGAAAAGCAGTCCTGCTGCAAGAAGGATGCTAAGATGGCCGAAAAGAAGTCTTGCTGCAAGAAGTAAGATGGCCTAAGGCTAATTCACGAAAAAGCCTAAACCGCATTTGCGCCCCTACTTGTCAAAACAACAAGTAGGGGCGCAATTTTCTATAAATAGTGCTTCAAAATTAAGGAAATAGACTTTGACGCTTGTGAAACCTTGTATAAAGCCCTTATATTTGCAACATGAAGAAGAGAACCATTTGGACCATTGCCATCGTCATGGGCATCTCTTTTGCGGTGCTTATCTCGCTGCAGATCTACTATTTCACGAAAATTGTGGATATGCGCCAAAAGCAGTTTGACGAAAACGTGAAGCGCGCGCTCTATCAAGCCGCACGTGCCGTGGAACTCAACGAGACCAAAGCCACGATAGAGGCCGAGATTGCGGCCAATGCCCGACGCTATGAAACGACGCTGCATGCCGAGCGTCAATCGGCAGGCCCGCCCGTTCGGACTGCACAGCATTGGCAAAAGTCTATGGACAGTTTGCCGCCAGCTCTACGCCTCGATGTGCGCCTCGGTGCACAGCCCACCGCCCCCACCATCAGCGAGAAGGTGCGTCAGCGATTTTTACACCAGAAAGATTTGCTCAACGAGGTGATTTATTCCAGCCTCTACCGCCCTCTTGACAAGCCGCTGCAAGAACGCATCAATCGCAACAGTCTCGACGCGGCGCTCAAAACGGAGCTTCAGCACAACGGCATAGACCTGCGCAAAATACACTACCACTTCCAAGTCTTTGGCATTGACGGGCGCGAGGTGACGCGCTGTCAGGATTTTGAAGAGAGCTTTGACGATGCTGTTTACAAGCAAGAGCTGTTTCCCAACGACCCCTCGTCGCAAACGGGATTCATCATGCTGCGTTTCCCCGATGTGGGCAACTATATTTATGAGTCGGCGCGCTTTGTGCTGCCTGCCATTGTGTTCACCTTTGTGCTTCTGGGTGTGTTTGTCTTTACGATTTACACCATTTTCCGTCAAAAGCGACTTTCCGAAATCAAAAACGATTTCATCAACAATCTCACCCACGAGTTCAAAACTCCCATCTCCTCCATTTCGCTGGCTGCTCAGATGCTGTCCGACAAGAGCGTGACGAAAAACGAACAGATGTTCGCCCACCTTTCCTCGGTGATTGTGGACGAGACCAAGCGCCTGCGCTTCCAAGTCGAAAAAGTGTTGCAGATGGCCATGTTCGATCGCGACGATGCCGCCACCTTCAAATATCAGGAGGCCGATGCCAATAGCATCATTGAGGAAGTCGTGCAAACCTTCCGCCTCAAGGTAGAAAGCGCCGGGGGAAGCATCAGCATCCACACCGAGGCCGAAGACCCCATCGTCTATATCGACACGATGCACTTCACCAACCTCATTTACAACCTGCTCGATAACGCCCTCAAATACCGACGCCCCGACACGCCCGCCCAACTCAGCGTGAGCACCTCCAATAGCTCAGGACGCTTGGTGCTCCGTGTGAGCGACAATGGCATAGGCATCAAGAAGGAGGACCAGCGCCGCATCTTCGACCGCTTTTATCGAGTTTCCACCGGCAATCGCCACGATGTGAAAGGCGTAGGTATAGGACTGGCCTACGTGTGGAGCGTGGTCAAGGCCCACAAAGGAACCATTGCCGTGGAAAGCACCTATGGCGAGGGAACGACCTTCACCATCTCCATTCCGCTCATTGAGAGCTAAGACAATATACTGGACTTACAACGACAACACAAAAACATTCACCCTCAAAACGATACCACATTATGGACGACAAAATGAGAATTCTCCTTTGCGAAGACGACGAAAACCTCGGCATGCTGCTTCGCGAATATCTCCAAGCCAAAGGCTACGATACCACCCTCTGCACCGACGGTGAAGAAGGCTACCGCGAGTTTATGCACAGCAAGTTTAACCTCTGTGTTTTCGACGTGATGATGCCCAAGAAAGATGGTTTCACGCTGGCCAAAGAGGTGCGCATGAGCAACACAGAAGTGCCCATCGTGTTCCTTACCGCCAAGACCTTGAAGGAGGATATCTTTGAAGGCTTCAAGCTTGGCGCCGACGACTATCTGACTAAGCCTTTCTCCATGGAGGAATTGACCTTCCGCATTGAGGCCATCTTGCGTCGCGTACAAGGCAAGAAGAACCGTGAGAAAACCATCTACAAGATTGGTACCTACACCTTCGACACCCAAAAGCAAACCCTCACGCGTAATGGAGAATCGCGCAAGCTCACCACCAAGGAAAGCGAACTCCTCGGTCTGCTCGCTGCTCACACCAACGAAATTCTTCAACGCGACTACGCTCTTAAGAAAATTTGGATCGACGACAACTACTTCAACGCTCGCTCCATGGACGTGTACATCACGAAGCTCCGCAAGCACCTCAAGGAGGATGCCGATGTTGAAATCATCAACATTCACGGCAAGGGCTACAAGCTCATCTGCCCCGATGAGGAAGAAGCCTAAGCTCTGATAACTATACTTCACCAACTTATTCACCATGGCGCACTCCGCAAGGAATGCGCCATGGTTTTATTTTTTTTTATTGCTATCCGGTAAAAAAATAAGACAGCAATATTTGAAAATAGAAGCCCGAAAGCCTATTATAAAGGCCTTCGGGCTGAAAAAATACGTGGTTTTGAATTTTACCGGACAGCAATATGATTTTTTGCCGATTTGCTGTTAAAATCGAAAACTTTGGTTGTCAGATTGGGTAAAATGATTATCTTTGCGGGCAAAATGACATTAAAATCCACCTAATAAGATGAAAGTATTTACAACAATGGCTTTGGCCATGACAACGACACTGCTGGCTTTGGCCCCTCAGGGAGCCCAGGCACAGAAGACAGTGGTCGATGGCTACTTGAACAAGGGCGGAATCTTCCGCCTTCAAAATCGTGGAACAAATACCCACTACATTACCGAGCTGCTCAGAGAAGAGCAAGGGAAGCCCCTGCACGGATTGTACGGGAACAACAAGATTACCAGCAAACCCGAGTCTTTCCGACAGATTTGGGTGATGACCAAGCAAGGTAATGGCTACACCTTCCGTAATGCCGAGACAGGACGCTTTATTCCAGCCGATAAGGGAGAGCCCCTCGTGACACGATCGGGAACACAAAAGCTGTATGTAAAGTACAGCGATGCCAACTCTGCCAACAAGAGCACTTCCTTTGTGACCATCTCTTGGGATGCTGGCTACGGCGGTGATAAGTGCCTCAATGAGAACGACTATTCCGACAAAATCCTGGGCTGGAAAGCCAACGGTCGCAACCATGGTGGCAACAATTGGTCTGACTGGACACTTGTGCCCGAGACCGAGGTAACGCTACAGGAAATCAAAGACCACATCAACAAGAAGAGTGGAGCCGTCGAAGCAAAGGAAAATATATACGTGCGTGTGGTGTGCACGGCCTATGACCTCTGCCTCACAGAGCTTCCCGGAAGCAACACCCTCGACTGTCTGCCTCAGAATCAGAACTATGCCCAAATCTGGCAACTGGTGAAGAAAGGCAATCGCTGGGCGCTGAAGAATGTGCTCACCGACCGCTACGTTAGGCAACAAGGAGGCGTTCGCTCACAGGTCTACACGACTACACCTGCCAACACACAATCTTTCCTCCTGAGAGATGGTATGGATCCTTATATCAAGGACTACACACTTCTTGATGCCAGCGGCGTAGGCTTGCACTGTGCAGCCGGCCAAGGTCACAATGCGGTAGGCTGGGATACCAATGCAGAGGCTTCCCAATGGAAGTTTGTCGAGGCCGAAGTGAAGCCCGAAGAACTGTCCAAAGTGAAGGAGCAGCTCGCAGAGTACGACCGCCTGGACGGTATGGCGATGGCAAAGAAAATCACTAAGACTTTGGCTCATTACTTCGAGGATAATGCTTGCACGCGCTTGAAGGGGGCTTATAAGAACCTTAGCAATGAGGAGCTTACTGCACTGCTCTCCAAGCCCGTAGAGGGAGTGGCCGAAACGGTAGCCCTGCCCAAAATGGTGCAAGAGATGGTGCTGAAGGTGAAGAACAATACTTGGACACACCGCGAACAAGAATTCCGCATCTACGACTATAAGGCCTACAACGGCCAAAATGCCAACTTCGCCACCTCTGGTATGTTGTATTCCAACCAGACGGGCCCCACGGGTATTCACGTAAAGCGTGGCGACATCGTGACGCTCTATGTCGATAGAGAGCCCGCAATTGGTGCCGATTTGCACGTGATGAACTGCGAAGGCTTGAACGTAAACGGCGATAAGAAAGCCCTCAAGCAAGGCTTCAACCTTTATATGGCCGAATACGATGGTGCGCTCTACATTAACCACCATATTAAAGTTGCTGGTTCGGAATTGGCCAACTTCCATGATGTGAAAGTGCACATTGAAGGAGGATATGTAAATGGTCTGTTCGACACGACGCGTGGCCATACCAATGCCGACTGGCTCGATATGGATGCTAAGCTCTTCAAAGATTGGGTGGTGCACATGAAGTCAGAGCACATCCAATTCAACCTCCATCGCGACGAAGTTCGCGACATCATCAAAGGCACGGATTATCAAAAGAAACTCCATTATCCCTCGATGCTGAAGGATATGCAGAGCGATGCTCACGACAAGGATGGCAAGCCTAAGGGTATGCTCGGCGTCTTGAATCGTTGGGACGAAATCATCAAGATGCAATATGAGCTGATGAACATTAAGCAGTTCGAGGGCCGCTTCCGTGGCTTGACTTCTGCCTCTTCTTCTTCGACGGGCAATCCCTTTGCGAGCAGCCATGGCACCTATTATAATGGTGTGGGCGGAATCGTAGACTACTACGATATGAGCCTAGGCCGTGACACGGACGAAGGAGGTAACCGCTGGATGGTGGCACACGAAACGGGCCACAACCACCAGGCACTCTTTAACCAACCTGGTGATACAGAGGTGAGCAACAACATGTTCTCGCAAATCTCCGCTTGGATTGGAGGTAGCCACGTAGGTCGTGGACGTCCTTGGAGCAATACGGCTAAGGCTTTCCACGATGGTAAGTTCTACCACGAGTACGATCTCTGGCAGCGTTGCCGAATGTATTTCCAGCTGTATCTTTACTTCCACTTGCAGGGCCACGACAAGGAGTTCTTCCCCAAGTTCTTTGACCTCTTCCGCAAGCAACCCATGCAACGTTCTGGCAATCCTGCAGCACCCATGAGTGGTACGAAGAGCTTCCTCCGCTTCGCCGAGTACGCTTGTGAGGCTTCTGGCCTCGACTTGAGCGAGTTCTTCCGCTTCTATGGTTATTTCAAGCCCTTGAAGAACTACACTGTGGGTGACTACAGCAACTCCTATGTGACCACGACTCAAGCCGAAATCAATGCTTCGATTGCCAAAATGAAGAAGTATCCTAAGGGACCTGCTGGCTTGATGTTCATTGACGAACGTATTCGTAGAGAAGCTGTTTCGGACAAGGCACCCAGTGCCCGCCACAAATTCCGTTGGGCTACATCGGGCGATGCACAGCCTGGTAATGTAAGTCAAGTGGGTGAATTGGGTATGTACTCTGACTTCCGCAATGATATCGAAGTCGCTCCCTATACCTGTAGCGTGAAGGAAAAGAGCGGTGAGGTCGTTGTCAATAGAGACGGTAAGGGTGCTGTTGGCTTTAAGGTTTACAACTCAAAGAATGAGTTGGTCTATGCTGCCAATACCCACAAATTCACTATTCCTGCCGACAAGCGCAAGGGAGGCTTTGCCGTTTGCGTAGCTTATGGTAATGGCAAGCAAGATGTCCTTTTCAGCAGTCTTTCGCTCACTGCAGTGGACGAGGCTCCTACCGTAGAACAAAAGGACGAAACTCCCGTAGTTCATGATTTGGATGGCCGTCGCAGCACGACGGGTCATGGTGTGAAGATTGTCAATGGTAAGCTTCGCATTCAGTAAATAGAAATAGATGAGCATGAGCTCATCGCACAAAGCAACCGCACTAAAACATGTGTTTTGGTGCGGTTGCTTTTGTGCGATATAGACAGGGAGTCTGTGCGATATAGACAGGGGAACTATGCAATATAGACAGGGTGTCGTTTCTCGGAAAAGGAAAACTCCTCGCAAATTCCTTAAATGGACTTTGTGAGGAGAAAGCATCGAAAGTTTGTAAAAGTAAGATAGGGCTTCTATTTCCCTTGGAGAGAACTGCTCTCCAGCAGGCAGGAGAAAATGCTACCTTGCCTGCAATGCTGGCACAGAACGAGAAGAGCAAGGCGCGAACACTCTAAGTCTTGCTTGAATAAATAGGGCTACTTGAAGAAAGAGAGAGGCCAGGGAGAATTTTAATCCTCAAGGTCGAACTCAAAATCCTCATCCAGGAAGGTGGGAGTCTCTTCGTGAAAAGCATCGATGTCTCGGCGTTCCTTTTTGGTAGGACGTCCCGTTCCGCGTGCCCTATCCACAAAGCCGCTGATGCGACTCATTTCGAGCAATTCGTATTGTTCGGGAGCCGTGATGTTTTCCAAGATTTCGGGCAAGAGCTTAGCGCCTACGCGGCGTTCGATGGGCGATAGGACGCGAAAGGTGTAGGTGATAGGGCTTTTTTTGACGCCAATTTTATCGCCTGCTTTGATACTGCGAGAAGGCTTGGCTTGTGCCCCGTTGATGGTGATGCGCCCATTTTTGCAGGCGTCTGCGGCTTGCGTCCGCGTCTTGTAAATGCGGGCTGCCCACAGCCATTTGTCTAATCGAGCTTCGGTCGTCATAGGAAAGAAAGATGGGAAAAGAAAGTGGAAGTCCTCTGCCTCTGTACATGGGTAGGGAAGAATGGGGTGCCACAGAGTGCCCTCAAGGTGTTCTCGGAACAAGAGAGGGAGGACGGGAGGAAAAAAGGGCGATTGTCGGAGAGAATCTCGGCGTAACTTTTGTCGAAAGATAGAAGGCGTGGAGAATTGGCAATACGCTGCGGAGGGGGACAGGGTGGCTTCTCTGCAGGGCGGGTCGCAGCAGAAAAAAGGACTATTTGTTGTAGAGATTCATTGTGCGGTCTATCCCTTGTAACGCATAGCTTTTTACGGCTTCGGCTGCTCGTTGTAAGGCCTCGGGCATTTGTGCCAAATCTTCACCTTCAAAATGCCCCAATACAAAGTCGACCTGTCCTCCTTTGGGGAAGTCGTTGCCGATGCCGAAGCGCAAACGAGCATACTTTTGAGTGCCGAGTATTTGCGTGATGTGGCGCAGTCCATTGTGTCCGGCCTCGCTTCCGCTTCCCTTGATGCGTAGTTTACCAAAGGGAAGGGCAAGGTCATCGACCACGACGAGCATTTGTTCGACAGGAATGTTTTTCTCGCGGAGCCAATAGCGCACAGCATTGCCCGAAAGGTTCATATAAGTCGATGGCTTGAGGAGAATGAGTGTTTGGTTCTTCACCTTCACCGTGGTGACGAAGCCATAGCGGCGATCTTCCCAAGTGGCGCCTGCTTGGGCTGCCAGGTAGTCGACGACATCAAAGCCTATGTTGTGGCGAGTGTGGGCATATTCGGCACCGATATTGCCAAGCCCGACGATAAGGTGGTTCATAAGCGTGGAGGAGAGGGGAGAGGAGGGAGAACTCTCTGTTGTCTTTTTCGAGAAAAGGCGGAGTAGGTAGTGGAGCATTGAAAAAAGAAGTGCCGACACCCGAAGGGCACCGGCACGTAGGGGATTGTATTCTTGCGGAAACTCAAGATTACTTCTTGGCGGCAGCAGCAGCGGCAGCGGCAGCACCCTTGGCGGCGCGCGTCATCTTCACTGTTACAACTACTACTTCCTTGGGAGTTACGAGTTCGAGACCTTCGTAAGAAAGTTCGCCGCACTTGATAGACTTACCCAAACCGAGCTGAGTCACGTCGATATCGAGCTTTTCGGGGATAGTATTGACAGCAGCGCGAACCTTGAGCTTGCGAACCATGGTCACGAGCTTACCACCGGCGCGTACACCTTCGGCAAGACCCTTAGGAGCGATGGGCACAGCCATTACGATGGGCTTTTCGTCAGTTACTTCGTAGAAGTCTACGTGGAGCACGTTGTCCTTTACGCTGTGGAACTGGATTTCCTTCACGACAGCCTTGTGAGCCTTGCCATCGATGTCGATGTTCACGAGGTAGATGTTTGGCGTGTAAACTACCTTGTTGATTTGCTTTTCGTCAACGAGGAAGTGGAGGGCTTCGGGAGCACCGTTAGCGTCCTTCTTTTCACCATACATTACGCAGGGAACGAGGCCTTGCTTACGTACTTCCTTAGTGGCCTTCTTGCCGATGTTGGCACGTTGAGTACCGCTGATAGAGATTGATTTCATGAGTTGTGCTTGTGTTACTCTGAATTAAACAAAAATGATTGTATAATTTGCCATCACACAGGGGCAAAACATGTCTGCCCTCGGGAAAAAGCGCTGCAAAGGTAGCACTTTTATTCCGAAAGAACAAATACTACAAAAAACAAATGACTAAAATTCAACTTCAAAGCTGGTGTCGAGTGCACTGTCTACCACTTGTCCGTTGTTGGAAGAGAGAGGGAGGGTTTCGCCATCGTTGGGGCGAGCTACGAGGGAACGGTGGTCGCCCACGTACTGTGCTGCATCGGTCAAGGCATTCAAAAATTTGAGAATGTCCTCTCGATACAAAAAGAGCTTATGCTTTTCAAACTGAGGGCGTTCGGTTTCGGTGCCCTCTTTGACGCGTTTGCTCTCGGTCATAGAAATGTAATACTCGTCGTTGCGGTCGCGCTTCACATCGATATAATAGATGCGTTTGCCTGCTTTCACGACGCGCGAGAACAGCATATTTTCCTCGCCGCTCTCCTTCCAAGAATCAAAATTTTCTTTCATCTTAATAATAGCTTGTGAAGAGTGCCAGGTAAGGAGAGGAAGTGGGAGGCACTCTAAATTTCGTTCGCAAAGTTCTTCACTTTTTCGTTATCCCCCAAATTATTTTTCTTTTTTATTGATATCAGCCGACGAAATAGCCAATTTTACCGCGGTTTGGGGTGCAAAAAAATGCGTACTTCTTTTCATTCTCGTAAAAATATCGTACTTTTGTAGCCATAACACAGCCCCTAACGAGGAGGCTAAAAAACGAAAGTCTATGATAAATCGCGCATTGATACGATTGAAGGTGGTGCAGCTCATTTATGCTTACTACCAAAACGAAGGCAAAACGACAGAGGTCGCTTTGAATGAACTCTACTACAGTCTCGACAAGTCCTACGACCTGTACCACTCCTTGCTTTACCTACTGGTCGAGTTGCGTCGCATGGCAGAGCGTCGAGAAGAGTTGCGTGTGAGCCGCCAGTTGCGTAGCGGAGCCACTCCCACCAGCGCGAGCAACGATGGCCTTCTGGCCACCAATCAGTTCTTGGTGCAGCTCGAGAGCAATCAAGCCTTGGCGGCTTGGGCCGAAAAGCAAAAACACACTTGGGGACAGGACGATGTCCTGGCCAAAAAGCTCTACGAGTCGTTCCTTTCCCACGAAGTTTTCTTGTCCTACGTCGATTTGCAGGACCGCAGCTATGAGGCCGACCGTGAGTTGGTGCGCAAGCTCTACAAAACGCTTGTCGTGAACAATGAAGCCTTTGATTCACTGCTCGAGGAGCAGAGCTTATATTGGAACGACGACAAGGAGATTATCGACTCTTTTGTCTTGAAAAGTATCAAGCGGTTTGCACTCGAAAATGGTGCCGAGCAAGATTTGCTTCCTCAGTATGCCGCCGAGGAAGACAAAGAGTTTGCCGCCCGCCTCTTCACGACCACCATTGAGCGGATGGGAGAGTTGCGCCAATATATCAGCGAAAACACTAAAAACTGGGAGTTCTCGCGTTTGGCCTTCATGGATGTCATCATCATGCAGATTGCCCTGGCCGAGATTCTGACCTTTGAGAGCATTCCCGTCCAAGTCTCGTTCAACGAATACTTAGACATCGCCAAGGTCTACAGCACTCCTCGCTCCTCGAGCTACATCAATGGTATGCTCGACAATATCGTGCGCCGTTTGGCCGCCGATGGCTTGGTGCTCAAGCCACTGCCCGTGCGCAAACCTCGTCCCCAGCAGGAGCGTCCTCAACAAGAGCGACGTCCCCGCCGTGATGGAGAGCAGCGCTCTCGCACCCCGCGCTCGCGCCATCCTCGCACCGACAATCCCAGCAATCAATAACGCAAAATAATCCTTAGAATTTTATGATTACTCTTCTTCAAGCAGCTGCTCAAGAGCAGAGCATGTGGCCCACGATTTTGATGATGGTGGCTCTTTTTGCCATTATGTATTTCTTCATGATACGTCCTCAGCAAAAGAAACAAAAGGAGGTGCGCAACTTCCGCGATGCCCTGCAAGTAGGGCAAGACGTGGTGACCATTGGTGGCATTCACGGCACCATCAAGGCCATCGAGGGCAACATCGTGACGCTGCGCATTGCCACTGGCGTTGAAATCAAGATTGAGAAAGCCGCTATCAATCCTGCCGGCACGCAGCCTGCACAGGCATAATAGGCTCGGCTACCTCCTCGGGAGGACGCAAGCATTCATCTCGTGGGTTTGGCCGGTATGAAGGTCGAACTCACGCTTTTTTTTGACGCTTTCTTATGCGAAAAATCAAGCCTTCTTTCTCTTTCCAACAGCTCGTGGAGGGCATCAAGAGCAAGCAAGTGCTCACCTTTGTGTTTTTCTTAGCCTTGTCCACGGCATTTTGGTTTTTTCAAACCATCAACGAGGTCTACAAGCAAGAATTTGAGGTGCCCATTCAGCTCACGGGTGTGCCCGACCATGTCGTCATTACCACTCCTCCGCCCAAATCCTTGCGCATCACCTTGCGCGATCGTGGAGGCGTGCTGTTGCGCTATCGTTATTTGCATCCCCCCCTGCCCATCGTCATCAAGTGGGCCGATGTGAGCACGAGCAATGGCCTTGTGAGCCTCTCGAGTGCCGAACTGCTCAAGCCCACGCTCGCCGCTTTGGAAGGGAGCACGGCCGTGAGTGGCATACGCCCTGAAACCATCGACATCTATTTCAACTATGGTTTGCGCCGCGAACTGCCCGTCGTGTTTCAAGGACAACTGCTCACCGATTCGGCCTACACGCTAATGGCCGTCGATATCAAACCTCGCGTGGTCAATGTCTATGCCTCGCGCAGAGTCCTCGATACGCTTGCTGCGGCCTATCTTGAGCCCCTGCGTTTGCGCCAGCTCAAGGACACGACGGTGGTGGAATGTGCCTTTGTCAAAATTCCTGGTGTGAAATATGTGCCCGAGCGCGTCAAAATGACCATCATGGCCGATCGCCTTGTGGAAAAGACCGTCGAAGTGCCCATTCAAGGAGTGAACTTTCCGGCAGGCAAGACCCTCCGCACCTTCCCCGCCAAGGCCACTGTGCGCTTCCTGGTCGGAATGAGTCAATATAAGCGCATCACGCCCGATCGCTTTGTCATTGCCCTCAAATACGAAGACCTCCTGCACGATACCGACCGTCTTTTCCCCATCAGTTCCTCCCAGCCCGAAGGCGTGCGCCGTGTGCGCGTTGAGCCCTCCGAGGTCGAGTATGTGATAGAGGAAACGCCCTCCTTGCCCGATGGCGAAGAGGGCGAATAGACCCTCTCATCAGGGTGGCCTGCTCGTGCGAGCCTATGGCTGCCGTCGTTTCTCTTCTTTCTTTTTCTCACCATGCCTACAACCTTTGCCATCACCGGAGGCATCGGCTCGGGCAAGAGCCACGTGTGTGCCCTGCTCGAAGAGCAAGGAGCCCAGCTCTTTTATGCCGATCCCGAAGCCAAACACATTGTGCGTCATCATCCCGAAGTGCGCCGCGCTCTCATAGCGTTGGTAGGCCCCGACGTGTACGACGCGCAGGGGCAGCTCGTGAAGAGTGTGCTGGCTGGCTATTTGTGTCAAGGTCCAGAGCATAGCCATCGTGTGGACCAAATTGTGCATCCTCGTGTTGCCGAGGCCTGGCGTAATTTTGTGGCGCAGCATGCTCATTGCGAGCGTCTGTACATGGAGTGTGCTTTGCTCTATGAGAGCGGCCTCGACCGCGAGGTCGATAGGGTGGTTCACGTGTCCTGTCCCGACGAGGAGCGAGTGCGTCGTGTCATGCAGCGCGATGGCATAGACCGCGAAGCTGCCCTGCGCTGGATGGCGCTGCAATGGCCCGAGGTGGAAAAGGCGCGCCGTGCCGATTGCGTCGTGGTGAACGATGGTCAGGCCGACGTCATGGAGCAGTTGCGCCGCCTCGATTGTTTGCCCTGATGGCACAAGCCTTGTGCTGCCTGTCCTAAGCTGGGGGCACTGCTCGAGCCACAAGGGAAAACTCCTTCCCACGTA
>JAUNKN010000038.1 GCA_030532685.1 Bacteroidales bacterium | reverse complement strand
AGATTTTTGGGCTTCCCACACAGTTTTGAGAGGAGCACACTCGAAAAAGCAAAATCCAGAGAGAGAAGAAAGAGGTCAAGCGCGCGTTTTTTCGTATCTTTGCCCAAGAACTCATATTTTTGTTTATTGTCTCATGCGTCCGCTCATTCTCCTTTCCAACGACGATGGCTATCAGGCTCCCGGCCTAACCCACCTCATCTCCGTGCTCCGTCCCATTGCCGACCTCCTTGTGGTGGCCCCCAATGGCGCTCGCTCGGGCTATGGCTGCAAGATTACGGCCACCGAGCCCCTCTTTAACCGACTGGTGCGTCAAGAAGAAGCCACATCCGAGAAGGGTAGCCTCACGATTTATGCCTGCTCGGGCAGCCCCGTCGATTGCGTGAAACTGGCCTTCAATATCCTCCTGCCTCGTCTCGAGCGCCGCCCCAGCATGGTGTGCTCGGGCATCAATCATGGCGACAATTCGAGCATCAATGCTCACTACTCGGGCACGATGGGCGCAGCCTCCGAAGGAGCGATACAAGGCGTGCCAGGCATAGGCTTTTCGGTGTGCGACCACTCCTCGAAGGCCGATTTTTCGCGCACCTCGCCCATCATTTTGCAAGTCGTGGAGCGAGTGTTGCGCGAGGGCTTGCCTCCTTTCTCGACGCTCAATGTGAATTTCCCACTCGTCGCCGAATATCGCGGAGTGCGCCTATGTCGCATGGCGCGCTCTATGTGGGTCAAGGAGATGGCCGAAACCCACCGCCCACTCACACAAACGCCCTACTACTGGCTCACGGGCGAACCCCTCGAACTCGAGCCCGAAGCTACCGACACCGACCGCTATGCGCTGGCACAAGGCTACGTGACCATCACTCCGCAAACCCTCGATACGACCCACTACCAGCTGCTCAAAACGTGGCAGTGGGACTCGTAGGAGACTCCCGAAAAGGCCGCACTCCTCGAGCTGAACATTGAGAAGGGCACCACGCGCAGAAAGAAGCACTGTGGCTTGGCCAAAAGCTCCCCTTTTTCGTATCTTTGCCTCATCGTTTCACAACACATCTTTTATATATGTCTTCCACCATCGCCACCCAATTTGCCCAGCAACTGCTCAGCGTGCAGTGCATCAAGCTTCAACCCGAACAGCCCTTCACTTGGGCCAGCGGCTGGCTCAGCCCTTTCTATTGCGACAACCGCAAAACGCTGGCCTATCCCGAAGTGCGCACCTTTGTCAAGGAGCAGCTTGCCGCCCTCGTGCGCAAGCTCTACCCTCAAGCCACAGCCATAGCCGGTGTAGCCACAGGGGCCATTGCACAAGGCGCACTCGTGGCCGATGCACTCGACCTTCCCATGTGCTACGTGCGTGCCAAGGCCAAGGACCATGGCATGGGCAATCTCATTGAAGGCACACTGCCCGAGGGAGCCAAAGTAGTGGTGGTCGAGGACCTCATCTCCACGGGCGGCAGCAGCTTGAAAGCTGTTGAAGCCTTGCGTGCGGCAGGTTTTGAAATCCTCGGCATGGTGGCCTCCTTTACCTATGGCTTTCCCGTTGCTGCCGAGGCTTTTGCGCAGGCCCAAGTACAACTCGACACACTGACCAACTACGAGGCCGTTGTGGCCGCTGCGCTCGAAAGTGGCTATATCAAGGCCGAGCATCAGCCCCTCTTGGCACAATGGCGCCAGAATCCCAGCGAATGGGGCAAGTAGGCACAAGGCACAAGGCCACAGCCTCCCTCCCATAGCCCTTATGGCATCGTTGTTGCATGGTCGCCGCAGCTTGGCCGCTCAAGCTGCAGCTCCCGTGGGAGTGTGCCCGTGCGACAGTAGCCTTTTTATTCATCTTTTTCTTTCTCTGCATGACGCAATATCCCTCACAGGTCCATACCATCAATGCTACGCAAGAGCAGGCTTATGCTCGCATGGCCGATCTTCGCTTCTTTGAAAATCTCAAAACGGCTTTCGCTCAGCCTGGCGCTTTGGAGGCCATGGTCGCACAGTTTCCCAACGAACAGATAAAGCCCGAAATGCTCCAACAAATTCGCGAGCAAATCGAGAAAATGGAGTTCACGACCGATACCGTGACGACCGAATCGCAAATGGGCAACATCACGCTGGCCATTGTGGAGCGCGAAGCTCCAAAACTCGTGAAACTCGAAGCCCAAGGGGCTCCCGTTCAAGCCTCCTTGTGGGTGCAAATTCTGCCCCAAGGCACCGCCCAAAGTGCCCTTAAAGTGACGGTGGGCGTAGAGCTCAACTTCTTTGTGCGCAAAATGATAGAAAAGCGCATCAAGCCCGTTCCCGATGGGATTGCTTCCTTCTTGAGCCAAGTGCTTGCAGTGCCCATGTAGGCTATTCCCCTCTCCCGCCACACAGCTCGTTTGCCTCACCATCGTTGGTCCACTTGCGTGCCTCAATGCGCCAGTCCGACGATGGCCCTACAGGCGCGCTGTGTGGCGATTGCTTTTGCTCCATGATGCGTCATTTTCTACTTTTCTTTTTGCTCCTTTTGGGCTTTTCGTCTTGCCAAGAGGAGAGCGAGCGCAGCTATGCCCGTCACCACGCTTTCCTGCGATTTCAGCCCGTCGTTGCAGCTCCACCACTTTATCGAGCCGTGAGCAATGCCGGCCATTGGTGCACCCTGACCTACGACCACCGCTACTATACCATTGCCGCTCCTGGTCAGGCCAGCGTCAACTTTCCCATCACGGCTCTCGCAGCCTATGGCGCACCGCGTAGCATTGCCGGCTTCATCGTCGGCATTCCTCAACTTCCCGACGTGCAAGGACAATACTTGCCGCGCGCCTACGATCTCGTGTGCCCCTCGTGCTACGAGAGCACCTTCATTGCCCATTCCCTCATCTTGGCCCCTGTGGGGAGCGATAGGGCGCGCTGTCCATCCTGTCGCCGCGAATACGATTTAGCCACAGGAGCTCCCGTTTCGGCCCCCAATGATGGACAAAAAAATCCCTACCTCTACCGCTATCGCTGCAACTATTCTTCGGGGCACAACGTGCTTGTGGTACAAAATTAGTTGCTACCTCCACTGCACACTTTAGCCGTTTTCCGGGCTTCCCAAAGGCAAAAAAGGGGCACTTGGCGAGAAAATCTTTGTTTTCCTCTATTTTTTGCAACACAAGCTTTGCACTTCTCGAAAGTATTATTTATCTTTGCAGCAAACTTGCGAGCAGGTATTTTTGACCTTGCAAAAATAGCCGCTCTCTTTATTTCTGTTCACTTCATTCGACCCTGACTCCGGAGGCACACGCTCTGTGCTTCGCCCCTCCTGTAGCCTCGTTGTCGCCTCAATTTCTCAAGCGTATGGAACAATTTTTCCAGACTCACACCTACCTTGTCGAGCACACTCACGCTCCCATTCGTCGCAGCCTGATGGACACCATCGACTGGAGCTACCGCCTCATTGGTATTCGTGGCTCGCGCGGCGTAGGGCGCACCTCTTTCCTGCTCTCCTATGCCAAGGAAAACTTTGACCCACGCCTGCGCCAGTGCCTCTATGTGAGCATGAACAGCTTTTACTTCCAAGGGCGAAAATTGGTAGACTTTGCTGGCGATTTCGTGAAGGCTGGTGGGCAAGTTTTGCTCATCGACCAGGCTTTCAAATTGCCCAATTGGCGCGAGCAGCTCTTAGAGTGCTATGAGAAATATCCCTATCTGCGCATCGTGTACAGCACGACGAGCGTGCGCGGTGGCGAGAACGACCACACGGAGCTCAACTCCGTGGCGCGCCAGTATTGGTTGCACGGCTTCTCCTTCCGCGAATTTATCAACTTGCAGACGGGCGAAAACTTCCGCGCCTATACGCTGAAAGAACTGCTCGAGGACCACAAGGGCATCCTCAAGAGCATTCTCCCCAAGGTGCGTCCCTGGGAGTATTTCCAGGCCTACCTGCACCACGGGCACTATCCTTTCTACCTCGAGAGTCGCAATTTCACAGAAAATCTTCTGCGCTCGATGAACACGATGGTCGAAGTGGACATCCTCTTTATCAAGCAAATTGAGCTGAAATACCTGGAGAAAATCAAGAAGCTCCTTTATCTGCTCGCCGTGAGCGAGAGCTCCAGCCCCAACGTGAGCCGCCTGGCCGAGGAAATCGGCACTTCGCGCGCCACCGTGATGAACTATTTGCAATACCTTGAGGAAGCCCGCTTGGTCAACCTCATCTACCGCGAAGGCGAAGAGGCTCCCAAAAAACCTGCGACCGTATTGCTGCACAACCCCAACCTCATCTACTCGCTCTATTCTCCAGAGATTTCCGAGCAGCAGATTATGGAAACTTTCTTTGTCAATGCACTGTGGCGCCACCACACGGTGAACCGCGGCCGTCGCGACACCATTTATCGCATCAACGGCAATACCAACATTTGCGTGTGCGACCGCTCCAAGCGCGTGAAGAGCGATCCCAACACCATTTTGGCTCGCTACAATACCGAAGTAGGTCGTGGCGACAACGAAATCCCACTTTGGCTCTTCGGCTTCCTGTACTAAGCCACAGCCTTCTTTTCCCTTTGTCTTGCCCTCGCCAGTGTGTCGCTGTGCGAGGGAAAGTCGTTTGTATGGCACAGCACCACCGCGTTTTGAGCGACGGCTCGAAGAATGCGCGACAAGTGTAAAGCTCACAACCACCATAAAAGCCAAGATTAGCTCCCTTTACCTTACATTTTCATACCAGCACGTTCGGCACTTCTCCTATTCTTACTTCGTTTCGTCCTACTTTTTCGAGAGCGAGAGGCTTAGACTTGCATAAAAATCGTAACTTTGCTCTCACAATCCCCTAAAATTTTTATTTCAATGAGCAATATCACTCAACGCATAGCCCACTGGGCAGAACCCGCCACGCATCTGAGCTGGTGGCTTTCGTGGTTCACCATCGCCCTGGGCGTTGTCATCATGGCCGCAGGCTTTGTTTTCTTCATCAACCCCTACAACATCGTGCCCGGTGGTGTCTATGGCGCCAGCATCGTGATGCACAATATCTTCCCGCAAATCCAGGTGGGAACCTTTGGCTACTTTTTCGATGTACCTCTCATCATTCTTTCCGCTCTTTTGCTGGGTTCTAAGCTGGGGGCGCGCACCATTTTTGCCGCTCTTTTTGCTCCACTTGCCATGAATGGACTCTCCAACATCTCCTACCCCAGCGTCGAAGCCCTCCATGCGCTCGACCCTGCGCAGCTTTGCGGCGGTGTGATCAACATGACCGACCACCTCATGCTCACCACCATCATCGGCTCGGTCATCATTGGAGTGGGTTGCGGTATCGTTGTGCGCCAGCAAGCCACGACGGGCGGCACCGATATTTTGGCCATGATTTTGCAAAAGTACTTTGGCCTGCGCTTCTCCAACGGCATTTTACTTTGCGATGCCATCGTGGTGCTCTTCGGGCTCATCGTTATCGGATTTGGCACCGCAGCCAACGATAGCACCACTCCCTCTTGGCACCTCTCTTTCTACTCGCTCATCTCCATTTTCGTCATGGCCAAGGTCATCGCCTACGTCATCAATGGTGCGCAAGACGACAAGCTCGTGTTCATCATCACCAAGCACGAACACGCCCTCATGCACCAGCACATTCTCGACACGATGGACCGCACGGCCACTCGCATCAAGAGTAGCGGCCTCTACACGAAGGAAGAAAAAGAAATGCTCTTCCTCGTTCTCTCCAACAAGGAAATCCCCGCTTTGAAGCTCAAAATCCAAGAGCTCGACCCTCGCGCCTTTGTCGTCGTGACCGATGCCTATGCCGCCTATGGCGAAGGCTGGCGCCCCCTCCCTCTGCCTGGCGAAGTGCACCCCGAGTAAAGGAGAAACCCACCCCTACTTTTTTGAGCAAATCCTTGTTTTGTTCAAAAAATTGCCCTACATTTGCAGCAGTATCCCTCAGAGCGCGGTGTTGCTCAGCGTCGGGACGACGCGGCCAGCACTTATCTGTACCGATACGACATAACAGACATACATAACATAGTACTAACAATTTAATCTTACCACCATGGCTTATATCATCAGCGATGGCTGCATTGCCTGTGGCACCTGCATCGACGAGTGCCCCACCGCCTCTATCTCCGAAGGCGAAATCTACGTAATCAACCCCGACACCTGCATTGATTGCAGTGCTTGCGCCGATGTATGCCCCACGGGCGTCATCAGCCCCGCTTAGTCTTGTACTAACATATCCTTTTTACACGGCCGAAGCCCGCATCCGTTGCGAGCTTCGGTTTTGCTTTGAGGCCTTGTCGCCCTTATGCCTCTTACGAGTGCCCCTCTTTTTTCTGTTCTCTCCACGCTTGTCGCAACAGAGTGGGAGGCCGAAAATCCTACGTGGGAAGAAAAAAATCCTACGTCCCACGTAGGATTTTCTACGTGCGTCGTAGGATTTTCTGCGACGCATGCCGTTTTAGCAGCCCTCGATTGGGCTTTTTGAAGTCCTCTACCCCAAATTTTGCTATCTCAACCCACAAATTCTTGAACAAACACACGCTTCATTCTTGACTTTTCTGTAATTTTGCAGTCCATATAATCATCAAACAACATCAAGCCATCTCGTTTATGGAACAAAAATTGAACGATATTGCCAAGCAGTTTGCCATCGAAGGCACTGTTATCGAGGTGAAGCCCTTGGGAAATGGCCTCATCAACACCACTTACCAAGTAGCCACCGAAGGCGAAGGTTGTGACTATGTGCTGCAAAATGTGAACGTAGCCATCTTCCCCGACATTGACCTTCTGATGAACAATATCGTGGCTGTGACGGGCCACATTCGCCAAAAGCTCGAGGCTGCCGGCGAAAAGGACATCGACCGCAAGGTACTCGAGTTTGTTCCTGCCAAGGACGGTAAGTACTACTATCACGACGGCGAGAAATACTGGCGCGTCATGAAGATGATTCCCGACACGGTGTCCAAGACGGGAGTGAGCCTCGAGAGTGCCTACATCGTGGGCGAAACCTTTGCCGACTTCCAAGCCAAACTGGCCGACATCCCCGCACAGCTGGGCGAAACCATCAAGGACTTCCACAACATAGAATGGCGCTTGCAACAGCTGGCCGATGCCGTGCGCGACAACAAGGCCGGCCGTCTCGATCAGCCCGAGGTGCAGGAAATCCTGCGCGAGCTCCTATCGCGCGCCGAGGAATACTCCAAGAGCGAACGCCTCTATCGCGAAGGAAAGCTGCCCAAGCGCATTTGCCACTGCGACACGAAGGTGGACAATATCCTCTTTGACCAGCAGGACAATGTGCTCTGCGTCATCGACCTCGACACGGTGATGCCCTCGTTCATCTTCTCGGACTTTGGCGACTTCCTCCGTTCGGCAGCCAACAAGACGCGCGAGGACGACCCCAATCTGGACAATGTGGGCTTCGATTTTGAAGTGTTCAAGGCTTTCACACGTGGCTATCTCAAGGGAGGCCGCTGCTTCCTCACGCCCATCGAAATCGAAAATCTCCCCTACGCCACCGCCCTGTTCCCCTACATGCAAACGGTGCGCTTCTTTGCCGACTACCTCAACGGCGATACTTACTTCCGCATCCAATATCCCGAGCACAATCTCGACCGCACGAAAAACCAGCTCCGCCTGCTGCAATGCGTTGAAGAGGCTACGCCTCAGATGGAAGCCTTCATTCGCGAGCAACTCGAAGCCTAACCCTCATAGAGCCCGCTCATGAAGAAAATGATTCTTTTTTTGCTTCTCTTGCTGGGAGTGTCGCTGGGAGCGCGCGCGCAGTTTGAGGAGGGCACTCGCTATGTAAGTGCACAGCTCAGCAGTTTGAACTTGAGTTTCAACGAGAAGAGCAAATATCGCTTCTCGGTCAATGCCAATGCAGGCTACTTCTTCACCGACGGCTGGATGGCACACGCCACGATGGGCTTCGAGCACATCTCCAATACGGTCGATAGTTTCACGCTGGGCGCAGGTCTGCGCTACCACTTCTATGAGAATGGACTGGCCTTGGGCACAGGTATCGAGTACACCCGTTTGGGCCCCGACGCCACCAATCTGCGCCTACCGCTCGAGGTGAGCTATGTGTACTATCTCAATCACTACCTCGCCATCGAACCAGCCCTCTACTACAAACTCTCGCTCAACGACCTTTCGAAAGGAAGCGAAATGGGCTTCCGCATCGGTTTGGGCTATTACTTCTAAGTTCCCTTCTTGGCAAGGGCAAGACCTTGCGCCACGTTCCTTTCAGCGAGCGTGGCGCAAGCATCTTTCCACAGCAAACACGCACCTCATCATGCAAATCTCTCAACTCGGTGAGTTTGGCCTCATCGACCGCCTCACCCAATCCCTCCCTCAATCTCAGCCCAGCACGCTGCGTGGCGTGGGCGACGACTGCGCCGTCATCGACACAGGTGGCGAGCGCGCGCTGCTCATCACCACCGATATGCTCATGGAGGGCATCCACTTCGACCTCGTTTACACGCCGCTGCGCCACCTGGGCTACAAGGCCGCCATGGCCAATCTCTCCGACATCTACGCCATGGGAGGGACACCACGACAGCTCACCATCTCGCTGGCCGTGTCGAGCCGCTTTCAGGTCGAGGATTTGGACGAGCTCTATGCCGGCCTGCGCCTGGCCTGCGAGCGTCATGGAGTAGACATCGTGGGCGGCGACACGACAGCTTCGCTCACGGGACTGGCGCTGAGCATCACGGCCGTGGGCGACTGCGAGAAAAGTGCCATTTGCTACCGCTCGGGAGCTAAACCCACCGACCTCATTTGCTGTTCGGGCAATTTGGGCGCAGCCTACATGGGCCTGCAACTCATGGAGCGCGAGAAAGCCGTGTATCTCTCGCAAGTCGAAGCCGCCAAGAGCGAAGCCGCACGTGCAGCCATCGACTTCCAACCCGATTTCTCTGGGCGGGAGTATCTCCTCGAGCGTTTGCTCAAACCTGAAGCTCGCCGCGACATCGTGGAGCGTCTGCGTGAGGCAGGCTTGCAACCCACCTCGATGATCGACATCAGCGACGGGCTCAGCAGCGAATTGCTCCATCTCTGCAAGCAAAGCCAAGTGGGCTGCCGCGTCTACGAAGAGCGCATCCCCATCGACTATCAAACGGCCGTGGCCGCCGAGGAGTTCAACATGAACCTCTCAACCTGTGCCCTCAATGGAGGCGACGACTACGAGTTGCTCTTCACCCTGCCCCTCACCGACCACGAGCGAGTGGCCGCTCTCGACGATGTGTGCATCATCGGACACATCGCCCCCGCCAGCGATGGCACGATGCTCATCACGCGCGATGGCAATGAATTTGCTCTCCAAGCCCAAGGCTGGAATCCTCTGCAAGAAGGCTAAAGGGAGAGCAACCCACCGTACTCAATAGCCCAAAAAATACCGTTCCCCATCGAGAGAACGGTATTTTTTGGCTCCTACCCTTGGCGCTCCTCTCCCGGAGAATCCTCTGGAAGGGCATGAACATCGCCCCGTAACGAGGGCCAAGGGGCAAGGCAAGGAGGAATTTGTTAGAAGCGCAGCACGAGTTCGGCCACAAACTTGTTGCGATCGGAAGCCTTGATTCTGGGGTCGTGCTTGTCGGGATAAAAGTATTGCTCGTGGTTGAGGCGCAGCTGCGCATCGGTCTTGCCCGTGTGGCGACGGGCAAAGCGCAGATTGATGCCGCGCGTGAAGCGTGCGCGCTCCACATCTGTGAGGCGAGCCTTGCCCGTGGTCGCATCAAGACTCCCATCAGAATGCGCGCTCATGTAGTCGTAGCGCAGGCGCAGGCTTAGCTGGTCGAAGAGAAAGCGGTGCTGGGAGTTGGGGCCAGCGAGGTCGATGTCGTAGAGAGCCATCAGGTTGATGCCGTCCACACGTGCAAAAGCCTCCTTGGCATAATGCTTGCCCAAGTATTCGGCCTCGAGGGTGAGCGGGCCACGCTCGAAGGTCAGGCAGCCATCGTAGAGATACACGTCGCCACATTCGGGGCGCACCTTCATCGTGCTGACCGTGGCCGTGAGCCCTATGGGCACGCTGGCTTGTAGGCGTGCCGAATAGTTGAAGGAGCGCGTCCAATAGTGCTTTTGTCGAGTGATACCCGAACCGTTGAACACGCCCGCTCTCAGTTCCCAGCGGGCCAGCGGGTGGTCGCCCCAATTGCGAGCATAGGCCAGCTGGAGCCCCACATCGCGCACATTGCCCAGCTGCTTGGAGAGAAACGAGCGATTGGCAAAGAAGCGCACGTGCGGAGAGCGATGCGGGTCGATGGAGAAGGGCACGCGAAACTGCCCCATGCGCAGGGTGAAGAGCCCCTTGCTTTCCTGCTCCATGGCCACGAAAGGAGCGATTTCTCCAAACACGTCGAGCGTGCGATATTGTCCTTCGTCCGAAAGGTCTACTTCGGCCTTATAGTTGACGCCTCGCATGGCTTCGCCCATGAAAGAGAGGCGGGCATTGCGCATTTCAAAGCGGTGCTCCTTGCTTTGGTGCTGCCACTCCCATTTGGTGCGCACGGTGCCGTTGATTTTGGGTATCCACGTGGGAGGCATCGTGGTTTGGGCGGCCAGCAGCGTAGGAAAAAGGAGCAGGAGAGAAAGATACAAAACTCGCATAATACAAAAACATAGGGTTACAATGAGGGCTGTACGAGCAGGCATTGACCGTTCGTACAGCCCCACATTTTTGTCCTCTCGCCCTACATGACTTGGTTGTAGCGGCGCAGGTTGTTGATGGCCGAGTGTACATCGGTGGCCACCTGTTCAGTTTCCTGAATGATGTGCAGGAAGAGGTTGATGGTGGTCAGGTTGGCCTTGCTCTGTTTGCGTTGTGCCGCATCGAGCACTTCGTGGCGGAACGTGCGGAACTCCTCGCGGATGTCGTCGCAGCGTTCCATGTGTTGCGGAATGCTCTCGATGCGTTCTTCGCGCAGCATCTGCGTGATTTCAGCAATTTCGGCCGTGAGTTTGTTGCGCAACTGCGTGAAGCGCACGGCATATTCCGTATCGACGGGTTCAAAGTTGTTGTCCACGTGCTCCAAGGCAGGCTCGTTGATGCGCATCAAGCCCGAAAGCGTTTGGCGCAAATCGTTGTGAAGCAGGTGGAAAGGCGTGCTCAGACGCGTGCCGACCATGTCGTCTACACGACGCAGGCAGAGAGTCTCGCGACGGCGCAAGTTTTTCAAGCCGCGCTTGCAAGCATTCAAGTCGCGCTCCACTTGGCGCATGGGACGCAGGGCAAAGGCAAAGAAGCCGTCGGTCGATTTGGCCAGCGCAGCGGCAAAGAAATCGAGCTGTTCGGCAGTGCTCACTGCGATGTGCTTGGCCAGCATGGTATTGACAGCGGCTTCGTCCTCGCACACCATGATGCTTTGGAACAGCGTGTCGCCCTGTTGCACCTCTTCGCTTTGCTTGGAGAACTTGATTTGTGAGCGCACCACCAAGTAGATGGAAAGCGCCACCAAGGCATACATCACCACGATGCCGCCATAGTACATCGAGATGGCCACGAGTGCTGCCGCTGTGAAGGCGGCACCTGCCGTAAGAAACCAGCCGCCAATGACACTCAGCACGCCCGTGATGCGGAACACGGCACTCTCACGCGTCCAAGCGCGGTCGGCCAGCGAAGTACCCATGGCTATCATAAAGGTCACGAAGGTCGTGGAGAGGGGCAGCTTGAGGCTCGTGCCCAAAGCGATGACCAGCGAAGCCATACACAGATTGACCGAAGCACGCACTTGGTCGTAGGCCGCACCTGCAAATCGGGGGTCTTCGGGAGCAGGCTGGAAGCGGCTGTCGACCCATCGCGTCACCACCTCGGGCGTGAAACGGCTGATGGCCGAGCTACTGCGACGGGCAATGCGCACGATGCTACGGGCAGCGGCACTCGAACCGAAGAGCTCCTCGCCCTCTTGCTTGGCCGAGAGGCCCACCTCTGTCTTCGTCACTCGTTTGGCCTTGGGCGAAGTCATGAGAGCAAACACCATGATAATGCCCGCAGCAAAAAGGAAGTAAATGGGCGTGCTGGCAGGCTCCTGCAAACTGCCCATCATGAAGCTCTGCGCATCGCCTGAGCCTTGTTGCGTGAAGTCGAGGAAGGACTCGTAGCCAGCCAGGGGTACGCCGATGAAGTTCACCAAGTCGTTGCCCGCGAAAGCCATCGCCAAGGAAATCGTACCCAAGAAGATGATGAGCGTAAAGATATTGACGCGCAGCCAATAGAGCACCTGACACACAAGGGTGAAAAACACCAAACAGCTCATCAAGATGAGTCCCGTGTGGTCATAGATCGTTTGCTTCACCTCGGCGCTCATGAAACTCATGTCCTTCAAGCCCTTGAAAAGCATGAAGTAAAGGATGCTCGTGATGGCCACACCGCCAAAGAGCCCCACCGTGTAGCGCAAACGGCTCTTATAGTTGAAGGTGAAAATCATGCGCGTGATGTACTGCACCATCCAACCGAAGATAAAGGCAATGGGCACGCTCAAGAAAATACCGAGAATGACTTGAATCGCCTTGTCATTGTTGAGGTAGGTGCCAAAATCGTGTTCGCCACCTCCCAGCATCTTCAGCACCGTGATGGCAAAGGCCGCGCCAAGCAGCTCAAACACCATCGACACCGTGGTCGATGTGGGCATACCAAAAGAGTTGAACACGTCGAGCAGCACCACATTGGTCACCATCACCGAAACGAAGATTATCATCACGTTTTGGAAGGAGAAATAAGTGGGATGGAAGATGCCGTGTCGCGCAATGTCCATCATGCCGTTGCTCAGCGTGCAGCCCAAAAACACGCCGATGGCCGCCACCCAAGCGATGGTGCGGAAGGTCGTCGTCTTGGAGCCGATGGCCGAGTTGAGAAAGTTGACCGCGTCGTTGCTCACCCCCACATAGAGGTTGAAAACCGTGAGCACAAACAGCGAAATCACAATGCCCAGATAAAAAATATCCATAACTGTTAGTGTGAATGAGTAAATAGTTTGTCGTTTTCGCTTGCAAAAGTACAAAATACAAAATACGTAGTTGTTACGCCGCGGTTAAGAACTTGTTAAGCCTCATGCCCCCTTCTCTCCTCCTCCTTTTGCGCCCCCCTCTCTCCGCTCGTACCGAGGCCCTCCTCCCCTCATTTTTCGGCTGGCCTCTATAGCTGCACCTCACGCAGCGCTCCCTCTTGCCCCCTTGGAGGTGAGCAAGGCGAGGGGGGGGGAATGTTGCCACAGCCTCGCCCTGCAAAA
>JAUNKN010000037.1 GCA_030532685.1 Bacteroidales bacterium | reverse complement strand
TTCCTACGTAGAATTTTTTTCTTCCTACGTAGAATTTTCTATGAGCCACTTTAGTATTCGGAGAGCAGACAAGGGGACTTCTCAAAAGGAAACGAAGGGGATAGATCTTTTGCGGAACGTTTTGTGGCGAGATGAATTTTCTTGGGAAGGAAGGCTTCTCGATGGAAGATGCTGGAGGGAAGTGCAAAAACTGTTTGACGTGCAATGGGGAAAAGGATCTTTTGTTGTGGATTTTTAGCTATTTTGCTTGGGGCACTGCGTGGAAAATGCTACATTTGCGCAGATTATCGTGTTGCACGCCATGTTCTTGCAAGGAGGGGAACCCTCTGCCTTGAGGACTCCTCGAGGACATTGCGGGTGGCATCTTTGCAAAGTTTTCTCAAATTTGGTAGAACCATGAAACGACTGTTCGTCTTCTTAATGCTCTTTCCACTTTTCTTCGTGGCTTGTCAAACCATTGAGTTGCCCCATGAGGAGGAAGGCGTCAAGGGCAAAAAACAGCGTGTGAGCGTTCAGGTACGCTCCATTACGAGCGAGCCTTTGCTCTATCCCTTGTCGGTCTATGCTTTTGATACTTCAGGACAATTGAGAGGAACACAAACAATCAACGATGCGCAAGCCAAATTAAATCTTTCGCTTCCTGCAGGAAACTACCGCATTGTGGCCTTGTCAGGGCACGATGCCTATCGCTTTTCCAAAGACAATGTGACGCTGAGCAGCGTGTTGGCTCCGCAAGAACATGGAGTAGCACAACGTCCGCTCATGCGTGGAGAGGCCGCGTTGGAAGTGGAGCAACACAAGGCGCGGGTGAGCCTCACGATGCACTATGTTGTGGCCAGCGTCGATCTGAATTTGAAAAACATTCCCCCGAAAGTAACGGCCGTTCACGTACGTCTTGATCGTCAGTATGGTCAGCTGTTGCTCAATGGCGAGTATGCCGAACCTACCACCTCCACCATAGCTTGTCGTCGTGAACCCGACGGAACATGGCGACTCCCCACAAGCTACGTCTTTCCCGCTTCCACTCGGAGCACGGTGCTTTCTATCGCACTGAGCGAAGCCGAGCAAACGCGCAATTTCAGTTTTACGCTCTCGCAACCCCTCAAAGCAGCTACGCCCTATCGCTTGTTGGGCACTTATACTCCTACCGACGAAATAGACATCGCCACCGATATTCTCTCGGCAGGATGGAACATGACGGTGAGTCAGGACTTTAGTTTCGGGGCGAACCCTCCTATCGACGTGCAGCCAGGAAATGGACACGGCGATACAGGAGGCAATACCCCTGGCGGTGATACAGGAAATGGAGGTAGCACAGTGCCTCCCGTCGCAGTGCCCACCGATTTGCCCACACCTGGTACTGTGTGGAACGGTAAACACGTGGTCGGTTTGCTCGACAATGTGACCGATACAGGAGCCGACTTGCTGCTCATCTCTCTGCAAAAGTGGGATGGCCTTCCTTCGGCAAGAAATGTCGACGGAGCTACTCACGCCACTACGCTTGCCACCCAATATACTGAGCATGGTTTGACGGGCTGGACCATACCCACAAAGGAGGAAGCGCGAGCGCTTGCCAAATCCTATCATGGCGATGCGCTCAAAGCACTGAATGCAAGTTTTAAGCAACTTGGCGCACAAGAAATTTATGACGTCATCGAAACGAAATACGAAAAGTATCTTTGCGACGAAGCCAACCATATTTACTCTTTCAAAGAGGGAACGACCATTAGTGCCGCAGGCAAATCCTCCTTCAACTACTACCTCCTCCTCGTGAAGCGCATACATGTGGAACGTAAAAAGCCATAGCGCTTTTTCTACACGAGCCCTCCTTGCTTTCTTCGCTGAAAAATAGCAGTATAGCCCTGTCGGAATGGAAAGTTTTGTGCCAAACACTTGTCTACTCCAAAGGATTTCGTTATTTTTGCAGCGCTAAAAAAAATAAAGTCAATCGAAGTACAATCCTAATTTGTCGCAAGTTGAGACCAAACAAAAACGATAAAGCCAAGCAACAATACCGTGTGAACGAGCAAATTCGTGCTCGTGAGGTGCGTGTCGTAGGCGAAAATGCTGAAAGTTCAGTGATGCAAACGCGCGATGCTTTGCGCATGGCTCAGCAACAAGGCGTAGATCTCGTGGAGATTAGCCCCAATGCCGATCCCCCCGTATGCCGAATGATTGACTACTCCAAGTTTCTCTATCAGCAAAAGAAGCGCCAAAAAGAGCTCAAAGCTAAGCAAGTAAAGGTGGAAGTCAAAGAAATCAGATTTGGCCCCCAAACTGACGATCACGACTACAACTTTAAGTTGAAGCACGCCAAGAGTTTCTTGACCGAGGGCGACAAGGTGAAAGCCTATGTTTTCTTCCGCGGTCGTAGCATCCTCTTTAAGGAACAAGGAGAAGTGTTGCTCCTGCGTTTTGCCAACGACCTTGAAGAATATGGCAAGGTAGAATCCATGCCCGTACTTGAAGGAAAACGCATGATTATGTTCATCGCACCCAAGAAAGTTCCTCTTAAGAAGGAGGAACAGGAATTGGGCGACGTTGAGCTTGATCAGGACAATGCCGAAAAAGCTCCCGCTCCCGCTAAGCCTGAGAAGAAAGCTCCCAAGGTGAAAGAGCGCCGTGAGTACACTGGTCCTAAAGTAGAGGGTGAGGATTTCTAAAACCTTTCCCCACGTTTATTGAGCAATCGATTTGAGAGAGGAAATCTCGGCAGAACTACCCCAGTTTCCATACATCACAAAAAAGCGTCTGTCGAGTCGCTTGTACTCTCCTCGCCGATTATATAGTCGCGCGCTGCGCCAGGTATGCGCTGCCGCACACAATCATTCATTTCATAATTCATCAACAAAATGCCTAAAGTAAAGACTAATTCTGGTGCTAAGAAGCGTTTCGCATTCACCGGAACCGGTAAGATTAAGCGTAAGCACGCCTTCCACAGTCACATCCTGACGAAGAAGACCAAGAAGCAGAAGCGCAATCTCTGCAAGACTGGCCTCATCGCTAAGGTCGACGAGAAGGAAGTACGCGAGCTCCTCTGCATGCGTTAATCTCACGCTCATCTCACCACAAGTCATTATTTCACGAAGGTCTGGCCAGCAAGTGCTATTCCAAAGCGATAGCCGCCAGCCATCAAACACAAAACAATTATGCCAAGATCAGTAAATCATGTAGCATCGCGCGCCAAGCGCAAGCGTATTCTTAAGTTGACCCGCGGTTACTATGGTGCCCGCAAGAATGTGTGGACCGTAGCCAAGAATACTTGGGAGAAGGGTCTCACCTACGCTTTCCGCGATCGTCGCAACAAGAAGCGCAATTTCCGCGCGCTTTGGATTCAGCGTATCAATGCTGCTGCTCGCCTCGAAGGCATGAGCTACTCTCAACTCATGGGTGGTTTGCACAAGGCCGGTATCGAGATTAACCGTAAGGTGCTCGCTGACCTCGCTGTCAACAATCCTCAGGCTTTCAAGGCCATCGTTGAGAAGGCTAAGTAAGTTTTTGCTTAGCGTTAGCAACCCCAAAAACATTCCCAATCAATCGCAAAGGCGTTCTTCTCGCAGGAGAAGACGCCTTTTCTTTGTAGCAAAACTTTTATCTATGTTTCATTTCAAGCAATTTTCGGTAGAGGATAGTGCCTGCGCAATGAAAGTGGGCACCGATGGCGTATTGCTCGGAGCTTGGAGCGAGGTAGGAGAGGCTGCTTCAATACTCGACGTGGGCACAGGCTGTGGGCTGATTGCTTTGATGATGGCACAAAAAAATAGTCGAGCCCACATTGCGGCACTCGAGATAGACGAGGCTGCGGCAAAACAGGCTCGGCAAAATGTTTTGGCTTCTCCTTGGCACCATCGTATCGTGGTGGAGCAAGGAGATTTTACGATTTGGACACCGACCACCCGTTACGACGCAATCGTGACCAATCCTCCTTTCTTTCAAGAAACGCTCCTGGCCCCCGATCAACAGCGAGCTTTGGCACGTCACACACGTACAGGCTTGGGATTCGAGCTGCTCATGAAGAGGAGTGCTCTGCTATTAAGAGAGCGGGGAAGCCTGCAACTCATTGCTCCTAAACAAGCAGAAGAAGAGCTACTTTCTCTCGCCCGTCAACAAGGCTTGAATTTGGTGAGAGGAACAGATGTGCGCACGGTGGAACAGAAAAATCCCAAGCGCGTAATGCTCCACTTTGTCAAGGGAATGGAGGGCCTGCCGCAACGTAGTACACTCGTTTTGATGCGCGATGGAAAGCGGAGTGTCGAACTCACTCATTTGTGTCGCCATTTCTACCTCTAAATCCTCCCAAAGGTTTTGCCAACACAGAGAATATCGCTAACTTTGTGCACAGAAAACAATTATAGCTATAACTCACAATAAATTTATGACTAAAAGCGCATTGCAGCAAGCTCGTACAGCCTACGAGCCCAAGCTCCCCGCCGGCCTCCGTGGCAACGTGAAAATTGTAGAAGGTGCTCCTACGCAAAGTGTGGACAATCAGGAAGAAATCAAAGCTCTCTTCCCTAACACTTATGGTATGCCTCTCGTAAATTTTGAACCCACAGACGAGAGCAAGGAGTATGCTCCCATCAACATCGGTATCATTCTCTCGGGTGGTCAGGCTCCTGGTGGACACAACGTCATTTGTGGCTTGTACGACGGCTTGAAGAAGCAGAATCCTGCTTCTAAGCTCTATGGCTTCTTGATGGGCCCTGGTGGTCTTGTAGACCATCAGTACCTTGAAATGACCGATGCGCTCATCGACGAATATCGCAACACGGGTGGCTTCGATATGATTGGTTCTGGCCGTACGAAGCTCGAAGAAGAAGCGCAGTTTGAGAAGGGTATGGAAGTGATTCGCAAGTTGAATCTCAACGCTATCGTAATTATCGGTGGTGACGACTCTAATACCAATGCTTGCGTACTCGCTGAATACTATGCCGCTAAGAAATATGGCGTTCAGGTGATTGGCTGTCCCAAGACCATCGATGGCGACTTGAAGAACGACCAAATTGAAACTTCGTTCGGCTTCGATACTGCTTGTAAGACGTATGCCGAGGTGATTGGTAACATTCAACGCGATGCCAACTCTGCACGTAAATACTGGCACTTCATCAAGCTGATGGGCCGTTCAGCTTCGCACATTGCTCTCGAATGCGCGCTGCAAGTGCAACCCAATATCTGCTTGGTATCGGAGGAAGTTGAAGCCAAGAACCAAAGCCTTGATGATGTTGTGACTTACATTGCCGAAGTGATTGCTAAGCGTGCTGCTGCAGGCAACAATTTTGGTACAGTGCTCATCCCCGAAGGACTCATCGAGTTTATTCCTTCTTTGAAGAAACTCATTGCCGAACTCAACGATCTGCTTTCTACTCCCGAGGCTACCAGCGTATCGCCTGCTGAACAGCGCGAATGGGTGCTTGGTAAGCTCACGGCTGAGAACGCTGCTATCTATGCTTCTCTTCCCGAAGGTGTTGCTAAGCAACTCACTGCAGAGCGCGATCCTCACGGCAACGTACAGGTTTCGCTCATCGAGACCGAGAAACTGCTTTCTGAGATGGTAGCTGAAAAGCTGGCTACTTGGAAGAAGGAAGGCAAGTATGTAGGTAAGTTTGCTCCTCTGCACCACTTCTTCGGCTACGAAGGTCGTTGCGCAGCTCCCTCTAATTTCGATGCCGACTACTGCTATGCTTTGGGCGCTTCTGCTGCTCAGCTCGTAGCCAATGGTAAGACGGGCTATATGGCTATCGTGAAGAATACTACGGCTCCCGCAGAACAATGGATTGCAGGTGGTGTGCCCATCACGATGATGATGAACATGGAGCGTCGCCACGGTCACATGAAGCCCGTTATCCGCAAAGCACTTGTAGAGCTCGACGGTGCACCCTTCAAAGCCTTCGCCGCGAAGCGTGATGAGTGGGCAGAACAAACGGCTTTCGTTTATCCTGGCCCCATTCAGTACTGGGGACCCACAGAGGTGTGTGACCAATGCACCAAGACGCTTGCCCTCGAACAAGCGAAGTAAGGAATTGACACTCTATATTGAATAAATGACAGCGCGAACTGTTGGAAGAAAGTTCCGGCCGTTCGCGCTTTCTTCTTGATTATGGCTTCACAGCACAAGACTTCTCGCCGGCGTCGACGGGTGGTGCGCAGGCATCGCTCGTCTGCTCCGTCGTGGGCAGAACGTGTGTTAGGACACCGCTTTAAACGTATTTTTTGGTGGGGAGGGATTGTCGCTGCGTTGGTCTATGGGTATATTTTTTTCAAGTATGTAGCTCCCTATACGGCCAGTTGGAAAGCGCTTTATGGCGAGCTCTCCTTTCCTAAGGGCTATGAGATACATGGCTTAGACGTGAGTCACCATCAGGGGCGCATCGACTGGGAGGAGGTGGCTCGTGCGAAAGTTGGAGGTCACGACATCGAGTTTGTCATTGTAAAAGCGACCGAGGGGAGCAGTCTTCTTGACAAGCAGTTTCGACGTAATTTTCGTGAAGCTCGAGAAGAAGGCTTGATACGTGGGGCATACCACTTTTATCGTCCCACTTCGAGTGGCGAAGAGCAAGCTCGTCACTTTATGAACAAAGTACACTTGGAGCCAGGAGATTTACCCCCAGTGTTGGACATCGAGGTGAAGGGCAAACAGAGCACTGAGGAATTGCAGCGCGAAGCACTCATTTGGTTGCGCCTATTGGAGCGTCGCTATGGAGTGCCTCCCATCATTTATACAGGTTTGAAGTTCAAACAAGATTATCTCAACGCAGAGAGTTTCGAGCGCTATCCATTCTGGATTGCCCATTACTATGTCGATAGTTTGAGATACGAAGGTGTTTGGAAGTTTTGGCAACACACGGATCTCGGACACGTACGTGGCATACGAGGAGATGTAGATTTGAATATATACAATGGTTCGATGTACGATTTGCGTCGTCTAACCATTCCCAAAAGCGAGTAATATGTCTTTGAATATTGAAACGCTCAATGAGAATGCTCAGCGCGTGCATCGTAAACTGACGATTTTGTTGCGCGTAGGTATCCTATTGATGGAGAGCGCAGCCGATACGAATCGCATCGTACGTAATATGAAGCGCATCGCAGCTTTCTTAGGGCTTGACGAACGATACCTGAATATCGATGTTTTGTATGGCACGTTGAAGGTCAATTACAGCGACGAAACCCACTCTTATAGCCGTTTTTCTTGCACGCAACGCTACACCATCAATATGCGCGCGCTGGCTGCAATAAGCCAATTGTCTTGGCATGCTTTGCAAAAGGACTACACGATGACCCGTTTTGAAAATGTCTTGGCGCGCATAGCCCGTGGCAAACGCGATTATCCTCTCTGGGTAGTGATGCTTTGTACAGCCATGGGGTGTGGAGGGTTTTCCGTCTTGTTCGGAGGAGACTGGCCTTCTTTCTTGCCTGCAACGATAGCAGGTTTGGTAGGGTATGCGTTGCGCTATTTTCTCTTGCAGGAGCGTTTCAATGTCTATATGGTGACCGCTTTTACGGCTTTTGTCGCCACCTTGGTCGCTTGGGGCACAGTACAGTTGTTGCCAGAAGGTTTCACGTCTCGTCCCTATCACCCTATGGTTGCTTGCGCGCTATTCTTGGTGCCTGGAGTTGCGCTCATCAACTTTTTGGACGATATGCTCGACAACTATCTATTGGTGGGCTTAGCTCGTTTGGCCAATGGCGTAGTGCAGATGGCTTCGATGGCCTTTGGTATCGTACTGGCTGTGAATGTCACGGGCGAGGCAGGTTCCTTTACCTCTGTGAGCTTGGCGCCTATCATCAGTTATTGGGAAGCAGCAGTAGCCACGGCGATAGCAGCGATTGGTTTTGCCATGAATTTCAATGTACCGCGACGCACGCTGTTTGCGATTGCTATGCTGGCGGTGATGGGCATGTGCTTGCGCAACTTCTTGGGATTTGATTTGGGGCAAGGTTTGGTTATCGGTAGTTTAGCTGCTGCTTCGCTCATCTCTATCGTGTCGGTGCGGCTGGTTCAACCCACTCGTAGCCCCAATCATGTATTGACGATACCCAGTGTTATCCCTATGGTGCCAGGCATTTTGATGTACCGCGGTATATTTGGTTTAGTACACTTCAACAACGAGGTCGACATTTTCATGCGTTCCTCTGGCCACTTGCTCACTGCAGCGCTCATTCTTTTGTGCCTTTCGGTAGGGGTGGCCATTCCCAATATCTTTGCTCGTCGTTGGATTGCTGCTTCTCGCCGTGCCCAACTTGATAAGCTCATCGAAGAACGCCGCTGTCGAGGGCGCTTCCTTGATTTGGCCGCTTTTGATTAGACACCTCGTCTATCTTGGAAAGAAAATGGGCCGCGACAAAATTCAGAATTTTGTCGCGGCCCATTTTATAGGCTTATTGGTTTTGGGAGAGCGTGCCTTCGTGACTTATAAAGCCAAATACTGCTCTACATTACGCTCGATGCGAGCATGCAAATCCTTATCGCCTTGACGATCGAAAGTCTCACCAGTGATGTGCTCGTAGAGCTCAATATAACGCTCCGAGATGCTGGCCACAATCTCGTCGGTCATTTCGGGAACTTGTTGACCCTCTTGGCCTTGGAAACCATTTTCCATGAGCCATTCACGCACGAATTCCTTCGACAACTGCTTCTGAGGTTCGCCTGCTTCGAAGCGCTCTTGATAGCCCTCGGCATAGAAGTAGCGTGAGGAGTCGGGAGTGTGAATCTCGTCCATGAGATAAATCGTTCCGTTGTGCTTGCCAAATTCGTACTTCGTATCTACCAATATCAAACCTCGTTCGGCTGCCATTTGGGTGCCACGTTCGAAGAGCGCCAGCGTATATTTTTCCAACACGGCATATTCCTCGGGAGTAGCCAAGCCTTGGGCTAAGATTTCCTCCTTGGAAATGTCGGCATCGTGTTCTCCGATTTCAGCTTTGGTGGTAGGAGTGATGATGGGGGTGGGGAACTTCTCGTTCTCGCGCATACCTTCGGGCAAACGTACACCACAAATTTCACGCACACCACTCTTGTAGGCACGCCAAGCACTACCGCACAAATAGCCGCGCACAATCATTTCGATGGGAAAACCCTCACACATCACCCCCACGGTGACCATCGGATCGGGAGTTGCGAGTTTCCAGTTGGGGCAAATGTCGGCTGTGGCATCGAGAAACTTAGCTGCGATTTGGTTGAGCATTTGTCCCTTGAAAGGGATACCCTTCGGCAGCACGACATCGAAAGCCGAGATGCGGTCGGTTGCTACCATAACGAGGCGCTGGCCAAGATTGTAAACATCGCGCACCTTGCCGTGATACACGCTTTGCTGACCTGTGAAATGGAAGTCGGTTTGGGTGAGAGCTGTCATTGTAAATGAATATTTAGGGGGTTGCTATTTCTTTTTCGGCCTTGACTCGTCGGGCCTCCTCCTCGTAGGCCCGTACGATACGTGCCACCAGCTTGTGGCGCACGATGTCCTTCTCGTTCATCTCTACATGAGCGATGCCTGGCACCTCCTGCAGAATGCGTGTAGCCTCTATAAGCCCACTGCGTTGTGAGGGAGGGAGATCTACTTGCGTGCGGTCGCCGGTGATAATCATTTTAGTGTTCCACCCCATGCGAGTGAGGAACATCTTGATTTGTGCCGTCGTTGTGTTTTGCGCTTCGTCCAGAATCACGACCGCATCGTTGAGTGTGCGCCCGCGCATGAAAGCAAGCGGAGCAATTTGAATTACGTTTTGCTCCATATACTCTTGCAGTTTGGCTGCGGGTATCATTTCTTGTAGCGCGTCGTAGAGCGGTTGCAAATAAGGGTCAATCTTGTCCTTCATATCGCCAGGCAAAAAGCCCAACTTCTCTCCTGCTTCGACGGCAGGGCGCGACAAAATGATTTTTTTGATTTCCTTGTTCTTCAATGCACGTACGGCCAAGGCGATGGCTACATAAGTCTTGCCCGATCCTGCTGGTCCTGTGGCAAAAAGCATATCGTGGGTACGATAGGCCTCGACGAGCCGTCGTTGGTTGTCAGAACGCGGAGATATAGGTTTGCCACTGGTGGAAAACACTATCACATCGCCTTCTCCGGCTTCGTTTTGCGGGAGATGGCGTTTGAGGATAGCCACGACATTGTCCTCCGTCAATGCATTGTATTTCACACAGTGCTGATGCAGACGGTCGAAATGTTCTTCAAATTCGGCCATATCCTCCTCCGCTCCCATCACTTTGAGCACGTTGCCGCGTCCGATGATGCGGAGTTTAGGATTGAGCGCACGCAATAGCCGCAAATTGGCATTGCCTACACCAAAAAAAGTGGCCGGATCGGCCTCCTCAAGCACAAAGTGGCGTTCTATCATTCAGGGTGTTTAGGAGATTATTTTTACTACGTGCAAAATTACATTTCTATCCCCAATAGCCCAAGAAAATAGCAAGATTATTGTTACTTTTGCAGTAGAAAGCTTTAACTCATCTATGTCTCGTCCTCGCTCTTCTCTTTCTTTCAATCGTCTGCACTTTTTGTTGCTCTTTGCCTTTGTGATATTGGGGCTTTATGGAGTGAAGCGTTTGTTTCCCCACGTGAACGAGGTGCGATGGAGCGATTTTTTCAAAGTCGAGCAGCCTCAGCCGGTGGCTGAGACCGACGAGATAGCCCTTCACAGCGCCCGTGTAGACAGTGTGTTACGCACCAAGCGTCGTCCCCTTCAACTTTTGGATAAGGCTGGGAAACCAGTGGCTCATCGCATCCTCTCGGTGCCCGATTATGGTCGAGCTTTTCCCGACTTGAACGATGTGCAGCTGGCCACAGCCCATCGTATAGGAGTTCCCACGTGTGCCGACCGAGCAGAGGCTGCGCTGCGCACGAAAGATTTGGTGTTCATTGGCGATTCACCCTATTATGAGGTCGAAAACTTGAGCCACAGTATTCCCTATTTGGTGCCTCGTGCTGCAGCTCTTCTTGAAGAGATTGGTCGTGCTTTTGTCGATAGTTTGGCTTCGAAGGGCTTGCCCTTTCACAAACTGCGCATCACTTCTGTCTTGCGCACGGAGGACGATGTGGCTCGCTTGCGTCGTCGCAACGCCAACGCTTCAGAAAATAGCTGCCATCGCTTTGGTACGAGCTTCGACATCTCCTACAATCATTATCGTCGCGTGCAAGATCCGGATTTGCCCAAGCAGTATGAAGTTTGGGGCACGAAACTCAAACAAATCCTGGCCGAAGTGTTGCGCGATCAGCGCGCGTTGGGCACCTGCTATGTGAAGTACGAAGTGCACCAAGCCTGCTTTCACATTACTGCGCGATAAAAAGTTGTTGCCTTTCGCCATAAAAGCAAAGTGCCGATTGGGCTTTTACCGTAATTTATCACTATTTTTGCAATTCCAAATGAGGGAAACTCGTGTGACTTCCCGTAACATAGAACAATGAGCCAAGCGAAAACCATCGACATCGACAAAGTGCTGCAGAGCAAGCTCGGCAGCAGAGCACGCTGGGTGCCCTCCTTCTTGGTGCGCTACTTGAAGCGCATTGTCCATCAAGATTGGCTCAATGCCTTCATACGTCAGGAGGGGAGCGTCGTGGGCGTGCAGTGGCTCAAAGATTGCATGCGCTATGTCAATTTGAACATTCGTGTCGAAGGCATGGAACATTTGCCCTCCGATGCCGATGGGAGCCGTTTCACTTTCGTGGCCAATCATCCTTTGGGGGGAGCCGACGGAGTTATTATTGGAGCCGTCTTGGGCGAACACTACGAGGGCCGCATTCGTTTGCTGGTCAATGACCTTTTGATGCATCTCGAAGGTCTTGCACCGCTTTGCATCGCAGTGAACAAGACGGGGCGTCAAGACCGCCATTTGCCCCGTCGCATCGATGAGGCTTTTCGCAGCGACAACCACATGTTTATCTTTCCTGCGGGAGTTTGTTCGCGCGAGATAGATGGGCACATTCAAGATTTGCCTTGGAGCAAAACTTTTATCACCAAGAGCATCGAGACGCATCGCGATGTCATTCCCATTCATTTTGAGGGGCGCAATAGTGCTTGGTTTTACCGTTTGGCCAACTGGTCGAAACATTTGGGCTTGAAGTTCAATTTAGCCATGCTCTATTTGGCCGATGAGCTTTACAAGCATCAAGGCAGCCACTTCACCCTCAAGATTGGCAAGCCTATCCCTTGGCAGAACTTCACCGCCGAGCGTAGTCCTAGCGAATGGGCTGCGGTGGTGCGCGAAGAAGTCTACAAATTGAAATAACAACGCTCCGTTTCACAGCTGCAACGAAGCGAAAACAACCTATCAATGCAAGAAATCATTGCACCTATCGCCCGCGAAGTGCTCAAGGCAGAACTCAAACCAGAGTTGAAGCTGCGACACACTAACAAGGCGGGCAACGATATTTACATCATCACCCATCACAATGCTCCCAATGTGATGCGCGAGATAGGCCGTTTGCGCGAAATCGCCTTTCGAGCCGCAGGAGGAGGAACGGGTTTAGCACTCGACATTGATGAGTTTGACACCTGCGAGCACCCCTACTATCAGCTCATCGTGTGGAATCCCGATGCCGAGGAGATTCTCGGAGGCTACCGCTTCTTGCCCCCTTCCGACATTACGTTCCGTCCCGATGGACAACCCAATTTGGCCACGGGACACATGTTCCGCTTTTCGGAAAACTTTATCGAGAATTTTCTCCCTCAAACGGTCGAGCTGGGACGTTCTTTCGTCACGCTCGAGTATCAGAGCACGAGCAATCTTTCCAAGAGCCTTTATGCTCTTGACAATCTTTGGGACGGATTGGGTGCGCTCACGGTGATTATCCCTGGCTTGAAGTACTTCTTCGGAAAGATGACCATGTATCCGAGTTTCGATCGCCAAGCACGCGATATGATATTGCATTTCCTCGACCGCCACTTTGGCGACCGCGATGGGCTTGTTGTTCCCGAGGAACCTGTAGCTTTGGAGATGTCGCGCGAGGAGTTGGAGCAAATCTTTGTCGAGACCGATTTTCGAGCCGACTACAAAGCGCTGAATAAGGCAGTGCGCGGCCGTGGAGTGAACATCCCTCCCTTGGTCAGTGCCTATATGAGTCTTTCGCCCACGATGAGAGTGTTTGGAACGGCTATCAATGAGGAGTTTGGCAACGTGGAGGAAACGAGCATCCTCATCGCTGTGGACGAGATTTTGGAAGAAAAGCGTTGTCGCCATATCGAAACCTATGTAGACCCTGAGACTTTGAAGCAAATCCCAGCTCTCTTTTACGACAAGTTTGCGCAGGGGGGATAGTATAGGGTAGGAGGAAAACTCCTGACCATAAGTTTGTCCATGAGCCGAGCTCATAGAAAAGGGCGTTCCCATTTGGTAAAAGACTAAATGGGAACGCCTTTTTTCTACGTGGGAAGCAAAAAATCCTACGTGGGACGTAGAAAAATCTGCGTCCCACGTAGGATTTTCTGTGTGCGAGGGAAAATGCTCTTAGTCGGGAAGTACCTGCGCCTTACGAGCGTTTTTATCCCTTGCCTATTGTTGCTTTACGCTTGCCTTTAAGGAAGCAATACTTTTTGTCCATCGACGATGTATACCCCCGAAGTGGGCTTGGCAACGCGACGGCCAGAGAGGTCATAGTAGCTGAGCGATGAGGGGAGCAGAGGAGCGGTGGCGAGTCCTAAAGTAGGATTTTGAGCCTTGGTCTGATAGACGCGCACCCAGTCGAAGCGAGTCTCGTAGGTGTGATGTTCATCGGCAGCTTGGGCCCACGAACCGTTGCCCACGCTTTGGTTCAAGATAATGTAGAACTTGCGGTCGAAAGGCCACTGTCCTTGGGCGAGATGACTCTTGTTGGTGCTCTTGTTGTACACTCCGACTTCTTTGCCATCGACAGTCCATTTCAGTTGCGTGGGCGTCCATTCCAAACCATAGGTGTGGTACTGGTCCATATCGATGTTGCGACCACTGTGCGAACTCTTGGGAAGTTGTGTTTGCTTCAGGTTGTAGCTCCAGTTGCTGTGTATGGTGTGGTAGGACACATCCTCGCTGTCGATTTGTTCCCAAATGTCTATTTCGCCTTCCCAAGGCCACCCTTTATGTCCTGCACCAGGAGTGGGCATCAGCCAAAAGGCAGGGAAGTTGCCTGCGTGCTTGTGCGTGCGGATGCGCCCTTCGATTTTTCCGTATTGGAAGTCGAAGAGGCCGCGCGATTCTACCGCTCCCGAAATCATGGGTTGCGTTTCGCCCGTGGCTTTCTCTCGTTCTGGAGTAGGTAGGGCTCGACACACGAGCGTGCCCTTGTCTACAAATACTGCTTCGGGAGCATTGGAGATGAAGCGAGCCCAAGTCACGCCAGGATAACGCTTGGAGCGTTTCCACAGTTGTGCATCGGGTTGTGTACCATCGGCTGCATCAAACTCCTCGGCGAGTACAGGGAGATACTGAGCACGTGGACCTGGAGCAAAACGAGCGATGATTTCGATTTGGGCATCAGTCAGGTGAGCGGGTAGGGTGTAGGCCGTGGCAGAACTACTGAGCGAGGGGGAGAATTCTTCCCACTGACGATTGCCATGTATGTATTGTGGGCCGTCCAAGTGATGACCATGGCGAATGGTGAACTCCGTACGCTCGTAGCCCGCGGCGACAGGAACGAGGCGAATGGGCAGAGCTTGATAGCTGGGCACACGCTCGGGAAGGGCAGCAGTGCGGCCGTAGAGGTTGCCATGTTCGGTAGTGAGGCGAAGGCTGCTCGTCTTTTCGTGCACGTTGAGCAGGAAATCTACAATGTGTCCTCCTGTTTGTGCTATGGATAAGGCGTCGCCCGATGCTTGATAGCGTCCCGAGGGGTCTATGCTATTATGGTCGAGTACGAGACGGGCACGATACACTCCTGTGGGAAGCCCCTCGGGCAAGGTGTAGGGTGGGAGGGAGAGCGATGCGGTGGTGGGGCTATCCTCTCCGAGAGAGTTTTTGCCTTGATAATGATTGTAGGCCACGAGTTCGCCTATGGCTTCAGGGCGTCCATCGGCCTTAAGCAGAGGGAGGAATTGCCCGTCTTGGTTCAAATCGAGATAGAGATAGGCGTGGAGCTGATGAGGAGTGGAAGCGGTGAAATGTAGCTGCAAGTTGTCGCCCGGAAGGAGTGATACTTGCTGTTCGTACTGACGCGTAAAGTCGTGATAGACCTTGCGTGCTGTTGCACCGTTGAGCAGAAACTTCTGACTCTGCCCCCGTGAACTATTGACTTGAAAGGCTTGTAGCACTTTGGGCGCAGTGTTGCTGTGAGAGAGCGAGGGCTCAAAGTGGAGCGGGTAGGGAGTGGCGCTGAGAGGTGGAGTTTGTGACACATACTCAGGGCGCAGGCGCACTTGCCCCCAAATGAGCGAGGCGGGAAGCGT
>JAUNKN010000036.1 GCA_030532685.1 Bacteroidales bacterium | reverse complement strand
GCGCTGGCGCGTCACAGCCGGCACCGGTACTCCATGGAGACACGCGAAGACAACCGCGAAGGCCCTGCCATACAAGTGCGCCATGGGCAACATGGAAATGATGCGTTGCCCAGCCTTCACCTGTTCGCCCAAGACTTGCAAAGCAAAATCATAGTTGGACCACAGGGCACGATAGGGGATGAGCACTCCTTTAGAGTTGGAGGTGGTGCCCGAAGTATAATTGATAATGGCCAGCGCGTCGCCCTCTGGAGAAGGACGATAGCTCACATGCTCCTTGCGGAAATACTTCGGATAGCGCTCGCCAAAACGGGCGTTGAGATTCTCACGGGCCGCGGTGAGCATTTCGCTTCGAGAGAGCATGAGCTGGAAGTCGGGCAAGTGCACCACACCCTCGATATTAGGCATATCCTCAACCTTGAGCGTAGGCCACACAACATCGCCTGCAAAAAGCAGACGAGCGTCCGAGTGGTTCACAATGTTGTGCACCTGCTCGGCCTTAAACTCGTGGAGAATCGGTACAGCTATCGCACCATAGGTCATCGTGGCCAAGAAGGCCACAGCCCAGTGAGCGCTATTGCGCCCGCAAATGGCAATTTTGTCCTCAGGCTGTATGCCTGCGGCTTCAAAGAGGAGATGGAGCTTTTCGATTTTTCGGGCTACGTCCTTGTATTGTAGCGTTATGCCTTTGTAGTCCGTGAGCGCAGGCATGTCCCAGTGGTCAATGAGACTTTGCTGTATCAGCCCCACGTAGTCTTGATAAGGATATTGCATGATATGATAGAAGTCGAAGCTAAGTTTTCCTGCGAATTTACGGTATTTTTTGGAACATACAAGCAGAAAAGGGAGAGAAAGGGGGAGCGAAAGCGCATTTTTACGTATTTTTGCCCCATCTAAACCCCAAAACAGAACACAAGTTTACGGTGGGTATCCTTCCCTCGCAACATTCTATTTTACTTCGTCTTATGCTCAAAAAACTTTCGCGCCGCGCGCTCTTTCTCTCTGCGGGGCTGCTTTTCGCTGTGCTTTTGGGCGGCTATGCTCTCTTTGCTCCGCTCACAGGTTCGACGCCTCGCTACCTCTTTGTGGACCACGACGATACGGCCGACTCCGTGTTCCACAAGGTGCAACAGGAGGCAGGCATTCTCCCCACCCTTGCTCTGCGCAGCCTCTCGGGAGTGTCGGGCTATGCCGAGCGCGTGCGCACTGGCCGCTACGACATGGGCAGTAAGGCCTCGGCTTTCGGTCTGTTCCGTCGTTTGCGCAATGGCAGCCAAACAGCCGTGCGCCTCACCATACCCATCGTGCGCACCAGCGACGACTTGGCCGATTTTCTGAGCAAGCAGCTACAACCCTCGGCCGATGAATTTTACGCTCTGCTCACCGACAGCGCCCTTTTAGCCTCGTACGGAAAAACTCCCGCCACGGCACTTTGCCTATTCTTGCCCAACACCTACGAAATCTACTGGGACACCACGCCTCGCGCTCTCCTGCAACGCATGCAGCGAGAATACGAGCAATACTGGACAGCCTCACGACGTGCCGAGGCTCAGTCGCAGGGGCTCACTCCCGAAGAAGCCGTCACGGTGGCCTCCATTGTGGAGCAAGAAACGGCCTATAATCCCGAAAAAGCCAAAGTGGCGGGCATGTACCTGAATCGCCTGCGCCAAGGAATGCCGCTACAAGCCGATCCCACGGTGAAATATGCGCTGGGCAACTTTACACTGCGGCGCATCTTGCACGAGCATCTCAAGGCCGACAGCCCTTACAACACCTACCTCCACCGTGGCCTCCCACCTGGCCCCATCTGCATTCCTTCGATGGCCAGTCTCGAAGCCGTGCTTCGTGCCGAGCAGCACTCCCATATATATATGTGTGCCAAGGAAGACTTCTCGGGAAGCCACAACTTCGCAACGACCTATGCCGAGCACCTCACCAATGCCCAAAAATACAGCCAGGCCTTGGATCGTCGCGACATCCGTTAATCCTCTCGTTTCATTCCCCTCAACCATTCACCACATGCAACACAAGACTCTACCCCTTCTCTTACTTTCGCTCTCGCTCAGCATGGGCACGGCACAAGCTGCCTCTCCCGTGCGCCGCTCCATGAGCGACAGCCTCGCGGCCATTGGCCAGCGCTATGCAGAGGCCTTACAAACGGTCAAGACTCAAACCTCTACCACGCCCGACGAGGCACTCGAAAATCCCTATCTGTTCCCCCTGCTCACGGGAGCCAACCTCTACGATTTCCCCCTGCGCAGCAGCATCGGCACGCTCAATGCCACCCCCATGCTCGCTGGCGAAACAGCTGCTCTGACCGAAGGCGTAACAGACGTTTTGCTCGACATTTACACCTATCAGCCCTCGCTCGTGAGCCACGACTTGACCACAGCTGCGCTCGCTGCCAGCCCCATCGGGCAGGTCAAGGAAGTGAGCGAACAGCAAGCGGCCCAAGCCCCTCCTGCACTCGAAGCGCCACGTAGCTTTGCCAGCAACACGCCTCTCTATCAAGACGTTGCTACTCCCGACATCGAAGTCAAGAAGCCCAACTTCTGGACCTACGTGGGCAACTTCTCTTTCCAGTTCATGCAATATCACGTTTCGGAAAACTGGTATAAGGGCGGCGAAAACCACAACTCTTTCTTGGCCTCGGTCAACCTCGAAGCCAACTTCGACAACAAGGAGAAGCTCACCTTCACCAATCGCTTGGAAATGAAGTTGGGTTTTCAAACCTCCAACACCGACAAGGAGCATAAGTACAAGACCAACGCCGACCTCCTGCGTATGACCAACAAACTCGGTTTGCAGGCCACGAAGCATTGGTACTACACGCTCATGCTCCAATCTTGGACACAATTCTACCAAGGCTATAAGAGCAACGACCCGAAGGTCTACTCCGACTTCCTCTCGCCCCTCGAAAGCATCATTTCTTTGGGTATGGACTACAAGCTCTCGGGCAAAAACTTCAAGGTCAATGCCACACTTTCCCCCTTGGCTGTGGCCTTCAAATATGTGGACCGTACTCCCCTCGTGCGCAACTACGGGCTTGAAGCCGGCACTCACCACTTGTTCAAGTTTGGTAGTACAGCCACCATCACTACCAAGTGGACCATCATGAAGGATGTTCAATGGCAATCGCGCCTCTACTTCTTCACCAACTACAAGAGCACCGTGGCCGAGTGGGAAAACACCTTCAACTTCAAGGTCAACAAGTACCTCTCCTCCAAGCTCTTCCTCTTCCCCCGATTTGACGACGGAGTGCGTCGTCGCGGCAACAACAGCTATTTCCAATTCAACGAATACCTGTCCGTAGGTCTCGACCTCTCGTTCTAAGACCTCCCTACCTCCTCCCTCTCTTAGGTTTGGAGAGAAAAAATAGCGGCATCCAGCATAAGTTGGATGCCGCCTTTTTTTTGCAGGAAAAGCAGAAAACTCTATTCAAAGGCGCCGAATGTACATTCAGCGTCGTCGAACGCACATTCAAAGCCGCTGAATGCACATTCGACGCCTTTGAACGGAGTTTTCTTCCCATCGGGGCAAGAAGGACACGCACTCTCGCCAAGAAATCGGCGAGAGGAACACTTCCTCTCCGTGCCGCATTTCGGCAAACGGAGATTTATGCGTACCTTTGCCCGAAAACCTATTTTATGAAACTCTACTTCCTTGGCACAGGCACTTCGACGGGAGTGCCGCATCTGGGCTGCCAGTGCGAAGTGTGCCAGTCGGCCGATCCACGCGACCACCGCACGCGCAGCTCTGCCCTGCTCCACACCGACGAGGGCCGACTGATATTGCTGGATTGTGGCCCCGACTTTCGCCTCCAAATGGAGCGTTTTCTTGCCACCCATCGCCCAGAGCAATGCCCCACCCTCCCTTATCGCCATCGGCACGTGGACGAACTTCCCTTGGAGCAGGCACAAGCCTTGGGGTTGCCTCGTGCCGTGGCCCACGACTATGCCCTCCCGCTCATTGATGCGGTGCTGCTCACACACGAGCACTTCGACCATGTAGGCGGTTTGGACGATTTGCGCCCCTTCTCCATCTTTCAGCCCATCAATATCTACTGTGAGCCCCGCGTAGCTGCGCCCATCTTGCAGCACATGCACTATTGTTTTCGAGAGCAGCCCTACCCAGGAGCTCCCAAGCTCACAATGTGCCCATTGGAGAGTTTGCAGCCCTTTTCCATAGGCGGCGTGGAGATCACGCCCATTCGTGTGCTGCATGGGCAGCTGCCCATCGTGGGCTACCGCATTGGTTCGCTGGCCTACATCACCGACATGAGCAGTATGCCCGACACCGAATGGGACAAACTTCAGGGCGTGCGCACGCTCGTGACCAACGCCCTGCGCTATGCTTCCCACCCCACGCACCAAACGCTGCAACAAGCCATCGACTTTGCCCAGCGCGTGGGCGCCCAACACACCTACTTCATCCACCAGAGCCATGGTGCAGGCACCGTTGCCGACAGTTTGCAGCGGCTCCCCGCGGGCATGGCCTATGCCTACGATGGCTTAGACATCGAACTGTAAGCCGCCTTTCTTCCCTCCATCTCCCTTTTGTCCTCTTATCCCATATTTTATGAAGCAAGAACTCATTCTCATCCGCGTCACAGGCGAAGACCGCCCTGGACTCACTGCCGCTTTTATGGCCATCATGGCCAAATATGAGGTAGACATCCTCGACATCGGGCAAGCCGACATCCACTCGACACTCTCACTGGGCATCCTCGTTCGCACGGAGGAGCGCGTGAGTGGGCACGTGATGAAAGAGGTGCTCTTCAAGGCCAACGAGTTGGGTGTTACGGTGGGCTTTTCGCCCATCGAGGCGCAGGAGTATGACGAATGGGTAAATGCACAGGGCAAAAATCGCTTCATCCTGACCGTCCTGGCACGCCACCTCAATGCCCGACAAATGGAGGCCGTGAGCCGCCTCGTGGCCGAAGAGGGCATGAACATCGACGGCATACGCCGCCTCACGGGGCGTGTGCCTCGCTTGCGTAGCGAGGACGAGTTGGTGCGCGCCTGCGTTGAGTTTTCGCTGCGGGGCACCCCTCGTAGTCGCGAGGAGATGCAGTCGCAACTGCTGCGTTTGAGCAGCGAGATGGACATGGACTGCTCGCTGCAAGAGGACGATATGTACCGTCGCACACGTCGCCTCATCTGCTTCGATATGGACTCGACACTGATTCAAGCAGAATGCATCGACGAACTGGCTGAATGTGCAGGCGTGGGGCAGCAAGTCAAGGACATCACCGAGCGAGCCATGCGCGGAGAGATGGACTTTACCGAAAGTTTCCGCCAACGAGTAGCACTCCTCAAAGGACTTGATGCCAGCGTAATGGAGCAAATCGCCGAGCGACTCCCTCTCACCGAGGGGGTGGAGCGGCTCATGTATGTCTTGAAGCGCTACGGCTACAAGATTGCCATTCTCAGCGGAGGGTTCACCTACTTTGGACATCACCTCGCCAAACGCTTTGGCATTGACTATGTCTATGCCAACGAGCTGGAAGTCGATGCCGAAGGACGCCTCACGGGACGCTACTTGGGCGAGGTGGTCGATGGACGTCGCAAAGCCGAACTTCTACGCCTCATTGCACAAGTAGAGAAAGTGGATTTGGCACAAACCATAGCCGTGGGCGATGGAGCCAACGATCTACCCATGATTTCTGCCGCAGGCTTAGGCATAGCTTTCCACGCCAAGCCACGCGTCAAAGAAAATGCCAAACAAAGCATCTCGACCACGGGCATCGACGGTGTACTCTATTTTTTAGGCTTCAAAGACTCCTACCTGGACGAACCACGCGCAACAGAGCACACTCTCTCTTTTTCCACTTCTCTTTCATAAAACCTTCTGCTATTTCTCTTCGCCATGAAACGAGTGTTCCCTCTCCTCTCTCTCCTCATCTTGATCCTGAAAACAAGCACGATGAGTGCCTATGCCCAAGATGCAACCACCCTTCTACCCTTGCCCAAACATTATGTCGAACAGGGAGGAGTGGCATTTCACAAGCCAGCACAAGCCACACTGCAAATTGTTGGCAGCGAAGTTTTGCCTATGCTCGACCTCTGGCTGTCCGAACACCAAGTGAAAAGCCAATATCAAGCCAACACTACTACTGCCGACATCATATTGGAAAAAGTAGCAACCATTCCGAGTGCACACTATATCGCTCTGAAAGGCTATGCCAACGAGGCTTATATCCTCAAAGTGACAAGCCGAAACATACTCATCCAATACGTCGACACTATCGGTGCTATTCGTGCTGTCCAAACGCTCGCACAGCTCGCACAGAAAGGAGGAACAAGTGGAATTCATCTACCTCAGGTCGATATCCAAGACTGGCCAGCCTTCAACGTACGCGGTTATATGCACGATGTGGGACGTTCTTTTCTTTCTGTCGAAGAACTCAAGCGACAAATCGACTTATTTTCACGTTTCAAAGTGAATACTTTTCACTGGCACCTTACCGAAAATCAGGCTTGGCGGTTAGAAATCAAATCTTTCCCTCAGCTTACACAAGCTAAGAATATGACGCGCTTTGCTGGCAAATTCTATACGCAATCGCAGGTGCGCGAAGTGATCGATTACGCTCGCATACGTGGCGTTTATGTCATTCCCGAAGTCGATATGCCTGGGCACTCCCAAGCCTTTGAACGTGCCATGGGACACTCTATGCAAACGGATGTAGGAGTGGAAGAGTTAAAAACCATCTTGAACGAAGTGTGCGCTTTATTTCACGATGCACCATACATCCACATTGGAGCCGATGAAAAAGACATTACCTACAACAAAAATGGGCGCAACTTTGTGCAGCTGATGATTGACCACGTCAAATCACAAGGGCAACGCGCAATGATTTGGAACCCCATCCATACGGTGAACATCGCCAAAAGTGGGGCAGAAATGACACAAATGTGGAGTAGTCGTGGACAAGCCATTCCAGGAATAGCTAACATTGACTGTCGCTACAACTATACAAACCACTTCGATGTTTTTGCCGATTTAGTGGGGATATACAAAAGTAACATCTACTATCAGAGCACAGGAACAAAAGAGGTGGCAGGCGCAATCACCGCTCCTTGGAATGATCGCCTCACAGCTACGGAGGACGATATCTTACGCCAAAACAACCACTATGCCGTAACCATAGCTACCGCCGAACGTGCATGGAAAGGAGGGGGAAAACAATATATCGAAACAGGAGGAACCACCTTGCCAAATACAGGCGAGGAATACGAGGAATTTGCCGATTTCGAACGCCGTTTTCTTCATCACAAAGCCACTACGTTAGCCACGGTCAGGCACCAAATCCCCTATGTGAAACAAAGTCATGTGCGTTGGTACATCACAGAAGGATTCCCCAACGAAGGGGATACGACAAGAGTGTTTCCACCAGAACAAGCCCCCCAACAAACCACGCCCCTACCTAACATTTATACCTACAAGGGCAAAACCTACCAGGCTCGTATCGGCACAGGAGCCAGTATCTACTTGCGCCACACTTGGGGCAACAATGTCATTCCCACCTTTTACGGTACCAAGACTAATCCTCAATTCAACCAAACAGCCTACGCCTGGACCTACATTTATAGCCCCACAACACAACGCGTGCAGGCTCATATCGAATTTCAAAACTACGGTCGCTCCGAACGCGACAGAGCTCCCGAAGCGGGCCTGTGGGATCGCAAAGGCTCAAAAATTTGGCTAAACGACATAGAAATCAAAGCACCAGTTTGGAAGAACGCAGGTCTTGACATCAACTGGTCGCGAGTGGGTGACTATGAAAAGCCGCTGCAAGATGAAAACTTCACGGCACGTCCTGCCATTTCCATTCAACTCAAAGAAGGGTGGAACAAGGTGTTTATCAAACTCCCGTTCATAGATCTCTCCAAACGAGGTGTGCGCTTAAACAAATGGATGTTTACCTTCGCCCTGGTCGATGAACAAACGGGAGAGGCCATAAACAACCTGCGCTATTCACCCATGCAAAGCAAGAATGCCGTGTCCGATGAGTTGTTCTACACCCTATCGGAAGCAGAACAATTACTCACACAAGATTTCAAGGACGAAGTGGGACACTACTCTCCCACCTTGGTTGCTCCTTTGCGCGAAGCCATCAACCAAACCAAGATCCTACTCCGCACTCCCAACACCCAAGAAAACGAAATGCAAAACCAGTTGCAAGGTTTACAACAGGCAATCTCTGAAATCCGTAAACAACTCTCCACCGCGAACATCGTACAACCACGAGCAAGTACATTGCAACAGCCCTTCTGGTACAATCTATCTACACCCAAGCGACATAACCGCTACACCACTTCTCAAGGAGCTGGTAAAAACGTAAAGGGAGCCTCAGCACCAGTTAATAAGAGTGCTTGGATCTTTGCACTTCGTCCCGAGGGAACTTACAACATTATCAATGCCGATGGCACCTACCTATCTCCCGATAGTAGCGAAAACACTGCACTACGCACCACCACACTCCCGCCTGCTATGGGGTGGAACGTCAAAGCCTCCTCAATACAAGGTTTGGTCATCGTGACCAGTGGAGCAGTACAACTGAATCAGACAAACATCAAGGGATACCCTCTCTACAATTGGGGAAAAGGCAGCAACACCACCGACACAGGATGCTTGTTTGCCATACGCCCAGTTCACACGAACATCACGGGATTATCCTCCGTTCTCACGCCTTTCTCCTCTATGCCCACTCACAATATGAGCGGACAACAAGTACCTTCTCAAACGCAAGGAATTGTAATTAAGGGAGGTATGAAAGTGATGCAATGAAATTTTGAACTTTCCCAACAACGAAGCACCGCCTCACAATCAATGGTATTGTAAGGCGGTGCTTCAATTTTGAAAAATCAAGACAACAATTACGAAAATCGTGCTTTAACGCTCCGTAATCTCAACAATCTGCGTAGGCTCTTGCTCTGCATTACGCTTTTCAGTAGCTTCGACCACGGCTTGGGCCAAGGCTCCGAAAGCCTGCCCTGTGATGCTGTGCGGATTGAGCGCCACGGGTTCGCCACTGTCGCCTCCATCGCAGATGCTCTGCACGAGGGGGATTTGCGCTAAGAGAGGCACTCCGAGCTGCTCAGCAAGTTGCGTAGCCCCCTCGCGACCGAAAATGTAGTACTTATTTTCAGGAAGCTCGGCTGGCGTGAACCAAGCCATGTTTTCAACAAGGCCAAGGATGGGCACACCGACCTTCTCGTTGCGGTACATATCGATGCCCTTGCGAGCATCGGCCAGCGCGACTTGTTGCGGTGTGCTCACAATCACAGCACCCGTGATAGCCAATGTTTGGAGCAAGGTGAGATGAATGTCGCTGGTGCCGGGAGGAGTGTCGAGAATGAGATAGTCCAACTCGCCCCAATCGGCATCGGCAATGAGCTGCTTCAAGGCATTGCTCGCCATGGAGCCGCGCCAAAGAGTGGCAGTGTCGGGATTGACAAAAAAACCGATGGAGAGCATCTTCACGCCATACTTGAGGGAGGGGATGAGCAGCTGTCGGCCATCGACCATATGGGCATAAATTTGCTCGGTCTCGAGACCAAACATCTTGGGCATCGAGGGGCCAAAGACATCGGCATCGATCAAGCCCACGCTATAGCCCTGCGCAGCCAAGGCTACGGCGAGGTTGGCCGCCACAGTGCTCTTGCCCACACCGCCCTTGCCCGAGCTCACTGCGATGACGTTTTTCACCTCGGGCAGGAGTTTGCCAGGCTCGGGGCGCTCGGCTTGTCGATACTTGGGCGAAATGGTCACTTGAATATCGGGGTCGCACTCGCGCTTCAAAGTCGCCTCTATCGACTTGAAGAGGCTTTTCATGAAGGGGTCGGGATTTTTGTCGAAGATGATGGAAAAGCTCACCGCAAGGCCGTCGATGCGCAGGTCGTCCTCGACCATACCTGCCTCGATGAGGTTTTTGCCGCTGCCCGGATAGCGCACGGTGGCCAGGGCATCGGTGATGAGAGAGGGATAGAGAGTCATTGTTGTGTCTAAGAAGAAAAAGAAAAGAGGCTCGCCCGAAAATCAAAGCGGAAAAAACATTTTTCGCAGTGCGAGGGCGAACGAAAAAACGACCGCGAAGCGGAGTTTAGAAGAGATAATCGACCGCCACGCGCTGCTCGGTGATGAGTTTAGCGTGCTCGGCAATTTTTAGATGTTCGGGATGCTGGGCGTAGCGAGTCAGGGCTTCGCGGTCGGCCACAACGACGGTGAGCACGCAATCGAAACTTGCGGGCGTGCGCAGCACATCAATGCCGCATTCGAGGCTTTGAATTTCAGGCACGATGCCTACGAGGGCTTCCAGGTCCGATTTCATCCTTTCGGCGTGCTCGACCACGCTCTTCCCTTCGGCACCTTCTTTGAAGCGCCACATGACAATATGTTTCAGCATAGGAACTTACAATCTTAAAATAAAAGAGGACGCAGCACACGCCGCGCCAATGCAACGCAAATGTACAATAAAAAAGGGAGAAAAAAGGGGCATTGCTCCAAAAAATGACATCGCCAGCATGGCCTAAAGGTGCTTTGTCCCTTCGCCCTACGAAGTAGAAAATCCTACGTGGGACGCAGAAATTTCTACGACGCACGTAGGATTTTTTCCTTCCCACGTAGAATGGCCTACGAGGGAAGCAAAGATGCCCTACGATGAGATGTTGAGAAAAAGCCGCGTTGTCCTTCAAAAAGGATACAACGCGGCTTTACGCTTAGGGGATTCTTTCAACTCAACATCAAATATCGGGTGGAGAACAGCGTTATCGTCACTTACTCACGCTCAAGCCCGAACGCTTGCTACGGTTGTAGGAACGATAGTCGTCAAGTTCTATTTCGACATCGGGCTCGACGAGTTGCCCCGCTTGGGGCAGGCGAAATTTGAGATACTTGATGCTCAGACCGCGGTCGAGCCATTGCTGCTCGTAGTAGGTGCGAATGCCGAGGATGCGCGACACTTCTGCATTTTCAGAGGCGGCAAGCGTGTGGTAGAGGTCGTCGGTGCGAAACTCTACGGGCAGGCCGTTGGCCGCTACCATCAAGTCGGTATAGGTGAAGAGGAAGCGCGAGTCGGTTTTGAGGTGCACCAGCCCGCCATCGACCAAGAAGTGGCGATAGCGCTCCATGAAATGGGTCGAAGTGAGGCGTTTGGTGGCCTTCTTCATCTGAGGATCGGAGAAGGTGAGCCAAATCTCGGACACCTCGCCAGGAGCAAAGAATTTGTAGATAAACTCGATGTGCGTGCGCAAGAAGCCCACATTGGTCAGCCCTTCCTCCAAGGCTTCGGTGGCGCCACTCCACATGCGCGCGCCCTTAATATCGACACCGATAAAGTTCTTGTCGGGGAAAAGACGTCCCAATCCGACACAATACTCTCCGCGCCCACAGCCCAATTCGAGCACGATGGGATTGTCGTTTTTGAAGAAATCCTTGTGCCAACGGCCATGCAGCGGATGAGGCTCGGAAGTGGGCGTTTGGAAAGGGGCTTCAATGACATGGTCGTAGGTGGCCATGTCGGCAAATTTGGAGAGTTTATTTTTGCTCATCGGCGAGAAGGCTTTGTACGTCGGTTTTTACTTGGTTGAGTTGCGCTTTGCAGTGCGCCAGCAACTCTTGGGCGCGCTTGATTTGCGTGGTGAGTTGGTCTATTTCGAGTTCGCCATTTTCCACGGCCGAAACGATGGTTTCGAGCTCGGTCATGGCTTGCTCGTAGGTGAGAGTTTTCTTGGGCATTGTCCTTATTATTTTAACGCAAAGGTAAGGATAAGTTTTCAGATGAAGGAGGGACGCCTAAAAGAAAAGCAGTAGAAATAAGGAGGAGAGGAAGAAAAAAGGTGGAGCGATAGCACAAGGCTATCGCTCCACCTTTTGTATCAATAAATATGCCCAAAGGCGCTGAGAGACATTCCACCTTAATTTAGACTAATAGGGCTCAATGATGTTCTGCACCCAAAGCAAGTGACGCTTCGTGTCTTCGGCATAGAGGGGAGCAAGCTTGGCAGGAAGAAAACTTTGCACCTCACGACGCGCAGTAAGGAAAGACGACAGGCTCTGACGCGCCTTGCGAACGATGCGCTTTGCCTCCATTCGCGCTTGAGCGTCATCGACCAATTGCAATGCCTCCATCATCAAGCGATTACGCTTTGCTGGAAAATAGATTTTCTGCTGCACTGCATCGCCCGTGGGGAGAGGAGCGCCTGTGCCAAGCCCCGTGGCAAGACGCACCATGCAACTATCACGCAGCTTGTGTATCTCTTTAAGATGTCCCTCGTAGATTAGAGGTCCCATGGTACCCCATCGCCAATTCACATCTTTGTCAAAGTCATAAAAGGCTCGCTTAAACTGCTCGTACATCTTCTGTTCTCGCCGCAATGCTTCACGCAATTTTGGAGAAGCATAGATTTTAATTTCCTGCTGTACAAAATCATTCAAATATGCCGAACAATACTCTGCATTCTGAGAAAGACAATACGCCCACTCGCGCATTATCATCGTGGTAGCACCTTCATTTTTGAAAAGATTTGTGCCGATTCGTTCTTGCAGTTGATGCAGGAAGCTCAAACGATTGGGCAAGGTGTTGGGCCAAGCGATGTTGCGCAACTGAGCATAATGCTTCAATATGGGCGCTAATAGTTTACCGCTCGTTGCAGAGGGGCATTTCCACTCCGTACTATACGCTAATGCAGCAACATATTTAGCCACACAAAGCTCAGGAGCTTCTTGTTCCCAAATGTTATTCTGTCCCAAGCTATCGACCAAGCGCTCCAATGGGAAAATCGATTCGCTAGTGGTGTCGGCATAGTGCTGCTGCACCTTCTGCCAAATCATTTGCTGTTGCTGCTTAGAAAACCTCAACTTAGGCAGTGGCAAAAAGACAGACGGCATACTGCGAAAAAAAGGGCCCTCATATTGAAGAGAATCTAGTTCAGAAGAACTGCACACAGATGCCTTTGGGGAGGAACTCCCAAACAAAGAAAGTGCGCCCAGATAAAAAACGAACAAACTCCACAAACTCAAAGAAGCGAGACGCGACATCGCCATAAGGATTAAAACTTAAAACTCAACACTTGTACCGAGCAAGAAAATAGGTCAAAAGCTCAGGATTCCACGAGGCTTTGCACCACTCCATCGCCTAAGCGCGTGAGCAGATGCGTGCCCGGAGGAGCATCGGCAGCGCAACGCAAAGCACGCCCATCGGGCAGGAGAGTGAGCGAATAGCCCTGCGCCAAAATGCGGTCGGGACTGGAGGCTTGCAAGAGTGTTGCCCAACGCTCCAAGCGATGCTCTTGTTGCTCCAAACGATGGAGGCAGGTGTGCTGCAAGCGTGTGTTTTGCTGCGTCAAGCGATACTCGGTTTGGAAAAGTCGCTCCCACACCCCTCGCTGCAGCCCCTGGGCGTAGTGTTGAAGGAGCGTTTGCTGCTGGTGAATGTAGTGCGTGTGTGCTTGTCCATAGCGGTGCAAGAGGCGCTCGTAGCGCCGCCCTTCACGCTGTAAAATGCTGTGCACTCCTGCCGCAAGTCGCTGTGCCAAGGCATTGAGCACATCGGCCTCTTCGGCCATCTGCTCAATGAGAAAGGCAGCCACAGCTGTGGGGGTCTTGAAGCGGCTATGCGCCACAAGGTCTATCACGGTTTCGTCGCGCTCGTGGCCTATACCCGTGAGGATGGGCAGGGGAAATTGAGCCACATTGGCAGCCAAGGAGTAAGTCTCGAAACCATTAAGGTCGCTCACCGCTCCACCGCCACGGATGATGACCACACAATCCCACGCTTCCTGCTGCGCGGCAATACGGTTGAGCGCGGCTATGACACTACTCTCTACGGCCGAGCCCTGCATCGTCGCTTCAAAAAGCTGGGTCGTAAAGGAATAGCCCGACTGCACCAACTGCTGGACAAAGTCGCCAAAGCCTGCAGCTCCCGCTGCACTAATCACAGCTATGCGGCGCAGGGGGCGGGACAGGGGGAGTTCTTGATTGAGCGTGAGCACCCCATCGTCCTCGAGCTGTGCCAAAATTTCCTGACGCTGGCGCGCCACATCCCCAAGCGTATAGGTGGGATCAAGGTCGGTAATCGTGAGCGAATGGCCATACACCTCATGAAACGCAATGCGCACACGCACCAGCACTTTCATACCTGCCGAAAGTGAACGCCCCGTATCTTCGCGAAATTTAGGCAAGAGCAATGCGCTCGCACTGCGCCAGATGTTGGCACGAGCCTTGGCGCGAAAATCGCCAGCACTGCGCTCGTCCTTGTCCACGAGCTCGAGATAACAATGTCCGTTGGCGGTTTGACGAAACTCTGAGATTTCGGCCGTAACCCACCATTCGTCAGGAAACGATAATGCCACGAGATCTCGCAGCATGATATTGAGTTCGTAGAGAGTGAGGTGTTGCATCGAATAAAAGAAGAAGAGAAACGCGAAATCCAGCTCCTCAAAAAAGCTGACGCTCTCAGAAGATAAGAAAACAGGCAACAGCAGCCCAACGCTTGCAAACAGTCAAGCAAGGAAAAGCGAGCCGTTTGTCACCTTCGCGAGAGCACGGAGCTATGCAAAAGTACAAACTACTCGCTGTCGAAACAAGCATTAGCGCTTCCAAGTGTCGGTTCTCCTTGCGTCAAATGCAGCGCCTCCTGCTTCGCTATTTGACCAATGGGGAAAAGGCTTCAAAGGTTCCGTCGTTGTAAAACACGCGAATTTCTTTGATTTTTCGTTCTACTTTGTCAGAATTATTCATCTTAGCCAACTGTGCTAACATGGCAGCTTGCAATTCGGCAGGCGAAGGGAGTGGTGCAGCCGAAACAGAAGACGTGTGAGCGCGACCTGGGGAAGGTGCTGCAGGCCCCCCCATCTCAGAAAAGAGGCTCAAAGCCTCCTCGCCTCCCCAAGAGGAGGGAGAAAGAGTAGAAGGTTCCCCTCCCCCGTTCATTGGATTTTGCTCAATTTCGGCAGAAATCGGAAGTTCACTTTCGTGCGTCCCTTCGACATACATCTCTCCTTCGCCAAACAGCAACCAATTAGTATTTATTTCGGGAAAAGCTCGATGAATGGCTTGCACATGATTGTTAGTTGGATTAGTGCGCCCCGTAAAGATACTTGAGATGGTCGCTGGCGACAATCCTAGCGTTTGGGCAAAAACATTCTGCGCCATACCTTTGGCTTCCATGATAGCCTGTATTCGATCTTTCATAAGAGAAGGATAAAACTTAATATAGAGTGTCACATTCGAGTAGGGAAAAGCACCCACAAACTCCGCAAGCAGAAAAAGAGGCATCTAACAAGCCACAAGAAAGCCGAACTTCTCTTCCATCTCCATCTATATATAGAGGAAGAGAAGTAAAAGCCTCTGTCGGCAAGACTGTAAGTTCGCAAAATGTCCTTCGTCTTTTTTCCATCGTTCCAAGCCCTCTAAAAAGCCAAGAAAGCGACTCTCTCGCCTCGCAAGTTTCTACGACATTTACACGATAAGATTTTCGAGTTTAGGTCTCACCCTCATGAGGTAGAACGGCCACCTAAGTAGAAGTTTCCTATGACACTTGTTTTGCGCTGCAGAACAGAGAAAGGGAAGATAGAGCTCAAAAGTACTCTTTTGCTTGCGACTACAAAGGTAAAAAGAAAAAATGAAACAAACAACAATTGCAAACCATATTTCAAAACC
>JAUNKN010000035.1 GCA_030532685.1 Bacteroidales bacterium | reverse complement strand
GGAAGAAGAATTTTCTACGTGGGACGTAGGATTTTCTACCTGCGCACGAAGTTTTTCTTCTTGCGAAAGCGTTTTGGCCGCCTCTATGCCTGTGACCTGTGAGCCTCAAGGCTGCTTGTCGAGTAGCGAGCGAGCCGCTACCAGCGGGTAGGGAGGAGTTTTTGCAAAGTTACTTTTTGCCCCTCTTTCTGCAAAATAATCGCTGTGCTTTTTTCTCAAATCCACTTGTAAGACTTAATTTTGCACGCAAATACGACAATCCTATGACACTCTCAGCACTCTACGAGCATTTCTTGGCTCACCCCACCGTCACGACCGATACGCGCCACTGCCCCGAGGGGAGCATCTTTTTTGCCCTGCGCGGTGCAAAATTCGATGGCAACCAGTTTGCTGCGCAGGCACTCGAAGCTGGCTGTGCACTGGCCGTGGTGGACGATGCCCAAGTCGTGGCCGACGAGCGCTACCTCCTCGTAGACGATGTTCTTGCAAGCCTCCAAGCCTTGGCCCAGTACCATCGTTTGGCGCTGGGCACTCCTATCGTGCAAATCACGGGAACCAACGGAAAAACAACCACCAAGGAACTCGTGGCAGCAGTACTCTCCGAGCGCTACAACATCCTCTACACCGAAGGCAACCTGAACAATCACATCGGAGTGCCACTCACGCTCTTGCGCCTGCGCCCCGAGCACGAAATAGCGGTCATCGAGACGGGAGCCAACCACCCTGGCGAAATCGCTCTACTCAGCAATCTCGTACAGCCCACCTGCGGGCTCATCACCAATGTGGGCAAGGCGCACTTGGAGGGTTTCGGCTCGTTCGAAGGAGTGATTCGCACCAAGACCGAGCTCTACGCGCACCTACGAGAGCGCAATGTGCAGTGCTCGCAAGCCAACGCTTCGGGCGAGCAACGGGCTTTCATCTTTCTCGACACGGACAATGAGCATCTCGCTCCTTTGGCCACCGATCTGCCTCAGTGCACCTATTCGGAAGTGGGAGGGCAGGGACAAGTGCAGGGCGAGGTGCTGAGCTGTGCTCCACTCATGAATTTGCACTGGCAGGAAACGGAACGAGGAGAATGGCACGTGGTCCATACGCAGCTCATAGGCGCTTACAACTTGAAAAATGTGCTGGCCGCCGTGAGCATAGGTTTGCGATTGGGAGTGAGCCCCGAACAGATAGACCATGCACTCGCGCACTACTCCCCTCGCAACAACCGCTCTGAATTTCGCCAAACGGCACACAATCGCCTCATCGTCGATGCCTACAATGCCAACCTCTCGTCCATGCAGGCGGCCATTCAAAATTTTGCTCAAATCGACGACGCACAGAAATTGATGATTCTGGGCGAGATGCGCGAGTTGGGGAGTGCCTCGGCCGCTGCCCATGCGGAGGTGCTGCAGTTGGCAGCCTCGGCAGGCTGTCGCGAAGTGTGGCTCGTTGGAGGCGAGTTTTCCACAGCTTATGCTGCCACCTTTGCTCTCACGCCTCAACTCATTGCCGCGCGCATACGTCTCTTTGGCAATGTCGAAGCGGTGCAAAACCACCTGCGCGAACAGCCCCTCACCGACCATTTGGTGCTCATCAAAGGGAGCAACGGTACACGCCTCTTTGAGCTGCCCGAAGCGCTCTAAACGAAATGCAGGCTCGTGCCGCACACCTTTTTTCCAACACATCGCCCCACTCTCCAAGTAGGAAAGTGGGGCGATGTTCTTTGTAAGCGATGGAGGGGAGGGCGGAGGTACGATTACTTGTAGCGCATCCATTTGAGCATTTCCTTGAAGTTGGGCTTTTTGCCATACATCAAGATGCCTACGCGATAGATTTTGGCCGAAAACCACACCATGCCTATGGCCGAGGCATAGAGCAAAAGCAAGCTAAGCAGCTCCTGCCACAGCGGCACATCGAAGGGGATGCGCACCATCATGACAATGGGCGAAGTGAGGGGGAAAAGCGAAGCCCAAAAGGCCAGGGGGCCGTGCGTGTTTTCGAGGCTACCCATCGCAGCATAGAGGCCAAAAATCATGACCATGATCATGGGCAAGGTAAATTGCGAGGCGTCTTCGGCCGTATTGACCGAGGCTCCCATGGCTGCGAAGAAGGAGGCAAAAAGCAGGTAGCCGCCGATGAAATAGAGCACAAACATGATGCCCAACTCGGCAAAGGGAAGATTGAGAAGAGCCGTGTAGAGTTCGGCACTCGTGCCGCTGGCAGCCTCGGCCAATACGGCTGGATTAGCACCTGGCACACCACCTGCGCCAATGGCGGCAGCATTCATGCTCGCGGCCTCGGGCGCCAAGAATTGTCCCACCACGAAGAGCAGCCCAGCGAGAGTCGTGCCCCAAATGGCCATTTGGAAAAATCCCACCAAGGCCACACCAATGATTTTGCCCATGAGCAGCTGGAAGGGACGCACGGAGGAAACCATAATCTCCATGATGCGATTGGTTTTCTCCTCGATGACACTTTGCATCACCATGCTGCCGTAGCTCATCACAAACATATAGATGAGCAGCGTGAAGAAAAAACCTACCGCTACAGCGACATCGGAGGAGGAAAAACTATCCTCGCCATCGGCATTCCACTTGATGGTTTGCACGTTCAAGGACTGGTCCATATCCTGCACGATTTTGTCGAGCTGAGGGATATTATAGCGTGCCAACTTGTCCTCGCGGATGCGTTCGTTCAGCACGTTCTCCACATGATTTTGGAGTTTCGACTGCACCTCGCGAGCGCTGGAAATGCTCACTGCCTTGGCGTCGTCCAAAAGATTGTGCTTGATTTCGATTACAGCCTCGACGGTGCTTTCCTTGTCCTTGTATTCGGGGCGAATGTGCTTTTCGTAGACAAAATCGTAGGAAGCATCGTCTTGAAAGAGGTTGTTGTAGAGCCCCGTTTGGTCGATGACGACAACTTTCTTCTGTTCCTTATCCTCGATTTGTCCCAAGAGGACAGGCACGGCTGCGATGGCGGCAAAGAGGAAAGGCATGAGCAGCGTGAGGATAATGAAGGAGCGTTTCTGCACGCGCGTCCAAAATTCGCGCTTTATGATGAGGAGCGTTTTGTTCATGGCAGGGTGTCGTTTACGGTCTTGATGAAAATCTCGTGCATCGAAGGCATGCGCTCGGCAAAACTACGGATGTCGAGCTGCGTGGCCAGATGTTGCAGGAGTTGCCCAGTCGTAGCTTCGGGGTGCTTGTGTAGCTGGTAGCTGATCAGTTCGCGCTGCTGCGTTTGGCTCTCCACGTCAAACAATCCAGGCACGCTCTCGAGACTGCCCGCAGTGGCTTTCACCTCGAAGGCTCCCGTGCGGAAGCGGTTGCGCACCTCGTCCACTTGCCCACCGAGCACGAGGCGCGAGCGATTGATGAGGGCGATATCGTCGCACACATCCTCAACGCTAGCCATGTTGTGGGTCGAATAGATGATGGTGTGCCCTTTGTCGCGCAAGGCGAGAATTTCGCGTTTCAGCAGTTCGGCATTCAGTGGGTCAAAGCCCGAGAAGGGTTCGTCAAAGATGAGCAACTGCGGTTCGTGCAGCACGGTGATGACAAACTGCACTTTTTGCTGCATACCCTTAGAGAGTTCTTCGAGTTTCTTGTTCCACCACTGCATGATGTCAAGGCGTTCAAACCACTCGTGCAGACGGCGCGTGGCCTCGGCTTTGGAAAGTCCTTTGAGTTGCGCCAAATAAATGGCCTGCTCGCCCACTTTCATCTTTTTGTAGAGTCCGCGCTCTTCGGGCAGGTAGCCTATGCGCTGCACATCCTCGGGCGCGAGAGGACGGCCGTCAAAGAACACTTGCCCACTATCGGGGGCGGTGATGCGATTGATGATGCGTATCAGCGTGGTCTTGCCCGCGCCATTGGGCCCGAGCAAGCCAAACACACGCCCAGCCTCGACATCGAGGCTCACGTCGTCGAGTGCCGTGTGCTGGGCAAATTGTTTGTGCACATGCTGCACAGAGAGAAGAGAATGAGACATATCTATACAATGGGAAGAGTAAAAAGAAAGCCGAGGGCAGCGGCTGTGGCAAAACCCACAAGCCCTCCTCGGCCCATGAGAAGGAGTGCAGGCTTTGGGGCTGCGCTCTTATTGGGCTACGAAATGCTGGAATAGTTGTGCTGTGCCGCACGCAGTCGCCGCAGTTCCTGCCAAATGAGGCTATACTGTGGCAAACTCTCCTGAGGGTCGCTCTCGATGATGCTTCGCGCTGCCTCTCGCGCCTCGGCCATGAGCGTGGCATCGCCCACGAGGTTGGCTATTTTCAAGTCTATGGGCAGGCCGCTTTGCAGGGTTCCCTCCAAGTCGCCAGGCCCACGAAATTTCATGTCGGCCTCGGCAATGACAAAGCCGTCGGTCGTTTCGACCATGATGTCCATGCGCTGTTGCGAGGGGGCAGGCAAGCGGTCTTTGGTCACAAGGATGCAGTAGCTCTGCTCGGCACCGCGGCCCACGCGTCCACGCAGTTGGTGCAGTTGTGCCAGCCCGAAGCGCTCGGCATTCTCTACCACCATGACCGAAGCATTGGGCACGTTCACGCCCACTTCTATCACGGTCGTGGACACAAGGATTTGCGTTTCGTTGGCAGCAAAGGCGCGCATCGCCTCCTCTTTTTCGGCGGGTTTCATTTTGCCATGCACGCGCCCCACCTTCCACGTGGGAAAAGCCGCACACACCTCCTCGTAGCCGCGCTCCAAGGCGAGCATATCGAGGTTTTCGTTCTCATCAATCAGAGGATAGACAAAATAGACCTGCCTGCCCTTTTCGAGTTCGCTGGCTATGCTGCGCTGCAACACGGCGCGCTGCGCCTGTCGGTAATGGCGCGTCACGATGGGTTTGCGCCCTGGCGGCAGTTGGTCGATGATGCTCACGTCCAAATCGCCATACACCGTCATGGCCAGCGTGCGCGGTATGGGCGTGGCCGTCATGACCAGCACGTGTGGCGGCCGCACGTTTTTCTCCCAGAGGGCTGCGCGCTGCTTCACGCCAAAGCGGTGCTGCTCGTCGATGATGGCCAGGCCGAGATTGAGAAAGCGCACAGTAGGCTCAATGAGCGCATGCGTGCCCACCACTATCTGCACCGAACCATCGGCCAGTGCCTCCAGAGTTTCGCGGCGTCGCTTGCCCTTCACATTGCCCGTGAGCAATTCGACACGGATGTCCAAAGGCGCCAGCTGGGCGGCAATGCCCTTGTAGTGCTGCTCGGCCAAAATCTCCGTGGGCGCCATGATGCAGGCCTGAAAACCATTGTCCAAGGCCAGCAGGGCTACGAGCGTGGCCACCATGGTCTTGCCCGAACCCACATCGCCCTGCAAGAGGCGATTCATCTGCTGCGAGCTTTGCAAGTCGGTGTGCACCTCCTTGATCACGCGCTTTTGCGCCTCGGTCAAGGCAAAGGGGATGTGCTCCTTATAGAAGCAATTGAAGCACTCGCCCACACGCGGAAAGGGGAAGCCCGCCGCAGGCTGCTTGCGCTCCTTGGTGTATTGCAAAATGGAAAGTTGCAGGTAAAAGAGTTCCTCAAACTTCAAGCGATGTTTAGCTGCCGCCACGTCCTGTGCGGACTGCGAGAAATGCAAATCGCGCACCGCGCGGTCGTGGCTCACCAAGCCGTGCGCACTCAGAATGTCGGGCGTGAGCGTTTCGGGCAGTGGATTTTGCAGGCGCTCAAAGGCTGTGGCGATGAGTTCGTTGAGCAGGCGCGATGTGATTTTGGCCCTGTCCAAGCGCTCGGTCGAGTGGTAAATGGGCTGCATGCGCAGCAAGGGGCGATTTTTCACCTTTTCCATTTCTTCCATCTCGGGGTGGGCGATGCTTAGATATTGCCCGAAAGGTTTGGGCTCGCCAAAGACTTGATACTCCACACCCACTTGGTACATCTGCTCCAAATGGCGCGACAGCCGAAACCACACGAGCTGAATAAAGCCCGTGCCATCCGAAAAGGTGGCCACGAGGCGACGCTTGGGCCCCTCGCCCACCTTTTGCATCGACACGATGCGCCCTCGCAGCTGCACGTGTTGCATGCCCTCCACGAGGTCGGCTATGCGATGCACTCGCGTGCGGTCCTCATGGCGATAGGGGTAGGTGTGTAGCAGTTGTCCCACCGTGCGCACGTCGAGTTCCGAGGCGAGCAGCCGCGCGCGTTGCGGCCCCACGCCACGCAGGTAAGTAACGTCTTGGTCGAGGTAGGAGAGCATAGCAAAGAGAGAGACAAAAACTACTGGGCAAAGGTACAAAAAAATGGGCGACTATCCAAATGCCTCCACTGCCCTACTCTCCCTGCCACAAAGGGATGTGCGCCTTCCTCACTTCGCCCTCCAACGCAAGGTTTCGTGAAACCAGGAGCAAGGCTTTGCCCTGCTTGCCTCTCGAGAGCGAGAGCGACAGAATGGGAGGAAGAAATGTGGGAGTGGGTGATAGGTTTATTATTTCCGCGCAATTATTTAATTATTTCCGCGGACTTAATGTCATAATCCCGCGGGAATAATTAAATAATTGCGCGGAAATAATAAAACATCTTCCCACATCGTTTTTTCTGCCTCCACAGCTCAACTCGCTCCTCCCTTCAGAACAAAAGCTGCGCACCACCTTGAAGTGGTGCGCAGCTTAGAGAGCAGCACGCAAGAGGAAGCCTGGCGGCGGGGAGGTCGATTGATGTTTTGCAGGTGGCCAACTAAGCCGCCGAAATCGAGAAATGATGCTGCCCGAAATGATACGCATAGCGCAAATGCAAGCGATGCTGCTGGCAAATGGCTTGAGCTATGGCCAGACCTAAGCCCGAATTTTCGGGCGTGCGATGGGCCGAATAAAAACGCTTGAAGATGAGTTGTTCGTCGAGCGGGCCTTCGGTGGCCGTGTTGGAGATGGTCACGCTTTGTGCCGTCGAAGAAAGGCCAATGTATCCTTGAGCAGGAGTGTGCACGAAGGCGTTTTTCAACAAGTTGGAAAGCAGCGTCGTGCACAGCGTGGGGTGCAAGGGCAGCACGCAGTGGGCCGCGTGTTGCACCTCGATGCGATGCTCTCGCTCGGCATAAATGTCGCGATAGTCGTCGAGCAGCTCGTCGAGCTGTGCAGTGAGGTCGATGGGAGCTTGCTCGGCATATTGGCCATTGTCTATCTTGGACAAGAGGAGCAAGGAGCGATTCAGACGGGTGAGATGTTCGAGGGTGTGGAGCGTGCGGGCTATCTCTGTGCCCTCATGCTCTCCCAATTTCCCCTCTTCGAGCAGCATCTCCAGACGATGGCGACAAATGGCGATAGGAGTTTGAAGCTCGTGCGAGGCATTGCCAATGAATTGTTTTTGCTCCTCATGCACGGCTTCTGAGCGTTGCGAAAAGTCATTGACGGCTTCGCTCAAAATGCTCACCTCCTTGATGTTGCTTGTGGGCAAAGGGGCATTGTGCCGACCGTGGCGGTAACTATTGAGCCATTGCAACAGTTGGCGCAAGGGGCGCAAACTGCGACGCAAACTGAGATAGGTCGTGATGAGCAGCGTACCAAAGAGAGTGAGATAGAGCGCGACAATCCACAAACCGATGATGCGCAAAATGTCGGCTTTCTCAAAAGTGGGGGTATAGACCTCGAGCGCAAAGGCTTCGTTCTGCTGATTGGAAAATACGGTGGTGAGCACGCGGGCTGGTTCGGTTTCGCGCTTGTAGGCGATGTACATCGTCGTGTCACGATAGTGCACCAAGGGCATACTTTGCTGCTGCGAGGGACTGAGCCGATGCAAATGATAGCCACTATTCAGGGCAAAAGGCATGCTGGGCGGCATTTTTTGGGCAGAGAGCAGTCGCATCATTACCGCCTCGGAGAGGTCCTCGAGCAGGTCGTCGGTTTCGTCGTTCACCTCGTTGGTCACTGCTACATAGAAGCTCGCGCCCCACAAGGCAGGCAGGAGAGCGATGACCAAAGCGATGCGGCGAAGCAGATGGGTCGATAGGCTTTTCATGAAAGTAGAAGAGCAAAAGAAAGACTACGAAAGAAAGGAAAGAGGCATGGCCTCTTGTCCCAAAACGTGAAGAGAAAAAGAGGAGGCAAGCCGCTCGTTTAGTCCTCGTGTACAAGGCGATAGCCTACACCATAGACCGCCTTAATGCCGATGGAAGCCCCTGCGTCCTTGAGCTTGCGACGCAGATTTTTGACTTGGGCATAAATAAAGTCGAAGCTGTCGGCTTGGTCGATATTGTCGCCCCAAACGGCTTCGGCCAAGGCGGTCTTGCTGATGAGATGATTGGGACGCAGGAGGAAGTAGTGGAGAATGTCGTACTCCTTGCGATTGAGCAGCAAAGGCGTTCCCTCGATGCTCACGCTGAACTCCTCGGGTTGCACACACACATTGCCCAAACGTATGCTCCGATCGGTGGTACTCCGATTGCGGCGCAACAAGGAGCGCATGCGAGCATGCAATTCGCTCAGATGAAAGGGTTTGGGCAAATAGTCGTCGGCGCCCAGCTCCAAGCCTTCTACACGATCCTCGACAGCGTCCTTGGCCGAGAGGATAAGAATGCGCCCCTCTGCATCGCGCTCGCGAATGAGGGGTATGAGCTCCAGACCATTGCCATCGGGCAGCATGATGTCGAGCAGGTACACATCGTACTCATAAACCCCTATTTTTCCTTTGGCCGCACGGAGGGTCTGTGCCGTTTCGACAAGGTAGCGTTCTTTGGTGAGCGAGCGCGTGAGGAGCTCGCACAGTTCGGTTTGGTCTTCGACAAGGAGGATTTTCATGAAGAGAGGATTTTTCGGGGGGCAATTGCTAAAAAGGCCGCGCCAAAATGAACATTTTGACGCGGCCTCCTATATTCATGCAGCCCAGTGCGCCCTTTAAGATTGGCTTTCGGGTGCTTTGTCTATGAGGTCAAGAAATTGGTCGAGTTTGGGCGTGATGATGATTTGTGTGCGGCGATTGCGCTGGCGGCCCAACTCTGTGTCGTTGGTAGCAATGGGATTGTATTGTCCACGTCCCGCAGCCGACATACGCTTGGGGTCGATGCCAAATTCCGTTTGCAAACACTGCACGACGCTCGAGGCACGCAAGGCCGAGAGGTCCCAGTTGTTGCGGATGTTGGGTTGAGAGATGGGCACAGTATCGGTGTTGCCCTCGACGAGAATCTCAAAGTCGCGATAGTCGCTCAGAATCTTAGAAATCTTGGAAAGCGTGGTTTTGGCACGGGCATTGATTTCGTAAGACCCCGACTTGTAGAGCATATTGTCGGCCAGCGACACGTAAACTACCCCCTTGAGTACTTTCACATCGACCTCCTGCAACTCGTCGCGCGAGAGGGAACGCGTGAGATTGTTGGTCAATACGAGATTGAGCGAGTCGCTCTTGGTCTTGGCTTCTACCAACTGCTTGATGTAGCGATTGGAAGCGTTGATTTCGTCCACCAACTTGGAGATATTGATGGAGCCTTGGTTGTTTTGCAGCAAGCTCTTGTCGAGCGAACCTTGCAAAGCTGCCAAACGAGCTTGGAGAGCTGCATTTTCACGACGAGCATCGGCCAAACGCTCTTCAAGGCTCTTGCCTTGGGTCTTGGCTGTGGCCAAGTCTACTTGCGATTGATTGTAGAGCGATTGCAAGGAAGCATAGTCGCCTTGAAGTTTGGTAAATTCCTTCTTGCTCACGCAACTGCCGAAACCGAGCGTCAGCCCAAGGAGGAGGGCAACGAAAAGTGTACGTTTCATGATTTCGTAGGTTTTAAGTGATAAATGTCTATCTTTTGGTCTAAAGTTGTGCCACAAAGATAGGGAAGAAGCCGATACTGACCAAAAGTAGCTACTTTTTTTCACCGCTCAGGTCTCCGAGAGACCCATTTTTATAGGCTTTTAGCTTGTGAGAGGGTCTATTTGCAGCGAAAAGAGGCTCAAAGCGCCTGCATCTTTCCGCTTCCCAAGGCTGCGAAACTTGAGACTATGGGCGATTGCGCGCTCGCAAGAAGGAGAAAACACCCTCCTCCTCCTCTTCCCGACCTCACAATCAACGTCCTTGTCGAGACAGTTGGCGCGAGAAGGTATTCATCTCACGATCCAAGCGTTTGCCCTCGCCTTCTCCTCCCAGCAGATGGTCGAGCGCGTTCCAAAACTGGGCACTGTGATTGAGATGCGACAAATGGGCCAACTCGTGACACACCACATAGTCCACCAAATGAGAAGGGGCAAGCAGAAGCCACACTGAAAAATTGAGATTGCGCAGAGAAGAGCACGAGCCCCAACGTGTGCGAACATCCTTGTAGGTGATGCGGCCATAGGAGAGGCCTGCGCGCTGCGCGTGCTGTACAACCCGTGGCGTGACGATGCGCTGGGCCTGCCAGCGCAAACTCTCGACGAGCACGCGATTCAACCATTCTTGCCGCTCGGCACTCGCATAGCTCTCGGTGGCAGGAAGAGCGATGGTGCAGTCGCCCACCGTAGCACGTACTTGGGCTCGCACAAGCCCTGGATAGAGCACAAAACGGAGCTGCAACAGATCGGTGTGAATGCCAAAGTCGGGAGTGATGTGAAAACGCATGAGAAAGAAACCGAAATAAAGCACAAAAGTACTGCTTTCGCGCCAAGGAATGAAGAAAAAGTAGTATTTTCGCTTTTACAAGTACCATTCACCCTATCATAAGAACCGATGAAGATACTCATCACAGGCGGAACAGGATTTTTGGGCTGTCGCCTTGCACGATTTCTCGGCCTCTCTCACGAGGTCGTTGCGCTTGGTAGCCGACAACTCGACATTACGGACCGTGAGGAAGTGTTGCACTGCTTCATGGAGCAGTCGCCCCGTGTCGTTATTCACTTAGCGGCCATCGCCGACACGCAGTATTGTGAACAAAATCCTGACGACAGCCTCCTCATCAATGTGCAGGGCACAAAGCATGTGGCCGAGGCTGCCGCTGCTGTGGGAGCAAAACTCATCTTTGCCAGTAGCGAGCAAGTGTACAACGGGCAAGAGGATGGAATGCCCAACGTGGAGCAACAGTATTTGCAACCTCGAAGCGTGTATGCTCGCCACAAACTCGAAGCCGAACGCATCGTCGCCGAGGTGCTCCCCACCAGTGTGTCGCTCCGCCTCACATGGATGTACGATTTGCCCTCGTCGCCACTGCCGCAGCGCAGTGGGCTGCTCATCAATCTGATAGCAGCTGCGCGAGAAGGGCGTGTACTCAAAGCTTCCACTCGAGAACGCAGAGGCATCACTCATGTATGGGACGTGGTGCGACGCATCGAAGCGGCTTTTGCCCTTCCTGGAGGAGCCTACAACTTTGGCTCGACCACCGAAGTATCGACTTTTGACACCTATCTCGCTGCCGCTCGCACGCTGAAAGAAGCTGGACTTCTCGATGTCGAAGCCGAGCAATTGGTCGAGGCCGATGAGAGCTGGACACGCAACTTGGCCATCGACCTGGGACGTTTGCAGCAGTTCGGCATCAGCTTCCCCAGCACGCTCACAGGCTTGCAACAAGCCGTATTTCATCATCGCAAATCTTAATCATGAGCTACCGCAACGTTATTTTCGACTTAGACGGCACGCTACTCAATACGCTCGACGACCTTTCGGCCAGTGTAAACCACGCGCTCGGTAGCCAAGGACTCCCACTTTGCAGCGCGGCGCACGTACGCGCGACCTTGGGCAATGGCATACGCCGCCTCATTGAAGGATGTGTGCCTGCTACCTGTCCGCCAGAACAGATAGAAGCTGTATTCTCGGCCTTTCGCCACCATTACTTGGAGCATAGCCTGGATCGTACCGCTCCCTACGATGGCATCATGGAGCTTCTTCAAGAGCTACACGAACGGGGCATTGGCATGGCACTCGTAAGCAACAAGGTAGACGCTGCGGTGCAAGAGCTGCACCAGCGTTTTTTCGCCCGCTACATTGAAGTGGCCATCGGCGAAGGGCCCGAAACTCCGCCCAAGCCCAATCCACAAGGTGTGTGGCGAGCCATGGAAAAGCTAAATGCCGATGCAACCACCACGCTTTACATAGGCGACAGCGAGGTGGACCACGCCACGGCCCGGGCAGCAGGGACCAATTCTTGTTTGGTACTGTGGGGATTTCGCGACGAAGCAGAATTGCGCCAGCTCCATGCGGAGCACTATTTGAAAACACCGCAGGATTTTCTTTCGCTACTTGATTAAGTGAGCTTTTCTTCTTGCTTAATTCGTAAAGATTGTGTACTTTTGCACCACGATTGAGTGCTTATTTTCATCACTCTCGTCACTGATACATAGGTTTGGTTCCGTAGCTCAGTTGGATTAGAGCAACGCCCTTCTAAGGCGTGGGTCTTGGGTTCGAACCCCAACGGAATCACAAAAAGTCCGCACAAGTCCTTGATAAACAAGGAATTGTGCGGACTTTTTTTTTCATATACCAAAGTATCAAAAACTAAAGAGGAATGTCTTCCCAAAGCCTGTGTGACTCCCCCTTTTCCATCTGCATTGTTGCGCTGCGCTGGTATTGCACTCTTCTCTCCAATAGGAAAGCTGGAAGAAGCCGCGCCTTAGTTCCTTGCTCAGACGAATACTCATGAGGGGGGGCTTTCCTTTTGTTCTTCCTGCGTGACCCACGTATTTAAGCCTTTAAGAATTGGCTGCGAGATGGACAAACATCGGCCAGGCCACAACTTCCACATTTGGGAGAACGAGCCGTGCAAACGTAACGCCCGTGTAGTAAAATCCAATAGTGCCCAGCCGCGACGAGGTGGGTAGGAATGTATTTTATCAGTGCTTTCTCCGTGCTCAAAGGAGTGGTACAAGATTTAGGCACCAGCCCTAAACGGTGAGAAACTCGAAACACGTGGGTATCTACCGCCAAAGCCGCTTTCTTAAAAGCCACCGCTTGTACCACGTTCGCCGTTTTACGCCCCACGCCAGGCAGAGAAGTGAGTTCCTCGAGCGTAGAGGGGACTTCGCCTTCAAACTTTTCGACCAACATCTTAGCCAAGCCTACTAAATGCTTGGCTTTGTTGTTGGGATAGCTCACGGAGCTGATGTAAGAAAGTATGACCTCGGGCGTGGCCAGGGCCATAGCTTGGGGAGTAGGATAGTCGGCAAAAAGCCGAGGGGTCACCAAATTGATGCGCTTGTCGGTACATTGTGCCGAAAGCACCACAGCGACGAGCAGCTCGAAGGTATTGGAGTAGTTCAGCTCCGTCTCTGTGTCGTCCATAGTACGCTCGAAATAGTCGAGGACATGAGCAAAGAGTTCTTTCTTACGCATGGAATAAACGTTTGAGGGTGGTGAGAAAAACCAGCGGCTTTTGCATAGTGCGCCACGGGGAAGCAATCGGCTGTAAATAAGACGTTTGGTCGTTTAGGAAAGAGAGAACTCTGGAGAAGTCCATCGTGCCTAAATGACCAAACGTCGGCATTGTACAAAAATCTCGGTTTAGAATTGCTGCATACGAGCAATATATTTTCCAATAATGTCAAATTCCAAATTGACCCGCGTTCCGACTTCAATATCGTGGAAGTTGGTATGCTCATAAGTGTAGGGAATGATGCACACTTGGAAGGTGTCGTCGGTGGGATTGCACACGGTAAGGCTCACTCCATTGACCGTGACACTCCCTTTGTCTACGCAAAAATAGCCTCGCAAAGCCATCTCGCGCTCGAAGGTATATTGGAAGGTGTAGCGATAGCTTCCCTCTTCGCTTTCTCGAGCGATGCACGTGGCCGTCTGATCGACATGCCCCTGCACGATGTGCCCGTCTAAACGTCCATTCATGGGCATGGAGCGCTCCACGTTGACCTCACTTCCCACTTGCCAATCACCAAGATTACTGCGCAACAAGGTTTCGCTCATGGCTGTCACGACATATTGGTCGCCCATTTGGCGCACCACGGTGAGGCAAACTCCATTATGGGCGACACTTTGGTCTACGCTCAATTCGTGAGCAAAGGGACAAGAAAGGGTGAAATGAACATTTTCGTGCTCACGCTCGATAGCAACAACACGAGCTAAACCTTCGACGATTCCTGAAAACATAAAGAGAGTGGGAAGATAAAACTATCGGCTACGCTGATAAGTAATTTCGTAAAATGTGGGGTAAACTGCTTGCTGGGCTTTGGCTTGCCCCTCGGTGCTGGGCACAATAAGGCGTACCTTGGCAATTTCTTCGGTTGCGTTGCTTTGGCGTCCCAACTTCAAATAGGGAAGCGGAGCCAGCCAAGCACTGGGCACAAAGGATTGCTGATAGGTATTGTACATCATGCCGCTGATGAAAGCTCCCGTATAAGTTCCCGAATTGTTGGTCACGGATAGACGGTCGAGGAAATGCTCGTGATTCCAGCCCAAATTGGTCGAAATGATTTTCCCTCTGGCAATATTATATTCCGTATAGCGGCAAAGCAGAGTGGCTCGTTCGCCCTCATTCAGTTTTTTTCCTGTGCCCTTTCTCACAATCTGCATGTACACGCCTGTCGAGGCAAAGAGTACATATTCGTTCTTGCTCGTATCGGTCACTTCGCCCTGTGCCTTAAAAGTCTCTTCGCTGATGGCATTGATACCAGCAGGCACTTTGATGAGGTCGTAGTTGTCGCGCAAGTCGCGTATGGTGACTCCCTTTTTTAGGAAGTTCTTGATTTGTTCCACTTCTTTTTCGCGCAAGTCGGCATAGGTATCTTCTTCGGAACAAGCCGTAAAAAGGAGCGCGCTGGCACAAAAAATGGCAAGGCCTCGTAGGAGTTGTGTGAACATATTGAGGGAGAGTTGATTGCTGCGCAAAAGTACAAAAAAAATCCCTAGCAAACACTCGATGCCAGGGATTTTGTGGGATTAAGCCTTGTTTTTTAGACTTTTGTTCGACTTATATTTCGGCATCCTCATAGAGGAAGCGTTTGATGGAGCGTTTGGGAGTTTTCTCAAACTCCTCCTTGTAAATGCGGTAACCTGCAATTTGCTCATAAGCATTGACTTGCTGGTTAAGCATACGGCGGTTTTCTTCCATCTGTCGATTCAAGGCATTCTCGTCGAGCCCATCGCGTTGCGCTTCCTCGTAGTCTGGATGAATGAGGGCGTAAAGGCGATTGCCTTTCTGAATCACAATACTTTCCGTCACGTAGGGCAAAGTGTTGAGCTTGTCCTCGATTTCTTCGGGATAAATGTTTTGACCGCTGGAGCCCAAGAGCATATTTTTGCAACGACCACGAATGAAGAGGTTGCCCTCGTGGTCGATAATTCCCAAATCGCCCGTATGATACCAGCCTTCACTATCGAGGGCCGCCGCAGTGGCTTCGGGATTTTTATAGTAGCCCAACATGACGTTGGCACCGCGCACGAGAATTTCGCCCACCTCGGTATGCGGGTTGGCACTGGCTATCTTGATTTCCATGCGAGGAGCGGCACGGCCACAAGAGCCTTGCACGAAGTGCTGCCAGTCGGCATAAGTAATAATGGGTGCGCATTCTGTGGCTCCATAGCCTACGGTATAAGGGAAATGCATCTTCTTCAAGAAATGCTCCACCTCGGTATTGATTGCCGCTCCGCCAATGATAATTTCGTAAAACTCACCGCCAAAAACGTTGCAAATTTGCTCGCGCACCTTCTTCATGATTTTTTCACTCACCACGGGCACTCGCAACAGCAACTTCATAGAGGGAGTTTCGAGCTTGGGCAGTACGCGCTTCTTAATGATTTTCTCAATAATCAGCGGTACGGAGATGACCACGCAAGGCTTGACTTCCGAAAAAGCCTGTACAATGATTGATGGGCTGGGCTGGCGCGTCAAATAATGTACGTGTACTCCATGGAGAAACTCGAAGAGAAACTCG
>JAUNKN010000034.1 GCA_030532685.1 Bacteroidales bacterium | reverse complement strand
ATTGCTTGTATTGCTTGTCGTGCTCACAGGAGCACTCCTTCCGAGAATCAGTACAGCTACAAAATGGTGTTTTATATACCTTTGTTGTGGTTAAACACTTATCATGGGTTTAAACATATATACTATAGCAAATGTCAAATAATGCAGTTTTTCGAAGAATGTTCCCTCATGAGTATTGCATGTTGGAGGACTTTTTGTATGAAGCCATTTTCATACCTGAAGGAGTAGAGCCTCCTCCGTATGACATTATTTATCTACCAGAGCTATATATGTACATTGAAGACTTTGGGAGTAAAGCTTCAGATCTAGCAGTAGTAGCTGAAGTGGATGGAATCATAATCGGAGCAGCATGGGCACGTATCATGATGGACTATGGACATATTGATGATCAAACGCCCTCTCTTTCCATCTCGCTACATCAAAACTTTAGAGGACAAGGCATCGGTACAAAACTTTGGAAGACATTACTTGATCATCTCTTTCTGGCTGGTTATCACCAATGTTCTCTATCTGTACAAAAAACAAATTTTGCTACTAAACTGTATGTACGCAGTGGATTTTATGTCGTCAAAGAGAATCAAGACGACTATGTAATGGTAAAGAAGCTCAGAGAGTAGATAAATCAGAAACACTACTACATTGTCTACAATATAACCATAACCGATTGTCTGTAATCGATTTCAAAAATCATATTTGTACCATACGATTGCAATACGCTGTAAATCAATATAGATTTGTTTCGAAGAAGTGAAGTAATTACGCTCATAAAAGAGCATCAAATAAATAGTAAATAGCAGTAAGATAATAACTTACTGCTATTTTTATTTTTATTGCTGTCCGGTAAAAAAATAAGACAGCTTCAAAACTTATTGTTATAGAGCAGCTTACAAGGAAAAACGAAATAGGGGGCTTGTATTTTTCCATGCTATCATTTCTAACATTGTCAAGCGACTTTTCTGTTCGTAATGCCCCTTAGAAGGCTGATTTTGCGAAAAATGAAAGATTTCACCCCCAAATCTCTAACCTCTTAAACTTTACCGGACAGCAATATCCCGAATTGAGATGAAGTACCTCCTCACGCTCGCGTGCGCCAAGTAGCAAAACTCGCAGAAAGCCATTGGCTCACTGCGAGTTTTTGGGGTGAGAGAGAAAGCAGAGAAGGCCTGATATCGAAACAGAGATTATAATTTCGTGGAACCATCGGATGCAGAACGAGAGGGGAAAGGGGCATCGGTGCGTTTGCGCAAGGTGCGAGAGCCATGCTGAATGATCCAGGCACAAGCAGCACTTGTGGTCGAAGTTTCCCAATCGTGAACAATGGTCGCAAACTTTTGTGGGTCCACTTTGTAGAGGTCGTTCAGATTGTTGGCTACGCTTTTCTGAATACTCTTATCTGCATCGTCTTTAAGGTTGCTGAGCACCATTCGATAGAGCTCAAAATGCTGCAACACGACATCAACTTTCTTTGCCCAAGGAAGCGCGATACGTAGGCACTCGCTCGACAAACGGCGCACTCGCATATTTTCGTCCTTGCTCCACTCCTGCATCAGGCGCAACGTTCGCTCGGGGAAGTGTGCCAAGAGGGGACGCATACAAAATTCACCCGTGAACCTCTTGGTCAACTCTTTACTGAATGCCGTGCTCAACTCGAAATGTTCTTCGCCATATAGTTCTACGAATTTACCCACAGGCCAAAGCCACCAGCCTTCGCTAAACATGCCCAAGTTGCCTTCCAGCTCCTTGCCCAAGATTTTTGTGAGCACTTGCAGAGCCTGCTCGTAGGCTTCAGGGAGGTAAGTTTTGAGTGCCTGGGCAATGAGTACTTGCCTATCGTTGAATTCCAACAACTCCAAGCGAGGAGCTATCGTCTGAACAAACTGCTCAGTAGAAAAGGTGGGGTATACGCCTTGTATTTTCTGCCCCAATTCGCGACAATAAGCGATATCGTAATAGTCTTTGAGTTTTTGGGCCATGATGATAGGAGAAAGATGATGCTTGCCCTTGGCTGCGTCGAATGCGCAGAGCCTTTTACCAAGGTATTATGAAGGAAAAACGATAAGTGTGAGTCGTGGAAAAACCTCACATATATGTCGCAAAGCGCTTCGACAAGCAAGCGAAGCAAAGTTACGGAAATTTGTGTTTCTTGCAGGCAAGAAAAGGAAGAAAATAAGAGGAAAATCGCAGAAGAGGCTGGAGAAAAAAAACGACTTCCCATAAGAGATAACTTTTCCTTTGTTGCAGAAAATTCTACGTGGGAAGAAAAAAATCCTACGTCCCACGTAGGATTTTCTACGTGCGTCGCAGGATTTGTTGCCTCCCACTCTCCATGCCCCACTCCCCATGTTCCCTTGAAGCATTCTGTCTGTGTGTAGAGGAAAAACGAAGGAGGGGAGAGAGCAAGAGGGAGGACTTCTTCTGGCGCTGTATCGCAACAAGCGGAGAACGATGAGGGCAATCTGAACACAAATCCTCGCTTTTGTGTTACTTTTTCTTACTTCCTTTGCTCGTATCAATAGTTCTTTATATCTTTGCCAGTGGAAACAATTATCGCAATATGAACAAATTTCTATTTATCCTTATGTCTATTTTCTCCCTGTTTGGCTGTGCATCGGCCACAAGCGAAAACGTACAATCTGTACCTGCATCGGCTTTTGCCAAAATGATTGAAGCCGACAAGAACATCGTGCGCCTTGACGTGCGCACGGCAGGCGAGCACGCAATGGGACACATTCCCGGCAGCCTCAACATCGACGTGATGAGCAGCAGCTTCCAGCAGCAGGCGCAAGCCCAACTGCCCAAGGACAAGACCATCGCTCTGTATTGCCAAAGCGGCAATCGCAGCAAGCAAGCGGTGCGCATCCTCGACAAAATGGGCTACAAAATCATTGAGCTTTCTACGGGCTTCATGGGGTGGCAGCGCGAGGGCTTGCCCATTGCTCGCTAAAGCGTAGGGACGTTCGTCGTTCTCAGTATATAGTTTCTTCACGCCTATTCCGCGAAACGATACCTCATTGAGGTTTTGTTTCGCGGGATAGTTGCGTTTGGAGGAGAGGGAGCGAGAGTTGGCACGAGCCTTGCAAACGTTGCGAAGTGCCGGAGGCAAGCGGTCGAGTGGGGAGTCGGAGGCATTTTTGTGCCGCGATGGCCATAAAAAATGCAATAAGCCCGCAGGCAAGCGCGGGCGTTTCGTACCTTTGCAGACGACTTACAATCATTTATCTCCCAGCCTCCCTTATCTCCCCCCGATATGCGCACCTATTCTCAGCACGAAGCCATCGCTCAAATGAACGCTTGGGGAGCTGCCCGAACGCCTTTTCTTTTCATCGTCGACTATGCGCAAGAGGCCATTGTGCTTGTTCCGCTCGACCAGGTCGAGCCGGCAACGCTGCGCTACGACTTTCGAGGCAAGCGCAATGAGCCCATGCCCTTGGAGAGAGGAGCCTCGTGGGCAGAAGCGAGTGGAGCGCGCCCTTCTCTTCTTTGGGAGGTGAGTGCTCCCTCCCTCCCGCGCTACCAGCAGGCTTTTGACCGAGTGATGCAGGGCTTGCTGCGTGGCGACACCTTTTTGTGCAATCTCACAGCACGTCTTCCTCTGCGCACGAATCTTTCGCTCGAAGAGCTTTTTGCCTCGAGCCATGCCCCCTATCGCTTGTGGTGGAAGGAGCGCTTCGTGTGTTTTTCGCCCGAGCCCTTCGTACGCATCGATGCCGAGGGGCTCATCTCCACCTATCCCATGAAAGGCACGATCGATGCCAGTTTGCCTCAAGCCGAAGGGACGCTGCTCAACGACGCCAAGGAGCAGGCCGAACACGCCACCATTGTGGACCTCCTGCGCAACGATTTGAGCCAAGTGGCTCGACGGGTAGAGGTGCGCCGCTACCGATATGTGGAACGTATCGCGACCTCCCAAGGAGCAATTTTGCAAACGAGTAGCGAAATCGTGGGACAGCTCCCTGCCGTGTGGCCTCAGCAATTAGGCAGCTTGCTCATGCGCCTTCTGCCTGCGGGCAGTATCACGGGCGCGCCCAAAGCCATGACGCAGCGCATCATTGCCGAGGCCGAGGGCTACGAGCGAGGCTACTACACGGGAGTGATGGGCATTTACGATGGTGTCTCGCTCGATTCGGCCGTTATGATACGCTTCGTCGAACAAGCCCAAGACGGCACGCTCTGCTTTAAGGCTGGGGGCGGCATCACGGCACAAAGCACGTGGGAGCGAGAGTACGAAGAGATTTTGCGCAAGGCCCACGTCGCCGTCACGCCCTGAGCCGTTGGCCGTAGGCATTGGGGGCTTTTTCGCTCCTTCCCTTTTTCACCGCTTACCTATGTATCTCGAAACGATTTGTATCGAGCAAGGAGCCGCGCTGCGCCTGCCTTTTCATCAACTGCGCATCGATGGCACGCTTGCCGCTTGTGGAGGGCCCGATCAGTTGCCCTCGCTCTATGCTTTGCTGGCCGAGCACGCGCTTGGGCAGTATTTCACTCGCACGCGCTGTCGCGTGGTTTACGACCATGAGGGCTTTCACGAAATCAGTTTCTCGCCCTATATTCCTCAAGCGCTCCACAGCCTGCGACTGCTCGAAGCCAATCAGCTGGACTATGCCCGAAAATATGCCGACCGCAGTGCCCTCGAGGCTTGCTATGCTCAGCGTGGAAGTTGCGACGACGTGCTGCTGGTCAAAGATGGCTGGCTCACCGACACGACCAAGGCCAACATCGCGCTCTATGACGGAGAGCACTGGTACACCCCTGCGCGCCCCTTGCTCCAAGGCACGCATCGAGCCGACCTACTGGCCCGGGGCTACCTGCGCGAGGCCAACATCGCGCCACACGACCTGCCGAGATTTTCTCGCTTGCGCCTCTTCAACGCCATGTTGCATTGGGGCGAAATAGAGTTGCCCTCACGCAACATTCTATCGTTCTAAACATTTTTCCCATCGGCACAATGCTGCTCTAAAAAGAAGAAAAAGGATGCTCGCTCGCTGCCAAACGCGCAGTTCCTTGCCGCATTCTGCCCTACGCTTCCCGTACTTTGCGTATCTTTGCATTCAGATATGAACACAGAAACTTCTCCTCTACAACATAAGAAAGTGGCCTACATGACCCTGGGCTGCAAACTAAACTATGCCGAAACCGCCACGCTCAGCGACCGTTTGGCCGCTTTGGGCTGCACGCCTATTGCCGAGGGGGAACAAGCCGACCTGTGCATCGTCAATACGTGCAGCGTGACGGGCGAGGCCGATGCCAAGTGCCGCCACGCCATCAACCGCATGCACCGCGAGCACCCTGGAGCTTTCCTCACCGTCATGGGCTGCTATGCCCAGCTTTCGGGCGAGCACATTGCCAAGATGGAGGGCGTCGATTTGGTCGTAGGGCAAGAGGCCAAAAGCCGCATCCTCGACTTGATTCAAGAGCACTATGAGGCCAAAACTTTGGGCACGCGTGCCGACAGCGACATGCATGGTGGAGTGGCCTACACGACGCCGCTCAAAGACATCAAGAGCTTCGTTCCTTCCTGTTCGCGCGGCGAACGCACACGCTACTTCCTCAAAGTGCAAGACGGCTGCAACTATTTTTGCACCTACTGCACCATTCCTGCCGCGCGAGGCCGTTCGCGCAATGCGACCATTGCCGATATTGTCGCGCAGGCCGAACAAGCGGCGGCCGAGGGCGGCCGAGAAATCGTGCTGACGGGCGTGAACATTGGCGACTTTGGACGCTCCACGGGCGAAACCTTCTTCCAGCTCATTCAAGCCCTCGACAAAGTGCAGGGCATTGAGCGCTACCGAATTTCGAGCATCGAACCCAATTTGCTCACCGACGAAATCATCGAATGGTGCGCGCAAAGTCGCGCTTTCATGCCTCACTTTCACCTCCCTCTGCAGAGTGGGAGCGACGAGGTGTTGAAGCTCATGCGCCGCCACTACGACCGTGCACTTTTTGCACAGCGCGTGGCCAAAATTAAAGCCGTCATGCCCGATGCCTTCATCGGTGTAGACGTCATCGTGGGGACACGTGGCGAGCGCGACGAGTATTTCGAAGACGCTTATGCCTTCATCGAATCGCTCGACATCTCGCAGCTTCACGTTTTCTCCTACTCCGAGCGTCCGGGCACAAAAGCCCTCGAAATTCCCTACGTCGTGGCTCCTCCCACGAAGAAAGCTCGCAGCCAGCGCCTGCTTGCCCTCTCCGAGAACAAGCGTTTGGCGCACTATCGTGCCCATTTAGGCCAGGAACGCTCCGTACTGTGGGAGCATGCGCGCGAAGGGCGTCCGCTCATGGGCTGGACAGACAATTATATCCGTGTGTGCGCTCCTCTCGGAGCCGATATTGTTCCCGATAGTTTAGGGCGTGCCCTTCTCACGGCTTTCAACGAGAGTGAGGACGCCCTCATCGCCGTGCCTGTATAGGTGCCTCTTTGTTCTGCCCTTGCTCGGCGGGCTTCGCAAGGACAGCCCTCTTCACGAGGCAAGCCCACGCCCCAGCGGTGATGTATGGGGAGGGAAGGTGTTAAGCCTTCGCCGTTCACAACAATGCCTGTGTTGGTGGCTCAGTTTCCATTGCGGAACTCGAGCGCCAACACAGGCATTGTGCTGTTGGGGCGAAAAAGAAATACTCTCCTCAGAAAAGAGAAATCAAAACGCATAGCTTTGGAGCGCAATGCGAAGGAGCAAATCCTACGTCCCACGAAAAAAATCCTACGACGCACGTAGGATTTTTTTCGTGGGACGTAGGATTTTTTCTCTCTGATGCCGTTTTTAGCTTCGACAAAGAGCCCATTTTGGAGCAGGGGAAGAGAAAGTAAACAAGAGGTCGAGCGCTCTCGCCGTAGCGACTTGATAGGATTTAGTCCATAGCCTCTTGACTCTGTGCCTGTTCCACATCGGGCATATTGTCGCGCTCTATATAGGGCGAGCCTTGCCCTGCAAGTGGAAGCGTGATTTCAAACATCGTTCCGCCCTCTTCGTCGCCAGGGGCATTGAGCTGAGCTCCCAAGCTGAAGCCATCGCTTTCGACCTCCTTATAGGCGATGCCGCCCAAGATGAGGTGGCGTGCCTCGTTGGTCGCGATGAGGTGCTCGAATTGAGCCTTCGTAAAGGTATAGGTCGAAAACTCTGCGCCGTCGCGCAAAATGACCACGCGGAAACGATTGTCCAAATAGTCGTCGCCATAGCTATCCTTCACTTTGGGGAGTGCCGCGTCGGGGGTCGAAGTGATATCGATCGTGTAGCGATGGCCTCTATATTCGGCCGTGGCCGTGATGTGGCGCTGGCTGTCGCGATCGCTGGGAGGCGCAGTGTATGAGGGAGAGGAGGCATTGTCGGCTGGGGCGGTCTCGCTGGTGGAGGATTTTTGCCCACAAGAACTGAGCACGAAACAAGCCAAGAGAAGAAGCGAAGTGAAGGGTTGAGGCATGATGGGAGATATTTAGCGCATAGTTTGCATTCTGTCGCGAAGTTAAGGATTTATATACTGCGAAGCAAGGCTATGCCGAAATAATTATGTACTTTTGCTCGTCAACTATGCACGCGCGACTATGAAATATCTCCTCCTACTTTTGCTTCCTTTATTGGCCTTTTCCTCCTGCGACCTTTTCGGGGGAAATGATGAGCCTGAGCCCGAACATCTGCGCCGCACGGTGTTGGTCTATTGGGCCGCGCAAAACACGCTGGGCTATGCCGAATATCAAAAGAAGGACAGCCTTGAAATTGCCGAAGGAGTGCCTTATCTGCGTCATGGAGAGCGATTGTTGCTCTTTGTCGACGATGCGCACGCACCACGCCTCTACGAGTGGGGCAAGGACTACAAAGCTCCACAACTCGTGCGCCGCTGGGAGAGCGATGTCAATTCGGCCGACGCCGAAACGCTCCGCGAATTGCTCGCATGGGTCAAGCAGCACTACGTGAGCGATGAGTACGGCCTTGTCCTGGCCAGCCACGCTTCGGGCTGGGTGCCCAGCCCGAAACGGGCGGAGCAGCAGGAGGCCAGCAGCCAAGAGCGCCTGCTCCCCAGCTTCGCTCCTCGTTTGCAGAGCTACGGTATGGACGTGGGGCCCAAGGGCAACATGCTCAACGACCATGGCCCGCTGGGGGCTCATGCCGACGAGATGGACATTGAGCCACTGGCTGCGGCCATCCAGCAGAGCGGCATGCGGCCGCGCTTCATTCTCTTTGACTGCTGTCTGATGCAAAACATCGAGGTGCTCTATGCCCTGCGCCACACGACGGACTATATCATGGCCTCGCCCATAGCCATTTCGGCCGAAGGGGCTCCCTATACGCAACTCATGAAAAGTGGCTTGTTTTCGCAAGACATCACCGATTTGGGGCGCAGTTATGTGGACTATTACCAGCAGCAGTTCGAGCGCTATCCACAGGCTATGGGCATCGTGGAGAGTATCGTGCGCACCGACCGCGTAGAAGCTATAGCTACAGCGCTGGCTCAGGTGCTGCCCGCACGCCAAACGGATGCCGAGGGGCAAACGAAATACTGGGATATGGGCCGCGTACAGAAATATGCTGTCTTTGATTGGACCAATGGCTACCGCCCTCACTATTATGACTTGAACGATGCCTTGCGCCAGCAGCTCGATGCCGAGGCACATGCGCGTGTCAAGGCGGCTATCGACGCGGCCATCGTTTACAAAGGAGCAACAGCTCGTTTTTTCCAACCCCCAGGTCGCTATAGCTACGAAGCTGTCGATTTGGCCCATTATTGCGGCATTTCGATGTTTGTGCCCCAGGCTGCTTATACAGAAGTGGCTGGCAAGAGCAGGCTGGGCGATTTGAACAAGGCTTTCCAGCAAACGGCGTGGTACAAAGCCGCAGGTTGGCAGCAAAAGGGCTGGTGATGGTCTTCATATAAATAGTACAATGATTTACCCTACGCTCATCGAAAAATACTATCCCGAGGACAATGCCCTCCGCCGCCTGCTGCTGCACCATAGCCGACAGGTGGCTACGCGTGCACTGGCCATAGTCGATCGGCATCCCGAATTGGGCGCCAATCGCGAACTGGTCGAAGAAGCTGCAATGCTCCACGACATCGGCATTTTCCTCACACACGCTCCTGCCATACATTGCCACGGCACGCAGCCCTATCTGCTACATGGACGCCTCGGGGCAGAATTGATGCGCCGGGAGGGACGTGAGGATTTGGCGCGTGTGTGCGAGCGCCACACGGGGACGGGGCTGACCCGCGAAAACATTTTGGAACTCGACCTTCCGCTGCCTGCACAAGACTTTCTGCCCGAAACCATTGAGGAAATCATCGTGTGCTATGCCGATAAGTTTTTCTCCAAAACCCATCTGGAGCGCGAGCGCACGGTGGAACAAACGGCGCGCAGCTTGGAGCGTTTTGGCGAAGAGGGTGTGCGCAAATTTTTGAATTGGGCAGCCCGATTTGAATAAGGTAAAAAAAGAACACAACATAAAGAGAACGAAGCACTTGCAACGCCATTTCCTTCACTTCACTCTTCTTTTGCTGGCAGGACTCCTCCTGTACAGTTGCGGCATGTTTATGTTGCCGCCCCGTCCTGCGACCTCCATGTCCGAGGTCGTCAGCGAGTCGCATGTGTCGAGCACTGCCGCTCAAGCTTCTTCGGATACTCCGACACTCCCGCGCGAGGAAGTGGCGACTATGCCCGACAGCGCGATAGTACCGGTGGATAGTGCCAAGCGCGTGCTGAGCGCATTGCCCTTGTCGGCCGATTCACTTGCTCCGAAGTCCGACAGCCTGCGTTCGCAGCTCGACAGTTTGTCCTTTACCCGCCTTGTCGATAGTTTGCGCCACACCTTGCGTCGCGACACAGTCATTGCCATCAGCAACCGAAAAGCCGAAGAAAAGGCCGATACCAGCCGCACGAAAAGTGGCATAGAATCTCCCGTAGACTACGTGGCCAAAGACTCCTTGGTCTACGATGCCGAAACGGGACTGATGCACCTTTATGGTCAGGCTAAGGTGAATTATCAACGCATGGAGCTCACGGCCGACTTCATCACCATGAACATGGACTCCTCTTTGGTGCATGCTGTGGGCACGCAGGATAGCACTGGAACGTGGAAGGGGCAACCCGTCTACAAGCAGGGGAGCGAAAACTACGAAAGCGAACGCATGTCCTTCAACTTCAAGACGAAGAAGGGCTTCATCCAAAACGTGAAAACGACACAAGGAGAAGGCTACTTGCGCTCGGTCGATTCTAAACGCGGCAGCGATGGCTACTTTTATCTGCAAAATGCCAAGTACACCACTTGCGATGCCGACTGCCCGCACTTCTACTTGCAGCTCACCCGAGCCAAGGTGAGTCCCGGAAAGGAAACGTTTTTTGGCCCAGCCTACCTTGTCGTAGCCGATGTTCCCTTGCCGCTGGCCATTCCCTACGGGTTCTTTCCCTTCAACAGGAGCTACTCTTCGGGGCTCATCATGCCCACCTATGGCGATGAGACTGCTCGAGGCTTCTATCTGCGCGATGGAGGCTACTATTTCGCACTGAGCGACCGCATCGACCTCAAACTTTTGGGCGAAGTCTATACGAAAGGCTCGTGGGGCATTTCGGCCGAGTCGAACTATGCTCGCCGCTACAAATATCGTGGCAATGTGTACGTGTCGTACCTCACGACGGTCGAGGGCGAGAAGAACTTGCCCGACTATTCCAAGACGACCAACCTCAAAGTGCAGTGGTCGCACTCGAGCGATGCAAAGGCCAATCCCAATACCTCCTTTTCGGCCCGCGTGAACTTTGCCTCGCAGGGCTACGAGCGTAGCAACTTGCAGTCGCAATATACGCCCCTGGCCTATACGCAATCGACGCGTGCCTCTTCGGTGAGTTTTACACACAACATCCCCTCTTTGGGCATTTCGCTCTCAGGGTCGACCAATATCACACAAAACATGCGCGACTCCTCGCTGGCCGTGACGCTGCCCGACTTGTCGCTCTCGGTTTCGCGCTTTTACCCCTTCCGCCGCAAAAAGGTGGTGGGCCGCGAACGTTGGTACGAGAAGATTTCGATGTCCTACACGGCATCCATGTCTAACTCTATCAACACCAAGGAACACCTGCTCTTGAAGTCCAACTTGCTCCGCGATTGGCGCAATGGCATTCAGCATCGTTTGCCCATTGATGCGACTTTCCAGCTCTTCAAGTACATCAACATCTCGCCCTCCATTTCTTTCTCGGGCCGCACCTATATGAACCGCACCATGCGTTCGTGGGATGCCAACAAACAGGTCGAAGTAGCCGATACGACCTATGGATTTTACAACCTGTACGACTGGACTTCGAGTGTCTCGGCCAATACCACCCTCTATGGATTTTACAAACCTTGGCGCAAACTCTTTGGCGACAAGATCAATGCCATTCGACACGTATTCAAGCCCTCGATTAGTTTCTCCTATGCTCCCGATTTCACCGCCGAGAGCTACGGCTACACCCAGCATTACGTCAAGACCGACAGCGAGGGGAAGGTTTCGACCGTGACCTATTCGCCCTATCAAGGTGCGCTCTATGGCTATCCCTCGGGCACCACACAAGGAAGCATTGGCCTGAATTTCTCCAACAATGTGGAGATGAAAGTCAAATCGCTCAGCGACACAACAGGCTATCGCAAAATCTCGATTATCGACGAGCTCTCGGGAGGAATTTCCTACAACTTGGCGGCCAAAACGCGACCTTGGAGCGACCTTTCGCTGCGCTTGCGCTTAAAGCTGACCCGTAGCTATACCTTCTCTATGGCCGCTCAGTTTGCGACCTATGCCTACCAGGTGGACGAGGCGGGCAATATCGCTGTGGGCGATCGCACGGAGTGGAGCTATGGGCGATTCGGGCGCTTCCAGGGCATGAGCCAAAACCTCTCCTATACGCTCAACAACAAGAAAATAGCCACCCTCCTGGGACTGCTCGTGGGACGCGGCTGGGACACGCTCTTCAAACGCGAGGACGCAGCCTCCTCCCGAAAAGAGAAAACAGAAACCGAAGACGAAATTGTGGACGACGAGGAGGAAGCCAACACCGACCCCATGCTGCGTAAGAACAAGAAAGTGGAGCCTGAGAAAAAAGTCAAAGCCGACGTGGACGAGGATGGCTACTTGGCCTTCTCGATGCCTTGGAATCTCTCCTTTTCTTACGGCATTTCGATGCGCGAAGATGTGCAAAAGGAAAAATTCAATCGCGCCACGATGCGCTATCCTTATGCTTTCACCCACTCGCTCAATATGTCGGGCAACATTCAGTTGGCCAAGGGTTGGAACATCTCTTTCTCCTCAGGCTATGACTTCAACTATCATCGGATGTCCATGACCACGGCTTCGCTGTCGCGCGACTTGCATTGCTTCGAGATGTCGTGCAATGTGGTTTTGCTGCCCTACAGCTCTTTCAACTTCTCTTTCCGTGCGCGTGCAGCCGAACTCGCCGACGCATTGAAATACGAAAAGCGGAGCTCCTATTCCTCCAATGTCAATTGGTACTAACCCTTTCCTATAATCTACATTATGAAACAACTATTTTCCTTCTTCTCGCTGCTACTCCTCACTTTTGGAATGGCAGCTTGCGATGTCAGCAGCGAAAACGAGCATCACGAAATTTCTTTCTTTCCGCTCAGTCCCAATGGCCGCTTGCTCTATGCCGACCAAACTTTCGATACGCTGCGCGTGGTGAGCACAGAAACGTGGCACATTGCTGCCCGAGTGGAGCAAGGCGAAGCATGGTTTAGCCTCACGCCCAAAGAGCAAAAAGTGCCCAAAGGCTACGTGAGCGGACAGCGTGTGGACATCACGACGACAGCCAACACGACAGGAAAAACCCGCAAAGGCTATCTGGCGCTCACGCCCCTTCATGCCAATTTAGGCACCTTGGGCATGCCCGTGACGCAGTATGCTTGGCTTGATATTCAGCGTCCTGCTCCTGTTATGCCTCCCCACGCTAACATACCTACTTTTGCCGGCGAAGTAGAAGCAAAGGTGACCGAAGCCACCATAGGCTTTGGCCTTCACACGCTCGACCTGAAAACGGTGAGCCTCACGAGCAATGCTGAGTGGTGTCTCGTGCCTCAAATGGCCGAAGGCTGGAAGAAGGGCTATAACGAAGTGAAGCTAAGACTCACACCCAACCTCTCCACGACGCCTCGCACAGCCACACTCACGCTCTCTTCGGGTGGTGTGAGCAATGTCATCACCCTCGTACAAAAGGGAGCCAAACCCTAATCGCTTCTTCGCTAATCTTTTTTCCACACCATGCGCAGCACGCTCCTTTTTGCCCCTTTCTTTCTCCTTGCCCCCTCTCTTTGGGGCGCTTCTCCCGAAGCAGGAAATCCGCTGGAGGCTCGTTTGCGGCTTTTACAGCAGGAAGCTCAAAGCCAAGCGATGTTACGCTCAGGAGCCCTCGACGATAGTTTGACGTTGATGGGCGAGCGGTATGCGCTTTCCTCGCTTTCTTTGGCCATTCACTCGGACGATGCTCAGCAAACGGTGCTCGCTCTGCACCAAGCTGGGCACGAAGCCACGCTCATCACTCCGCGCTATCTCACCGCACGTGTCCCTCACACTTACCTGCCCACGCTGGCCGCTTTGCCAGGAGTGAAAAGTGTCAGTTTGTCGCGTCGTTTCCGCCCGCTACTCAAGGAAGCACGTCGCGATGCGAGAGTCGATGCCGTGCATAAGGGAAGCGAACTGGAAACTCCCTTCACGGGAAAAGGCGTCGTCCTCGGTGTGATTGACCAAGGTTTTGAATTTCGCCATGCAGCGTTTATGAAGCCCGATGGAGTCACCTCCCGCATTCTTGCTGTGTGGAATCGCATGGCCAAAACACCACCCAGCAAAAGCGTGCCTCTCGTGGGCGAAAAAAATGGTTTTCATGCCACACACGTCACCAATATCGCTGCTGGCAGCAAGGTGGGCAATGGTTGGCATGGCGTTGCGCCCGAGGCCGACATCGTGGTGTTTCCTTCCAAGCTCGACGATACCGAGGTGATCGAGAATGTCAAGTATCTCAAAGACTTGGCGCAAACAGAGGGAAAGCCTTGGGTGGTCAATATGAGCTTTGGCTCGCAAATCGGCTCGCACGATGGATTGACCAAAAGCAATCAGGTGCTGGCACAGCTCACGGGCCGAGGAGCACTGATAGCAGCCGCGATGGGCAATGACGGCGAGAACAAATTGCACGCCTCCGTTACACTGCGTCCAGGCGAAGCAAAATTCTTGTTGCTCGATCGTGCCGAAAGCGACTTGCCCAATGGCAAACAAGAGGTCGCCGTGGCCGATATCTGGGGACAAAGCGTGAAAGCAGGACAACGGCTCAAGGTGACTCCCTTCTTGTACTACAAAGGGAAGATAGAGCTACAAACCAAAGAGTTTTGGGAGAAAAATCTTTTCCAAACTCTCGAGGTCGATGCAGACAATGGAAAGAGCCACGCGCTCTACTATTTCCTCAATCCTCCGGGAGAGCTGCAAAAACTCAAAAAGCTCTCGCCCGAAACGAAAGTACGATCGGGCTTGAAAATCGAATTGGCTTCGGGGGTAAACACTCCCGAATTGGTGCATCTTTGGGTGCCCGAGGGTACTTTTTCGCCCATCAGCATTGCAGGGCAAACCGAGCACGTGCTTCGAGCAGACAATCGCTACCAAGTGGCCGAAGGAGCAGCTGCCATTCCTACCGCCATAGCCGTTGGCTCCTACAACACCGCCACTAGTGTCTACTCCGTCGTGCAAAAAGCCTACCTCCGCGACTCGAGCATCGGCGCAATAGGAGCACGCAGTAGCTTCTCCAATATTGGTCCCTTTGTCAATCCCGACTATCCCAAGCCCGCGGTGCTGGCTCCCGGCGCGCTCATCGTCAGCGCGCTCAACAAGCACGCCAACCACTTCACCCCCAACGACAAGCACATTGTAGCCGCCTATGCTCCCCCCTCGGGACAAAAGTTCTACTACGGCACCTCCTTGGGCACTTCCATGGCTTCGCCTTTTGTGGCAGGGGTGCTCTGCCTGTGGCTACAAGCCAATCCTCAACTCGACTATCAGGACGTGATGCACATCTTGAAGAAAACCTCTCGTCGTGGGGCACAAATGGGACAGGAGGAGTGGAATGAAGAGCGCGGCTATGGCAAAATCGATGCCTATGCAGGTCTCAAGGAAGCCTTGGCCTTGGCCAAGCTCAACGGCATTGAGCACCTTCCCAACTCTTCGCAGCCAGTGAGCATTCAGAAGTCGTCCGAACATTGGCGCATCCTTCTCAACAATGCCGAGCGCAAGCTCACCGTTCGGCTTTTTGACACCGCAGGACAAGTTCTTTTTACCCACCATTCCGAAGCTCTGCAGCAAGGCGACGAACTTGTTGTGCCTTTCTCACGCTTGGCTCCCGGAACCTATTTGATGAGTTTCCAAACGGCTGGTAGCCACTTCACGCGCAAAGTTCTGCTTCGCTAACAGTTCTTGCCAGCTGCTCTATCTCCCTTCAAGTAGGCTTGTAGATTTTATTGCTTTGCGTTTTGACGAAAGCACCGCTCTCCCTCACCCCGGGAGAGTGGTGCTTCGTTTGGTCTTGTCGGGCAATATGCCAGAAACAAAGAAACGTCGCGAAACCATGGTTTCGCGACGTTTCTTTGTTTCAAAAGAGGGTTTCCGATGGGCTCTCGTTTCAAAGAGCGTGGCTCCCTTGCGGAGCGGAAAGAGAGGTTTGCGAACAATACCCCACAACTCCTTGTATCGTAGACTTTTATGTCTTTTTTCTTTTTTATTGTAGCCAAATTGTAGCCACAAGAGAGTATTGAGAGAGTACTCATAGATACTGCTGTTAGAAACACTCGCTTGTATTTCTTGGGTTCAAAGGTACTCAAAAAACAAACAACTCACAAAGTTTTTGATATAAAAGATTTTACAAGCCTTTTGGCTACAGAGTTCAGTGCACGGTGCAAGCCCTTATATATAAAGGGACTTGCACCGTGCACTGAGTCCTTATGCCTAAAGTGGAGTATTAGTGATGAACGAGAGTATTTTCTTACCACATAATGGTATTGAAAAATTCTGATTTAGAGGGGTTCTGTGTGGAACTTTGCAGAAAAATATAGAAAAGAACTGCTCATGAAAAGAATCAGACACGGTATCGAGGGTTGTGATTCAAAGCTATTCATCGTATGTCCAACCCTAAAAACGTTACTTGACGATCACCCCAACCCCAAGGAACTCGTTATCAAAGCTTAGATGGAGTACTCAAACTTCATTAAAGTCTGTAAGATGCGGAGGGATATGCGGCTATCTTCTTATATGAGATGCATGAATGCTTATGATAGAGATCTTATTCTACTATCCGTTCCTAAGGGAATTGTTGAATCTGAAACAAGCCCAGGAAAGAAAATAGGTGATTGGTTTTACACCATAACACAAGAGGAGTTGATCCAGATTGTACGCAAACTCTATCTGAGGGATAAGGACACGATGCTCTTAAAACTTGAATGGTTTGTTACTCAGGTTTTGAAGCACGATGATACACTAAAGCCATTGCTTCAATCTGTACACGATTTGCTTAACAAAGTACTTCAAGGCAATGGATAAGCATAATCATCCCTCCTTCTTAGACGAAGTAAGAGCCTTACGAGAAGAGTTCAAACAAGTGGCGGGATTTATCTTGGAACTCAAGCGAGGTTATTCCGTCCTAGAAGATAAGATAGAGCTAAACAGCTCTGATGTTCTTCGCCTCCTATGTATTTCCAAAGCCTCTCTCGCTCGCTGGCGAGAGTCTAATGCAATACCTTATCGCTACCTATCTAGTAATCATGTCGTCTATCCCTTCAAGGGGCTTTACCTTGCTATCAAAACAGGCAGAGCTACTTTCAAAGGCT
>JAUNKN010000006.1 GCA_030532685.1 Bacteroidales bacterium | reverse complement strand
GGAGGAAGAAAGAAAGGAAGAAAAAGAGATGGAGAAGCTAAACATATATCCACCTTTCCCTTATAACTCTACGATGTTTCTGTATATTTTTTTTGTACATCAGTAAACTCTGTGTATCTTTGCTTATCATTCTGTGACTATACAATTTATTTATGGTTACCCATTTCCCTTTTTCCCGATGGCTTGCCTTTGTTTTGCTTTTAGGGTTTTGTACCATTCAACTTGCCTGGGCACACACTTGGACTGTCGAGACTCTTCCTATTCCCTACTTACAGGATCGCACACAGTATGTGAGTAATCCTGATCATATTTTGCAACAATCAACTACCGATTCTATTAACCGCGTACTCGCGGCTTTGGAGCGTGACAAAGGTATACAATCGTTGGTTGTTGCGGTAAAGAATGTACCGGGAGCAGATCCATATGAATTTGGTATGGCTCTTGGGCGCAAGTATGGAGTGGGGAATAAAAAGACTCGAACGGGGTTGATAATTGTATTGGCTAAAGATGATAGACGATATCACTTTCTTACTGGAAATGGATTAGAAGTCACACTTCCCGATGCTTTGGTGCAACGAATAGAAGACAACATATTCTTGCCTCGTCTCAAAATACAAGATTGGGATGGGGCGATGCTTGAAGCAATTAAAGCTATTGATCATATTTGTCGCCGTGACAAGATGCTCCCACAATCAACGCTAACAGAGGGGGGAGGTAAAGCACTTTGGCTTCCGATTGTGGCCTTTGCTACCATCTTGCTTCTCTTTGTGGGGGTTGTCTATTATGGTAATAGGATTAAGAAGAAACCTCGTACCTGTCCTCGCTGTGGTAAGAAACAACTCTATTATGTCGATGAACGTTTGGGACGTGTTTATCGGAATCGAGGACAGCGATATATTGTCAAAATAATAAATTATCGTTGTCGAAGTTGTGACTACCAAGATCGTGATCGCACGGAATATCCTGATAAGGAAACTGATGCGATTTTCCCTGCTATCCTTCTTGGCGCTCTCTTTGGAGGTCATGGACGTACAGGTTGGGGAGGTTACTCTTCGGGAAATCGTGGATTTTCGGGAGGTAGTTTTGGAGGAGGTTCTTTTGGCGGTGGAGGCTCTGGTGGGCGTTTCTAAGCAGGATAAGCGTTTTAGACTTCACTCTATTACAAGCATATCCTTTTTAATGAAGTATATCAACTTAATTGACTATATCGGATTATGAAATTTTCTAAGACTCTTATTGGACTCATCGTTGTGATAGCAGGTATTCTTGCTTTAGGTGGCTGTGTTAGTTCTAAGTACAATACCCTCGTGAATAGTGAGGAGGTATTGAATAATTCTTGGGCTGATTTGCAAAGCGCTTATCAGCGTCGAGCTGATCTTATTCCCAATCTTGTGAATACGGTAAAGGGATATGCCAAGCATGAGAGTGAAACGCTACAGGGAGTTGTAAATGCTCGTGCTCGTGCAACGCAAATGACTATAGATCCTTCGAAATCTTCGCCTCAGCAAATTGCAGAATTTCAGCAGGCGCAGGGAGAACTTTCACAAGCCTTGGGGAAACTCTTAGCTGTGACTGAGAATTATCCTGATTTGAAAGCGAACAATAATTTTTCAGAATTACAAGCGCAGTTAGAAGGAACGGAAAATCGCATCAATGAGAGCCGTAAGCTTTACAATGCTGCTGTACAAAGCTACAATGTGCAGGTACGTTCCTTCCCGATGAATATCTTTGCAAATTTCTTTGGATTTGAAAAGAAACAAGGATTTGAGGCTACTCCTCAAGCTCAAAATGCACCTACCGTAAATTTCTAAAATAAAGCTTATAACGAGACGATGGATAAGAACCAACGATACATGATGCGCGGGGTGAGCGCAATGAAAGAGGATGTGCATGCCGCTATCAAAAACATTGATAAGGGACTTTTTCCACAAGCCTTTTGTAAGATTATTCCGGACATTTTAGGCGGCGATCCCGACTATTGTAATATTATGCATGCTGACGGAGCTGGCACAAAGTCTAGCTTGGCCTATATGTATTGGAAGGAAACTGGTGATTTATCGGTTTGGAAAGGGATTGCACAAGATGCTCTTATCATGAATACGGACGATCTACTTTGTGTAGGTGCCGTGGATAATATTCTAGTTTCTTCTACGATAGGACGCAATAAAATGCTTATTCCGGGCGAAGTAATTTCTGCCATTATCAATGGTACGGACGAACTTCTCCAACAGCTTCGTGACATGGGAGTTGGCATCTATGCTACAGGTGGGGAAACGGCAGATGTGGGCGATCTTGTACGTACGATTATTGTAGACAGCACTGTGACTTGCCGTATGAAACGTAGCGATGTAATTGATAACGCCAATATTCGTCCTGGCGATGTCATTGTGGGACTTTCTTCTTCGGGACAAGCCACCTACGAACAGAGTTACAATGGAGGAATGGGAAGTAATGGACTTACTTCTGCGCGTCACGATGTATTTTCTAAATATCTTGCTGAGAAATATCCCGAAAGTTTTGACCATGCTGTCCCCAACGAATTAGTATATAGTGGTTCTTATAAACTGACTGATTCAGTCGAAGGAGCGCCTATTGATGCAGGACGATTGGTGCTTTCTCCAACACGCACTTATGCTCCTGTGGTGAAGCGTCTGCTTGACGAATTGCGTCCTCATATCCATGGGATGGTTCATTGCACGGGAGGCGCCCAAACCAAGGTCTTGCACTTCGTATCGGAAAATTGTCGAGTTATTAAGGACAATATGTTCCCCGTACCTCCGCTTTTTCGTGCTATCGCAGAGGAGAGTGGTACAGATTGGAGCGAAATGTATAAGGTGTTTAATATGGGACACCGTCTTGAAGTTTATCTTCCTGCAGAACACGCTCAAAAGGTTATTGATATTTCTCGTTCGTTCAATATTGATGCACAGGTTGTAGGCCGTGTAGAGGAAGGAGACCGCAGCCTCACTATCAAGAGTGAGTTTGGTGAGTTTCATTACTAATGGAATACTTTAATGATTGAGTCTTATCGTTCTTTCACCGTCATACTTTATGATCACAATCCCCTGCACTTGCAAAAAGTGTGGGGGAGTGCTGATTGTATAATGATGAAAGTTTCGAGAGAATACTGCAACAGCAATAACCTCTCGAATATCGAAGAGTTCAAAAAGCCCTGTTTGTACATTCTCGCAGATGAAAATGAGAAAGCTTATATTGGACAAGCCAAGGCCTTCTGCAATAGGGTAAAAGACCATTTGAGTAAGAAAGACTGGTGGACTCGTGCCTATGTTTTTGTCTCTGATTCGGGGCGCTACCATACAGCCAGTGTTGAATATTTGGAATATCGTGCCATTCTTGAAGCACAAGAGGCTGCACGTTATGATTGCTCGGAAAATAAACAAACACCAGGTACTCCAACACTTCCCCCTCATGAACATTCACAAATGAACGAGGCTCTGAGGGAAATCAAATATTTTCTCAAGTATGAGCGTTGCTTAGTCTTTGAAAAGTCCAAGGAACTTCTCCCACCGCCTTACGTAATAGATGAGTCAGAAGTTTCTCCAGCAGCCTTTTCATCTTCCGCACCCGTAGAAGCTCCTCTTCTACTTTCTCCTCTTTTCACGTTACATTGTAAAGGGCATGTAGCGAAAGGCTATTACATCAATGATGGTACCAATCGTTTCATCGTATTGAAAGATTCAGAGATCGTTGGAGAGGTGCAACAGAGTTTTCACCATCATAAACAAAGGGCTCAACTACTACAGCATTGTAGTCAGAATAAAGAAGGGAAACTTATTCTCTGTGAGGACTTCACTTTTAGTAGTTCCAGTACAGCTTCTAGCTGTTGTACTGGAGCATCTAAGAGTGGCTTGAGTTCTTGGAAAGATTCCGAAGGCCGAACATTACAACAATATATAGACGAAACCAAAAACTAAAATATGCCAGCAACAACACCACTTCTTGAAAAGTTAGAAGGCCTTGTGGCTCGTTTCGAAGAAGTCTCTACGCTTATTACTGACCCTAATGTCATTGCCGACCAGCAACGTTATGTCCGCTTGACCAAAGAATATAAGGAACTCGAAGATTTGATGGCCGCACGTCAAGAATATGCAAACCTTTTGGGGAATCTCGAAGAGAGCAAGAATATTCTTATCAATGAGGACGATGCCGAAATGAAAGAAATGGCGCGCGAGGAAGTAGCCGCTTGCGAACAACGTTTGCCAAGTTTAGAAGATGAAATAAAGTTGCTTCTTGTTCCCAAAGATCCAGAAGATGCTAAGAATGCAATTCTTGAAATTCGTGGAGGAACGGGCGGTGATGAAGCCGCAATCTTCGCCGGCGATCTTTTTCGCATGTACTCTAAGTATTGTGAGAGTAAGGGTTGGAAATTGGAAGTTTCCAATGCTTCGGAAGGAGCTGCTGGCGGATTTAAGGAAATCGTTTGTTCTGTGACAGGGGCCGATGTATATGGCACATTAAAATACGAGAGTGGAGTGCATCGTGTGCAGCGTGTTCCGGCTACCGAGACGCAAGGCCGTGTGCATACCTCGGCGGCTACGGTCGCGGTATTGCCCGAAGCCGAAGCATTTGATGTGGTTATCAACGAAGGTGAAATTAAATGGGATACTTTTCGCTCATCGGGTGCAGGTGGTCAGAACGTCAACAAGGTAGAATCTGGAGTCCGTTTGCGCTACAATTGGAAAAATCCGAATACGGGGGTAGTTGAGGAAATTCTCATCGAATGTACCGAAACTCGCGACCAACCCAAGAATAAGGAGCGCGCGTTGGCTCGCTTGCGCACTTTCATTTATGATAAGGAGCATCAAAAATATGTCGATGATATTGCTTCTCGTCGCAAAACTCTCGTTTCTACGGGCGACCGCTCTGCCAAGATACGTACGTACAACTATCCTCAGGGACGTATCACCGACCATCGTATCAATTATACGATTTACAATCTATCGGCCTTTGTCGATGGAGATATTCAGGATTGCATTGATCACTTGATTGTGGCAGAAAATGCAGAAAGACTAAAAGAAGCAGAACTGTAAAGTTCTGCTTCTTTCTGTTTTATAGATGCTGGAAAAGCTTAGTGCGTTGGAGCTTGTGCCAAAAAGTCGGCTACAATGAAGGAGCTTCCTCCTATAAATAGGGCATCGTCCTGATGAGCTGCGGAACGAGCTGCTGCGTAAGCTTCTTTTACCGTGGGATAGGGCTGTGCTTTCAAGCCTAAACTCTCGGCTTGTTCCATGAGCTGTGTTAAGGGGAGAGCCCGTTGCACACTGGCCTGAGTAAAGTAGAGTTTCGCCTTTTGAGGCAATAGTTGTAGAATGTGTCGCACATCTTTGTCGGCACTCGCACCAAATATAAGGTGCAATTGTTGGCAATTTAGTTGTTCCAACTGAGGAGCTAAGTCTTGCCATGCGGCGAGATTATGTCCCGTGTCGCACACCACCAAGGGATTTTCTCTCAGAATTTGCCAACGTCCTTGTAATCCCGTCTTCTTACACACATTGGCAAGCCCCTCGCGTACATGTTCTGGACGGATATCGAAATCTGTGAGCTTCTCTATAGCTGTGAGTATCGTACAGATATTTTCCTGTTGATAACGACCGCTAAGTTCAAAATATAGTTTTCCGTATAGAGAGCTATGTATCGTGAATCCTCCTTCAGGTCTTGAACAAAGTTCAAATCTTTCGCTGAAGTAGAGTGGAGCAGAACGCTCTGTTGCAACGGCCTCAAATATAGGACGTGTTTCTTCGTGCATGGCTCCTATGACCACGGGAATTTCAGATTTGATGATTCCCGCTTTCTCCCTTGCAATCTCTGCCAAGGTTGTGCCTAAAAACTGAGTATGATCCAACGATATATTGGTGATAATACTCAAAATGGGCTGAATGATATTGGTGCAATCTAAGCGTCCTCCAAGGCCCACTTCGACGATGGCTACATCGACCTTTTCTTCGGCAAAGTAGAGAAAGGCCAAAGCTGTGGTCAACTCGAAAAAAGAAGGAGAGAGTGGCTCGAAAAAATGCCGCTCTTGCTCCACAAAGTCTATGACACGTTGTTGAGAGATGGGCGCTCCATTCACTCGGATGCGTTCTCGGAAATCCACCAAGTGAGGAGAAGTGTAGAGACCTACTCGATAGCCTGCGGCCTGTAATACAGCCGCTAAACTATGCGAGGTTGAGCCTTTACCATTGGTGCCTCCTACATGGATGGTGCGATAGTTACGGTGGGGATGTCCAAAATGCGCGTCGAGCAAATGAGTATTGCTCAGCCCCTCCTTATATGCGCTGGCCCCGACGTGTTGAAACATCGGGGCTGCGTTGAAGAGATAATCTAAAGTTTCTAGGTACGTCACGGCAGGAGGCGCTTAGAAGTAGGCACGGAAGGAATCGAAAATTTTCTTTTTGATGCTGGGAGAGGCTTGCACGTTGTCGCCTTGAGAAAGTGTTTCCATAGCTTTACGTTCCTCTTTGTTCAATTCCTCAGGGATATAAACGCTGATGTTTATGACGATGTCGCCACGTCCATATCCATATCCCGGTACGGGAGGAAGCCCTTTGCTACGCAGACGCATACGAGTGCCAGGCTGTGTACCTGGCTTGATGGTGACACGGGCTCGTCCTTCGAGCGTTGGCACTTCTATTACATCGCCCAAGGTGGCCTGAGGAACAGTGAGCAAAAGATTGTAGATGAGGTCGTTGTCGTCGCGGATGAAGTGCTCGTGAGGTATCTCCTCTATGAGCACTTGAATATCGCCTGGTACTCCATTGTGCTTGCCTGCGTGTCCTTTTCCAGGAGCATTGACCACCATTCCTTCCGACACTCCTTCGGGAATGTTGATTTCGATGATTTCTTCGCCAGGTACGATACCATCTCCGTGGCATTTCTTACACTTGTGTTTGACCACTTTGCCCTCGCCGTGGCAGCTGGGACAGGCAGCTTGTTGCTGCATCATGCCAAAGATGCTGCGCACCTGTCGCACGACGTATCCTTGTCCACCACATTCGGAGCAGGTTTCGGGCGTGTGTCCTGCTTCGGCTCCTGTGCCTTTGCATTCTTCACAAGCTACTTGCTTTTTTACCTTGAATTTCTTGTTTACGCCTGTACTGATTTCTTCGAGAGTAAGACGTGTTTTCAAGCGTAAATCGCCACCTTGGTACTGTTGAGGGCCTGCGCTACGGGCTCCTCCACCAAAACCACCGAATCCTCCAAATCCGCCTCCGAAAATGTCGCCAAAGGCCGAGAAGATGTCGTTGATATCGGTAAAGTGGTGATAACCTCCAGCCCCACCAGCTCCTCCTTGGAAAGCTGCCTTACCAAACTGATCGTAGCGTTGGCGTTTTTCTGGATCGCGTAGTACGTCGTAGGCTTCGGCCGCTTGCTTAAATTTTTCTTCGGCTTCGGCGTTGCCTGGATTTTTGTCGGGGTGATATTGCATGGCTACCTTACGGTAGGCCTTTTTAATTTCGGCATCGCTCGCGCTTTTGTCAACACCGAGTATTTCGTAGTAATCGAGATCTGCCATGTTGTAGATGTCTTAGTTCGTAAATGGTTGATAAAGACTTATTGCCCCACGGCTACTTTTGCATGGCGCACAACTTTGTCGTTGAGCAGATAGCCCGTTTGCACGCAGTCGATAACCTTTCCCTTCTTATCCTCATCGTCGGTGGGGAGCAGAGCAATAGCTTCGTGGAAATCGGTGTCGAAGAGCACATCGGTCGTGTCCATACGTTTCAGACCTTGCTGCTCGAGTGTGCGCATGAGCTTCTGCTGCACCAATTCCAATCCCTCACGCAGTGCGTCTACATCGGTACTCTTAGCCATGTGTTCAGCAGCACGCTCCATATCGTCCAGCACAGGCAGAAGGCTTTCGAGCACTTTTTTTCCACCATTCAAAATGAGATCGGCCTGTGTTTGGATGTTGCGTTTGCGCATGTTTTCAAATTCTGCAGCTTGTCGCAACACTTGGTCTTTGAGTTGAGCGATTTCGGCCTCAGCGAGTGCCAATTTGTCGGCATCTGTCAGTTCGGCAGGTGCTTCTTCATTTTGTGCTGTGCTGTTCTCGTCGCTTGGGGGAGTTGTTTCTGCATTGGCAGAGGTTGCCGTTTCTTGTTGAATGTCTTGCTGTTCGGTATCGGGGGTGATGATGTCTTTTTCTTCCATGATATTTGTTCTTATTGTTTTGCGCTATATGTTGCAATATCCGTGCCGCGAGGAGCTGGGAAGCAGATTAAGGTGTAGATGATAGTTGTGAAGGAGAGGAGAGTGTGGGCGAGGAAAAGCACGATACGTAGATAATTGGAGTGCTCCCTACACTTGTTTTTTGAGCTTCCCACTTAGAAAATCCTACGTGGGACGCAGGATTTTCTTCTTCCCACGTAGGATTTTTTCCTTCCCACGTAGAAAATCCGCGCTCCGAGCTAAAATTGAATAGCTCGGAGCGTTGGAGAGTTTGTAGAAAGATGGGTAGGCTTGTGCAGGAAGCACCAACCTCGAGGACTTACTTGTGGGCTGATTGAATGGTGAATATCTTGCCTGCTAAGTAGAGGAAAAAGAGGAGTGAGCCTATCTTGTTGTCTTATTCGATTTCGCCATAGAGAGCTTTGCGTTGTTCGCGAATGCGCTCGTCGTGGATGTACTCTTCGTAGTCCATGAGTTTATCGATCATTCCGTTGGGAGTGAGTTCGATGACACGATTGGCCACGGTATTGATGAACTCGTGGTCGTGCGAAGAGAAGAGAATGTTACCGCGGAAGCCCTTCAGGTTGTTGTTGAAGGCCTGAATAGATTCCATGTCCAAGTGGTTGGTGGGCGTGTCGAGAATCAAGCAGTTGGCATTGCGAAGTTGCATACGGGCTATCATACAGCGCATCTTTTCGCCTCCCGAGAGTACACTTACCTTCTTCATGATTTCCTCGTCCTTGAAGAGCATGCGACCGAGGAATGCCTTAAAGTACACTTCATTGCCTTCGCCATATTGCGAGAGCCAGTCGAGCATATTGAGGTCGGTATCGAAAAACTCGGTATTGTCCAAAGGCAAATAGGCCGTAGTGATGGTGACTCCCCAAGAATAGCTACCCGCCGCAGGCTCTTGGTGTCCGTTGATGATTTCGAAAAGAGCGGTCATGGCGCGAGGGTCGTGGCTAATGAATACGACCTTTTGCTCCTTCTCAATTTGGAAAGAAATGTTGTCGAAGAGCACTGTACCGTCGTCGGCCACAGCCTTGAGGTCTTGCACCTCGAGGATTTGATTGCCTGGCTCGCGCTCCATTTGGAAAATGATGCCAGGGTAACGGCGCGTGGAGGGTTTGATTTCCTCGACATTGAGCTTCTCGAGCATCTTCTTGCGAGAAGTTGTTTGGCGACTCTTAGCCACATTGGCCGAGAAGCGGCGAATGAACTCTTCCAGCTCCTTTTTCTTTTCCTCCGCCTTTTGGCGTTGGTTCTGAGCTTGACGCAGTGCGAGCTGTGAGCTCTCGTACCAGAAAGAATAGTTACCTGAGAACATTGTTACCTTTCCAAAATCGATGTCTACCGTATGGGTGCACACTTGGTCCAAGAAGTGACGGTCGTGGCTCACCACAAGCACGGTGTGCTCGAAGTTGCCCAAATACTCTTCGAGCCATTCTACGGTTTCGAGGTCAAGGTCGTTCGTGGGTTCGTCGAGGAGCAAATTGTCGGGTTCGCCAAAGAGAGCTTGTGCCAGCATGACACGTACCTTTTGTTTACCAGAGAGGTCGCCCATGAGTTTGCCGTGAAGATTTTCCTTGATACCCAATCCGGAGAGGAGGGTAGCTGCATCATTTTCGGCTGTGTAGCCGCCGATGGTGGCAAACTTATCTTCCAGCTCGGCCACGCGTATGCCGTCTTCGTCGGTGAAGTCTTCTTTGGCATAGAGAGTGTTGCGCTCCTGCATCACACTCCACATGACGGTGTGCCCTTGTAGGACGGTGTCGAGCACGGTTTGGTCGTCGAACTTAAAGTGGTCCTGCGACAGCACCGAAAGACGCTCTCCTGGTCCCAATTCTACTTTACCTTTGGTTGGTTCGAGTTCGCCGCTGATGGCTTTGAGAAGAGTAGATTTACCAGCGCCATTGGCACCGATGATACCATAGATATTGCCATTGGTAAATTTCATATTCACATCCTGATAAAGGACGCGTTTACCGAATTGTACGGCGATGTTGGAGAGCGTAATCATTCGTTGGTTATAGTTATATTTCTGAATCTGAGCGCAAAGGTACGATTTTTCAAGGAGTTGGGCAAGGAAAAGCTGCGCTGCTTCTCCTTGCCCAAACGGTGTGAGCGTACGAAAATAATAGCTATTTTTCGCCCATTTCATAGACGAGTTTTCCTCCCTTCAGTAGGGTGGCGTGGTCTATGTAGGGGCGTGTATAAGGACGTCCGTTGAGAGTGATGCGCTTCACGTAAAGATTCTTGCGTGAGAGATGGCGAGCTTCAATTTCCAATACTTTCTGATTGGGAAGCGAAAGACGGAAATAGGGAATTTGAGGAGCCCCAAACACATATCGACCACTCACGGGGTCTACAGGATAGAAACCCATGGCCGAAAACATGTACCAAGCAGACATCTGTCCGCAATCGTCGTTGCCACAAAGCCCATCGGGTTTCGGGAGGTACTGTGTTTCACAGATTTGACGCACGAGTTCTTGTGTACGTTCAGGACGGCCAGCCAAGGCATAGAGGTAGGCCACGTGGTGAGAGGGCTCGTTGCCATGTGCATACTGCCCAATGAGTCCTGTCACGTCGGGTAGAAAATTATCCTTCAAGGGAACGATAAACAAACTGTCGAGTTTCGTGAGAAAACGTTCCTTTCCTCCCATAAGACGAATGAGAGCCGGTACATCGTGTTGTACGTGCCAAGTGTATTGCCAGGCATTTCCCTCGGTATAGTCGCCTGTACCGCTTTCCGCATGTCCCACAGCATCAGGCCGGAAAGGAGTTCGCCATTTCCCTTGGCTATCTTTGGGACGCATAAATCCAGTTTGCACATCGAAGAGGTGCTTGAAGTTGTCGGAGCGCTGGGCAAAGAATCGGGCATCTTTTTTCTTTCCCAAACGACGTGCAAAGTCGGCGGCAGCATAGTCGTCGTAGCACATCTCAAGAGTTTGCGATACATTCTCGAGTTTGACGAGATCGTAAGGATAGCAGCCGTATTGGTTGTAGATGTCCCAATTCGTTTTTTCGCCGTGGTTTTTTGTGAGGGTTTCGCGTACGATAGCATAAGCACGCTCGGCATCAAAACCACGGAAGCCCTTGGCATAGGCTTCGGCAATGACACTCACGGCATGATTGCCTATCATTGTTTGCGTTTCTTGCCCCCATAAAGCCCAAATGGGGAGATAACCTTGGCTCTCACCTTGCGCAATGAGTGAATTGACAAAACCATCTACACGTTCGGGAACGAAGAGCGTGTAGAAAGGGTGGGCAGCTCGATAGGTGTCCCAAAGCGAAAACGTGGAATACATGGCATTACCTCCAATGGCTTGGCATGTTTGTCCTTTCGTGTCAAGATAGCTACCGTCGACATCGGCAATATTGTTGGGCTGGATGAGCGTATGATAAAAGGCGGTGTAGAAATTGGTTTTCTCTTCGTTGCTTCCTTCCACTTGAATTCGCGACAGATACTGCTCCCATTGCTGGTCGGCCTTTTGCTTTGTCTCTTCGAACCCCCATTCGGGAAGCTCTGCACGCAAGTTTTTGAAAGCGGCTGCTACACTGGTGCTGGACAAGGCGACTTTTACCTCCAATTCGGGCTTAGAAAAAGTAGCCAGCATACGTGCTCCTTTGTTGTTTGCACGAGGAGAGAGTACGTCCAAGCGCAGCACGGGTTGCGAGAAGTGCATCACAAAGCAAAGATTCTGTTCAGCCCAAACGTGACTGCGTATTTTCCCACAGAGCGTTTGTGTATCGAGCCAGCTCCATTCGCAATCCTTGACGTGGCTGTGGTATTGCTCCCAGCGCCAAGCGGGGCCGTGTTGCAGGTCGATGTAAAGCTGTGGAGTTGCTACTTGCGAAGCATCGTATTGTAGGCGGTAGTAGGCTACGCGAGGGGTAGCGGTAATTTCTACTTGGGTGTGGGCATCGGGGAGGGCTACAGCGTAGTACCCTGGGTGGGCTTGTTCTTGAGCTTTGCGCGAGCCGTATAAATTGAGTTTTTCATTGCGTTGAGCAACTCCTGTGGTATCGGCAGATTGATGTTGTTGGGGAAAAGTAGGCATAAGGAGAATATCCCCCAAATCGGTACAACCCGTTCCGTTGAGGTGCGTTTGCGTAAATCCCCAAATACGTTGGTCGCTATGGATGTATTCTGAACAATACTGCCAGCCTACGGCTCCCGTAACAGGGCTGGGCTGAACCAGCCCAAACGGAACAGTTGCTCCAGGGAAGGTGTGCCCGGTCGCGGCTGTACCAATAAAAGGATTGACCCAACGAGTGTGGTCACCCGCCAACGCTCCAAGAGAAAAGCAGGCGAGGAGAAGAGAAATAAGTGTGTGTTTCATAGTAAGAAAGGAACAGAGAAAACAAAAAGGGACATCGGAGTGCATAGTGGTTCTATCGCACCCCAATATCCCTGTTTTATAGAAATGGCTTAGAGATGGTTGCTAACTTTGAGGTGAGTGATTTTCCCCTTAAAGTTTCCCGTGCGTTCGAGAGGAAATACCAACGTGCGTTGGTAGTACATCTTAGCAGCACTATAGGGGTCGGCTGTTGCACCTGCTGCTCCTGCTTTGGTATCGACCCCCCCAATAGTAAGGGCATAAAGAGCTTGTCGGAACTCTCCATTGACGAGTAGACGCGTTTCTTTGTTTGTACCTTGTAGCGTTAAGCGTACTTTTCGGCCTTTAGGGACGATGTAGTCAAACTCGTTGAGGTAGCCTTCGCGTTCAAAAGCCAAACGACCTCCCTCGGGCGAAGCAAGATAAACTTTGGCTTCGTCGTTCTCAAACAAAATATCGCCTTTATTGACCTCGCTGACTTCAAGGTCGAAAGAAATGGAGTAGTCATAACCTATCGCTTTGCCCAGCCAGTCGAGAGAAGTGTTGGGGAGGAGAGTTGAGGTGGGGTAGCTTGCTGTGGTGCGAGTGCCACGGCCCAAAGGACGAGCCAAGTAATCTACGCCAGGAGCTTCGCTGAGGAAGCGAGCACGATGTTCAAATTCACTATAAGGGAGGGTAACCTTTGAGGCAGTCCAGGTTTTAGCCGCAATAGTCTGCAAGGCAGGCATCACACGGTGATGGATGTCGCGCACGGTAATACCATTGCCTACGTGATCGTTCCACACGGCAAACATTCCTCCCAATAGAGATGGATCTCCCTCTTCAAATTTTACTTTGCCCACTTGGGCGGGAGTCCATGTCTCATACAGCCAAGGGCAGTTGAGATAGTCGTAGTAATAGCCCGCAGCAGGAACAATGTAGGTATAGCCGTCGGGTATGGAAATGAGCTGATAGCCTTGCTTTTTCATTTCGAGAGGCTCGGCATACCCATTGTACCAAATTTGCATGAGTACGTTGTCGCTTTTTACGGGTGTTTCTCCTTTTGCGTGTGTCAGTGCACCCCACACAACGGCTTGTTTACCGTGCTTTTCGACGTGGCGAATGAGGTGGTCTGTGAGCGAACGAAATTTTTCGACGATAGCCTTGTCTTTATTGCTATATTCGTCGGTACCGATATGCACATGCTTGCCCACAAATACGGGATTCTTTCCACCGCAATACTCTGTGAAGAGGCTATCGAGGAAAGGGATCACAGCAGGATTGTTCAAATCCAGATGGTCTGCCCCGTACTCTTTCGAACCGAGCGAAGCGCGGAAGTGAGAGAAAGCCAAAGAGTGAGCTGGCACATCAATTTCGGGAATAATCTCGACATGCTGAGCCATGGCTTCCTTTTGGAAATCAATAAATTCTCGTTGGGGGTAGCTGCCGTCGCGTGCAGTGAGTCCAGGAAAAAGATGACTTTCCAAGCGGAATGCAGCTTGCGTTTTTGCCCAATCGTTGCCAAAATACTGCTTAAAACCATTGTCGTTCAGGTGCACTTGCAAGGTGTTCATTTTGTAGTAAGCCATAACGCGAACGAGCTGACGCAAGTAGCTCATTGGGATGTATTTGCGACCACAATCAATCATGAATCCACGCAATGCGTATTGAGGGATATCGGTGCTCGTACCGCAGGGGAGTGCACGCGATTGGCTTTGTTCGCTCAGCTGTAGCAAGGTTCGAGTTCCCCAATAAGCACCCTGTGGAGTGGATGCGTTGAGTTGAATGTGCTGTTCTATTTGAAGCGTGTAGCCTTCTTTGCCCAGTTGCTTGGCTTCTTTTCCTTGCGATAGGCCGAGTACGATGTCGCCCTTCTGTGCCGTTCCTTTCGCTATGTGCAAAGGTTGTCGGAACATGGTGTAATAGTCCTTGCTCAAAGCTTGGGCTACCGAAAGAAGGGCTTTGTCACGCACGAGGATGCGCCCACTGGGAGTACATCGTCCTTCTCCGCCAGTCCAAGAAGTCAGCTCGGGAATGACGAAAGGCTTAGGGTTTACTTCGGCTTGTATCGCCATGCTACCCACTACAAGAAAAAGAAGGGAAAGAAGTAGTTTTTTCATGAAGTGAAAGAGATTTATGAATGTTGTGGCGGTGAAGGATCAAGCATTCCTTTTACCGCAACAAATACTTAGGTACAAAAATAAACAAAAAGAACGAAGCGACAAGGCTGGGACATCGCAATTTTTCAAATGATGCCGTGCAAGCCTCCAAGCTTGCGTCTTTATGTTTTGTTTTTGCGAAGAGGCGACCTTCTCTTTTGTCAGAGAAGGTGAGACTCTCCAGAAATGGAAGCCCAAAATACTATAAAGGTAGGGAAATGAACGAACAAAAATGAGGAAGTCTAAAAAGAAAGGACTAACTTTGCCCTCAAAATTGCAAATCTAAACTTACAAAAATATCTACAATGGAAAAGATTATAGGCCTCATAGATGCCCCCTTTACGCCCTTCCATGCCGATGGGAGTCTCAACCTCCAACCGATTCCTGCTTATGCCCAATTGTTGGCGCGCAATGGATTGAAAGGTGTTTTTATCAATGGTTCTTCAGGAGAAGGATATATGCTTACAGATGAGGAACGTATGCAGATCGCTGAGGCTTGGATGGCTGCTGTGCCCGAAGGCTTTAAGGTAATTGTACACGTGGGTTCTCCTTGTGTGGCAAGCGCCCAAAAGTTAGCCGCTCATGCGCAGCAAATAGGCGCATGGGGAATTGGGGCAATGGCTACTCCTTTCCCAAAAATGGCAAGTATCGAGCAGCTCGTACAGTATTGTGAAGCCATCGCCTCGGCAGCTCCTGAACTTCCGTTTTACTATTATCATATTCCAGCTTTCAATCAAGCTTTTCTCTCCATGTTCGATTTATTGAAAGCTGTGGATGGGCGTATTCCCAATTTTGCAGGTATCAAATATACTTTCGAGAGTTTGTATGAATACAATCGTTGCCGTCGCTACAAAGAGGGGAAATACGATATGCTTCACGGACAAGACGAAACAATCTTGCCTTGTTTGGCTATGGGAGGTGCACAAGGTGGCATCGGTGGAACGACCAATTATAATGGCCGAGCTCTTGTCGGTATCCTCGAAGCTTGGGAAGCTGGCGATTTAGAGAAAGCGCGAGAATTGCAAAACTTCTCTCAAGATGTCATAGACGTGATTTGCAACTTCCGAGGAAATATCGTGGGAGGAAAACGCATTATGAAACTCATCGGCTTGGATCTTGGCCCTAATCGTACACCTTTCATGAGCGTTACTGCCGAGGAGGAAATAGAGCTTCGTCGTCAGCTTGAAGCCATAGGCTTCTTTGAGCGCTGCAATCGATAGTCCGTACCTTTATATCATTAGGGGGTATACATTGCCCCCTATTTTTTATTGCTTATGTTCTTCTTTCGTTTACTCCTGCCCCTCCTCCTGCTGTTAATGCCCTGTGCAGGAATGTCCCAAGCTCCTACCGACTCTCTGCGACAAGCTGCTCTGTTGGCGGCTCGTGGCGAGGTGCATCAGTTGCGCCCCATTTACGATGCTGTTCGCCATCGTCTACCTCGACATACACAGTATTATTGTCAATTGGCTTTTGCTCGTGCAGAAGGACGGACGAACGATGTCGTAGCTCTCATTGATACTTTAGAGCAGATGTACGAGCGTAAGCTGGATGTCCGCGGGCTCCTGGCACTTGCCCATGAACGCTGCGAAGCTCTGCGTTATCAAGGGCAGTGGGCAGAGTTGGCAAGTTATGCCGAGGGCCGATTAGCTTGGGCTAAGCGGCGACGCATTCGTGTGGCGCGACAGAAGTACTTAAAGGCCTATCAAGAGTTGGGCATGGCCCATCTACAAGTTCCTCCCGTATCAGTACATTGGCTATCGGACGATTTTGTTGTGCCTCGTTTGGCCACTGACACCGTGGCCACTATTGCTGTGCAAGTCAATGGCGAGGCTTTGCAGCCCGCCTTGGTCACTCCCTTTGGTCGCCATACGATTGTCGCAGCCAGCACTTTAACGCGTTTAGGTTTAGAGGTGCAATCTTTGCCCACTTTGCCCATCACGACGGCCACTGGCGAAGAAATGATGCATGCGGTGAGGCTCGACAGTTTGCGCATCGGGGATTGCGTGTTTCGCAATCTCGTGGTTTATGCCTACGATGATAGCAATGTTCAAGTCGATTTTCCCATACTGATAGGGCTTGATATCTTGCGCCGCTTGTCCACGTTGAGTGTCCAAGCTCAGCATTTGCAGGTGCGGCGCCATCTTCCTTTTTCTCCCTCTCCCCTTCGCATTGTCTTCTCGTCAGGAGGGTGGCTGATGGTGAGCGAAGGCGACAAGCAGCTGCGCGCCTTTGAATCGGCCGACCTTTTTGGGCGGGAGTTGGATTTCGAACATTTATTGCTTCATTAGTAAAGCCCTTGCGCAAGAAAAATCCCCATTGTTTCTCGTTAAGAACAATGGGGATTTTTCTTTTTCCTTACTCTCCGAATAGTGGGGTTGAGAGGTAGCGATCGCCAGTGTCGGGGAGAATCACCACGATGTTTTTGCCTGCATAGGCATCGATAGACGCCAGCTGAAGCGCAGCGGCCAAGGCTGCTCCCGAAGAAATGCCTGCAACGATGCCTTCGGTGCGTGCCAAGAGTCGTGCTGTTTCCATCGCTTCGACGCTGGAGATGGGGAGCACACGATCCACAATAGTTGCATCGTAGTTGGCTGGAATGAATCCTGCTCCGATGCCTTGTATTTTGTGGGGGGAAGGTTTTCCACCACTCAAAACGGGCGATTCTTCAGGCTCGACGGCAACGACTTCGAGCTGAGCATTGCGCGCTTTCAGTCCACGACCCGTTCCTGACACCGTACCTCCTGTACCTACACCAGCCACGAGCACGTCGACTTTTCCACCTGTTTGTTCCCAAATCTCGGGAGCTGTGTGCTGGAGGTGGGCAGCAGGGTTGGCAGGATTCTCAAACTGTCCCAAGGTGATAGCTCCTGCTATGCCCTGACGAATTTCTTCGGCGCGTGCAATGGCACCCTTCATACCTTCACTGCCAGGAGTGAGTACGAGTTCGGCACCATAGGCCGAGACAAGCCGACGGCGCTCTACGGTCATCGTGTCGGGCATGACGATGATGCAACGATAGCCACGCGCAGCGGCTACCATAGCGATGCCCACTCCCGTGTTGCCACTGGTGGGCTCGACGATGGTACTGCCCATTTGGAGCTTTCCAGCGGCTTCGGCGGCTTCAATCATCGCCAGTGCAATGCGGTCTTTCACCGAACCGCCAGGATTAAAACTTTCTACTTTGGCCAAAATGCGCCCTTTAAGTTGTAGCTTTTGCGCCAAGCGTTCTAAACGAATGAGAGGAGTATGGCCTATCAATGAGGCTACAGAGGAGTGTGTCTTTTCCATATAGATTGGAGGGTTTGTAAGTGAGCGGAGAAGGGCAATCGCAAGGAAATACGTACCTTTGCAGTGTCCAAATCCGAGAATGAGGACAAAGTTACATAGAAAAGTGCAAACTTGCGATATTTGAAACAAAGTTCTTGCACGACAAATGTTGAAGTTCATGAATACTCCCATCACTCCCGAACATATAGCCCAACTTTCTGCCGCTCTCACCTTGCCTGACGGATGCATTCCTGCAGGTACGGCCACGGGCATAGACCCTCGCAGCGTTCGCGAAGCCATTGAGTTGTTTCGCGATTTGATTTTTCCAGGCTATTTTACCGATCGTCCAGCGGTCGAATGCTTGTCGAAGTTAGCGCGTGTGCTCTGCGAGCAAATCGAGGAGAGTTTGGCTTTTACCTCTCTTTCTCTCGATGCCCAAGTGCTCACTACTCGTTTTATGGATACCATTCCAGAGTTGCGACGTGTGCTGAGCTATGACGTGCGTGCCATGTACGATGGCGATCCTGCTGCGACGAGTCTCGAGGAGGTCATTCTTTGCTATCCTGCCATACGAGCCATTACGGGCCATCGCATGGCGCATGCATTGTACCAATTACAAGTACCCATTCTCCCACGCATCATCAGCGAGCAGGCCCATGCGAAAACGGGGATTGACATTCATCCAGGAGCTACGATAGGCGAAGGCTTCGCCATCGACCATGGTACGGGTGTCGTGGTGGGCGAAACCTGCATCATAGGTCGTCATGTACGTTTGTATCAAGGGGTAACCTTAGGGGCACGCAGTTTGCCCAAGGGAGAAGATGGCACACTGCTCAATGTGCCTCGTCATCCCATCATTGAGGATAGGGTCATCATCTACTCCAACACCTCCGTGCTGGGGCGCATCACCATTGGGCATGATAGTGTCGTGGGAGGTAACGTGTGGCAAACCTCTTCTTTACCGCCTTACAGTCGCGTGGTTCAAGGTAAATCGGGCCGTCCCTTGCTTTTTGAGGAAGGTGCTGGTATCTGACCAAGACTTTTTCAACAAGACAGCCTCCCCCTCTTTGCACACAAAGAGGGGGAGGCTGTTGAGTATTAAGTATAGAAGGGAGGAAGCGATTAGCGAATCATATCGCAACCCATATAGGCTTGCAGGGCTTTGGGGATGCGAATGCCTTCTTCCGTTTGGAAGTTCTCGAGCAGGGCTGCTACGATGCGAGGCAGTGCCAAGGCCGAGCCGTTGAGGGTGTGGCAGAGTTCAATTTTCTTGTCCTCTGCACGACGATAGCGACATTTGAGACGGTTGGCTTGATAGCTGTCAAAATTGCTCACGGAGCTGACTTCCAACCAGCGGCCTTGGGCTTCGGAATAGACCTCAAAGTCGTAGCACAGGGCAGCGGTGAAACTCATGTCGCCACCACACAAGCGCAGGATACGATAGGGAAGTTCGAGTTTTTGGAGCAATCCCTCCACGTGGGCGAGCATTTCGTCATGGCTTTGTTGTGAATGCTCAGGACGGTCGATGCGCACGATTTCTATTTTGGAGAACTCGTGCAGACGGTTTAGCCCGCGCACATCTTTGCCGTAGGAACCTGCTTCGCGGCGGAAGCATTGCGTGTAGGCGCAGTTCTTGATGGGCAGGTCGCGTTCGTCGAGGATGACATCTCGATAAATGTTGGTCACGGGAACCTCGGCCGTGGGAATGAGGTAGAGATTGTCGGCCGTGCAGTGGTACATCTGTCCCTCTTTGTCGGGAAGTTGTCCTGTGCCATAGCCCGAAGCCTCATTGACCACGGTGGGGGGCATCACCTCGGCATAGCCTGCTGCGCTGGCCTCGTCGAGGAAAAAGTTGATGAGCGCGCGTTGTAGGCGTGCACCCAAGCCCTTGTAGACGGGAAAGCCTGCACCTGTAATCTTGACGCCTAAGTCAAAGTCGATGAGGTCGTACTTCTTGGCCAACTCCCAGTGAGGAAGCGGATTTTCGGGGAGGGTAGGGTGTTGGCCTCCTTCTTTGACCACCACGTTGTCCTCGGCGGTGCGTCCTTCGGGTACGAGCTCGTAGGGCAAATTGGGAATGGTGTAGAGCAGCTGGGTGCGCTCTTCTTCGGCCTGCGCCATAGAGGCTTCCAGCTCGGCACTGCGTGCCTTGAGGTCGGCCACTTGGGCTTTGGCAGCTTCGGCTTCTTCCTTCTTGCCCTCTTTCATCAGCATGCCAATGGCTTTGGCCAATTGTTTTTGTTCGGCCAGCGTAGCATCCATATCGCCTTGTGCCGTTTTGCGCTTTTGGTCAGCAGCGAGTACTGCATCGATTGTGGCACGAGCATCGGCAAAATGTTTCTTTTCTAAGGCACGGACCACAGCTTCCTTGTTGTCCGTAATTTGTTTGATGGTGAGCATTCTATCAATGAGTATTTGTTCTAAGCGCAAAAGTACAATTTTTTTACTACAAATGTGGCGAGCAAGTGGGAAAAGTCAAGGCTTTGCGTATGGCTTTTGGTCAAATTCCTTATCTTTGCCCAATACACAGCGGCGGGATGCGTGTGCTTTTTCTTTGGAAGGGAGAAAAACTCCATTCAAAGGCGTCGAATGTACGTTCGACGCCGCTGAAGGTACATTCAAAGTCGCTGAATGTACATTCGGCGGCTTTGAATAGAGAAATTTTCCCTTTGCAGGAAGAAAATACGGGTCTCAGCATTTTCTGAATCCTAATTGAGGGGACTCGAAGCCGCTCTTCTTAAAATTCTCTTCTCTATGTCTTCTCTCATCATCAACGATCCGCTTTACGGCTTTATTTCAGTGCCGAGGGGATTGCTGGCTACACTCATAGACCAACCTGAGTTTCAGCGTCTCGACCATATTCGCCAGTTGGGAACATCGAGTTTTGTGTATCCTTCTGCGCGTCATTCACGCAAGCAGCATAGTTTAGGGGCCTTCTATTTGATGCAGGAAGCCTTGCGCAGTTTGGAACAGAAAGGGGAATTTCTCTTCGATACCGAGCGCGAGGCTGCCGAAGCCGCCATCTTGTTGCACGATGTGGGGCATGGCCCTTTCTCGCACGTGTTGGAGCATGTGCTCATGCGGGGTGTGAGCCATGAGAGCATATCGCTGCGCGTCATGGAGCGACTCAACTTGCGCTTGGGGGGAGAACTGACACGCGCCATCAGTATTTTTAAGGACGAGTACCCTAAACATTTCTTGCACGAGCTCGTTTCTTCGCAGTTGGACGTAGACCGTATGGACTATGTGGCTCGGGATAGTTTTTATTGCGGAGTGCAAGAGGGGAGTATCGGTGCGGCTCGTATCATTCGCATGCTCACCGTGGTAGACGACCATTTGGTGGTGGAGCACAAAGGAATGAATACCGTCGAAAACTACCTGATGGCTCGCCGCCTTATGTACTGGCAGGTGTATTTGCACAAAACGGTGGTGGCTGCCGAGGAAGTGTTGCGCTCGGCCTTGCGTAGGGCAAAAGATTTGGCGGAGCAAGGCGTCGAGCTGTTCGCCTCTCCTGCATTGCATTTTTTCCTGTACAACAAAATTGACGCAGAGCGATTTGCGGCCGACGATATCCCCTTGGACCATTATCTCTCCCTGACCGATGCCGACATCCTTTGTGCACTCAGTGTGTGGCGGCAGCATGACGACCGTATCCTCTCGATGTTGGCTCGTGGCTTTATGGAGCGTGCGCTACTCAAGGTCGAGGTGGTGGATGGCGCCACGCCCGAAGTGGAGCTGCAAGCGCATTGCAAACGATTGCGAGGTGAGGTGGCAGAGTCCTTGGGCATTAGTCTCGATGAGGCTCGTTATTTTGTGACGACCCAACGTGTAGAGAAAGCCATGTATCAGGCCGATAGCGAGGGGATTTCGATTGTTTCGCGCGAAGGCAAGGTGTGTGATGTGAGCGACTTGTCCCATATCGTGAGAGCCGATACCCCTATGGAACTGCGTGACCATAAAGTCTATGTGTTTCGCCCCAAGCTATAAGTTGTCACAAAGAAAGCCGTGTCAAAACAAGTGTTTTGACACGGCTTTCTTGTTGGAAAATCAGGCGAGCGAGCTGTAAATTGCAGTAGGCTCGCCGCGGTTAAGTCTGCTTAGAGTTTGTGCTCGTCGAGAAATTGCTTTACCTCAATGGCAGCCTTACAGCCACTGGCGGCGGCGGTGATGGCTTGACGGTAGAGAGGGTCGGCGACGTCGCCTGCTGCAAAGACGCCCTCGACATTCGTACGAGGTGTGCTACCTTCGGTTTTGATATAGCCCGTTTCGTCTACTTCGAGCCATTCGCGGAAGATTTCGCTGTTGGGGTTGTGACCAATGGCGAGGAAGAAACCATCGATGGCTATGTCGAACTTTTCTTCGTCGGCTTCGCCCTTACGACGCACGAGGTGTGCGCCTTGTACGCCATCTTCGCCAAAGAGTCCGAGCGTGTTGCACTCGAAGAGAACTTCGATTTTGGGATTTTCAAACACGCGATCTTGCATGGCTTGTGAAGCCCGCAGATAAGGCTTACGCACGATGAGATATACCTTCTCGGCCAATCCAGCCAAGTAGGTCGCTTCCTCGCACGCAGTGTCGCCGCCACCAACGACGGCCACGGTCTTTTTGCGATAGAAGAAACCATCGCAGGTGGCGCAAGCGCTTACTCCCTGACCACGATATTTCTCTTCGTCGGGCAGTCCGAGATACTTGGCACTGGCTCCTGTCGCGATAATCAGTGTTTGTGTTTGTACCTGAGAACCATCGTCGAAAGTCAGTGTGAAGGGACGCTGTGAGAGATCGGCCTTGGTGCAGATGCTTTGGCGAATTTCGGTGCCAAAGCGCTCTGCTTGGCGACGCAAATCGTCCATTAAGGCGTTGCCATCGACACCTTCAGGATAGCCAGGGAAGTTGTCCACGTCTGTGGTCTGGGTGAGTTGGCCTCCGGGTTGGATGCCTTCGTAAATGACGGGAGTGATACCAGAGCGACCTGCATAAATGGCGGCAGTGTAGCCCGCAGGGCCACTACCGAGAATGAGAGTGCGAAGTAGTTCCATTGTTTTGATGAATTCGAGAGTTGTGGGAGTTATCGTAAATCTACGATTTCGAGTTTGGGATGATCTTTGGGATTGAAGCGAAAGAAATTATCGTGTTTCTTGCCACCTTGCTGCACCTTGTGCAGGACAACTGTGCTCCACTGATTGTGCCCCGTGCGTAAGCGTATGCTGGTGGGGAGTTGTGTTGTCTTGTCGATGCTGATTTGCATCTCTTGAATGCTGGATTTAGGTTGGGTAGCCGACAAGCGTACTTCGTGAACTTTGCCCTTATCGGTGAGCGTCGCGTTGTAGCCGCGCTTGTAGAGGTTCAGAAAGTTGATGGGATTCATCTTTGCTATTTCTTGGCTTGTGGGCGTGGTGACATTGACCTCGTTTGAGTTTTTAGCTTGTGCCCATTCTGTTTTTCCGTCAAACCAGATGTGGGCTTGTGGAGATTGGAGTACAAACTTACTGCCTTGAGTCGTAATTGTACCTGAAGAGCTCCCCAAAGCCCCCGAAGCGCTGAATTGTATCGTTACAGAGCCTTTGCTTAAACGGGAAGCTGTTTGGTCCAAGACCTTACGGGCATTTTGAGCTACAGCACTCAGGGAGAGAAGCGTGGCGAGAAAGAGAGAGAAAATACGATTCATAATGAGGGGTTTTTAGTCGAATGATTTGCCTGTGGCTTTCAGTTGTTCGAGGATTTGTTGCAATTCTATTTCACTCTGCACATATACTTCACGAGGCTTCGAGCCATTCACAGGGCCTACGATTCCAGCTTCTTCGAGTTGGTCCATGAGACGACCTGCGCGGTTGAAACCGATGGAGAAGGTGCGCTGTATTTTAGAAGTAGAGCCTTGTTGAGTATTAACGACAAAGCGAGCCACTGCCTCGAAAGTACTACCATCGCTAGTTCCGAACCCTTCGCCACTACTGTCGGAGCCTTCTTCCGCAACGAGGGGGAGTTCGTAAGGGGTGAGATAGCCTTGTTGCTCCTCGATATAGCGTGTGATGGCTTCGACCTCGGGAGTATCGACAAAGGCGCATTGAACGCGAGTCGTCTCGCTTCCATGCAAGAAAAGCATGTCGCCCCGCCCGATGAGGTTGTTGGCACCCGTGCGATCGAGAATGGTCATCGACTCAATGCGGTTGGTCACTTTGAAAGCCACGCGACCAGGGAAGTTGGCTTTAATCTTACCGGTAATGATGGTGGTACGAGGCGATTGTGTGGCAATGACCATGTGCATACCGACGGCGCGTGCCAACTGAGCGATGCGGGCAATGGGGAGCTCGATGTCCTTGCCTGCGGTCATAATCAAGTCGCCAAACTCGTCGATAATCACTACAATATAGGGCAAAAAGCGGTGACCGTCGTTGGGATTGAGGTGGCGAGCGATAAACTTGGCGTTGTATTCCTTGATATTCTTACAGCGCGCGCGCTTCAGAAGGTCGTAGCGGTCGTCCATCTCTTGACAGAGACTTTTGAGCGTCTGTACGACTTTTTTGATGTCCGTAATTACAGGTTCGTCGCTATCGGGAACTTGAGCAAGAAAGTGCTTGATGAGCGGCGTGTACATCGAAAATTCCACTTTCTTGGGGTCTACCATCACCAGCTTTAGTTCGGCGGGATGTTTCTTATAGAGCAAGGAAGTGATTAGTGCATTCAGACCAACCGATTTACCTTGTCCCGTAGCTCCGGCTACCAGCAAGTGAGGCATTTTGGCAAGGTCTACCATGAACACTTCGTTGGTAATCGTCTTACCCAAGGCTATGGGGAGCTCGAACTTCGTTTCTTGGAATTTTTGCGTGTTGATAATGCTTTCCATCGAAACGATTTGGGGCTTGCGATTGGGCACCTCAATACCTATTGTTCCTTTCCCGGGGATAGGAGCAATGATGCGGATGCCCAAGGCCGAGAGAGAAAGAGCGATGTCGTCCTCCAAATTACGTATCTTGGCGATGCGTACTCCTGGAGCGGGGGTGATTTCGTAGAGAGTTACGGTCGGGCCGATAGTGGCAGAGATTGCCGTAATTTTTACATCGAAATTGTTGAGTACGGTGATGATGCGCTCTTTGTTGGCGTTTTGTTCGGCCATGTCTACCTGCGTGTTGCTTGCATCGTGCTTTTCGAGCAGAGACAGCGGCGGATATTGGTAGCGGCTCAAATCGAGCTTGGGGTCGTAGGGGGCCAAGAAAGCTTTATCTTCGACGGTGTTGGCATTGGCGCTTTGCTCATCGACTCCATCGACAAGAGAGAGCTTAAACTCTTCGGTAGTCTGCGTTTCTGGAGTGGGGGAGGTAGCAGTGTTATCGATAGGAAGCGCCTCTTGAGTGGATAAAGGTGCTTCGTCAGAGGGAGCTGAGGGGTGAGCAATATCTGATTCTGCGACAGAAAATTCAATGGTAGGAGCTGATGGCTCGTACTCAGTAGAGGGGGAAAGGGGGGCGGCTTCGGCGAGTACTGCTTCTTCTTCATCATCAGAGGGAGAGGAGGTTCCGAAATTCTCACTTTCTTCTTCGCTCTTCTCTTCTTCTTCCTCCTCGATGTCCGTGGGAATCGTCTCTTCAAAGTCGTCTTCTTCGGCAGAGCGATTGGGGAAAAGGAAGCTCACTGTTTTATGAAAACCCTTGAATACCCAAATGAAAACTTGTGTGAACCAGTAGCCGATGTAGGATAGGGCGAGGAGAAAGAGGATAAGGCCAGTTACCACAGAACCTACATAATTGCTCATCAAGGCCAATATCGTTTTGCCGTGCATTCCCCCCAATTCAAAGGTCAGGTTTTGTTGCCAGCTCTCGGGAGTTAAATGCTCCTGAATGTAATTGGCGCAAACGCTACCTACAACGATGATAATCGCGAGATGGATGAAGAGTTTCCACAATCGGATAGGGCTGGCTTCTTTGAGCATTAACTTGATGACAAGAGCCAACAAAAAGATTGGGATAAGGAGAGAGAGTACTCCAAACAGCTGGTGCATCAAATAGAAAGCGGCGTAGGCACCCAAGATTCCTCCATAGTTTTTGGCTACGCTGATGCTTCCATCCATAACTGCTGATTGGTCTTCGCCTCCAGTGAAGAGGTTGGATACCATGGCAATGAGGAGAAACAAGGCCACCACAAGGATGAGCATAGCTGCCGAAAAACGAAAATAATCTCGTCGCGAACTCACTCCTGCAACATTGCGAAGTTCGGCTTGTAGCTGCTGGCGATGGGAAGAGGCTGCGGTGGAGGCACCGCGTTTGGAGGAGGTTGCGCCTTTGCGCTTAGAAGTAGTTTGTTTGGCCATCAGGTTTATTTGCGACTTTGTGGTAATGCTTCGGTGTAGTAACGAATAAGGCGGTCTATGGCACGATGGCACACTTTGCAAAAGTTGGGTGTTTCATTGGTGCGCATTCGACAATCTTGGAATGGGCGATACACGCCTTTGCCTTTGTAGCCAGCTCCTTCGTACACACCAATCTGTTGCGTATCGGTTGGAGCTAATCCTTCGGAAGGTGTTGGGACGGGCGTATTAGCAGGAAGCATATCTTCCCATTTTTCAGAAAAATGAGCGAGGGTTGTGATATTTTGCTCCCAAGGCTCTACTCCGCTATGGTAGAAGTCCATTTCTTGTTCTGGGTAGAAGTATTCGTCGGCCAAACCAGCAAAAGAATGTCCAAATTCATGCACGACCACAGGCTTAAAGGCTGGATGATGAGCGGCTGCCAAAGTGTAGCTATTGTAGATCCCACCTCCTCCATAATTTTCGGTATTGGCAAGAATTATAATGTGCTCATAGTCGATGCCTGCGAGGGCATCGTTGAGTTGCTTCAATTGTAAAGTGGTCAGGTAGCGATCGCTGTAGAAGGTGTCGAAATGCGATGAAACCGCCGTATGCTTCCAAATATTCTTGCCCGGGATGCTCACTCCGCTTTCTTGGCTGGGGAGCGCCACACCTACGATATTGATGCGTTCGCGATAGTTGGAAAAAGGCGAATAACGCAGTAGTTCGTCGGCGGCAATCTGAGCATCCTTGTAAAACAGAGCTTGCTCTGCAGCGGTGTAGCCTTCTGCAACGATTGCAATATCTATCGCTTTTTCAGGACTTCCGCCTTTGTGTAGATAGCGGTGGGGAGCTGGCTGACGCGTGGAAATAGGACGAATAAGAATGTCTTGGACTCGTACGCGGTGAGTGAAGCTTCCTGTCGCTTTGTGGTAGGTATCGAAGAGAGTCACAGTGATGTCGGCATCTTCGCGCGGCATCGGTAGCTGAAATACGTTTTGAAAAGAGCGTCGAGTAGATTGGGCTTCTTCTGTCGTTTGCCATTCTTGAAATAGCGTGCTGAACGAGGTCTTATAGATGATGCGTCCGTCCTTTACACTGCTCATGCTGATTTGCCCATTGCCTTTCAAAATGAGGGTATCCAAATTCACACGACGCCCCGCCCAACCTTCGCTTTTGCGCAGTTCATCAAGAGCGATGTCTTGGCTATGAGCATCGCCCGAAAACGTATAGTCCACTCGGAGAGTCGCATTGGAGAAATCGCGTTCAAATTGTGCTTGTGCAAATCCCGCAATTGTAGCAAAAAGGAAAGTCCAAAGGAAAAACAAACGCATGGTACAAAAATATCAAGAAGATAGAAAAAAGGAAGGGCCTTGGAGATAGGGATAGAAAACTCTATTTTCTATGACCGCAACTTGGAGCAAAGGTACTATTTTTCTTGCATTCTTCGACGGCTTTGTGGGATTATTTGTACTTTTGTGCCGCATAAAATACTCTTCTTTTGTATGATAAAATTGATTGCCGATAGTGGCTCTACCAAGACCGACTGGCTATTGGTGTCTGAACGTTCAGCGCTCCACCGCTTTCAAACGCCAGGAATGAATCCCAGTTTGATGAATGATGAGCTGCTCACGAAGCTCCTTGTTGGAGAAGTCTTCCCCGTTTTGCTCGCGACCTTGAATGTGGCAGAAACGCAGCTGAAGAACGATGAAAAGGCACAAAAATGCTTGAAACCTCTTGTCGATGAAATCGCGTTTTATGGAGCAGGCTGTCGTCCAGAACAGGAGCAGAGAATGTCGGCATTGTTGTGCCAAACGCTGTGTGCAGCTCGTGCTACGGTGGCTTCCGATTTGTTGGGAGCGGCCCATGCACTTTGTGGTTGCGAAGAAGGAATTGTCTGTATCTTAGGTACAGGCTCAGGGAGTGGACTCTATGATGGTCAGCGATTTGTGCAGCAAACTCCCAGCCTTGGTTTTATCTTGGGCGACGAGGGAAGCGGAGCTTCTTTGGGCAAACATCTGTTGGCCGACGTGTTGAAAGGAGTCTTGCCCTCAACGATTTGTGCCGCATTCATCGACAAATATCAGATTGATGTAGCAGCGATCATTCAGAAGGTATATAGAGAGCCTGCTCCCAATCGATATATGGCGCAATTCTCTCATTTTCTCTCCGAGTATAGAGAAGCCGAAGCGATTCAACAATTTCTTCTCGATGAATTCGGGCTTTTCTTCTCGAGAAACATTCGCCCCTATGCTCGCCCTGAGCTTCCCATTCATTTTGTGGGGAGCATTGCAGCAGTATTTCAAAAGGAGCTGACTCGAGCTGCCGAAACCGAAGGTTTCCGTATTGGTATCGTCGAACGCTCTCCTATCGATGTGTTACTTCGGCAAGGATAAGCATCGGCTGTGACGATGTAGAAAGGAAAATATCAAAAAACGCGCTTTCATCGAAAAAGGCAGAAGTACCAGTGTTCGTACTTCTGCCTTTTTCGATGAAAGCGTGATGTCTACCAAGCCCCTAAGCGCCCTTCGCCTCTAAACTTTTTTTGTTTTCTAAAATAGAGGCCCAAATAGAAGCGTAGATAGGTGATGTTGTTGTTGATTTGAAAATTGTTCATCCGATAGTCGTACAAGTAGCTCACGATTGAACCTCCAGCATAGTAGCGCCCCGTTGTCCATACAAGCCCGAGGCGAAAAATGAAATCCATGTGGAAATTCTTAATGTTGCGCCAAAGAATATCGGTGTTGAGCGTTTCGCCCTCCTCATAGCGATAGCCAACAGAGGGAGCGGCGCTGGCCGAGATGAGTAGATGTTTTCGTGGCACCCAGTTGTAGGCATAGCCAAAAGAAAAACCGATTTGCTCGTAGTGAGTCGTCGTTACTCGGAGAGCATCGATGAGTTTGGCATCGGGGTTGATGCTTTGTAGAAGGCTTTCTGTACGTGCTGCATCAAAGTTGATGCGCTGTTTGTCGTAGCGCACTCCCGCCATCCAAGAACCAGCACTTTTCAACTGTACCGTACTCATCGAAAATGCAGCAGGATAAGAGAAGTGTCGGTAGTTGAACACGTAGTAGAAATTGAGTGCTAGTAGGGAGGCATTCATCGCAGCCAATCGCTGACCTTTGAGCTGCTCACTTTCTATCCCCTCGAAACCATTGGCACTAAGTAGATTAAAGTTTCCAGAACTTCTCGTATAGTTCAAGTCGAAGCCTACTTTGGAGTTGTAGGAAGCGATGTTGAATTCGGTGGTGCGGCTACCATAGCGGTCGGGAACGAGTCCAAAGGTCCATCCCAACGTGAGCCATCGCCATCCGCCATAGGGACCGAGCTTTATGGCGTGAGCGGGAGCTAAAAGTAGAGATTGCGAACGCCCAGTATTGTCGCGTGCTGACAGTCGAATGTTCTGAAAAAAGTTGATATTGTCGGCACGCAGCATAAAATCGTAGCGGTTGCGTGCGACGTAAGTGGTGTCGAAGGTGTTGAAAAAGGTACCGATGTCGCTCAACCAGTCGAGGATAAAGTGCTCTCGCTTTCTTTTCCAGTCGATGCGACATTCGGGAGGAATGTTTCGCCATCGTTCCGCTTCGTTGGACCGTTCGGGCAACAAGCCATAGGCATTGAAGCGATAACTGCGCTTGGAGTGTTCGGCGCTATCGGTAGGTGCGGGCACGTAGGTCGTGGCGGCACAGCTGGAGCTATCTCGTAGGGACAAAGGCTGCTTTCCCACCTCTTGAGCCGAGGCTAAGAGGTGGGAGATGAAACCAATGATAATGAGAAATCGCAGGAGCATGGCTACTGATAGAGAGCGGACGCTGAGAAAGAGAGCAGACGGCCTGCTATTTAGATGCTGGATAGGGTGGGAAGATAGGCCAAGAAGGCATCGGTCGAGGTGGGAAGAGCAACCTTGATTTCCTGTGTCTTGGGAAACTGTTCGGGCAAATAACCATCGCCTCCTGTTGTCATGTATTCATCGGCCACGACGACGAGTTTGGTTTTAGCGGTGATGGGCACAATCTTGCCGTTGGGAAGGGTTAAACTGAGGCGACGCACCTTGCCCGACTTGTCTTGGAAAGCCTGAACACCAGAAGTTTGGATACGCCCCAGCTTGCACACATTGATGCCGTGTTCCATGAGTGCAAGGAGCTGTTGCCCTGTGTAGCGGTAAGCACGCAGCGGATTGGCAAAGGGCAGGGCTTCGCCCACTTTGAGCACCGTCACTTCGCCAGCGGGCAAACCTGCTCGGATGCTCCCGAAGTGGCTCACTCCAACGACCAAGGCATCGTCTGCAAGGCCTTGGGCTTTGCGATAGGCTGTGGCGTAGCTTTCGGTCACGAGGCTACCCATGCGAGTTTGGTATTTGTTGAGTTTGCGGTTGTTGACGATATCTTTCGCGCAATGCGTGAGCACTTGGCTCAAAGGTTTACCGCGAAAGAAGCTCGTGTGTAGCTGTTCGTCGAGCTGGGCTTTGAGGCGCGCTGCTTTGTAGGAAAGACGAATGTTGGGATTGACGCGAACAAGTTCGGGGGTAATCTTGAGTAGGCGTCCCGTAGCTGCTTCTATTTCGCACTTTAAGACCGAAACGTAACGTCCATAACAGAGGCTCTGTGTGATGGGAATGCTACGGCGACTCGGACTCATGCCTACGACCATGGTGTGGGAGTGGGCCGAGAGTACGGCGTCGATATCTTTGCGGTCGAGTTGGGCCAAATCGGTGGCGGCAGGGTCGTCCCAAACGGGGTGCCCATCCTTCATGTCGGTGCCGATGTGGGTGAGCAGTACGCGTATAGGTGCTTTGGCAAAGCGCTCATAGCCAGGGAGTGTCGCAACGGAATCGAGCGTGGAGCGGTAGTTCGGGCTGAAGCTGAGCCCTTCAAGACGCTTGATGCTTGCTTGCCAAGGGGTTGCGGCGGTGGTGAGGCCAACAAAGCCTACGTCGATGCTCTTGTCCTTGCTCAAAGGGATACTACGCACGATGAAGGGTTGTGCAAACTCGGGGACTTGATTGCTGCGATTACGTACGTTGGCGGTAACATATTGAATGTCCCAATCGCCGGGTTTAGCATAGGTCTTGTTCCACTTGTCGGCCAGCGCAGCTTGCCCTTCGTCAAACTCGTGGTTGCCAACGGCGCTGATATTGATGCCCATGTCCTTGTAGGCTTGTGGCAGGAGGGAAGAGGTGCGAGTGGCATTGTAGAAAAAACAACCTCCAAAATTGTCGCCCGCCGAAACGGTGATGTGATAGGGATAGACGCGCTTGAGGCTGTCGAGCGTTTCGACCAAGGCAGGTGCGCCTGGCACATTGAGGTGAGGTTCGGGCAAGAGGCGAGCGTGAAAGTCGTTGATGGAGAGCACGGCAACTGTGACAATCTCCTGGGATTGAGTTTGGGCCCAGCAGGGAGTTGCCAAAAGTGTGAGGGTAAGAAGTGCTGATTTCATAGGAAAGAAAAATATAGGGGAGACGACTACTTGGCGAGGGAGAAAAACGTGCAGCACAAGCAGACAGAAAAACTTAGTTGCGAGTTTTGTTTATTATTTCCGCGGACTTATTCGATTATTTCCGCGCAATTATATAATTTCTTCCGCGGGAATAATTGAATAATTGCGCGGAAATAATAAAACAATCTCCGATAGGGTAAAAAAATAATACAGATAGAAAAGCGTTTAGCTCGCAGGCGGAGGGACTGTGCCCTTCTTTCCGCTGCGAGGAGTACGTTTTGCTATACTTTTACTGGCTTTCGTCGCACTTGCTGTAGAGCGAGTTTTTGGGGAAGTACCTTTACCTTTGGCAGGAGAAGGGGTGTTTGACGTGCTTTTTCGTTGGCGGCGAGATTGTTTGCGTGGAACTTTCTTTTCCTTGTCGTCCTTTGGGAGAGAAGGGGGAATGAGAGGTACTCCTTCTGGGGGAGGAATGAGCCGATATTGCCCCGAAAGGCGCAGCTCTTCGATGCGTTGATGAAGCAAGATGCAAGCTGAAGCATCGGTGGCTGCATAAAGACGCTGTTTCTCATCGAGCGAATCGGCTTCCCAGTTGCTGAGCTGGGCGGTTTTGGAGATGCGCAATCGGAAGAAGTTGGCAAAGAGCTTGGCAAGGCTCATGTCGTTGGTGCCAAGACGATGCGCAGAGAGTTGGAGCTCGATGTAGTTTTGGGGTTCAAAATTGGCATGACGCTGACGCAGTTGACGAAAATCGTCTTTGAGCGATAGCCCCACTTTGAGCACTTTGGGGTCTTCGAGCAAGTCTATGAGACACTGAGGAAAGCCCATAAAGTTGAGCCGAAAGAGAAAGCAAATTTCGGTCGAAGCAATCTGCAACAGTGCTACATGGTTTTGGTGTCCACGGCGAAAGGAGGGGCGCGTCTCGGTGTCTAAACCTAAAATGGGGCAGGTGCGCAGGTAGCGCACGGCACGCTCTGCTTCGCTGACACTTTGCACCACGACGATGCGCCCGTCGAAGGTGTAGCGCTCGAGAGTAGGGATGAGTTTTTTATCGGTTTGTATGAATATATCGGTCATCGTAGTTTATAGTTCATCGACTTGTCCAGAAGCCATCAGTTCGTGAAGAGCGCGCAGGGCACCCAGTAATTTTTGTCCCCAAGATTGTCGAAAATCTTCTAAACAGTCGTAGAGGGCTACTTCCATTGCTTCGTCGATTTCGGAACGGAAGGCTTCGACCATGTTGCGCAAACTTTGATAGCAATCGGCCAGACTTTCGCTCACACAGGCCACGATGGGGGTGTCGGAATAGCGGAAGTCTTGGACAAAAACGTCCAGATAGTCGTTGGCATCACGAAGAATGGCTTTGATATTGTCTTTGACAAAATCGTAGTCGGCTTCGGTCACCACAGGGTCTACGTAGCCATAACCTTCTTCTACTTCGTCGACCATCGTGGCTTTGAGATAGAGCATGGGAAGGAGGCGTTGCATGAGTGTGGCAAACTCACGACGATCGGAGCCAGGGCATTGCTCGAGTTGGCGACAGAATTCTGTGGCAATGGTTACAAAATCGAGGACATCGCGGCGATATACGTGGTTCATAGTGGGGGAAATCAGTTGGGGAGTGAACGATTATAGAAGTAGTACCACCAATAGGTATTGCCATAGAGGGGGTATAGAAGATTGGCTTCGGCACGCAAGGAAGGATGGCGCTGTAGAAGAGGCAACGACTTCACTTTGTGGCGATAGTCGACAAAATCGCGGTAGTTGGCCTCGGTGGTAGAGTGTGTAAAGTTTACAACGGGATGTGGCGACAGGCGTTTGTGAAGTAGGAGCGCTTGGAGATAAACGGGGGGAAGAGAGTCGGAGAGGAGTCGGTAAGCCTGAAGTTTTTGGGCGAAACTTTCTAATTGACGATTAAGCAGTAGACCCAGTAGTTCGACATGGGGAGAAGGAGGAAGAGAGGGGAGTAAGTGTCGATAAGGATGCGAACTTGGAGCAAGCCAAGAGGAGTCGGCTTCGAGAGGGATGGGGTAGTCAAAAAAGTAGAGCGGAAGCGCGTTTGCCCCTTGTCGTTGTAGAATTTCGCTGCGCAGTGATGTGAGCATCGGGCTACCTTGTTGGCTTTTACTGCCTATGGTGAGCGCTTTTTCCCATTGCCCTTGTGCAGCCAATCGAGCTGTACGGAGTTCGAGCGTGGCAAGTTCGTCGCTGGGAGTTATCCAGCCCAGTAGAAAAAAAACGAGCGCCGTGCGCAACAGGAGTGAAAGGGTAGAGTAGCGCATAGCATAGCGCGAGAGCCAATACAGACTCAGGGGTAGAGTGAGGAGTGAGGCAATCGCTCCCCACCAAAAAGGGGCAATGAGCCCCCACTTTGCTGTAAAAGCAGAGAGTTGCTCACCTATAAGGAAGGTAAAATAGCCGTAGGCAAAAGCGCAAAAGAGGAGTGCGCATCCTACGATACGCACTCCTCTTTGGGATATGATGGGGAGATTTCTCATTTGTTTTTTCGCAAAACCACGGCCGAGCGTGCGGGGATGTAGAGTTGCAACCAGCCTTTTCCGTCGGGATCAAGAATGGGATCATAGTTGGTGAAATGAACTACGCTGTCGTCGGCTAGTCCATTGCCGCCAAAGTGTGTGTCGTCGGTGTTGAGTACGACGCTGTAAGCTCCTTTTTTGACCATAAAGCCATAATCGGTATAGGAGTCGAAGGGAGAGAAGTTGAAGACGAAGAGCAAATCGCCCCGCTCGTAAGCTAAAATCTGATCGCCATCGTTGTGCCAAATTTCTACAACTTCTTGTTTGTTGAAGTGCTTCTCGGCACTGATGATATTGAGCATTTCTCGGTCAAAATCGCCTAAATAATGATAGCACAACTCTTCGTTGTCTACGAGATTCCATTGGCGACGAGCATACTTGTGACTCCAACCATTTCCTTCGCGGGGGAAGTCAATCCACTCGGGGTGTCCCCATTCGTTACCCATAAAGTTGAGATAGCCTCCGTTCATCGTTGAAGCGGTGACGAGGCGCATCATCTTGTGCAAAGCAATACCACGATGGGCACGTTCGTTCTGATCTCCCTTACGGAAGTGCCAATACATATCGGCATCTACAAGGTGGAAAATAAGCGTCTTATCGCCCACTAAGGCTTGGTCGTGGCTTTCGGCATAGGAAATGACCTGTTCGTCCTTGCGACGATTGGTGAGCTCCCAAAATATAGAAGAGGGCTTCCAATCTTCGTCTTTAACTTCTTTGAGCGTCTTAATCCAATAGTCGGGAATGTTCATGGCCATACGATAGTCAAAACCGTATCCTCCGTCCTTGAAAGGAGTGGCAAGACCAGGCATTCCACTTACTTCTTCTGCAATAGTGATGGCGGCAGGTTTGATATCGTGTATGAGAAGATTGGCCAAGGTGAGATAGCAAATGGCATTGTCGTCCTGATGTCCGTTGAAGTAATCGGCATAGCTGGTAAAGCTATCTCCCAATCCATGGCTGTAATAGAGCATAGACGTAACACCATCGAAGCGGAAACCATCTAAGTTGAACTCTTCGAGCCAATACTTGCAATTAGAAAGCAAGAAATGAATAACTTCGTGCTTGCCGTAGTCAAAACAAAGGCTGTCCCAAGCTGGGTGTTCGCGACGCTCGCCTTGGTAGAAGTATTGGTGAGGATCACCACAGAAGTTTCCCAAACCTTCCACTTCGTTTTTCACTGCATGGCTCTGTACTAAATCCATGATAACGGACAGACCTAAGCCATGAGCAGCATCAATAAGGGCCTTCAATTCTTCGGGAGTGCCGAAACGGCTCGAAGGAGCGAAGAAATTACTTACGTGATAGCCAAAGCTGCCATAATAAGGATGCTCCTGCAAGGCCATAATCTGCAAGCAATTATAGCCATTTTTCGCGATGCGGGGGAGAACTTGTTCGCGAAACTCTGTGTAGGTTCCCACGCCTTCCTTGTCTTGCCCCATGCCGATATGGCATTCGTAGATAAGGAGAGGATCGCGTTTAGGCTTGAAATTCTTGACGGCAAATTCGTAAGGCTTTTCGGGTTGCCATACTTGTGCGGAGAAAATTTTAGTGCTTGCATCTTGCACAACGCGACGTGCGTAGCTAGGAATACGCTCGCCCTGTCCGCCTGGCCAGTGAACACTTAGTTTGTACAACTGCCCGTGAGACAGAGTAGTGGCAGGAAGGCGAAGCTCCCAATTTCCAGGAGTCGCGGCGCGATGAAACTTGAATTCTTCGCTTTCTTTCCATCCGTTACAATCACCTATGAGGTAGAGCTGTGTAGCATTGGGAGCCCACTCACGGAGCACCCATCCCTTTTCGTCCTTGTGTAGGCCGAAATACAGATGTCCCGTTGCGAAATCGGAGAGAGAACCCTGTCCGTTAGTGAGCTGATGAATCTTGTTGAGCACGTGGTCATGACGACCATTGATAGCCTCGGCATAAGGTGCGAGCCAAGCATCTTGCTTCACAAGTTTGAGCATCGACTTTACTTTTCGCTTACTTGGAACTTTCATAGTGTTGTTCTATTGAAGGATGGAAATCTAATTCTTACTTATATTTGGTGAGGAATGCTTTTGCTTATCGCTGCACCCTCCGTCCTTTCGTGTAGCTTCCCCGTGCTGTGGTATTGCCATTTTTGTCGTATTCTACGAAATCTCCATCTCGTTCGCCTTCGGCATAACTTCCCTCAAAACGAGTACCATCGGCCATAATTTCTATGCAGCGGCCATGTTTTAGACCATTGCGGAAGTGTCCTTTGTAGCGTTCGCCATTGGCAGAGCGCAGCACACCCTCTCCATCCATCTTGCCATCTTTCCATAGCCCGATGTAGTTGTCACCACCCTTCGTCTTGTAGTTGCCCTGCCCATGGGGCTTGTCGTGCAACCATTGTCCAGTGTACGTGGCTTGCCCTTTCCAAATGTAAGTGCCTTGTCCACTTTGCTCGCCATTTTTATATTGGCCCGTATATTTGTTGCCATTAGCAAAGGTGCAAACTCCCTCGCCTGTGCGTTCTCCATTGAGATATTGGCCTTCGTAGACATCGCCATTTTGAAAGCGATAGATGCCCCGACCATTTTGATTGTCGTCCTTCCAGTCGCCTGTATATACATCGCCGTCGGCATAGTGGTATGTACCTTGTCCATTGCGTAGGTTGTTCATCCACTGCCCTTCGTACTTGGTACCATCGTTCCAATCGAAAGTGCCACGTCCTTGTTTTTTGTCGTTTACCCAACTTCCACGGTAGTAAGCACCGCTGACGAATGTGTACGTTCCTTCACCGTTTCGCTTATCGGCTTTCCAAGAACCCTGATAGACATCGCCATTGTAGTAGTACATTGTGCCCTGTCCTTCTCGTTGATCTCTATACCAAAGCCCTTCGTAACGATTGTTGTTGATGAAGTGGTAGGTTCCTTTTCCATGTTGTTGATCGGCATACCACATCCCTTCGTATTTTTCACCATCGGCAAAGGTTTGTGTACCATAGCCATGGCGTTTTCCACGAAAGTAATCGCCTTCATAGACATCGCCATTGCGAAACTGCGTACGCCCCTTTCCTTCGGGTTTTCCACTACGCATCTCTCCCGTATATACACTCTTGTCTTTGAAAATATAATTGCCTACTTCCAGCTTCTGAGCGAAAGCAGAAGTGAAACAAAATAGAGCGGTCAAAAAGACGAGAGTATATCGGATTTTCTTCATGGCGATTGTGCAAGTATTGTAAGGGCAAAGTTATTATTTCCTTTTCATTCTACCAAGCAAAGCATACATTTGTTGTGCCATGAATTGGAGTTTTCTGCGTTTCTTGACGCTTTCTTTCAGAGAAGTACTGTGTTAAATTCAACTCGGGGCGGTGTCAAGGAGATGTAGAAGAGGGAGAGAGGAAGTATTTAGAGGCACTCTTCTTTCATAAGGCATTAAAATCAAGCACTTGTATTTGCCCATTTTGTGAGCTTGTTTGCCTTCTTTTTCCTCACAAAAAAAAGCAGCACTTGAGAACTTTCAAGTGCTGCTATAAAAACTGTTTTTTCGAGAAAGAGGAGAGCTTAGCAGAGTTTACGAGAACCGTCGCCAATGACTACGTCAATGATGATAGGATCTTTGCCAAACTTGGCTGCAAACTTTTCCTTAACCGTCTTGCAGAAGTGGTCGTAGAGTTCGTCGGCTACAAGGTTGATGGTGCAACCACCGAAGCCTCCGCCCATGATACGCGAACCTGTTACGCCTTCTTCCTTGGCAATATCGTTGAGATAGTCGAGCTCTTCGCAAGACACTTCGTACTCCTTTGACAAACCTTCGTGTGTGGCATACATCATTGCGCCCACAGTCTCATAATCACCCTTTTCGAGGGCATCGCACACGGTGAGTACGCGTTCGCGTTCGCCAATCACGTAGGCTGCACGCTTTGCATCTTCCTCGCTCACGGTGCCACGCACCTCATCGAGTTGTTCGTAGCTGGCATCGCGCAAGCTCTTCACCTCGGGGTGAATCTTATTGATGGCTTCGGCCACACGCTCGCAGCTGCGACGGCGGTCGTTGTAGGGGGAGCCTACGAGTTCGTGCTTCACTTGCGAGTTGACGAGAACGAGCTTGTAGCCTTCGGGGTTGAAGGGGAAATACTCAAATTCGCCAGAACGGCAGTCTAAACGCATGAGCGAGCCTTTTTTACCATGTACAGAAGCAAATTGGTCCATAATACCGCAGTTGCAACCTACATATTTGTGCTCGGTGCGTTGACCTACACGAGCCAACTCCATCTTTTCGATTTTGTTGTCGCCCCAAATGTCATTGAGCGCAAAAGCATAAACGCTCTCAAGAGCAGCCGAGCTACTCATACCTGCACCAAGAGGTACATCGCCAGCAAAGGCGGTGTTGAAGCCTTCGACGGGAACGCCCAAAGCCATCATTTCACGGCACACTCCGAATATGTAGCGTGCCCAAGAGGCGGTAGGTCCTTGCTCGTCGTCGAGCGAAAATTCAGTGTAGTCCTTTAGGTCGATAGAGTAGGCGCGTACAATGCGGCTACCATTAGGCTTGATTTCGGCAATCATACCTTGCTCTACAGCCCCAGGAAATACGAAGCCATCGTTATAGTCTGTGTGCTCACCAATGAGGTTGATACGGCCAGGAGAGGCGTAAACAGAACCAGTAGAGCCGTCGAAATGTTTTTGGAAACGACTGCGTACGTCGTCGATAGTGAGTTTCATGGAGATTAAGTTTTAGAGAGGATTTATGGTATAGAGGATAAGGTTTGTAGTATGTCGCCGTTGTGACGACATACTACAATCACAGAGGAGTTTTCTTGGGATTATTCAGAACGCTTGGTCACGCGGCTACCCACGAGCGCGTAGAAGAGGATGTAGGCAGCGCAGGCTACTACTACCCAGAAGCTGGCCATATACCCAAAGAGGTCGGCTACGAAACCTTGAATGAACATCATTACAGCGCATCCGAATACCATGGTCATAAAGATACCGCTGGCAATGGCCGTGTATTTGCCGAGGCCCTCGACTGCCATATTGAAGATGGCGCCCCACATCACCGAGGTGCAAAGACCCACGAGGAGGAAGGAGAACACCCCGAGGGGAATTTCTTGCCAAATGAGTGTGAGGGTACCCCAGTTTACGCCAGGGAAATTCACCATGATGCCTTCGGGAGCAAACATTCCAAAGAGCACGAGAGCGAGTGTGGCGCTCGAAACTGTGGTAATCATCGTGCGGCTACTCACCTTGCTACCAATGCTGGCGCCTACGAAACGACCAATGAGCATCATGAACCAATAAACCGCTACGAGCAAACCTACAGTTCCTGAAGGAATGCCATCGGCAATGAGCATCTGTTGAACGAAGTTGGGCACACCTACTTCGATACCCATGTAGAGGAAGATGGCGAGCGCACCGAGAGCGAAGTGACGATGGCTCAGAGCACCTGCTACGAGGTCTACACGTACAGGGGCTTGCTCAGGTTCTTCAATCTTAGTGAAAAGAATCACGATGAAAGCCACGACGAAAATGGCAAGAGCAATCATGAGTGCGGGGGTTGCATCGGCAATTTTAGCCTTGGTCGCATCGGCAATGAGTGCACCCATCAAGATGTAGCAAGCCACAGCGGCCGAAGAGTTGAATACACCACCAATTTGGATGAGCTGGTTGCCAGAGTTGCCACCACCACCGAGGAGGTTGAGCATGGGGTTGACCACACAGTTGAGAATGGCCATACAGAGACCTGCGATGAAAGCGCCAGCGAGGTATACGCCAAACACGAGGCCGAGGTTTTCTTCGGCATTGAGCTGGCCGCTGAACCACTGGATGAGGATACCAGTACTACCTACGGCAAGACCGATGAGGGCGGTCTTCTTATAGCCAAACTTTGAAATGAGCATACCTGCGGGAATACCCATCACGAGGTAAGCGATAAAGTTGCCGTAGTTGCCAATCTGTGCGAGCACGTTGGAAATCTCGCCTTGGTTCTTGATGATGGTTGCCATAGGCGTGCAAAGGTTGGTCACGAAGGCAATCATTGCAAAGAGGGCTATCATCACGATGATGGCACCCCACTGTTTGGACTGTTGAGCCATTTTGTTTTGGGTTGTTTTAGTTTGTATTTTAATTGTTGATATTCATGGGGAAATGGTTATTTGTCTACACCAAATTTGTAGATTGTCTTTTGGGTGTAAACCTCACCGGGTTTGAGCACGACGTTGGGGAAGTGCGGACGGTTGGGACTATCAGGGAAATGCTGTGCTTCGAAGCAAAGTCCAGAACGACGCCCAAAGGTGGCACCATGCTGTCCTTTGTAACCGTCGGCCCAGTTGTCCGAATAGAATTGTACGCCAGGCTCAGTGGTATATACCTCCATTGTACGGCCTGTGTTGGGCTCGAGGATGCGAGCGGCAAAGGAGAGTTCGCCTACTTCCTTCTTGTTGAGCACATAGCAGTGGTCGTAGCCTGCACCATTGCGAATCTGCTCGTCGGTGGTGTCGTCGATGCGTTGGCCAATGACGTAGGGCGTACGGAAGTCAAAGGGAGTACCTTCGACCTTCAAAATTTCGCCAGTAGGAATGCAGTTCTCATCGATGGGGATAAAGAAGTCGGCATTGATTTCGCAAATGGTATCCATGGCCGAAGGTGTAGGATTGGCTATGCCCTGGAGTGAGAAAAAACCATGCGAAGTCATATTGACGATGGTCTTCTTGTTGGTCGTGCCGCGATAGTCGATGACGAGCTCGTTGTCGTCGGTCCAAGTGTAGCGAACGGTCATTGAGAGCTCTCCAGGAAATCCTTCTTCATAGTAGGCTGAAATATAGCGAAGTACGAGTGTGTGTTCGCCTACTTGTTCGGCATCCCAAACCCGGGCATGAAAACCCGTGGGCCCGCCATGGAGATGATTGGGGCCGTTGTTGATAGAGAGATGATATTCCTTGCCACTCAACTGAAAGGTGCCTCGGCAAATGCGATTGCCGTAGCGTCCTACCAATGTGGAGAGAAAAGGCTCGGGGCTGTTCACGCAGTCGTCGATGTTGTCATGCCCTTGAATCACGTTGGCCAAATTGCCATTGCGGTCGGGCACCATAATGGCTACGATCGAACCGCCATAATTGGTGACGGCCACCTCGTAGCCATGCTTGTTGCGCAAGAAGAAAAGGTCTACCTGCTTGCCGCCGATTTCCTTTTGGAAATCGGCCGCTTTCAGTCCGCTGATTGCTTTGTGTTCCATGGCGTTTATTCGTGTTTATTGTTGGTATTCAGAATGTTTACCTTGCAAAAAGAAAGAGCCTGCTTCCTTTTTGTTTAGTTGGTATTGCAAATCTACAAACTTTCTTTCGTTTGCACAAAGCTTTGTGAACAAAAAACGAAAAAAAAGTTGCAAACTCTCACTTGCTTCCTCCTACTCGTTGAAGTGGGGCGAAACTCCCTTTGTGGTAGGGAGGAGTCTTTGGGTGTGTGCTTTGAGGAGGCAGGACGGAAAGCTCTATTTTTACGCTATAGGTAGAAAAACGTTTGTCGCACGTAGAAAATCCTGCGTCCCACGTAGAAAATTCTACGACGCACGTAGGATTTTTTTCTTCCCACGTAGAATATCACGGCTCAAACCGCGCGTGTCGTACTTGCGAATAAGGAAAAAGGAGGAGGGAGAAAAGAAGAAGGCGTGGATAACTATGAAGATGGAGTATGAGGGAGGGAAAAGAAACAGAAACCCCCATCTCCAAGGCCTTGGAGATGGGGAAATAGGTGTACGATGGAGGCCGCCTTTATTGGCGAGAACCATATTGCTGGTCGAGGTTGAAAATGGCACTGTCGCCCATTTTGCGAATGCGGTCTACGATGCCAGAAGCAGTAGCTTCTTCCTCCACTTGCTCGCGAATGAATTGCCAGAAGAAATCTTCGGTGGCCTTATCATTTTCTGAACGGGCTAAATCGTGGAGCTTGTCGATGCTCTTGCTCACTTGGCATTCGTGTTCGTAGGCATCTTCAAAAGCTTCGAGAGGGCTGCTCCATGTTTGTTTTACGGGGGCAGTGATGGGGCTCACGAGGGCAGTGCCGCCACGCTTGATGAGGTACGAAGCCATTTGGTAGGCGTGGTCCATTTCTTCTTCGCTTTGCTTCTTCATCCAAGTCGAGAATCCAGAGAATCCCTCCTTGTCGAAATAGAAGGCCATAGAGAGATAGAGATTGGCCGATTGCATCTCAAAGGCAATTTGCTCGTTGAGTGCGGTTTCGAGAGTGTTTGAAATCATTTGTTTGTCTATGTTATGTTCGTTATTGTATCGTTAGTGATACGTTGCAAAGGTACGACAATGTTTTGGATTGCGGCTATAAAAACTTGGGATTGTGCGTGGCTTTTAGTACTTTTGCGCGAAAATAAAGGGAGTCCAAGGAGGCTATTCCCGGGAATGAAAGATACTTGACGATGTCCAGTTTGAAAGAAAAAACGGCTCATGGCCTCTTTTGGGGTAGTGTGAGCAATGGAGCGCAGCAGTTGCTCAATTTAGTCTTTGGCATCGCTTTGGGCCGTTTGCTCAATGTGGAGGACTATGGCATGGTAGGGCAATTGGCCATCTTTGCCCTCTTGGCCTCGACGCTGCAAGAGAGCGGTTTTACCGCTGCTTTGGTCAATCGTCCACAACTGGCTCATCGTGACTATAATGCTGTATTTTGGTTTGTACTTCCTGTGAGCTTGTTGCTTTATGGATTGCTCTATTTCTTAGCTCCATGGATTGCCGATTTTTATGGAAATCCACAGCTCACTCCTTTGGCGCGCTACTCCTTTCTCTCTTTTGTCATTTCAGGTTTAGGGATTGTGCCCAGTGCTCGATTGTTTAGTCAGATGAAGGTGCGGCTACGCACTTTGAGCAATTTGATGGCACTTTTCATTTCTGGCTGTGTGGGAGTTGTCTTGGCATGGCAAGGCTTTGCTTATTGGGGCATTGCAACGCAAACCTTGGTGTATGTGGGTATCAATACGCTTTTGTATTGGTATTGGGCGCAATGGCATCCCACTTTGGAGTGGAACATGCAACCCGTGCGCGAAATGCTGGGTTTCTCCTCTCGATTGCTTCTCACCAGTTTGCTCTCGCACGTGAACAATAACTTCTTTTCCGTGTTCTTGGGGCGTATTTATGATGAGCGAGCTGTGGGCAACTATAATCAAGCCAATAAGTGGAACTTCATGGGGCACGGTCTTGTTTCAGGCGTGGTGCAGGGAGTGGCACAACCTTTGTTTGTCGAGACGCGAGATAACGAAGAGCAGCAAAGGCGAGTGTTCCGCAAAATGTTGCGTTTCACAGCCTTTTTGTCTTTTCCCGTCATGTTGGGGCTTTCGATTATTGCCCAGGAACTTATTGTGCTGGCCATTGGTGAGAAGTGGCTTGTAGCAGCCGATATGCTCCGATGGCTTTGTGTGAGCGGTGCTTTCCTTCCTTTGGCCACGCTCTACACACAGTTTTTGCTCAGCAAAGGGCGGTCAGACCTCTATTTGAAAGGTTTGTTCTTGCTCGTGATTGTCCAGCTGGTTACTGCTCTCGTGACCTATCCTTTCGGAGTCATGTTTATGTTGCGTAGTTATGTGCTGGTTGGTGCTTTGTGGCTATTGGTATGGCATGGCCTGTCGCGTCCTCATTTGAAGTTGAGTTTTGGGATTCTCCTGCGCGATGCGTTTCCCTTCTTGATTATTGCTGCCGTTACGATGCTCATCACCCATTATCTCATTGCGTGGTTGTTGCCTCCGTTATGGTTGAGCTTGCTGGGTAAAATTGTGGTGGCAGCGCTTCTTTACAGCGCGATATTGTGGTGGGCAGGAGCTGAAATTTTGAAAGAAAGTGTGGCCTACTTGTTTCGGCGCAAGCGTAAAGATTAGGATGTACCTTTTGCTTCAATATACGACCTACCTTCCTTTTAAGTTTGAATTCCATGGCCCTTATTCCCATTTTTTTTACTTTCGACGAGCATTATGTGCTTCCAGCTGCTGTGACTTTCGACTCCCTGTTGCGTCATGCTTGTCAAACACATCGGTATGCCTTGCATGTGTTGCATTTGGGATTGTCCTCGAGGGCACAGAGGGAATTGCATCGAGTGGTGCAGCGCTACCCTTATGCAGCGCTGCAGTTGCACGACCTGAGTGAGATGCAGCAACGTTTGGAACATTGTGAGGGAAAGTCGCACTTTTCCAAAGAGATTTATTTCAAACTCTGTGCCGCCGAACTTTTCCCACACTACGAGCGCATTTTGTGTTCAGATGTAGATGTCGTTTTCAAGGGCGATATTTCGGAAAGCTATTTTGCTTTCCCTAATGAACACTTCTATATCGCTGGTGTCGATACTATACTCCCTACTACACGTATGCGCCTTTACAAAGGATTCACGCAAGAAGAGGAATACTTCTTGGCGCGGCAGATTTGTGCTGGTTATTTGCTCTTTAACCTTGCAGCGATGCGTCAAGATGGGATTCAACAACAACTTACAGACTATTACGAGCAAAACTATGCTCGTTTGCCTTTTCCAGAGCAAGATACTATGGCAGTAGTTTGTCGAGAGCAGGTGCGTTTGCTTTCTTTGCGTTATGTGGTGTGCAATTTGTATTATCGCACGCAGCCAAGTACTGTGCAATTTTACGAACATTGCGCAGTGCTTCCACAGGAAGAGGAAGCTCGCCGCCGTGCGTATATCGATGCTTTGGCACGTCCCATTCAGTTGCATTATATTGGTCCAAACAAGCCTTGGAATGCATGGGGAGTGGCACGACAATGGGATTGGCTTGAGGCCTTGTGGCGCAGTGGAAGTACGGGGTATTACCTCAAGGTCTTACCTCGCATTCTTGCCCAACGTTTGCAGCGTTATAGTTTGAAACGTTTTGTGCATCGTATTTTGAAAATAGGGCATCAGTCGTAGATGTGGAAGATGCGCTCCATGGCCTGCCATTTTTCTTGACTGGACGTTGCGTCAGACTTTTGAAAACGATTCATTAAGGCCTCCCATTCGGTTTGTCGTGGTCCTTCACCCATGCGAGCCATAACTTCTTGCCATGAGTCGCGAGCATCGATTTCAACAATCATGACGAGAAGAGTGCCCAGTAGGTAAATTTCCATCTCTATCACTCCGCTTTCCTTTAAGCCTTGCAGAATCTCAGGCCAAATACCTTTGCGAGAGTGGTAGTGACGATATTGGTCTATGAGAGACGGATCATTGCGTAGTTGCAGGGTTTGTACGTAACGTTGTGTTGCCTGAGGAGACGATTTAACGGCGTAGCCTTTTGGTTGCTTTTGCATAACGAGGTAGATAAATAAAAGGAATGTGGATTTCGAAATTACATATTTCTACCAATCTGACTAAGACTTCCCTGAAGAAAGATACCTTAAACATCAATTTTTACGGCAATTCTTTCGCCGTTTCAAAAAACTGTCTTATCTTTGCTCTCGCTTTCGCAGGGGCTTCCCTGCAAGCCGTAGGTTCAGCCTTCTTGCTGTGTCCTACGTCAACCACGTACTTGGAAGGGTGCTCGAGTGGTTGAAGAGGCACGCCTGGAAAGCGTGTAAGCGTCAAAAGCGCTTCGGGGGTTCGAATCCCCCTCCTTCCGCACGGAAAAATTGACTCGCTATCGGCTTTGGTTCGATTGGCGAGTCATTTTTCTTTTGAGAAAGCCGTTCCTCAGAAAACTTAATTGTACTTTCTACCCTCGAGTGAACTTCTTTTTTATAGAGAGGGCTCGAATAATCGGCGGTGAAATTGTAACTTCGCCACAAATTGAGAAAATGCCATGAAGGAAATGCATCTTTTTTATGCTCCAGAGATTGCACAGACCAGTAGACTTCCCGAAGATGAAGCGGCACATGCCATTCGTGTGCTTCGCATGAAGGAGGGCGATCAACTGTGGGCGACCGATGGCGAAGGATGTTTCTATGACTGCACCATATCTTTGGCTGGAAGCGGCAAGCATCCGCAGTGCTGCCTCGCGATAGAAGGGGAGAAGAGATGGCAATGCCCTTGGGACAGTGCTGCAGAACTGGTGGTGGCTCCTACGAAAAATATGGATCGTTTGGAATGGTTGGCAGAGAAAGCGACAGAAATAGGTTTGAATGCTTTTCACTTTGTCGATTGTGCCAATTCTGAACGTCGTGTCTTGAAGACAGAACGCTTGGAACGTATCGTGGTGAGTGCTACGAAGCAGAGCCACAAAGCCTTAAAACCGACGGTGAAAGAATTGAGGAAATGGGAAGTGTGCTTGGCCGAACCTTTCGACGGGGATCGTTTCATTGCGCATTGTTACTCCCCAGAAGATATTTCTGCAAATAGCGAAAAGCCTTTTCTGCTGGATGTTGTGCGGCGAGAGGTGCCCACTCAAGTATGGATTGGGCCTGAGGGCGATTTTTCGATAGAAGAGGTGCGTGCGGCCGAAGCTGCAGGTTTTCGTTCTGTTAGCTTGGGAGAAAGTCGTTTGCGCACGGAAACCGCAGCGCTTGTGGCTGTGCACTTGATGAATCTGAAAAAGACTTGTGGGTAATGGAACAGGCGCGCACTCTATATACAGATGTGTTTGGGCGAATGCCTAAAAGCGTCGAACTACTCGTAGGAGCAGGGAGCAATCGGCGATATGCTCGCTTTGTACACCCCGACGGAGGCAGCGTGATTGCGGTGGAGAGCAACAATGTGCCAGAAAATCGCGCTTTTCTCTATTTAGCAGAACATTTTGCCAGCAAAGGTCTCCCCGTGCCTCGTATCTATGCGATAGACGATGCCGAAACGGCTTATCTACAGAGCGACTTGGGGCAAACTGCGCTTTACGATGCTTTGTCCGAAGGGCGAGAACAAGGAGGAAAATTCTCAACGAAAGAGGTAGAACTTCTTGAAAAGACGCTTCAACTTCTGCCCAAGGTTCAAATACTTGGAGCAGAAGATTTGCAGGAAAGCTTGCTGCTTTCCCCCACACGCTTTGATCGACGCTCTGTTATGTTCGACTTAAATTACTTCAAGTATTGCTTTCTTCGTCCTACGGATACACCCTACGATGAATGCCACTTAGAAGATGATTTCGAACGATTGGCCGAAACGCTCTGCGGAATAGCAGTAAGGAATGAAGGGTTTATGTATCGCGATTTCCAAGCCAGAAATGTGATGTTGCAAGATGGACTGCCATATCTCATTGATTTTCAAGGAGGACGGCGAGGCCCTTTGCAGTATGATGTTGCTTCGTTTTTGGGACAGGCTTCTGCACGTTATCCAGAGGAGCTACGCGACCACTTAATCGAGGTTTATCTTGATGCTTTAAGCGGTTTGAAATCTGTAGATCGCAGCTTGTTTGCTGAGGAATTGCAGCTCTTTTTCCTCTTTCGCTTGTTGCAGGTGTTGGGAGCTTATGGTTTGCGTGGACTTTACGAACGAAAACCTTATTTCCTCGAGAGTATTCCTCCTGCTCTTGAACAGCTCAAAAGACAGCTTAATACTGCTATTCCTTACCCAGAACTTCATCGCACATTGGAGCGACTCACTCACTTCCGATTATGAACGAAAAGAAGCTTATTGTACGCATATTTAGTTTTTCCTACAAGAAAGGCATTCCCACCGATGAAAGTGGAAATGGAGGCGGCTATGTCTTTGACTGCCGTTCTACGCACAATCCAGGTCGTTACGAACCTTACAAACAGCTTACGGGATTGGACCAACCTGTGATTGATTTTTTAGAAGAAGATGGAGAAATTGTAGAATTTCTCCATCATGTTTACGCCTTGGCCGAGGTGCACGTGAAACGCTACTTGGAGCGAGGTTTTACGGATTTGATGTTTGCTTTCGGTTGCACAGGAGGACAGCATCGTAGTGTTTACTCTGCTCAACATTTAGCCGAACATCTTCACAAAAAGTTTGGGATAGAAATTCGTTTATTGCACCGCGAACAGGCCATTGCTCAAACCTTTGTTGCATGCTAAGATTTTCACGAAAGAATACCCATAGGACGTTGCGCATGTGGAGCATGCTCGCGCTCTTGCTCTGCACCATTCTTCAGGTGGCAGCGCAGGGGCGCACTCGCATTTATGGATGGGTGCGCGATGCCGAGGGGCAGCCTATAGAGCTTGCTGCGGTACGTATTGCTGGGACCACTCAGGCCACCGTGACCGACCTAAAAGGGCAATACTCGCTCTCATTTGCGAGTGCCGATAGTGTAACGGTTGTGTTTTCCATGATAGGCTACGAAACGCGAAAGCGCACGTTGCTTTCTCCACGAGATTCAGTACGTATAGATGTTACTTTGCCCACCTTTGGACAAATGCTCGGCGAAGCGGTAGTGCGCGGAAGTGGGGTGCAAACTGGTACAACACAGCGTATTACTCCGACGGATGTGAGGCGTTCTCCTTCTGCTACGGGCAATGGAGTAGAAGAGGTTATAGCAACACAAGCTGGAGTTTCGACCCATAATGAGCTTTCTTCGCAGTATAATGTGCGCGGTGGTTCTTTCGACGAAAATGTCGTGTATTTGAATGGAGTAGAAGTGTATCGTCCGCTCTTGGTGCGTTCAGGGCAGCAAGAAGGGCTTTCTATCATCAATAGTGATATGGTAGAGAATATCGCTTTTTCTTCAGGGGGCTTTGAAGCACGATACGGCGACAAAATGTCGTCTGTCTTAGACATTACTTACAAGAAGCCTATAGGCCTTGAGGCCAGTGTCGGAGCCTCCTTATTGGGCGCACACAGCTATTTAGGTTGGGGGAGCAAGCATTTTTCTTTGCTTACTTCTTTGCGCTATAAGACCACGCGCCATCTTCTGGGAACGCTGGATACGAATGGAGAGTACAATCCCAATTTCTTAGACTATCAGCTTTTTGCTTCTTGGCGTCCAAATCTGCGTTGGAGTTTGGAGGTTTTAGGCAATCTTTCTGACAATCATTATCAATTCAAGCCTCAAGACAGAGAAACGCGATTTGGAACGATGTTTGATGCCAAAAGCTTCAAAGTCTATTTTGATGGACAAGAGAAAGATGCTTTCAAAACGCTCTTTGGAGCTGCGACACTCACACGTCATTTTTCTCCTAATACATTTTTGGCCTTACAGCTTTCTTCGTTTTCAACACGCGAACGAGAAACTTATGACATTCAGGGGCAGTATTGGCTCAACGAGGCAACTTCACAAGAAGAACTGGGAGTTGGGACTTATATGGAGCATGCTCGCAATTCGCTTCGTGCATCCGTGCTCAATGCTGGTTTGCGTTTTCGTAGCAAATGGGACTCGCACACTTTCCAAGCAGGTGTAGATTGGAAACGAGAATGGGTCGAAGAGCGCAGTAGAGAGTGGGAAATGCGCGACTCTACGGGCTATTCTTTACCTCATCGTCCCGATGTTTTGCGACTCATATACTCTCTACGTTCGCAGCAAGAGCTACGCACACATCGTTGGGAATCTTACCTACAAGATACCTGGCGCCGCAGCACAAGTATAGGATTGTGGAATCTTACCTACGGATTGCGCCTTTCCTACTGGGATTGGAATGACGAAATGCTTGTTTCTCCTCGAGCTTCTATTGGATTCCTTCCCTCATCGAATGACCGCTTGACTTTCCGTCTGGGCACGGGAGTTTACTACCAAGCTCCTTTCTTCAAGGAGCTACGCGATACGACGCTTAGCAATGGAGTGGTGCGAGTTACGCTCAATCGAGACATCTTGTCTCAGCGTTCTGTACATTTTGTGTTGGGTGGCGATTATACTTTTCGCATGGGAGGTCGTCCCTTTAAGTTTACGAGCGAAATTTACTACAAAGCCCTCTCTCGGCTTATCCCTTATAGTGTCGACAATGTGCGCGTGGTCTACTATGGACGAAACATGGCCAGCGGATTTGCTACGGGGATAGATTTTAAGCTCTTTGGGGAATTTGTGCCTGGCACAGATTCTTGGCTCACTTTCTCTCTGATGCGTACGCAAGAGAAACTCAATGGGCAATGGCTTCCTCGACCTACGGATCAACGCTACAATCTCTCGCTGCATTTCACCGACTATTTTCCAGGTAGCGAACGTTGGACGCTCACTTTGCGAGCGGCTTTGGCTGGAGGATTACCTTTTGGGCCGCCACATAGCGAACGTACGCAGCACACTTTCCGTGCCCCTTCTTACAAACGAGTAGATGTGGGCCTGAATTATCTGTTGGCCAAACGTGCAGGTGTGCGTCGGCCTTTGCGTGGTTGGGATCGATACGTACGTACAGCATGGATAGGTTTAGACTGTTTCAATCTTTTGGGCATACGCAATGTCAATAGCTACTATTGGATCACAGACATCACCAACACACGCTTTGCAGTGCCCAATTACCTCACCGGTCGTCAACTCAATTTGCGATTCTCGATAGAGTTTTAAGCTCAAGTATCTTGTCCTTTTTTGTTCTCCCATTTTTGCCGTGTAGGAGCACTCAAAGAAAAAAGCCCTCAGAATACGAACTTCTGAGGGCTTTTCTTATAGTGGTTATCTTCGGGAAGCTACTTCTCAATGAAATGCAATGAGAGTATTTTTGATAGGCGGTCGCGTAGAGGAGGGAGCAGAGAGCATCGAATAGCTATGGTCAATACATTGCTCGTTTCGGTGTAATCTCGCTGAATGATTTGTCCTTCTCCTTCGCGTATGAAACGCATTGCAACATCGGCATCGGCATAAGGAACTTCTATCTTGAGCTGCTCCATGACTAAACGTTCTTCCTTGGGAGCATTGCTCAGGGCCTCGGCCGCTGCAGTTTTGTAAGCAACGACTAGTCCTCCTGTCCCCAGTTTCACTCCTCCGAAATAGCGAACCACAGCCACGAGAGTAAAGGTCAATCCCGCAGAACGTATGGCTCCTAATATGGGACGACCCGCCGAACCCGATGGCTCTCCATCGTCGTTACTCCGTGTTGTGCTGCCATCGTAGTCCAAGATATAAGCAAAGCAAATGTGGCGAGCATCGTAGAATTGCTTCTTCAATGCCGCCACGTATTGCTTGGCTTCTTCCTCATGGGCTATGGGATAGGCAAAGGCGAGAAACTTACTGCGTTTCTCCGTGTAGACAGCTTCTCCCCCGCCACTCAGTGTGAGATAGGCGTCCATGAGCCGAAAAGGTTAGTTGAAGTGATAGAGGAAAGTCGCTACCCCTGTGAGAGCAGGCTTCTTTTGATCCTTAATCTCAATGGTAAACTTGATGTCGGCTTTGCACACACCGCGGAGGTTGGCAATGCTATCGAGCGAGGCTGTGAGACGAATGCTCTGCCCGGAGAGAACGGCCTGGCCAAACTTCATCTTGTCCATACCATAGTTGACCATCATCTTGATGTTGTTCACTTGAATGATGCTTGCCCACAAGTAGGGGAGCAGGGAGAGCGTCAAGTAACCGTGAACAATGGTTTGCCCAAAGGGACCCTCCTTGGCCTTTTCGGCATCGACGTGAATCCACTGGTGGTCGAGCGTTGCATCGGCAAAAAGATTGATGCGTTCCTGAGGAACTTCGAGCCACTCAGAAGTGCCGAGTACTTGTCCCAAGTGGGAAGCAAACTCCTCGTAGTTGTTGATGATTAGCATAGCGTTGAGATTATATGTATTTATGGTCTATGGGAAAGTTGGCCTTATTGGCCAATAGCTTTGAGTACATCCTTGGCCACCGATTGGAGTGTTGTTTTGCCTTCTCCATTGGCACGTGACACTTCGGTCATTTGTAAGGAAGTGAGCTGGAAAGCCGAGTTGAGTGTAGCCTTCGCCGTGTAAGAGCCAAAGGTCTTGCCGTCGTTGTCGCGCGTGATGTGCTGGTCTACACTGAAACTCACTTCATAGCTACTCGGTTCTCCTGCTTTTGCTTTCTTTGTGATAGCATAATCATTGCCGAGTACAAAGCGGCAACTTTGGATATGATCGCTATAGGTACGACCTATGAGTTCAACCACATCGGCTTTTGTCGCGTTGCGCTTGGAGAGAAATTGCGTCATAACGGGAGCAATATGCACGCAGATATCTTCTTCGTCATTGCGTCCAAATGCTGTGTAAAAATTATCGAGTACGCGCGCCACCTCAGTGCGCTCTACATCGTTCAGCTCCGTGTCCTGTGCCATGCTTTGAGCCGTGATGGCTTCCGAGATATAGCGTCCTTCAGGATGCTTCTCCATATATTGAGCAAAGGAAGTACTGGTGTTGATTTTCTGTGCCAATACCCAATCGAGCGAATCAATCTTCACCTCACACTCTTTTACGAGCATGCTTTGAGGGTAAGCTTGTTTGAAGCGTTCAAAATCCGATGCGTAAGGACTGTTTTGCAGTCTTGCCCATTCTCCATACATCGTGTTCAGCGCCTCTAAGCGTTGTTTCACCTCGGGGGCATGTTGGCCATTGGGGTAGTCCTGCAAATAGGCTTCGTAGTCCTTGATGTTTTCATTATTTTGGAGGATGGCATAAGCTTCGGCCTCTTTGTCCTGCACATGAAAATAGTAGACAACGCCTCCTACGGCGATGGCTATTAAGACAAAGATAGCGACAATCCATCCACAGCCACTTGTCGTCTTTTTGACGGTGGGAGTAGTTTCTACTGCGGGTTGTTCCTGAGTTTCTTCTTGAGGAAGGGGAGTGTTTTGCTCGGTTGTCATTGCGCAAAGGTATTGAAAGATAAGTATAAATTACACACTTTCGGCATTTGCGTGCAAAGATACAAAGTTTTTTCTTAATCTCTTGGTCTATACCGATCGTTTCCGTATTTTTGTGCGAGTATTTTATCGGAATTATTTATTTACTCCATTTTATTTTACAACAACATGAAAGCAGTCAAGACTCTCGTTTTCGCTATTTGCGCTACAATGATGTTTAGCGCATGTGCCGATTGGAACAACAAACTTAAAGGTGGCTTGCTCGGTGGTGGTGGCGGCGCTGCACTGGGTGCGCTCGCAGGCTATCTCATCAGCAAGGATGGTAAGGGTACAGCTATTGGCGCTGCTATAGGTACAGCTGTAGGTTCTGGCGCAGGCGTAATCATTGGCAACCGCATGGACAAGGCGAAAGCCGCTGCTGCCGCTGTAGAAAATGCACAAGCAGAACTCCTCGAAGGTCCTAATGGTGTGAAGTATGTGAAGGTTACCTTCGATAGTGGTATCCTTTTTGCTACAGGTAATGCTACGCTCACCAGCACAGCAAAGAGCTCTCTTCAGAAGTTTGCGACCCAAGTACTCGTGGCTAATCCCGATATGGACGTAGCTATCATGGGCTATACTGACAACGCAGGTTGGAGAAATAGCACTCCCGAGCAGTCGGCTGCCAAGAACCAAACTCTTTCTTACCAACGTGCCCAAAGTGTTGAGGCTTATCTGCGTCAAGCAGGCGCTGCTGCTGCGCAAATGAAGGAAGTGAAGGGCTTGGGCGAGCAGTTCCCCGTGGCCGACAACAACACTGCTGCCGGTAAGGCACAGAATCGTCGTGTAGAAGTTTACCTTTATGCTTCTCAGCAAATGATCAACAACGCTGAGGCCCAAGCAAAATAAGGCAGAATAGTTCTAAAACAATGGCGAGCCGAACAACTGTTCGGCTCGCCATTGTCATATTAAAAGATGAGAGGATTTATCCCATAGACTCGTAAGTCGTGCTGTTTCTCTTTTCGATGGGTATCGTATGAAAGAGCATAGAAGGGAGGAATACTCCTATCTCCTTTAGCCCCATTTAAGAGAGAATCATGAATGTAAAATCCTACGTGGGAGGTAAAATTTTTTCCTTCCCACGTAGAAATGTCTCCTTCCCACGTAGAAAATTGTTGTGTTTGCCGGAGGATAAAATGAGAGGTCGGCGAGCGACAAAAGCCAGTAGCTCTTGTTGCCCTTTTAGTCGATTATCCCAACGGCCTTGTGCTTAGATACGTTCGAGCACGGTTTGAATGAGCGTATCGATAGAATTCTTATAGTTGGGATTAGCTTTTCCTGCTACTCGATTGGCAACGACCATGCAGCAAGTCATTGCACGGTGTCCCATGAGACGAGCAAGACCTGCGAGTGCACTGCTTTCCATTTCGAAATTGGTGATGCGCAATCCCTTATGTTCGAAAGCCATAATTTTCTCATTGGCAGTGGGGTCGGCCAGCGGAACGCGTAGGCAACGGCCTTGAGGACCATAGAAGCCACCGCAGGCGATGGTCACTCCGCGTACCATGTCGCTTCCTGCAATTTGTTCGAGAAGTTCGGCATTGTTGTCGATGCAGTAAGGGTGAGCAATACATTGATTGCCTTTCCAGCCCATGTGACGAACAAAGGTTTGTTCAAAATCCAAGTCGCAAGCCTCGTCACGTCCCGCGTAAAAATTGAGTAGGCCGTCGAAACCTAAACTTTTTTGTGAGGCGACGAATGTACCTTCGGGGCAGTTGGGTTGCAGACCTCCACAAGTACCTAAGCGTACGAGATCGAGGCGTCGAAACTGAGCGTTCTCCTTGCGAGTGGCAAAATCGATGTTGGCCAAAGCATCTAGTTCATTGACCACAATATCTATATTGTCGCAACCGATTCCCGTGGAAATAACGGTGATGCGCTTCCCCTTATAAGTGCCGGTAATGGTGCGAAACTCACGACTTTCGACTTCGCATTCGCGTTCCTCAAAGTGGGCTGCTACGGTAGCTACACGTCCAGGGTCGCCTACGAGTATCACTTTGTCGGCTACTTGTTCGGGAAGTAGGTGTAGGTGAAAGATGGTGCCGTCGGCATTGATGATAAGTTCGGACTCTAAGATTTGACGGTTGTTCATAACGATAGAGATTAAGGTGTGATGACTTCGAGTTCTGCTTTGCGGATGCGTTGAGAGAGAAAACGAAGTTGTGTGGTAAGTTGATGAATTTGTTGTTCGTATTGTCTCAAGCGATTGCTCTGCTCTTGCTGTCGAGTGCGAGCGTAGCTGGCTTGAAGTGTGGCGTGCTGTAGTTGGATTTTTTGCAATTGCTTTTGCAGTCCTATCCATTTTTCGGCTTGTGCGCGCGCTTCGGAAGATTGGAAGTCTTGCAAGCGGTGATATATTTTGTCGTCGCAAACGATGAAGCGAAAATGTTGGGGTAGGGGAGGAGCCTCTGAGTGCTCCACGATACGACGTGCTCTATAGGCCTCCAGTTCGCTTTCTTCTCCCCATTGCGTGTGGGCTATGCTGGCTATTTGTGCCTGTGCAATTCGTGTGCTTCTACTTGTGGTGTCAGAAAGTTGTCGGTGTTCGTCTTTGGGTAAAAATGTGTACAGGCACACTTTGCCTTCGGGCTGTCGGCGATCGGTGAGAAGATACCCCAAACCTTGATGGGCATCGATGGCCATCAGGTAGTCGTTGTCGGGCGAGTTGAAAGGCATTCCCACGTTGGTGGGATGTACGTAGCGATGTTGACTTGGATTATAGCGTGTGGCAAAGAGGTCATAGCCTCCAATACTTTCGCGACCTTTGGCCGCAAAATAGAGGGTGATACCATCGGTAAGCAAGAAAGGGAAGTCGGCTTCGACAAAAACGCTATCAATGATGCCCGGGAGAGGAGCTGGAGCGGTCCATACGCCAGAACTGCTGAAGGAGCTGTAAAGACGACGGGCTTGGTGCCCCACGGTTGCACTAAAATGGGCAGCAGAACGAAGGGGGTTGATATAGGCGCCTGTTCCGAGTTGGGTGTTGGGCAAATCTTTGTCTTGAAACAAGGCACTTGTGGGCAGTACATAGCCTGCTTCTTGACTCAAAGGTAGATGCGAAAAGAGCGTCGTTTTGTCGAAGACAAGACTATCTACGAATACGATACGATCACAGTTGGCCAGCAAAATTTCAGCCCTGTCGCACTGTTGAGCAAGGGCCTCTAAGCTATCTCGTTCTGTTTCCGAGTCGTTAGTCGCGGGCTGTGAACGATAACTGGCAGCGGCTTTTGCAAATTCGTAGCGCAATTTGTATTCCTCGGGCGAAAGCTGAGGAATAGGAGCTTTGGGCACGATTTTGTTCCCCTTTGGGGATGCTCCTTTTTTGCGCTGGGCGGGAAGAAACAGCACAAAGCTACTCAAGAAGAGCAAGAGGAAAAATTTCATGCTTATTGTAGATAAGGATTGTATTTGCGTTCGTGCCCAATCGTGGTCGAAGGGCCATGTCCAGGATACACCACGACTGCATCGGGAAGTGGAAGAAGCTTATCACGTAAAGATTGCAGTAACGTAGAGAGGTTGCCTCCGGGAAGATCGCAGCGGCCTATGTTTTCCTGAAACAAACTGTCGCCTGCCAAAAGGACTGCTGCCTGTTCGTCGTAAAAACAAACTCCTCCGGGGGTGTGTCCAGGGGTGAAAAGCACCTTTAGATTGTGTTCCCCCAATGGGATGCTATCGCCTTCTTGCAAGAGTTTTCCGATGGGAGGAACGGGGAGGGGAAAGGGGTGAGGAAAGAAGAGTTTCAATCCTTCTTCGGCAGCCAAATAGAGCGTTTCTTCTGCTTGGTGAAGCATGGGACGCACACCAAAAGTCTCGCTGGCCCATTGCAAACCGAAGACATGGTCGAAATGTCCATGAGTGTTGAGCAGATGAACGATGCGAAGCTCGTGCTCTTGAATGTAGTCTAAGAGGTTTTTCTGTTCGTGAGGATACAGCGCTCCGCAGTCGATAATTGCAGCCTCTCGCGTTGCAGTGTCGTGAATGATGTAGGTGTTCTCCTCCACCATGTTGCAGGTGAAGACTTGTACATGTAGCATGAGCGTTGAATTTAGAGCGTTACGTAAGCAACCTTTTTGGTTTCAAAAAACTCACCCTCAAAATGCTGGCTCAGTGTCCAAACTTCGCAACAGTTCTTAAAGGGACGCATTTCTGCTTGAATATCTCCCCCTTTGAGACAAATGATGCCATTGGGAAGAGAGTTGCGCTGCTCGTGGTGTACATTCTTGCGCACGAGTTTGATGAGGTCGCTCATTTGCATTACGGCGCGGCTCACGACAAAATCGTATTTCCCTTTTTCCTCCATGACGTTTTTGTGTGAGCAAGTCACATTTTCGAGTCCTATGGCTTCGGCTACCGCTTGCGCCACTTTGATTTTCTTGCCGATGGAGTCGAGTAGATGAAATTTTACTTCGGGAAAGAGTATGGCAAGTGGGATACCAGGAAAGCCTCCTCCCGTACCGATGTCCATTACAGTAGTGCCTGGACGAAAGCGAATGATACGGGCAATCCCCAAGGAGTGTAGCACGTGGTGGGGATAGAGGTTGTCGATGTCTTTGCGAGAGATGACGTTGATTTTTGCATTCCAATCTTTGTACAAGGCCTCGAGTGCTGCAAACTGCTTACATTGCTGCTCGCTAAGATTAGGGAAGTAGCGAAGTATTTCTTCCATAGTGGTTTATCCTTGTGTGTTTTTATTTTGTCCTTCACCTTTTCCTCCTCGGCGACGACTGCCTCGACGTGCCCGAGTTTGTCCAGAGGCTTTTTGAGGCTCGTGGGCGCGAGAAGTTGTTGCCTTTTCTGAGCGACCACGAGTTCTTTGAGCATTTCCACGCGCGTTTCGTCGTCCATGTTCCCGCGGAGCTTCTTCTTCGGGCTCCTTGCAACCTTCGGGAAGTGGGTTGCGAGGGAGTTTCTTCTCCAGAAGTTTTTCGATTTTCGACAAGGGGTAGCGATCTTTCTCTCCAATGAGTGTGATAGCACGGCCTGCACGGCCTGCACGGGCAGTACGTCCTATGCGGTGCACATAGTCTTCGGGATCGCGAGGAGCATCGTAGTTGATGACCATTTGAATATCATCGATGTCTATACCACGGCTCACGATGTCAGTTGCAATTAGCAAATCTATTTTGCGCTGTTTGAAACCCAACATTACTTCGTCGCGCTCGCTCTGTGCAAGGTCGGAGTGCATTGCTGCGCAGTTGAAGCCTTTGCGCTTGAGAATGACATTGAGTTCTTTGACACGCTGTTTGGACGAAACAAAGACGATGACGCGTTCGGGCTTCTGCTCCGAGAAGATATGTTTCAAAATCGGTGTTTTGTCCCCATCGCGACACACGTATAGGCTTTGGTCTATTTTCTCTGCGGGTTTCGACACTGCGATTTTGATTTCCACAGGATTGTTCATTTGCTCCTTGGCCAGTTTGGCGATTTCGGGAGGCATTGTTGCCGAGAACAGAATCATTTGTCGCTTTGCTGGCAAGGCTTTAATGATGGTCTTGATATCGTCAAAGAAGCCCATGTCGAGCATACGGTCGGCCTCGTCCAAAATGAGGTGCGTGGTGCGCGAAAGGTCGAGATTTCCCAACTGGAGGTGGGAGATGAGACGCCCAGGAGTGGCTACGATGATGTCGGCACCTTTGGAGAAAGCACGTTGCTCTTGAGCAAAGCGGATACCATCGTTTCCCCCATATACAGCCACACCATGTGTTTTCGTGTAATAGGCAAAACCTTGTAGAGCTTGGTCTATTTGTTGGGCCAGTTCGCGTGTAGGCGACATGATGAGGCAGTTTACGGCATCCTCTTCGTGTGGCTCATCTTGCAAGAGGGTGAGCATAGGCAGGAGGAATGCCGCTGTTTTTCCCGTACCTGTTTGGGCGATACCAATGAGGTCGCGCCCAGCAAGGATTTCAGGGATACATTTGGCTTGAATAGGGGTGCATTTTTCAAAACGCATATCCCATAGAGCATCGAGTACATCGTCACTCAATGGGAGGTCTTCAAAATAAACGGTTTCCTCTTGTGGTGGAGTAGAGCCTTGTGTCTCACTACAGGTTTCCTCTTGTGGAGTGGAGGCAGAAGGACTTTGAAGTTCACCGCTCAAAAGGGTGCTATCTTGGGATTGTTGGGTCATAATAAATTATTGAGGGGTGCGCTTGTAAAACCAAAAGGCAATGAGGGCGAACAGAATGTTGGGAATCCAAACAGATATCCCCGCGGGCCAACCAGCGTTTGTGGCAAAAGAAGCTGCGATAGTTTGGAAAAGGATATAGGTAAAGGTAAGTACAAGTCCCAAACCAATGCTGGTGCCCATGCCTCCTTTTCGTTTTTGGATGGAGATAGATACTCCGATAAGAGTGAGAATGAAAGCAGCGAGTGGTGTGGCAAATCGTTTGTGGTATTCCACTTCAAAAGAGGCCAGACCTGCGGCACCACGCAGCCGCTGACGATCGATAAAAGTAGAGAGTTCAGGAACGGTCATTGTCTCTTGCGCCCCTTTGATGTAGAAAAAATCTTTGGGCTCCATGATAATCGTCGTATCGAGCTTTTCTCCCGTTTTTATCTTCTCGCGATTGCCGTTGAGCGTGCGTATCATGTAGCGATGCAAGGTCCAAGAGTATTTATGGTCGGCAAGTGTGTCGTATTGAATAGTTTCGGCTGTGAGTCGAGAAACGACTTTCTTTTCCTCAAACTTGTCGAGAGAAAAGCCCGAACCACTCTTCGTGCGATTGTCAAAGTGAGAAATGAAAGCCACTACGCCCGTATCGACCTGCATCTGTATATTCTCCGATACATCAATCACCTGTATCTTTTTGGTATAGAGATTTTCGAAATTCACGCGTGCAACATTGCCTTGTGGTATCACATACGCTCCCAAAAAGAACGAAGCTATGGAGATGAGAAAGGCACCAAACATATAGGGGCGTAGCAGACGTCGAAAACTCATACCTGCCGCTTTCATGGCAATAATCTCCGAGTTGCTTGCCAGTTTGGTCGTAAAGAAAATCACTCCGATGAACACGAACAAAGGAGAGAACATATTGGCAAAGTAAGGCACAAAGTTGGCATAATAGTCCAAGAGAACTTCCCGCCAAGGTGCTTTGCTGAGCTTGTCAATCTTTTCGTTGAAGTCGAAAATGATAGCGATGGTTATGATGATGGCTATCAAGAATAAGTAGGTGCTGAGAAATTTTCCCAGGATATAGCGGTCTATTCGTCCGAAACCGCTGAGCCGTAAGGCCCATAACGATATCCATCGAATCCCTTGCCCTATTTTGCGAATCAGCCACCATAAGCCTTTAAGTAGATACCAAGGAGACAAGAGGAGCAATAGGAGAGCTTTTCCCAACCACCGTCTCTTGCGTGGGCGCTTCTTGGCTGCAAGCACGGACAAGGTCTCTTCATCAAGCGGAGCAGAAGAAGGGTTTTCTTCTTCTGCTGGTTGCCGTGTCGTTGCGGTCGATGACGACTCCTCGCTCTTTGCAGTGGGGGCTGCAAAGAGAGTCTCGTCGGTAGAAGGAGAAGTGGGGAGTTCGTGCTCCATAGAAGGAAATTTGTGAAAGTCTATCCTGTAGAACGTCGGGAGAGAAAGAGGAGAGAGAACTTACAAGCGAGTGGCGAGCTGAGGCATGATGTGACGCTTCCAAGCAACAAAATCGCCAGCGATGATGTGCTCGCGAGCCACTCGCACCAATTCCAAATAAAAAGCAAGGTTGTGAATCGAAGCAATCTGCATGCCCAGCAATTCCTTGCACTTAAAGAGGTGGTGCAGATAAGCACGCGTATATTGGTGGTCGCAAGCAGCAGTTCCTTCTGGGTCTACTGGCGAAAAATCCATGGCCCATTTGGCGTTGCGGAAGTTGATGATGCCTTTCCAAGTGAAGATTTGCGCATTACGCCCATTGCGTGTGGGCATGACACAGTCGAACATATCAACGCCACGCTCTATACCTTCAAGAATGTTCATCGGAGTACCTACTCCCATGAGGTAGCGAGGACGATCTTGGGGCAAAATCTCGTTGACCACCTCTATCATTTCATACATTTTCTCGGCAGGTTCGCCCACGGCCAACCCCCCAATGGCATAGCCTTCGGCCTCGCGCTCTACCATGTACTCTGCACTTTCTCTGCGCAGGTCGGGATAGACGCATCCTTGTACGATAGGAAAGAGAGCTTGATGATAGCCATATTTTTCCTCCGTTTCGGAAAATCTTTGGATACAACGATCCAGCCACCGATGAGTCAGATCGAGGCTTTTGCGCGCGTAGCCATAATCGGCAGTACCAGGAGGACATTCGTCAAAAGCCATCATAATATCGGCTCCGATGCTCCGCTCGATGTCCATAACGCCTTCGGGGGTGAAAAAGTGCTTTGAACCATCGACGTGGCTGCGAAATTCGCATCCTTCCTCACTCAGTTTGCGAATACCAGTCAGAGAAAACACTTGGAAACCGCCACTATCCGTGAGCATAGGGCGCGAAAAACCATTGAACTTGTGCAAACCACCTGCCGCTTCCAATACTTTCAGACCAGGACGTAGGTAGAGGTGATAAGTGTTGCCCAAGATGATTTGTGCTTTTACCTCGTCCATGATTTCGTGTGTGTGCACCCCTTTCACTGTACCCAGTGTACCCACGGGCATAAAGATAGGGGTTTGTATCGTACCATGGTCGGTGGTGAGCACACCTGCTCTTGCTTGACTGTTGGGGTCGGTATGTTGTAGCTGAAAGAGACGGCCTGAGGTGCGCCAAGTTGGGCGCAGGCTGGGATGGGACATAGGGAAAGGATTATGGTGTGTTGTCGTTAGAGAGGGTGGAGAGCAGTCGTTGTGTCTTTTGCGGCATTTTCTTGACCACCTCTTCGTAAGAATGATCTATGAGTTGCTGCACTAGGCTATCGGGCAAATGCTCGAAACGATGCTGATTCCAATACTTCTTGTTGAAGTGAAAAGCCGGTAGAATGTCGGCATACTGATCGCGTAGGTCTATGGCACGTTCGGGGTCGCATTTGAGGGTGAGCCATTCGGGACTATCGAGTGGCAGGAGGGCAAACATCTTGTCGAGCACTTTGATGACGAGTGTTACTTCGTCAAAAGGGAAATGCTCTGACGTACCAGGTTTGGCAAGACAGTACTCTCTAACTTCTTCAATGTTCATAGTGATTTAAGCTTCGAGGGAGAAAGGAGCCGACAAGTCGATGGCGTCGCTCACCTGTTCGTCCAATAGTGCGAATTTCCACACCTCATCTACCGTTTGTACGTGGTGGAAAGTCAAGCCTGCAACGTAGCGTTGTGGAATATCGGCCACATCTTTGCGGTTGTCTACAGAGAGCACGATGTCGGTCACGCCTGCTCGTTTGGCGGCAAGAATTTTTTCTTTGATGCCGCCTACGGGCAACACGCGTCCACGCAGGGTTATTTCGCCTGTCATAGCGATATGAGGGCGCACTTTGCGCTGTGTGAGCAACGAAGCAATGGCCGTAGCTATGGTGATACCTGCCGAAGGCCCGTCTTTGGGCGTAGCGCCTTCGGGCACGTGGATGTGGAGGTTCCAATGGTCAAAGATACGATAGTCTATGGCGAGCGTTTCGGCATGGCTCTTCACATATTCGAGGGCGAGCATCGCACTCTCTTTCATGACTTCTCCGAGATTGCCCGTAATGACAAGGCGAGGCGATTTAGAACGACTCACACTGCTTTCGATAAAGAGAATCTCTCCTCCCACAGCCGTCCAGGCCAAGCCGGTCACGACGCCAGCGTAGTCATTGCCTTGGTAGCGATCGCGATTGTAGGGAGGTGTTCCCATGATACGCTGCACATCGGCAGGCTTGAGCGCGTGGAGGGGAGCAGCTATTGCCCCCATTTGGGTCTGGAGCACAACCTTGCGCACCAGCTTGGCAATCTGTTTTTCCAATTGTCGCACGCCGCTCTCACGAGTGTACTGCTCGATGAGATATTCTGTACCCGAGGGTGAGAGTTTCAGTTCATAGGGCAACTCCAACCCCCGCACCTCGTTGGGAATGAGGTGTCTGCGAGCGATTTCCTTCTTTTCTTCGGTCAGGTAGCCCTCGACTTCGATGAGCTCCATACGATCGCGTAGAGGAGCGGGGATGCTGGCCAAATTGTTGGCGGTGGCAACAAAGAACACTTGGCTCAAATCATAGTCGAAATCCAAGTAGTTGTCGTGGAAAGAGGAGTTCTGTTCGGGATCGAGGAGCTCCAAAAGTGCGCTCTGTGGGTCACCGCTGTGTGAGGCACCTCCCACCTTGTCGATTTCGTCAAGAACAAAGAGCGGGTTGTTGCTTTCGGCTTTGATGAGACTCTTCATCACTCGGCCGCACATTGCTGCGATATAGGTGCGACGATGACCGCGAATTTCGCTTTCGTCGTGCAGGCCGCCTAAGGACATGCGCACGTACTTGCGTCCCAGACTCTCGGCGATGCTACGGCAGAGCGATGTTTTTCCTACCCCAGGAGGGCCATATAGGCAGAGAATTGAAGGCTTGCCCGAGGTGCGCACGCGCATCATGGCCAAATGTTCCAGTATGCGCTCCTTGACTTTCTCCATGCCGTAATGGTCTTTGTCGAGTAGTCGCTGGGCTTGACGCATATCGAGCTGATCGGTTGTCGATTTTCCCCAAGGCAAGGAGAGAACCGTTTCGAGATAATTGATCGAGACAGCATAGTCGGGGTTGTGCGGATTGGTACGTTCCAACTTTTGCAACTCTTTGGCAAATATCTTACGTACTGCCTCGCTCATCGGAGTGGCTTCGGCGCGTGTGCGCAAATCGTGCAGCTCGCCATTGTTTTCACTTTCGCCCAGTTCCGATTGTATGTTTTTGAGCTGTTGGTGGAGGAAGTATTCCTTTTGCTGCTGGTTGAGCTCTTCGTGGGTCTTTTTCTGAATGTTGAGCTTCAGGTCGAGATATTGCACCTCGCGTTGCAGGATTTGCAGCAGGCGATAGGTACGCAGTTTCACATCGCCCTCTTCCAAGAGAAGCGCTTTCTCCTCCGTATCGAAGGGAAGGTTGGTAGCGACGAGATGAATGAAGAAGAGCGGTTGCGTGATGCTTTGAATCGCAAAGAGGGCTTCGGCACCGAGGTGTTCATTCTTACGGACATAGTCGAAAGCTGTTTCGCGGAAAGTCTCGTAGAGTGCCGCAAACTCATTGTCGTCCTCGGCCGGGAACACCTCTTCTAAACTCTGCACGCGTGCACGCAGATAGGGATTGACGCGCGTAGGACGAGGGTCGATAGCTATGCGTCCATAGGTTTGTACGATGGCTGTGGTGTGAGTGGGCAACTCAATGAGGCGCAACACACGCGCCAAAGTGCCTGTGGGATAGAGGTCCTGGAGTGAGGGCTGCTCAATCGCTGCATCTACTTGTGTAGAGATGCCAATGTAGGCTTCCCCCTCACGTTCGAGTGCTTGACGTACGAGTGCGAGAGAACTCTCGCGTCCCACAGCAATGGGAGCGATGACGCCAGGAAAAAGCACCATGCCACGCACGGGAAGAATGGGCAGAGTGCCTTGTATCTTCACGTCGCACAGTTCGCGAATGTTGCCTTTATAGTCGGTGAGGAGAGAGAAAGGATTATGTTGAGATTGGTTGGGATCCATTTATAGCAAGATGAATTGACTGCAAATTTACTCATAATGCCGCGCTCTGCAAAACGCAAGTCCACGAAACTAAGGCAATGGACTCGCAATTACAACTTTGTGTGTAAAAAAAGAACTCCCAATCAGCTTTTTTCTGATTGGGAGTAAAATGTGTCGAAAGGGGAAATACAAAAAAACGACGTGCGTGGGCGAAAATCTTACATCGCACATAGAAAATCCTACGTGGGAAGGAAAAAATCCTACGTGCGTCGTAGAAAATCCTACGTGGGAAGAAGATTTTGCTCCGACAAGAGTTGTTTTTATAGGTCGCTTTCGGCGTGACGGATGAGTCCTCGCTCGGCGGTCAGGATAAAATCGGTGAGGGTCTGAATTTCGGCAGACATTTCGATTTGCTCTTTGGTTTTGAGCACGGCATCTTCGAGCGAAAAATTGCCGGCCGTGACAATGCGAAAGGCACTGGCCAAATGACGCAGTTGTCGCTCATCAATGTGCGGCAAGAATTTTTGAAGAACCACAGTATTCACACCATGATAAGCTGCAGGATTGCCACCGAAAATGGCATAGGGCATCACATCTTTCTGTACGCGACAGCCCACTTGCAGGAGTGCAAACTTTCCGACGCGTACTTTGCGTTGCACAATGACGGCTGAGGATAGAATGGCGTGGTCGCCAATGTGGCAAGCTCCTGCGACATTAGACGAAATGCCCAATACGCAACCATCACCAATTTGTACATCGTGGCAAATGTGTACCTTGTTCATCAAGTGATTGCGAGAACCTATGCGCGTTGCATCTTCAGAGCAATTGCTTCCTGCGATTACGACATTTTCGCGAATCACATTGTCGTGCCCTATCTCCACGCGTGGCTGCGACTTTCCATCCCAGTGGAAGGATTGAGGGTCGGCCCCGATCACGGCATTGGGGTAAATCTTATTGCCCATGCCCATTCGCGTGCCATTGAGGATGCAGGCATTGGCCATGATTACACAATTGTCGCCTATCACGACATCGCCCTGTATGTAAGCAAAGGGCTGAATTTCGACGTTGGCCCCAATACGAGCTGCAGGGTCTACATGAGCAAGCGGACTAATCATAGGGAAGGAAATAAAGGGTGAAACAATGGGCTGCGGCAATTAGTCTTCGCGTCCTCCGCCCAAGGCCTTGTAGAGAGCAATCACGCTTTGGGCTTGAGCGTAGCGATGATTGGCCAGAGTGAGCTGACCATTGAGGAGATTCATCTGTGCGGTGAGGGTTTCCAAATAGGAAGTGGTGTTGCCGTTGCGAAAGAGATAGTTGATGTCCTCGTTGGCCTTTTGAAGTAGGCGCAGACGCTCCTCGGCCAAACGAGCATTTTGTGTCGTTGCTTGGTACTTGAACAAGGCATTGCTCACTTCTTGACCTGCGACGAGAAGACTGCGTTCAAAATCGAGCTGGGCACTCTGCTGTTGTAAATGAGCGATTTCCAAATTGCCTTTGAGTTTGCCTTGTGCAAAGAGAGGTTGGGTGAGCGAGGCTACTCCAGCGGCGATGAACTTGCCTGGATTGAGTACCATGGAACCCAAAGAGTTGGTGAACTTGCCTTGGGCATTGATCATCAGTTTGGGATAGAAAGCACCACGCGCTGCTTGGATACCATAGAAGGCTTGAGCAAGTTTGGCTTCGGCGATGGCCACATCGGGGCGATTGCCTAATAGCTGGATGGGCAATCCTATGGAAAAGCTACTGGGCAACTGCATCTCTGAAGCTTTGTGACGAGCGATGTGATGAGGAGCTTCGTGTAGGAGCAAAGATAGGGCATGCTCCACTTCTACGATGTTTTGCTCAATGGTCGGCACACTACTCTCGATTTGTACCAACTGAGCTTGTGCACTGGCTACGGCAGCAGAATGCGTCATGCCTGCCTCTTTCATCGCCTGCATGGTTTGCACATTCTTTTTCCAAATTTCGACAGTGCTTCGGGTGATCGCGAGTTGCTCGTCGAGCATTTGCAGCGAGTAGTACAAGTTGGCTACGGAGGCAATGATGGCTGTGCGTGCAGCTTGTCGGCCTGCTTGGGCTTGTTGCACGGTTAGTTCACCTTGCTTTTTGGCATTGTAGAGTGTTCCAAAGGCGTCAATTTGCCAAGAGGCTTGTAGTGGCAAATCGTAGGTCGAAACTCCGTCTACGCCTTCCATGAAAGTTTTGGCGAGGGTGCCACTGGGAGAGAAAACGAGAGAGGGCAGATAGGCGAGTTTATTGATGCGCAAACCAATTTCGGCTTGCTTGATCGTGAGTTCTGCTTTGCGAATATCCGTATTGTGCGTCAGAGCTTGTGCAATGAGCTCTTGAAGATGGGAGTCGGTGAAGACTTCGCGCCAAGGGGTATTGCCAAAGTGCATGGTATCGGAGTGAGCGACAGTCGTAGCTTCTCCCATAGGCACGCGATACAAACTGTCGACCACGGGTTGGAAAGTAGCGATGTCGCGCTGATAGGTACCAAACAAACCACAGCTTGATAACAGAAGCGAAGCGATGAAGGGATAAACAAGAGATTTCATCAGGGTAGGGGAGTATTGTGTGGGGAGAGGAGGAGCTTGTGAAGCAAAAGGAGTTTTGTAAGTTCTCTCTTCGCTCAGAGAAAAGCGTGCTCTCCCTCTCCGACACAGAGGGATTAGTGGGCGTATTGCTCAATGTCGGCCGTAGCATCGGCATTGTTTAGATCGGAGAAGTCCAGAGGCTTCACACGTTCCTGCAAGGATTGGAAAATGCGGAAGAGAGCAGGCACAATAAAGATTTGGCAAATCATACCAATGAGCATGCCACCGATAGCTGTGGTGCCGAGGGAACGATAACCATTGGCACCCGCTCCAAAAGCAAACATCAAAGGCAATAGACCGATAATCATGGCCAAGGAGGTCATCAAAATCGGGCGCAAACGAGCGGCTGCACCATGAAGTGCGGCCCCTGTGATACTCATTCCCATTTTTCGACGATCAAGAGCAAACTCTACAATCAAGATGGCATTTTTGGCCAGCAGGCCAATGAGCATGATGAGAGCGATCTGCACGTAGATGTTGTTTTGAGCCGTTCCAAATACCGCCTGCATGATTTGGCCTGCAGCTCCAGGCAAAAGACTTAATGAACCCATGCCTTGGATGAAGAGGAATGAGCCCATCAGGCCGAAGGGCACAGAGAGCAATACGGCAAGGGGGAGCAGGTAACTTTCGTATTGTGCAGAGAGAAGCAAATAGATAAATACGAAACACAACACAAATACGATGGCAGTGGTGCTGCCGGCATTGCTTTGTTCCTCGCGCGTAAGGCCAGAATACTCGTAGCTGTACCCGACTGGTAGGCTGTTTTTAGCCACCTCCTCTACGGCTTTGATGGCTTCGCCCGAGGTGTAGCCATCGGCTGGATTACCATTGATGGCAATAGAGGTGAACATGTTGAAGCGCGTGATATTGTCGGGGCCCATGGTGGGACGCAAGGTCATGAATTGGGTGATAGGGGCCATCTCTCCCTTATTGTTGCGTACCTTGATTTTATTGAGCGCATCGACATTGGCGCGCTGGCTCTGTTCGGCCTGTACCATGACGCGATAAATCTTGCCAAAGCGGTTGAAATTGGAGGAGTAAAGGCCTCCAAAATAACCTTGTAGCGTGTAAAGAACATCGGTCGGAGATACACCGGCTCGCTTGCATTGAGCTGCGTCGATATCAATGAGATATTGTGGGAAACGTGTATTGAAAGTTGTTTTCGCATCTTGAATCTCAGGGCGAGCGGCGAGTTCTTTGATAAAGTCTTGGGCTACACTTTGGAAATGTTCTAAGCTACCTCCCGTGCGGTCTTGCAAATTGAGCGAAAAACCATTGGAAACGCCGTAGCCCGTGATCATGGGAGGAGCAAAGAAGAGCACCTGAGCATCCTTGAAGGACTTTTGCGACTCTAAGAAGAGATTAGCAAAGACCATCGTTGCACTCTCCGTGATAGGGTTGCGCTCTTCCCAAGGTTTGAGTTTGATGATGAAAGAACCGTAGCTGGCACCTTGTCCACCGAAGAAGGAGAACCCTGAGATGGTATTGCTTACATCGACGAGAGGAGAAGAAAGTACTAGTTTCTCGACACGTTCCAAAGTTTCGTCTGTGCGGTCTTGAGAAGTACCAGGAGGCATACTCACGACGCCCATAATCAATCCCGTATCCTCATAGGGAACGAGTGTGGTGGGAGTGTTTTGCATGAATACAATGAGCGCTACAAACGAAGCTGCCACTAAGCTCATAGATAGGTAGGGGCGCAAGACAAAGCGGTTCACCCCCTTTTTGTATCGTTCCAACAAGCGCTCATAATACATGTTGAAAGCTTGGATGAAGCGGTCGGAGAACAAACCAAGCACAGCAACCACAGAAAGCATCCAAGCCACGAGAGCTATGAGAAGATGGCTGGAAGTGTGCAAACCTGCAATCATCATAATCACCGTGGCGATGAGGAGGGTGAGTGTAAGCCAGGGCTTTAAGGGCAGAGAGAGTCCTTTTCCTTGAATTGCATACTTCTTTTTGAGCACTGTTGTGCTTTCTTCATAGGCCAGCTTCATGCGTTCGCCAAGTGGTTTCTTTTCGCCATGGGCTTTGAGCATAATGGCACAAAGGGCAGGGGTGAGTGTGAGGGCATTGACTGCCGAAAAACCAATGGCTACGGCCATGGTGATACCAAATTGGCGATAGAATGTTCCACTCGTTCCTCCCAAGAAACTTACGGGAACGAATACTGCCATCATAACCAAAGTAATGGAGACGATAGCACCTCCCAATTCACTCATTGCATCGAGCGAAGCTTTTCGTGCAGAAGAGTAGCCCATGTCTAACTTGGCGTGAACACCTTCCACCACTACAATAGCGTCGTCCACAACGATGGCAATCGCGAGTACCATGGCCGAAAGAGTGAGTAGGTTGATAGAAAAACCTATGATGTAGAGCACAAAGAAAGTACCAATCAGAGCTACGGGAATTGCAATGGCTGGGATAATCGTGGAGCGAAGATCTTGTAAGAAAATAAAAACCACGAGAAATACCAATACGAAGGCCTCTATCAAGGTCTTGATAACTTCGTGTACCGATGCAAAAAGAAAAGTGTTGGCATTGAAGGAGGTCTCAATTTCCAAGCCCTTGGGCATTGAAGGAGCTGCTTCTGCAAGAGCCTTTTCTATATCGTGAATGATTTGAGTGGCATTAGAGCCTGCCATCTGCGACACCATGCAGCTCACTGCCTTGTGTCCATTGACGCGGCTACCGCTCGAGTAGGTTTCGCTACCCAACTCCACGCGAGCAAGATCCTTCAAATAAATGACATTGCCCTCTGGCGTGGATTTGATAACTATGTTTTCGAATTCAGAAACCTCTTGTAGGCGCCCGCGATAGCGTAGTGTATACTGGAAGGTTTGTCCTTCGCGTTCGCCTATCGTACCGGGAGCTGCTTCAATGTTTTGTTCAGCCAAGATACCAGAGATATCGGTAGGTTGTAGGCCGTAAGCAGCCATTTTCTCGGGATCTAACCAAATGCGCATTGCATAAGCGCCTGAGAAAACTTGAGCGTCGCCAACACCATTGACACGCTGAACTTGAGGGACGAGATTGATTTTGGCATAGTTCTCAAGAAACTCTTTGCTGTATCGGTCTTCGCTATCGACAATCGAAAAGACCATTAGCATCGAGTTTTGGCGTTTCTGTGTAATCACACCTATGCGCGTAACCTCGGCAGGAAGTAAGCCTGCAGCCTTAGCTACGCGATTTTGCACATTGACTGCGGCCATATTGGGATCAACGCCCATTTTGAATACCACTTGCACGCTGGCTGTTCCGTTGTTGGAGGCCGTCGATGAAATGTAGTCCATACCCTCCACTCCGTTGATTTGTTCTTCCAAGGGGGCAACAACGGCATTGAGCACGGTTTGAGCATTGGCTCCCACATAGTTGGTCGCAACAGCAACCGTAGGAGGAGCAATATCAGGGTACTGTGTGATGGGGAGGGATATGAGCCCCAATGTGCCGAGTATGACGATGAAAATAGAAATCACCGTCGAGAGGACTGGCCTATTGATAAATGTATCTAATTTCATGGCTCTAATTATTCTTGACCGGGAAACTTCTTATCGGCCATGTGGCGTTCTGATTTTTTGAGCTGTTCGGCACTTTGGGCAGCGGTGATAGGCTGAATTTGCATGTCGTCCCTGAGCTTGTTCACACCTTCAACGACAATGCGATCGCCTACTTTCAATCCTTTGTTGACCACATAGCTTGTACCGTCGTTTTGAGGGAAAACTTCAATCTCTGTAGAGTGCACTTTGTTGTCAGTGTCTACGACATAAACAAACTTCTTGTCTTGAATTTCGTAGGTTGCTTTTTGAGGAATGACAATAACTCCTTTTTTCGCCATGGGAAAGCGCACTGTTCCCGTAGCTCCAGAGCGTAAAATACGATTGGGGTTGTCAAAGGTCGCTCTCATTTGTACCGATCCTGTTGAAGTGTTGATCACTCCAGACACGCTGTTCACTTTACCTTTTTGTTCGTAAGTGGAGCCGTCAGCCAAAAGTAAATCTACAGAAGGCATCTCTTCCATCGCCGCATTGATTCCACCATGGGTACGTGTCATTTCCAGAAGTTGCTTTTCGGTCATTGAAAAATAGGCATACATTCTGTCCAAATTAGAAACGGTGGTGAGTGCTTGTGCACTGGCACTGCTCACCAAAGAGCCCACCCGGTAAGGGATGCTTCCTACAACCCCGTTGCTTGTGGCGCATACATTGGTGAACGATAATTGATCGCGAGCATTGGTTAAAGCGGCTTGAGCTTGTTGGAGTTGAGCTCGGAGCACCTCCAACTGATTGGCTGCAATATCCAAGTCGTATTGTGAAACGATATCTTTTTCGCGGAGCATCTTTTTATTATTGTAGGTCAACTGTGCGGTCGAAAGATTGGTCTTTATCACATTGACCGCAGCTTTTGCTTGTTCTACAGCTGCGCGATATTGAGTGGGATCGATGACGAAAAGCACTTGTCCTGCTTTGACAAAATCTCCTTCGTCGACGAGTTGTTTCACGATATTTCCCGCTACTTTTGCGCGTATTTCGACATCTTGCACGCCTTTGATTGTGGCGGGATAGGAAATGCTCAAGTGTGCGTCGCTCACAGAAATTGTTTCGACGGCATACTTATTATCGCCTTTCATCATGGCAGAACGATCGTCGTTCTTTTTCGAGCAAGCCCCTAAAGTCAAAATTAGAAGAGCTAAGGATAAGGACTTTACAAATAAATTCATAACGCTACGTTGATTACACGGTAATTTAAAAAAAGAAGAAATACGCTCAATGCGCCACAACTGGAGAAGAGAAAAATATGCAACTCCTAATATATGAGGCAAAGATACGGAAAGAGACGAGGAAACGGAGGTTGGTTGCCGTAGTTTTCTTTGCGATTTAAACTTTCTTGGGAAAGTTCGTCAATGATATACGACAAAATAAGCTGCAATCAGATTGCAAATCAATAAGAAAAAAAGGCGCAGTCGAAAGCGCAATAGCCCTATCCCGCAAAGTATCAACAATACAACCTGGACCAAAAGCAACCAGGGGAGGTCGTGGCAAAGAACAATGATACTAAGCGCCGACGTCCCTAAAAGGAGTAGGTGAAGCCGAGCAGTGCGCATCCAAGCTCGATGACTGACGAGGCAAGAGAGAATTTGCCACCCTCTTAAAATGAGGAGAGGAAGTGTGGCACTCAAAGCAGCTATCCAGCATAAACGAGAGGAGGGAAAGGCCCATAGCCCTCCCTCCAAAAGTACTGTCAGCACAACGAGGCCCGCTCCTTCCCGAAGCAGGCGCTGTGCACGTCGATGCGATAAATTATTGGTGCTGTTCACGATACAAATCGTTTACCGTTTTGACGGGGTTGAAAGTTTCGAGTGGGACTTCTACAAATATGGTGTTCCAATCGCTCATAGTACCATTCCACAAGCCAGGCAGTTCGAGTGCGCGTAGGGCACGGCCATCTTTGGATTTTTCACTGATAAATCCAGTTTCCGTATCCACGTAGTCGGGCAAATTAAATTTCTCTCCTTCATAGTCGCGCAGCGCACATACCAAATCTACGGGATTAAAGTGTGTACCTTGTTGGAACATGGCTTTTTTCTCGGCATCGTTCATATCAATTTGTGAGCTTTCGAGAATTTGCAGAGAGGTTGAGCCATCAGGATTGTAGGCCACGAAAGGCCCTCCTCCCGGTTCGCCTACATTGCGCACCATACCGCATACACGCATTGGACGATTCAATTTGCAAAAGAGGTAATCCAGCAATTCCAGGCCTTCATAGGCCCGTGCAGCAGGGTTTTGGCAGTGCAACTTCTGTTCGAGGAAGAGGAGAATCTCCTCCAAACGCTCCTGGCTTACATTGCCCTCTTCCAACTCTTCGAGCATTTCGAAGGCTTGGGCTTGGAGGGTAACGAGAACACCTGCCAAAACTTTTTTCCACAGCACAGTGCTTTCTTTCAAACGGTCGGGCACTACGTTGTCAATGTTTTTGACAAAGACGATGTCGGCCTCGAGTTCATTGAGGTTTTCAATGAGAGCACCATGCCCACCAGGGCGGAAAAGCAGGCTGCCATCGGCGTCACGGAAAGGAGTATTGTCGGCATTGACGGCTATGGTATCGGTCGATGCCTTTTGCTCTGAGAAGGTAATCTCAAATTGTGCGTCGTATTGGTGACCTATCATTTCGGCCTTCTCCTGAGCCAGAGCTGCAAATAGGGGGCGATGTTCTGGCGATACGGTGAAATGCAGTTGCACCTGACCTGCTGTATTTTTGGCATAGAGTGCTCCTTCGACCAAATGTTCTTCCATGGGAGTGCGAGCTCCCTCTGCATAACGGTGAAAAAGGAGTAAACCTTTAGGTAGCGAGCCATAGTTGAGCCCTTCGACATCGAGCAAGGTGCGTACGATGTGCTTATACTCTCCCTCGGTTACGAGTTGTTGGCTTGTCTTCCCGCAGTTGTCTTGCAGCTTGGCGTCGAGTGCCGAGAGATAGGGGGCTTGTGAAAGATGTGCGAAAAACTCCTGTTCAAAAGCCGTGGTGGGGACAGCGTAAGGAGCATCGACAAAAGCGAAAAGATCCTTGAACATACGACTGGCCGCTCCCGAAGCTGGCACAAACTTCACGACGCGACGTGTTTCATCGTGTACGTAGCGCTCCCAAGCCTTGGTATACTGTGCTACTTCGGTGGGAGAGGGAACAAGGATGGTACCTTCTTGCACGTTGGCTGCCCCCACAAGCTCGAGGTAGGGAAAGCCTGCGGCAAAGTTGGCCAATTGCTGGCGTACGGTTGCTTCGTTGATGCCTCTGGCATATAGCTGTTTTTTATCTTCGGGAGTAATCATTGTTGAGTTTTAGAATTTTATAGATAGAGCAAAATTAAAACGAAAAGCGCAAACCACAAAGCCCAACTTCTACAAACTTGCAATTGAGAAACTATTGTACGATGATTTCGTCTGTGAATATCCAATCGCTGGCTTGTGCTGGACGGCCCACAACACGCAAATAGCGAGTGCGTGTGCGCCCCATCCAGGTCCAACGTTCAACAAAAGAGATGGCACGCTGTTGTTTGGAGTGAGAGCGTTGGTGGAGGAGAGAAAAATGCCGTCCGTCGGTCGAAGTCCATAGCTCCCACTCTGCTGGGAGGTAGATACCTGCGCCATCGGCTTGAAGAAAGTCCATAGCCACGCGTTTCAAAGACTGTGTTGTTCCTAAATCGATAGTCACGTCGAGGCAACTGTCTCCGAGAAAACCTTGCCAACGTCCATCGCTATGCTGCCAATTTCCCTGGAGCCCATCGACTAAGGCCGTTGTTCCTCCTGCGCGATATTGTGAGTGGGGAGCTCGGTGGTAGTGCACTGTTTTTCCTCTTGCTTTGTGCAAAGTGGGCTTTTGGCTGGCAGGGCGGTCGCCTTTTTCTTTACGAAGGTCGAAAGTGTGAAGCCCTTTTTCTCGCCAATGCTCCAGCTCTTGGAGGCACCAAGTGCGAAATTTTGAATATTCAGGTCTATTTGCTCCCAAACGTCCCACTTCGGCTATGGCCAGCATGCGAGGGTAGAGCATATATTCTAAATGCTCGGGAGTGGACACATATTCGCTCCAAAGGTTGCCCTGTATGCCTAATATGCCTTCGGGCAAGGGCATATTCCAAACTTCTTTGAGAGGGAGATAATTGCCAAAGGAGCGAGGTTGTGACCAAGGGGCATCTTGAGCATAGTCCAGATAACAGTAGCGAGATGGACAGAATACGACTGCGTAACCTTTGGCGCGAGCTTGTTCTACAATCGCAACATCGCGCCACACCATAACTATGCTGTTCGGTGGCAAATCGTCGCATAGCGCATCGTCCCAGCAAATGGGGATGCGCCCCCGCGCTGCAACGCGTCGCATGGCGTATTGCACGATGTGATGTTGGAGCTCATCGGTGCTTTTAAGATGGAGCTGTTGTGCCAAAGCTATACAACGCTTGCACTGTCGCCAGTGCTGTTTGCTCGCCTCGTCGCCTCCGATGTGAATGTAGGGCGAAGGAAACACACGTACCAATGCGTCGATGGTAGCATTTATCCATTGATAGCTTGCAGCTTGGGAGGGACACACATCGGCTTGAGCTCCATCGTTGCCCTCGCATTTTAACTCTGGATAGGCCGTGGTTAACTCTTCGCTATGGCCTGGAATCTCAACTTCGGGTACGATGAGTATGCCTCGTTCTGTTGCATAGTTCACGAGTTCACGCAACTTCTCCTCTGTATAGTATCCTCCATAGGCATTGGGAGTCCCCTCGGGCAGGTAGCGTCGGTCGCCTTTTATCCACCATAGCTCCCAGTCGCTTTCGGTGCGCCAAGCGGCCAAATTGGTGAGACGGGGATAGCCTGGTACCTCAAAGCGCCAACCTCCCGCATCGGTCAAGTGCAGATGTAGGCGGTTGATACCATAGTGAGAGAGTACGTCTATCTGTCGCTTGAGTACCTCTACAGGGAAAAAATGTCGAGAAACGTCGAGCATGCAACCGCGCCAATCATAAGCGTAGGGCGTGGTGGGAAAACTTCGTGATGTTTTTGCTACCCCCTGCGAAAAGGAAAGGAGTAACGAGCAACACAATAGGGAAAGAAAACGAAGCATAGTGAACCGATAAAAGGTGGCAGACAGGAGAAAAGAGAAGTGAATCTTATTGATCTTTGAGGCAAAAGTAATCATTTCTCTCGATACCTTGCGAGGTGGTCTTCGTTTTCTGTGTGAATCTTCTTTGAGCGTTTGTCGCGAGTAGGGGAGGGTGAGGAATGAAAACGTATTTCTAGGCAAACCTTGAGGAGGAAGAGGGATTTGGATAGAGAGGCGTACTGCTGGAGAGAGTTTGCACTTGAGAAATATCACGGAGATGGTGAGGTTTATGATGAAATGTGTGTTTCTTTGAATGTGCAAAGTATTTTTGTAATCCGCTTTTGTAGATAGTCTTAAAATGCTTGAAGATTAGGCCCCT
>JAUNKN010000033.1 GCA_030532685.1 Bacteroidales bacterium | reverse complement strand
AGGGAGAGGTAATCAAAAAAAACATACTCGCTTAGATTCGATTTTTATGGGACGACTAGATAGGTCTTAAAAGACCTTTTGAATCGCAGCATAGCTCGGCGAAAAACATTAACTTTGCACGACTTACAGTATTCTCATGCAACTCTCCCAACTCCAAGAACAACAAACGGCCTATGTGACGCAGCTCGATGGTTCTCCTGCACTACAACTGCGATTGGCCGAATTGGGTTTCGTACCAGGACAAGAAGTGCGCCGCTTGCACGCTTCGCCCTTAGGTTCACCCATCGTGTTTGCCATGCTGGGCCAGCGCGTAGCACTTCGACGCAGCGAAGCAGAACTCATCGGTATCAGCTTCGATCGTCCCAACGACAACTATGCCGCCGAGAGCCGTGTAGCCCGCACAGAACAGAAAGGAGAAAAGGCGCAACAGCCCTTCCGAATTGACACGACGAATGTGCCACTAAGTTGTTCTGGATCCTCTTGTGCCGGTTGCACGAGCTGCCCACCACGCAAGGCCTTGGGCAAAAAGGCCGAAGGAACATTGACCTTGGCACTCGTGGGCAATCCCAATTGCGGAAAAACCACCGTGTTCAATGCCGCCACGAGTGGGCACGAACGCACGGGCAACTATGCTGGCGTTACGGTGTCGAGTATCGTGGGCGAGACGACCTTCATGGGCCGTCCGCTACGCATCGTCGACTTGCCAGGCACCTACTCCTTGCAAGCCTATTCACCCGAAGAGGCCTACGTCATGGCGCAGTTGCAAAATGGAGAAATCGACGTCATTGTCAATGTGCTGGACGTGAACAACCTCGAGCGCAATCTCCTTCTCACGCTCCAGCTACGCTCCTTAGGCTTGCCTATGGTGGGGGTACTCAATATGTACGACGAATTTGAAGAAAGCGGTTCGCAGCTCGACCTTGAACGGCTCTCCGAGCACATGGGTATGCCTTTTGTACGTTGTGTAGCCTCTCATGGTCAGGGCATCGCCGAGGCTTTACGACAGGCCATGGAGCAGTATGCTCAGCGCGATAATCTCCCCCAACAGCTGGCACACGATCAGCATAGTACGGCCGACCTCCATGCCTTGGCCCACCACTATCTGGCCGATTGCTATCAGCTCAACGAAGGGAGAGCCGTGCGACTCTCTGAACGCATAGACCGCTGGCTGGTGAGCCGCGTCGTGGGCTACGTGGTTTTCTTGGCCGTGATGTGGCTCGTGTTTCAAGCCACCTTTACGCTGGGACAGTATCCTATGGATTGGATAGACAGTGGCGTGGCCACATTGGGAGCATGGGTTGCGCAATTCATAGGCGAGGGTTTGCTACGCGATTTGGTGGTTGATGGCGCCTTGGGAGGTGTGGGAGCCGTTATCGTGTTCCTGCCGAACATCTTAATACTCTATTTCTTCATTTCTATCCTTGAAGATAGTGGATATTTGGCACGAGCCGCTCTCCTCTTCGACCCCATCCTGCGGCGGGTGGGTTTGCATGGCAAGAGTTTCTTCCCCATGCTCACAGGCTTTGGTTGCAATGTGCCTGCCGTCATGGCCACACGCACCATTGAGAGCCGCAAGGCACGGTTGCTCACGATGCTCACACTCCCCTTCATGTCCTGTTCGGCACGATTGCCTGTGTATGTCGTGTTCACCGCTGCCTTCTTCCCACAATCGGCAGGCACTGTCATGTTCCTGCTCTACGCTGGAGGAATTCTCGCGGCCTACCTCTCAGCTTGGGCGCTCAGTTTGGTCTTGCAGCGCGATGCAGAGAGCCATTTCGTCATGGAACTCCCACCCTATCGCCTCCCCATTTGGCTCAACGTGCTGCGTCATACGTGGGAGAAAGGCCGACAGTATTTGCGCAAGATGGGAGGCCTCATCCTCTTCACCTCGCTCGTTGTTTGGGTGCTGGGTGCTTTTCCCCGTGCTGAGGGAGAAGTAACTCCCGCCCAACAGCAAGAACAATCCTATTTGGGACAGCTGGGGCATGCCATGCAGCCCATGATTGCTCCGTTGGGCATGGACTGGCGCATGGGCGTTGGTATTCTCACGGGAGCTGGTGCCAAAGAACTCATGGTCTCTACGCTGGGTGTGCTCTACGATATCGACCCCGAGACGGCTGCAGCGGCTGGTAGCGGCGAGGATAGCATGGCCGACACGGCGCTTTCTACCGCGTTGCGGGCAGCCACAACCCCTGCTGCAGGATTGGCCTATGTCGTTTTTGCGCTGCTCTATTTCCCTTGTGTGGCGACCATTGTGGCCATTAAAAATGAGAGCGGTCGTTGGCGCTACGCCTTGCTTTCGGCCGTATATAGTACCACATTGGCCTATGTCGCTGCCTGGATTGCCTACGTGCTCGCGAGTGCCTAACATTCTGCGAAGCAAGCGGCAGATTTTGGCAAACGTTTCTTTCTAAGCTACAGCTCTGTTTTGCCGAATGGGTTATCAGCCTTCCCGCTCAGCGAGAAACGTAGGCTCTTCCAAAAACAAAATAATGCTGTCCAGTAATCCGTGGATTACTGGACAGCATTGTTTTTAACCCAATCCTTGACAATCCCTGTGAAGGAGGGAAAGCGAGAAATTGCTCTCCCTCTCCACTGGGGAGTGAACAGCTTAGAGCAAAAGGAACTCCAAACTCCCGGCAGGAGCGAGCAGAGAGCTCAACTTCTGCGAGGAGTTTGGAGCTTCCTCAAAAGGGGAGAGAGCACATGAAGTGCTCATGCCCTTAGCGAACAGCAATCTTGCGCTGACTATTGCCCACTTTGACAATGTACAAACCAGTAGGAAGAGCCACCGTATGCTCGCCAGCCGTGAGCTGCGATTGGAGTTGCTGCTGACCCTTCAAATCGTAGATTTTCACGCCTTGGTTGCTGCTCAGCGTGATACGAAGGCCTTGCGCTACGGGAGCTACACGAGCTTCCTCGGCATTGAGCGCAGAAAGACCTGCGGGTACAATTTCACGAATCTCCTTGAACTTTTTGTTCCAAGGATAGTTCTTAGCGAAAGCTTCTTTCGTGCCAGCGGGAACGAAGAGCGTCATGGTGCCCTTAGGAGTACCTTCAAAAATCTCACCATAAGCCCCCAAATACTTGAGCTGCTCGGGGTTGCTAAACAGACAAATCACGCGGGCGAGATTGTCGCAATCCTTAAACACGTGACGGTCGATCGATACGAGTGTCTCGGGCAGGGTGATTTCTTCCAAGGAAGTGCACTGTGCAAAGGCGCTGTTGCCGATGCTTTTCAAAGTCTTGGGCAGCTCGAGCTTTTGCAGAGAAATACAACCCTTCAAGAGTGTACCGTTGAGCTGCGTGATGGTTTCGGGGATGCTCAGCGCTTTAAGATTAAAACATCCTGCAAAAACGTCCTGACCGAGCGAAACGAGCATTTTGGGCAGCAGAATGCTGCTGATGCCTGTGCGCGAGAAAGCCGAAGTGCCGATGCTCGTGATACTTTCGGGCAGAACGATTTCGGTGAGTTCAACGCAGTTTTCAAAAGTCTCATCTTCGATTTGGGTCACGGTATAAGTCTTTCCACCATGAGTGATGGTTTGAGGAACGACAACCTTACCTTTGGGAGCTTTGTCCTTGTCGTAGCCATGAGCATCTTGCGATTCCTCGTAGTATTGGGGAGCAAGGGTAACGGTGAGCCTTTCCTCGTCAAGAACGCTGTAGAAAAGCGAGCCTACCTGAAATTCGGCGTTAGTTTCGCGCTCGGTGGGCTCTTCGTCGCCACCATCGTCTTCGCTTTGTGCCCAAGAGAGTTGGGTGCAGAAAGGCAAAAGAGCCAAGAGAAGTAGAGTAAGTTTTTTAAGCATAATAGAATGATTTAGAAAATAACGTGATTGAAAGAATTCCCTAAGTATTAGGGATTTTGAGGAATCGTGTCGTAGGGCAAATAGAACTTGTGGCGCGCACTGCGCAACATCACCCCTTCCTCCGTCACTTTTTCGACATAAGCCTTGTAAGTACCAGCGGCTATGGCCACATCAGGCCCAGTGAGCTTCTCGATACGCACATCAACGTAACTACCTACTTGGGGGGCGACGATGGGAGCAATCTTGAGCACCGTGCCTGAATAGGTAAAGGCAAAGCCTCCATTGGGATTGGCCACACTCGAAATCCAAATGCCCTGTGTAGGACGATGCACAATCATGCGGTTGGTGATGCTATGCGCTTGGCCAAAGTAGCGATTGCCCGTGCTGTATATGCCCCAATCTTGGGGTTCGTCCTCGGCCTTGACGAGCACCTTGAGTCGCTGTTCGTTGCCCGCTTGCGTGCGGGCTATGATTTCGGCTTGCCCTTCGTAATGAGCATTGATTTCGAGCAAATGCGTACTCGCGTCCCACTTCACATCGAGAATGTCGTCGGGGTCTTGGCGAAGAATCTGCACATAGGGGTCGCCCCCGAAGAGAGATACAAATTTGCTCTGGTCTTTGGGGTAAAGTCTAATCGAGTCGGTGCTGAAAGAGAGTTCGGGATAGCTCACTTTGATGGCGATGCGCGCTTGCTGATCGTGGGAGAGCACCGTGGCGAAAGTCTCGCCCTCGAGCAGGGCTTTGATGGTGAGTGTGTCCTGTCGCAGGGTGAGGTCGGCTATTTTGGAGTCGGCTATATTGGCATGATACTTACCATTGCCGCCCTCCAAGATGATTTGTCGGGCAGACTGTCGGTGCAGCACCACTTCGCGCACATCTTCCTTTCCCACTTTGAGCGGAGTGATGAGGTCGGCCTCGGAGGGATTGCAAGCTATGAGCAGCAACATGCCGAGGAGGGGGAAGAGTAGTTTGGTCATGGAAAGGAAAGTTTTTAGGGCTTACGTTCGAGCGAAATCAAATAGGTGATGTTCCAAATTCGGCCTTCGCCCTCGTCGATGTGCAGCTCCAACTTGTCTTTGTAGGAAGAGGAAGAAAGTTCGAGGTGATTGTCGATAGGCTCAATGGCTTGCCCATTCCACTTGTAGGTGATGCGAGCCTCGGCATTGGCCAACTCGTTGAAGTAAAGGGGAAGGCGGCGCGGCGCGATGCCATCAATGCGAATGGTGCGCAGGTAAGGGATGCGATCGGGGGCATCGACGGCTTTTTTCAGATTTTGCGTGGCCGTGTTGAGCGTGGCATAGGCCGAAAATTCCTCGCCACGCACGGCACGTAGCTGTATGGTGTAGGGACGATTGTGCGGCAAACGCTCAAAAGTGTAGCTGGCAGTGGTGCAGCGCACGGGAGGCCTATCGTGGAGCTGTATCTCCCACAAATGGTCGTTGCCTGCTTGCCAAGTGAGCACGATTTCGTGCTGAAAGGTCTGAGCAGCCAATCCTGCGGGGGCAGGAGTTGGGCTTTGCGCCCAAGTTCCCAGCGAAACAAACAGCAGGCAGAGCCCCAAGAGAAATTGAAGAGAACTTCGCTTCATTGCGTAGTGGAGTTTTAGCGTTGTATGTCTTGTAGACTGATGTTGAAGGGGCGTCCCACGCGGGAGGCAATGTTGCGCAAGGAGCCCGTTTGCTGCTCGTCACCGAGCAGACGTTGGCTTTCCCACAGACCTTTGCCTTGCAGGAGGTCGGCCACGAGTTGTTGTGCCTCCTCGTAGGTAAAATAGGGCTTGCCATCAGGGCGCAGCGTGAAGGGCAAACAGCGAATGAGACCGATGGCTTGAGAAAGGAAGTCGAAGGCGTGTTCAGGGCGCTCCTCAATGTTGGCGATGGTATTGACTCCCACGAGCAAATTCATGGCACGGGCAGGCACGACCTTCGAGAGTTCTTCGCGCACGATGGCTATCTGCTTGAGCACCTCGTCATAGCGATAATACTGCAAGAGCGTGCGAGCCTGCACGAGGGCAATGAAAATTTTGTGGTCGCTATCCTTGAGAATGGGTAGCCCTTCGGCATGCGCCAATCCTTGCCAATGTTTGTAATAGCCGTAGGCCAAGTCGAGATGATGCTCGAGTTGGGTGTAATTGCGTCCGCGCACGAGCTGTACATTTTGGTGTTCGCGGAGGAGGCGAGGGTTGATAAAATGCCTATCGTCGAGGTGCTCGCCCAAAATCTTGTCCAGATAAATGGCCCCCATGACGTAAAATCTAAACACCTCGGCTGGGGCAAGCCCCTGCTCGTCGATGAAAAACTTGTTGGCATCGCCGATGTCATGGCCCACGAAACCCGATTGCCCCATTTGGGCAGGCCTATTGCGGTGGGGATAGGGCGATTCGAGAGGATAGCCCGAAATTTTGGCCGAAGCCTCGATGAGGTTCAAGAGGTCTTGTCCCACGACGTCACGATGGGCACTTTGACGGGGCGAGAGCGCTACTTCGGCGGCGGGCTGCACGCCAAATTCTCCCTCCTTATAGCGCTGCAACACGTTCTGATGGTCGGTAGGAGTGGAGATGCTGGCCTCGCGCAGAAAACCGCTGTATATGTAGTCGAGCGTTTGCTTCAAAAATCCGCATTCCAGCACATCGACATTGCTATATCCATTGCGCGAGAACTTGTAGGAGGGTTCTGGCAAAATCGGGAAGACATAGGCCGTCTCTACGGTTTCCTCCTGCACATCGCAGGCCGAAAAAAGGCCGAGCGCAAGGGGAAGGAGTAGCCAAGAGGCTGCTATTGATTTCATAGGCAGAGGAGCGTTAGGGAAGAACGACGTATTTGCAATAGGGCTGAGGGAGCATGGCTTGGCCCTCCTGCGTTTGGTATTGATCGGTTTGGAGCACAATAGGCTCGGTGAGGCCATCGTCCTCGGCCACTGCGGTGAGTCGTGCACGAATGCCCGAGTTGCGAGGGCCCGCTCCATTCACACAGAGCAACAGCTGAAAGCCCGACTGCGCCTTGAAGCGCAGGGTGTACTCCTTGTTGGGGAGCATCTCGGGCTGTTGCGCCAAAGGAACATAGCCAGGGGCGTAATAGTCGTCGTGGGGCACAAAATTGGTTTTGCTGTCGGAGCCTATGCTCACGAGTTGCTTATTTTCGCCCACAAAGCGCAATGCATAGCGCGAGCGGCCAAGGTCTACTTTGTCTTCTTTAAGGCGATATTTGAGCGTGATATTGTAGCTTGTTTTTTGCGAAAGGGTGTCGTGCCCTTCGTAACGAAAGAGCTGTCGATTCACATTGACATCGCCCTGCTTCACAATGATTTCGCCGGGTTGCACACGGGCTTTCTCGGTGGGTTTGAGGGGAAAGAGGCGATCGTAGTCCTCCTCGATTTCGGGCTGCTCGGCTTCGTTGCAGGCAGGCACAAGCAGGAGAGTGGCCAGCAAGGCCAGGAGGAGAGCGGAAAAGGGCTTGAACATGATGGACAAGATTGATGCGAAGATAAAAGAGGAAACGAAGTTCAAAAGGAGGCGACTCTCTCACTCAATGCGGGGGGCAACACGCTCCAAGCGGCGAGGCGAGGGGCACAAGCAAGCGTCGCGATTTTGAACTTGCGTCGCAGGATTTTCTACGTGGGAAGAAGAATTTTCTACGTGCGACGTAGAATTTTGGGCAAGGGAAACGCAGGATATTGCAAAGCTGCGTGCTGGGCCGCGCGAGGAGGATTAGCGACCGCGATCCTCGATTTCGGCAATGATGCCTGTGCTCTGCCCTTGTGGGTAAAGATGGCGGCTCACCCACTTTTCGACGCGCTCGATGGGATCATAGATTTTGACCAGTTCGCAAACGAACTTGTTGCCCTGACGCTGGAAGTGGTGGAAGGTGTAGTTCTTGCTGTAGCGAAAACCGGTGTAGAAAGTCAGTCCTTGCTCCGTGCCTACATAGCCCGAACCCAGACCATTCATCTCCAGCGGATAACGCTCTATGATGGGGTTGGGACGCTTGTTGAAGAGAAAAAGCATGTAGCGTTTGCGCTGAGTTACTTGGCCACGTATGTGCTGGATGTTGTAGTTGCTGCGGAAGAAGATTTTGTCGCCCTGACGTATGCTCAGGGTGGGAAACTTCATTTGCTCCAACATTCTGCGGTGCTCATAGGATTTGGTAAGCAGGTGGTCGCGCTCTTCCTGCGAGGCTATTTTGCGCAGGACGATGTATTCGCGGGCCACGTCGAGGTAGGAGGTGGTGCGAAACCACAACTGTCCCTCAGAGTCGGTGCGCTGGTAGAGCCAATCGGCCGAGGCGTTCCAAGCTTCGTTCACGAGGCGGTGAAGGTGATTGAAGGTGGTGAAGCTGAGCTGCGTAGAGCTATTTTGTCCCACCGAAAACTCGCTCACGTGCCCCTCGGCAATGCTCTCGGGGCTGGCATCGCTGCGCATCTCCACTTGGCCATTTTCCTTGAAAGCCATGAGAAAAGCGTGGCCGCCATAGCCATAGTCCTCGGCCGTATGTTCAAACTCGCCGATGTGAGCGCTGGGATTGGTGAAAAGCAGCGAGTCGGTGCGCGGAAAGTAAAGCACGCTCCAACCATAGGGAGCCGTCACGAGTTGCTCGCGCAGCGCCTTGATGTGGGAGGCCGAGCGCTCGCTGGGACTCTGCTCGAACAGGGGGTCTTCCTTGCAGGAAAGCAAGAGAAGGGCAAGGGCAAAAAGAAGGATAAGAGCTTTGGGCATGGCTACGAGTTGTGGGCTAAATAGTTGCGCATCTTCTTCACGCTCACCACTTGCAAGCGGCGCAAGGGGAGCTTCACGACTTTCTCAAAATACTGCTGGGCAAATTGTTGTTTTGCGAGCAGTTCGCGGTGAGCCTCTTCGGCTTCCTTGTTGTATTGTTCCTGCATCTTGGGGTCAGGAACGTAGTCGGGCGTCTTGGCACGCTCCTCGGCTTCGCGAATGTCCTTGGGTGTGTGGAGGAGCGTGCAGCTGATGATTTCGGCCAAATCGTCCTCGGCCGAAAGGAAAGCAGACAGGCTATAAAAGCCACGCGTGTTGGCATAGTCATTCAGGCCGTAGAACTCTGCGGGAGCGCCTCCCAAAAGTGGCACCATGAATTTGGTGGAATAGGTGTAGCGATGGCGGCTGATGGCGAGAAAAGCATCGCGATCGTAAGGGAAAAGCTCCATGAGGCGCTTGGCATACTGGTGGTGCACACTGCGCAGAAGCAGATACACTTTGTCCTTGTCGGTAGAGTCAAAGGTGTCCACGTTGTACACGTGCAGCTCGATGGCGGGCGCTTGACTATTGCCCATGAGGTCTACGCCATTGGGGTCGGTGCTGCGGCCACCATAGAGATAGAGCGCGATGGGAGCGCGCCCCTTGAAGAAACGCACACCACCAAACTCAGGGTCGGTGTAAAGCCCGATAAAAAGCTCCTTGATGGCCTCGAGCACTGGCTTGACCTTTTCGACCGAAGGCGGTGTGGCATAGTTGCCTTGGGGAGCCGTATTCTTGTTCCAGCGGTAGTGCACGGCAATGCCATAGGGGCGTGTGTAGTGCTCGTATATCCATTGCGTAAGTTCCGTTTCGGGCTGTACATTGGCCCCTTCATCGACCACACTGTGGGGCGACAAAGCCTCCTCGCCCCGACAGCTTGCGAAGAAGCAAAGGGAGAGCAACGAAAGGAGTAAAATGCTTGTTCTTTTCATAATCATCTTGCAACTGGGAGTGAAAGAAGAGAGCAGGGAGAGCACGCTCTACTTTCAAAGGAAAGCCAGGCTATATCGGAGGCCTGATTGAGGCCAAGGAGATTTTAGTTGAGAGGCAAGAAAGGATTCACCTCGTAGCGTGGATTGGGAGCCAAGCCGGCTTGTATGGCTTGGGCAGGAATTTGGAGGAGCTTGCGAGGGTCTTCCTTCTCGAGGGGGCGATAGAGGGGATATTTCGTCTTGCGCTTCACCGAGAGGTAAAAGCGGCGAATGTCGAACCATCGCAGCCCTTCGTGCAGGAACTCCTTTTGGCGAAAATCGGTGATGATTTTGACCAGCGCCAGCTGCCTGAGCGTCATGCCGTAGAAGGGGGTGTACACGGCATAGTTGCTGCTGCTCGTCCACTGGTAGGCCTCGCGATCGCAAGGGAGGTCCATATCGAACTTGGCGAGCATATAGTCTTGTAAATCTTGCACCGCCTTGTCATACTGCCGCAGCATGGCGTAGGCTTCAATGCGGTTGAGCATCACCTCGTCGGTGGTGAATAACACGTTGGTCACATAGAGGTCGCGGGGCTTCGTACCAGCATCGCCCAGAAGCGAAAACTCGTCGTACTTGGCCATGTACACAGCGTCCTTGATGTCTTGTTGAGCATAAAGGAAGGGGAAGCTCGTGCGCATGCGCAGCTTCTTCGCTTCGAAACAACCATCGATGCCGCGACTGTCGTAGACTTGGTTGATGCTGGCGAGCGTGGTGCCGTATTTTTCGAGGGGCAACCCACGCGCCATTCTCGACTCGGTGGTGGTGAGCAACAGATTGGCGGGCTCGGTGGGACTGGTGTAGAAACGCGCCAAATCGATGCTGTGCTCCGAGAGGTGCGTCCAGCGACGCAACACCTTGTTGGGCTCATTGCCCAAGACGTAGTCGGCATATTCAAGCACCTTGTCCCACTCTCCTTTCATCAAGTAAAATCGCGTAGCAAAGGCATAGGAGGCTTTCTTGGTGAAGTGAAATTTAGGTTTCTCGTAGTATTGGTCGTCCACGAGGCTAAGACCGAACTTGAGGTCTCTTTCTATCTTCTCATACACCGACTGAACAGTGCCGCGCTCATAACGCACGATGGCGTGCTTCTCTGGCTGGGTCAAGTAGGGGATGCCTGGAGCTGTGGCCGAGCGAGCAGGAGCGTAGGGTTCGGCCCAAATGTTCACGAGCATAAAGTGCAGATAGGCCCGCAGCAAGAAGGCTTCGCCATAGAGTGCTTTGACGCGTTCGGTCTTGGGATATCCGGCCAACAACTCGAGTGCCTTGTTCACCTGGGCAATGCCCGCATAACAGTTGTTCCAATAGTTGAGCGGCGTGTCGAGATCCTCTTGGTCGTAGTCCTCCCAAAAGTACATGGCTTCGTTGAGCTTTGTGTGCTTGCCTTTGACGCGCTCGCCCACATTGTCGGTGCGCGCTTCGAGAAAAGCGGCATAGCTGGCCGAGGGATAGGCCGCGGTGAGCAGATCAGCGATTTGTGCTTCGCTATCTACGTTCACTTTGAGCGAAGCATCGGGATTGGTCTCCAAAAAGCCTTGGCAGGAGAACAAAGAGGCGAGCAATAGACCTGCGAATATGAGTTTATTCATGAGATGCATGCTTAGAATTGGAGGCTGAGCGTGAGCGTATATTGCTGAGGCGTAGGTAGCGAAACGCCACCCGACTTGTAAAACTCAGGGTCTTGACCTTGCAGCTTGCTGTCGGCATAAATCAAGAAAGGATTGGTCACATTGAGTTTTACGCTGGCACTGCTCATCTTCACGGCCTTGAGCAGACGAGAGGCGAAAGTGTAGCCCAGCGAAATGTTCTTCATGCGCACAAAACTTCCATCAGCTACGCGCATTTGAGAATAGTTGTAAGTGTTGTAGGCACGCTCGATATTTTCCTCGCCATAGAGGCGTATCAAATCTTGAGAAGGGAGTACGGGCACCGTGGTACGAAGCTCGTCGCCAGGATTGAGCCAGCGATTGTAGTATTCCTTGGAGAAAACATTGAGGTCGCCAAATCGAGGGTCGAAAGTGGGATTGAGGCGTATCTTATTGCCTGCTTGAAGCGTGACGAAGAAGGATAGCTCAAATTGCTTGTACTTGAAAGTATTGGACACACCGCCCATCAGTTTAGGCTCGACCGAGCCATGGTAAATCAAGTAGCTCTTGGAGTATTGGGCGTCCAAGAAGTCGGCTCCTGAGAGCTTCGATTTGGGATCGTCGTTCAAGGGATACAAACCAAAATCGAAGGTGGGAAGTCCCTGCTGGTCGAGTCCCTGAAAATTGAAGGAGAAAAGCGAACCACGAGGGTAGCCCACGATGTTGCCACGCCCTGTTCCGCTCACCATATCGAAGGTATTGGGACTGTTGAGCAAACGCGTGATTTTTTGGTCCATCATGCTGAACGTGATGCTTGTGTTCCAGCTAAAATCGGCAGCCTTCACGTTTTGCGTATGTACGGAAAGCTCCACGCCGCGCGTGCGCATATCGCCAAAATTGGCATATTTATAATACTGGCCGCCCACACCAGAAGTGCGCACGAGGTCAATGAGGTCGAAGGAGTTGCGTTGATACACATCGAGCGTGGCACTCACCCGATTGTCCACCAAAGCCCAATCTATGCCGAAGTTCAATTCGTACATTTTCTCCCAAGTCAAATCGCGATTTTCGAGGTGCAAAATTTTGAGTGCCTTTTCGCGGTCGTCGAGGTGATGACGATTGAGAATGATGTTCTTAAACACGACATTGGAGTTGATGGCCTGTTCGTTCATCTTGGCTGTCAATCCATAGCTCACACGCAGTGCGAGGCGGGAGAAGTAGGGGTTGTCCTTCATGAAAGCCTCTTGGTCGAGATTCCACTTGGCCCCCACATTCCAAGTGGGCAACCATCGGGAGCGGGCACTCTTGCCTGCCGTATTGGAGCCTTCGTAGTTGACAACAGTATTGAAGATGTATTTGCCAGCATAGCCATAGGTGGCATTGCCCGATAAGGTCACGCCACGCTCTGTGCGGTTGTTGAGCGAGAAGTACTGATTGCCCTCGCTGACGAGCTTGTCAAAAATACGAGGATTGGTATATACTTGGTTGCCACGGTCGTATTGGATTCCGTAGCCGCTGAATGTGTCGAGAGTACGGTCTACCTGTCGCAACTCCGCAAAACCAAAGGCACGGAAATTGTGTTCTCCCCACTGCTTGTCGTAGTCGGCAGCCAAACGTCCCATATAACTTTTGAGCGAGGTCGAAGTCTTGTTGAAAATACCGCCATGCGTGAGTGCCACCTCGGGTTGCAGAAGTTGGTCTTCGCGATTCTTGAGCAAGTAGATGTTTTGTGCGGCCACATAGGGTGTTTCGTTGGCGCGGAAAGCTTGAATGAGGTTGGAGCCCTCGTGCACCGAGTGACGCGTACCCGTGAAGGCTTGGCGTATGGCCAGCATTCCCTTGATTTCAAGTTCCTTCATGGGCCAATAAGACACGTCGCCCTGCACTTTGAAATCGACCACATCGGTCTTGATGTAGTTGTTTTCGTATTCGTTCAAGATATTGAAAGGCGCCCAGTTGTTGCGATAAAACTCGCGACGCCCCTGTGCGTCAAAAGGACGGAGCGTGCGACTCGTTCCTAAGGCGTAGACAAAGGGATTGATGTCGAAATCGCGCTCGAAACTGCCCACCACGGTGTTTTTACGCTGAGGCAGCGTGCCTGGAGCGTCCTGAGCACGGAAATTACCTTGCGCGGCAAAAGTCGTACGGAGTTTGTCGCTCCAGAAATAGGTGTTCTTGACATTGGCGGTGATGCGTCGCACTTTATCGGCCATCGTCCACCCCAAATCTTCGTAGAGCCCCAAAGAAGCATAGGTGCTGGAGTGCTCGCCACCGCCCGTAAACGTAATAGAATGGCTGTGCGTGGGACGATTGACAAAAAGATGCTTGAACCAATCGGTATTGGCATATTCGCGCTCGCGCAAGAACGCATTTTTGGCCGCTTCGGTATTGGGGAGCAGGTATTGGTCGGTATGGGGATCGTAGGTCGTGATGTCACGATACATCTGATGATACACACCACTGCGACGCCCATAAAGTGTGTTGTGGAGCGAGAAATAGCCCTTGTTGTTCATTTCTCGGTAGATGGACATGGTCTCCTGCGAGTTGAGCAAGTCGAAACTCCCATAGGAGGGTACTGCACGCATGCTCATTTCCATCGTGTAGGAAAGCTTGTTGGGCATATTGCGCTTGCCCGAGCGAGTAGAAATCACAATGACGCCATTGAGCGCACGCGCTCCATAAATGGAAGTTGCCGAGGCATCTTTCAAAACTTGAATGTCTTCAATGTCAGAAGGGTTGAGTCCTGCCACGGCCGAGGAGATGAGCGTCACAGCATCGCCCGAAGAAAGCTGATCGATGGTGAGCGGCACCAAATCCTCATAGACCACGCCATCAATGACCCACAGTGGTTGCACATTGCCCATAATCGAAGCGCCTCCACGAATATTGATGCGAGGAGCCGCCCCAAAGGTGCCAGAGATGTTTTGGATGGAAAGTCCAGCAACACGGCCTTCGAGCATGCGCGAGAGGTCGGCGACGCCTTCGAGTTTGATTTCGGCCATCTTCACCGAATGTGCCGAACCTGTAAATACGCGGCTCTTAATTTTCTGATAGCCCGTCACCACAGCTTCTTCGATTTGCAAGTTATCCTGCAAAACAAAATCGACCACCTGTCCCTTCACCTTGATGCGTTGAGGGCGTTTGCCGATGTAGCTGGCGCGCAAGGTTTGTCCCAAACGGGCTTTGAGTTTGAAACGCCCATTGGCATCGGTCGTTACGCCCTGCTTTGTTTCTTGCACCACGACGTAGGCCGAAACCAGACTCTCGCCCGAGGCTTCGCGCACCGTGCCAGTGATTTCAATGGGGGCTTGCGCCCAAGCCCACTGCGCCACGAAGAGCAGGAGAGTGCTAAGCAGCGTTTTGATGGCTGATGATATGCCCATGAGTATGTGTATTCCTGTGTTATCGATTGGTTTCTGTTTAGAGCTGCACCTGCACCGCAGCATACACGCCGAGGGGGTGGCCTGCGCGCAGCCCCGAAGGATGACGAGAAGTGAGGTAGCGACGGTTGCTGAGGTTGATGGCATTGACAGCTACCGAGAGTTTGCGACTGAGCTTCATCTTGAGCGAAGCATCCCACACAACGACCGCAGGGATTTTCTCACGCTCTGCAATGAGGCCTTGTCCAGGAATGGTGCGCATGTCGCTATTGTAGCGCATACCTACATTGGCCTCCCAGCGCGAGTAGTTCAAACCCACTTGTGCATTGAGCGCGTGGCGATAAATGTAGGGGATTTCGTCGCCCTCTTTGACCACGCCCCACGCGTTGCTCTCGAAGGAGTTGCGCATTTGTGTGTCGGTGAGCGTATAGGAGAGTTGCAAGGGGAGCTGCACCTTCCAGGCGCGGGGCAGAGGTTGATACTGCACCAAAAACTCGGCACCGCGCACCATGGCTTCGCCCACATTAAACTGTTCTAAGGTACCCAAACCACCGGCTGCCGCAAGGTCGCTACCGAGCATATTGTCGTAGCGGTTGTAAAAACCAATGAGCTCCAAAGTAAGTGGACCTGTATAGACACGTGTGCCCAGCTCCATATTGATGCTGCTTTCGGGCTTTTGATAAAGCTCCGCACTGGGAGGCGCAAAGCCTTTGTGAATTCCGAAGAACACCGAAGCCACAGGCACAATCTGATAGTTGAGACCCAAGCTGGGAATGAGGGCTTTCGCCTCGTTGGGTGTTTCGATGCGGCGCATGCCCGAACGTGTGGGGTCTTTCTTCCCATAGTCCTTCTTGAGCAGCTGCACATCTTCGTAGCGTACGCCAGCCGTCACCGTCCAGTTCTCGTGGCGCCACTTGGCCAAGGCATAAGTGGCCAAGGCAGTAGCCGCCGTGATGCGGTTGGATTGCGAGCCTGGCTGCCCAGCATAAAATAGCTGCATCTTGCGCTGTTGCATGCTGTAGGCATCGTCCCATTGGAAGCGGTCTTCCTCGTCGTGGTGGTAGCGCAAGCCCAACTCAAAATCCCAAAAGTGGTTTTCACGCAGCAATTTGTATTCGGCCTTGGTCTGTATGCCGCGTGCACCGTAGCTACGCTGGTTGGCACGCAAGATGAGCGCCTCGCCCAAATAGTCGGTCTTGCCCGTCACGATGTCGTAGTAGGCACGATTAGTTTCGGGGTAGCTCAGCACAGCACCTATGCTGCGCTTTTCGGGTTTGGTATAGCCCGCTTTTACATCGTTGAGCTTGTACCAGTTACGGTAAAAGTAGTTGTAGTATGCGCTCGTTGTCACCTTCAGACGAGGTGAAAAGGTGAGCAAATAGGTAGCCGAAAATTGATGATGCCGCGTGCGCAAATGGTCCATCTGCGAACCAGCATAACGCACATAAGGCATGCGCACAAAGTCGGCCTCGGTCAGTCCAAGATAACTTTCGTCCGAGTGCTCGTGGGCAAAACCATATTTCAACTCCAAAGAATGGTTAGCGCCTTCCGTTCTATCGGTTTTGGCCATGACCTTGGCCAGAAAATCGTGGCGCACAAAGCCATCGGCCTCTCTATCCTCGTAGCGTTTGAAACCATCAGACTGATAGCGCAAGAGTTCGACCATATAACCATAATGGCGCGTCATGTCGCCCACTTGCACATGTCCCTTCAAGGTGTTGTAGCTCCCGTAAGAGGCTTTGGCCAGTGCTGTAAAGTGCTTGGGGATAGGAGTGGACACGAGGTTGATGGCTCCTCCCGTCGTGAAAGGCCCATATTGCACCTGGCTACTTCCCTTGAGCACTTCAATGGCATGCATACGGGCGGCATTAGGAAAATAGTAGGCCGCAGGAGCAGCATAGGGAGCGGGGGCGGCAAGAATACCGTCCTCCATGAGCGTGATGCGCTCACTACGTTCGGCCTTGGTGCCACGCAAACTAATGTTGGGACGCAAACCATAACCATCTTCTTCGTACAGGTTCACACCTGGCACGGCCTTGAGCATTCGGTTGATGTCGGTGTAGCCATACTTCTGAATCTCTTCGGGCGACACATAATAGGCCGAGCCCGTGCGATTGCGTGCCTTAAACTTGCTCCCCAAGATATAGCGCGAGGACACGACCGCTTCGTCGAGCTGGCGCGTGCTATCGGGCTTCTCCTCTGTGCTTTGGGCATAAACGTGAGCGTTTCCCAGCAAAGTGAGCAACGAAAAAAGATAGTATTTGTGCATGGGTTTTATCTAATCTACAGGGAGCTATCGCCATGGGGCACCAAGTTTTGAGCTTGTTCACCCCTTCGCGCTTCCTCTCCCCTCGTCTTTTCAACATTTCTTTCCCCTCAAGCAAACAATGCGCACAACCTATTGCTACGACCTTTTTGTGGCGTAAGACACAAAACTGCGCCTGGAAATTGTAGAAATCCAGGTGCAAATCGTTTCACAAAAGCCAGCAGCTTATGGAAAGGAAAGTGATTTTTGCGCTGCAAAGTTACAAGAAAGCAGAAAAACCCACAATCACCACTTTATGTGATTTTTAGCTCAAAATCCGACGAAAATAAAAAGTAGAACGTGCAAAACAGCCTCTTTTTCTTCTCATCAAAAGGCACATCTCGTGTCAGAAATTTAGATTTCCATCTCGTGAAAAACAATTACCCCTCCCCTGTTCCCTCTCTCACAGCTTCCAAATTCCACACATCTATACATTTCGCGCGTGAGCGAGGCCTTGTTAAGGAAAGCGGAAATTCACTCTCCCCATAGCTTACCTCCCGCCCTCTTCCCCTCTCTTTTCTTCTCAATCCTTACTTCGCCAAATTCTTCTTCCCACGCAAAAAATCCTACGTGCGTCGTAGATTTTTTTTCTTCCCACGCAGGATT
>JAUNKN010000032.1 GCA_030532685.1 Bacteroidales bacterium | reverse complement strand
TACTCTATAACAATAAGTTTTGAAGCTGTCTTATTTTTTTACCGGACAGCAATAATCTCGAATCAATAAATCGATTCTCTCACACTTGGTCGCATCTATCTCAATCTCCAACGTTCTCCATCATATATCATGGAGAGGAGAAGCGTTTCATGAGTCTGATTATTATAATCTATGCGTAGAAAGACATTAGCTTGGCTGCCATTTTGCGTTGGTTCTATACGTACAACCTGAACGGTCTTCACTCCTCCGTATTTTTCCTTTTGTTGATAAGCGTGCATCTTATGCAAGTCTACCATTTGCTGTCGATAGTAATCTGGTTGATTATCGCACGACTCCATCTCATCGATATATTCTCGATAAAATCCTCTTAGATAAAGTCCATAAATTCGCTCAACTTCTTCTACTTCAAGTGGAGGAGTTTCGGTGAAATTCTTCCTTTCAATAGGTGCGTCGCAAGCTATTAGAGAGAATGAAATCAAGAAAAGGCTAAGCCACAAATACCTGTGCATCCTACTTCTGACGGATGAATATATTCATTGGACATCCCGAGAAGTCCCAACGTTCACGTATTTTATTTTCAAGGAAACGTTTATAGGGATCTCGCACATATTGTGGAAGATTGGCATAAAACACAAATGTAGGTATTTGTGTATCGCGAATTTGTGCACAATACTTGATTTTGATATACTTACCCTTGATTGAGGGAGGGGGATAAGCCTCGATCAACGGCAGCATCTCCTCATTAAGACGCGTTGTTCCTACGTGACGTTTTCTATTCTGATAAACCTCTTTGGCCGTTTCGAGCACTTTGAAGATACGTTGCTTGGTTAATGCCGACGCAAAGATAATGGGAAAATCCGTGAAAGGAGCCATACGTTCTCTTATGGTCGCTTCAAAATATGAAATAACTTTCTGAGATTTATCTTCAACTGTATCCCACTTATTTACAACAACTACGAGGCTCTTATTATTTCGTTGTACTAGTTGGAAGATATTCATATCTTGACTTTCAATACCACGCGTGGCATCTATCAGCAAGATACAAACATCAGAGTTTTCTATAGAGCGAATAGAACGCATCACACTATAAAACTCCAAATCTTCATTGACTTTGTTTTTCTTACGTATCCCTGCTGTATCTACCAAATAAAAGTCAAATCCAAATTTATCATAACGCGTATAGATACTATCACGAGTAGTTCCTGCAATATCAGTTACAATGTGGCGTTCTTCACCTATAAAAGCATTTATCAAGCTACTCTTGCCTGCATTGGGACGACCTACTACAGAAAAACGAGGAATATCCTCCTCTCCGTCTTCATTTCCTTGAGCCGGAAGTTTTTCAAGTATCAGATCCAACAAATCTCCTGTTCCACTTCCGGACATTGCAGAAACACAATAAGGATCGCCCAATCCTAAAGCATAGAACTCTGCAGCTCCATATCGATTTTCATTATTGTCCGTCTTGTTGGCACAAAGAATGACGGGCGTTTTTGTTCTTCGTAAAATCTGAGCGACTTGCGCATCCAAATCAGTAATGCCATTGAGAACATCAACGACGAAAAGGACAAGGTCAGCTTCTTGAGTAGCAATCGTTACTTGCTTACGTATTTCTTCCTCAAAAATATCATCGCTGTTCACAACCCACCCACCAGTATCTACAATAGAGAACTCACGTGTTCCCCACTCACACTTTCCATACTGGCGATCGCGAGTAGTTCCAGCTTCCTCACTTACAATGGCTTGTCGAGTACCTGTAAGACGATTAAAAAGAGTGGATTTGCCCACATTGGGACGGCCCACAATAGCTACTAAATTAGACATAGTTATGTTGTTTTGCGATAGTGTAGGGCCTCACGGCTTTATTCTATCACAGATTTTCGTTTTAATTTTGTTTACTCACGAGTCGAATACTCTCTTTCTCGTCTACAATTTTACAAGTACCCAAAAAGCATACTACATTCTCCTCAAAATTGAAGATTATTTACTCTTCCTTCATACCAATCTCCTTTATACCAAAGAGTTGAATGAAACTCCTTCTTTAATGATTCATGATGTAGAAGTACCCCCTTCTCACTCAAGTACAATAATTGATTACAAAGCATTCGCCCATCTGATAGGTGCAGTCGCGCTACAGCTACTCTCTGAGCTGAATCCAAATATTTAGGGGCTTGACAGTTTTCCATTTAGAATAGTATCTTGGGCATTGTCAATACTATCGGAAGCTTGCTCTATTCTTTTTTCAGGCTGCTCTCGGTGTTTAGGTGTAATATTGAAGAGTTCGATATCACGAAGAAAGAGTAGCTGCAAGTCTTTCTCCCATTTCGTTTTTTGGAGCACTTGCATTCCTATCCGTTTTATCTTACGCTCCCCTACTCTCAACCGTAGTTCTTGGGAAGTCATATAGCTATAAAGAGGACTTGTCGCTGCTAAGGTACTATCGCCCTCTAATTCCAACATAAATAAGGCCTCGGCTTGCGCCATTCCCTGTCGATACTGCCAAGACAGACCAAAACGAAATACAAGCTCATCTCCTTCAAGCAATTTTACTCCTGGAACAACAGAAATGGCTAAACGATTATTGAGTTGAGCATTGAGGGTGATAAAGCGCTTGTTCCAAACCATGATTGTATCGTACTCTCCTCCTCGATCACTCCTTTTCTGTTCATTTTCGATTAGCGTACCTTGGATATTATACTTTTTCTGCATTTCACGATAGATGGCTTTCATCTCATCACTATTACGAGAATAAAAAGCTAAGGAGCGATCAAAATCTTGTTGAGTAATATGATGTTTGGCAAATACCGACATCTTCAACTTGAGCGCTTCTTTTTGCTCCTCACTATCCAAAGATTGATTTCCAAGCGCAGTAGCGACTTGATAATCATAGAGTACTTCAACCATCTTTTCCCGCGACAAAGTTTCTTCTTTCTCTCCTTCTGAACGGCAAGAGGAGACAAAAGAAGCAACGATTAGGAACACTACAATGAAATACTTCCAGAACATAATTTTAGCACTAGCCGTTATGACTCAGAGTCTTTCTCCAAGGGAGGAGTTTCGGTATTTTTTCCTCCTAAGAGGTTGGACACATAGCGATAGTAAAAGAGTATCATCGCAGCAGCTCCACAGGAAATGGCAGCATCCGCTAAATTAAACACCGCTCCAAAAAAAGTGCCTCCGCCTAAAAAAGGAACCCATTCTGGCCAACGGAACAGTGGAAAATAGAACATATCAACGACATGTCCGTGCAAGAAAGAGCCATATCCTTCGCCCAATGGTACACATCGAGCGGGAAAGCTTGTCACTCCAGCATAAGGTAAACTTTCGGTGAAACAAAGTCCGTACAAGGAGTTATCAATAATATTCCCTGCTGCTCCTGCAATAATCAACGACAAGCATACCAAGAAACCAATGGGAGCTAAAAGACGGATTTGTTTGAGCAAGTAGTAAACAAAAAAGACCACTGCTAAGATACGAAAAACCGTCAGAACTCCCGTTCCGATAAAATCCATACCAAAAGCCATCCCATGGTTTTCGGTAAAGAAAATATAGAACCAATCGGTAACATGTATCTTGTCGTAAAGATTCATGGATGTCTTTACGACATACTTTATGATCTGGTCGCCAAGAATAACGATCAGAATAATAAAGGCCGCTAAGCTTGCGCGTAATTTCATAAGAGGAATACTATTTTCCTTGCGCAAGTTTGGCTTCTATACTCAACGTTGCATGGGGCACGGCACGAAGACGCTCCTTGGGAATGAGTTTCTTCGTCACACGACAAATCCCATAAGTTTTATTCTCAATACGAATCAAAGCTTGTTGCAAGCCTATGATAAACTTCTTCACGCGTTCTGCACTACTCATCAGTTCCTCAAGAGTCTGAGTAGCAGACCCTTCTTCCAATGCATGGTAAGTAGGCATCGTATCGTCTACATCGTTGCTATTGCTACGGTTGAGGGTTGCCACAATCTCATCATATTGTTGTTGTGCGACGGCAAGTTTTTCGTTGATCAACTCACGGAAGCCTTCTAATTCCTCATCAGTGTAACGAAGTTTTTCAGACATAGGAGATAGGTATTGAGAAAAAATTAAACATTTTCAAGAGGTGAGCGAGAGAAGCCCTCTCACCCACTCTTGATTCTTCTGTATTAAACTTTGCGGATACTTACAGGTACTTGCAATTCGTCAAAGCTAAAGAGAGTTTCGCTCTCCACCTGCTCTGCAAATTGGAAGCTTTCTGCCAAAACTTGCCCGCAAATAAAGTCATGATATTCTTGAACTGCTCGCTCCAAAACGGCTTGGCTTTGCATCACGATATGAATGCGATCTGTGATTTCAAAACCACTCTCTTTACGATGAGCCTGTATGCGCTTCACGACTTCACGAGCCACACCTTCATTACGCAATTCATCAGTAATGGTAATATCCAAAGCAACAGTCAGAGCACCCTCATTGGCAACACTCCAACCAGGCATATCTTCGCTGATAATTTCGACATCTTCACGCTCAATGAGGCACTCCGTTCCTTCAACTTGAATAGAAATGCGTCCTCCTTCCAATTGTGCAATTTGGGCCTGATCCAAAGTCTCGACCGATGCAGCCACAGCTTTCATCATCTTCCCAAACTTTTTGCCCATTACGCGGAAGTTACACTTCACTTTCTTCTCAAGCATTTGCCCTTCTACAAACTCTATCTCCTTGACATTCACCTCATCAAGAATAAGTTGTTGAACAGCCTCCAAACGCTCCTTCAGCAGAGGATTGGTCACGGGGATAGCAATACGCTGCAAAGGTTGGCGCACAATAATGCGCTCTTTCTTACGCAATGAAAGCACCAAACTCGTAGTTTGTTGAGCCAAAGCCATGCGAGCCTCGAGTTCTGTATTGATAAGTGAGGTATCGGCCATAGGGAAGCGGTCCAAATGCACACTCTCTGGCAAAATCTCCTGAACCCCACTTGTCAAATCCTTATACAAGCGATCAGCATAGAAGGGGGCGATAGGAGCCATCAGGCGACTCAAGGTCAAGAGACAAGTATACAAGGTCTGATAGGCCGACAATTTATCCTGCGTAAGCTCTCCTCCCCAATAACGTTTACGATTCAGACGCACATACCAATTAGACAGATTGTCGATAGTGAAATTCTGAATCAGACGTCCAGCTTTCGTTGGTTCATAATCCTCATAACAGGTAGTAACAGCGTCGACTAAGGTGTTAAGTTCACTCAATATCCAACGGTCTATCTCTGGACGCTCAGATACGGTAACCTGAGGAGCATTGACATCAAATCCATCCACGTTGGCATACATGGAGAAGAAAGAGTACGTTTGAAAGAGCTTTCCGAAGAATGTGCGACTCGTTTCCTGCACCCCTTCTGGATCAAATTTCAAATTATCCCAAGGTGAAGAGTTGGTAATCATGTACCAGCGCACGGGGTCAGAACCATATTGCTTGATACAAGCAAAGGGATCGACCGCATTGTTCAAGCGCTTGGACATTTTTTGCCCCACCTTATCGAGTACCAAGCCATTCGATATCACTGCTTTGAAAGCTACGTTATCAAAGACCATAGCCGCAATGGCGTGCAAGGTAAAGAACCATCCACGTGTTTGGTCCACACCCTCTGCGATAAAATCGGCTGGGAATACCGTACCTTTATCCAGCAGCTCCTTGTTTTCAAAGGGATAGTGAATCTGTGCATAAGGCATAGCTCCCGAATCGAACCAAACGTCTATAAGGTCTGCTTCGCGGTGCATCGCCTTACCCGAGGGCGAAACCAAAATAATATTGTCCACATAAGGGCGGTGCAAGTCTATCAGCTGGTAGTTGTCCTTATCAAAGTTTCCAGGTACAAATCCCTTATCCTTGAAAGGATTGCTGTCCATCAGTCCTGCAGCCACCGATTTTTCGATCTCCTGGTAAAGTTGCTCTATGCTTTCAATGCAAAGTTCTTCACGAGTCTCTGCATTGCGCCAAATAGGAAGCGGCGTGCCCCAATAGCGCGAACGGCTCAGGTTCCAATCGTTAAGGTTTTCAAGCCACTTACCAAAACGTCCCGTCCCCGTACTTTCTGGCTTCCAGAGGATTTGCTTGTTCAGTTCTATCATGCGCTCCTTCACGGCAGTCGATCGGATGAACCAACTATCCAAGGGATAGTACAGCACAGGCTTGTCCGTGCGCCAGCAGTGCGGATAGTTGTGCACATGCTTTTCTATTTTGAATGCAGTACCCTCCTGCTTCATCTCCATGCAAAGCACGATGTTCAAGTCCTCAGCTTTCGCTGCTGCTGTTTCATCGTATTTACCTCCTTGATTGAAGCGAGGATCATAGGCATTCTTTACAAAGTCGCCCGCGTGACGGCTGTACAAATCAACATCCAAACAACGAGCAACAAAATCTGAAGCACAATCGCTCACTGCGTAATATTTACCCGTCAAGTCCACCATAGGACGCGTTTCCCCGGCTTCATTAATGACAAACAACGAAGGAATACCAGCATCCTTAGCCACCTTGGCATCGTCGGCACCAAAAGTGGGTGCGATGTGCACAATACCCGTACCGTCGTCGGTCGTGACGTAGTCGCCACCAATCACTCGAAAAGCACACTCGGCCATTTCGACAAAAGTGTCATGCCCTACAACAAAAGTCTTGTCGGGATTGGCTTCGGCATATTCTCTTACAAAGCTTGCTGCAACCTCACTTACCTTCTCCGAAGGTTTGATCCAAGGCATCAGTTGCGCATAACGCAGGCCAATCAGTTCCTCTCCCTTATAACGAGCAACAACACGATAGGGCAAGACTTTATCCCCCAGAGCAAAACTCATATCGGCCGTTTCGCCTTCTGGCTTAAAGTAGGCTGTCAATCGGCTCTCGGCCAGCACCGCTGTAACCTTTTCTGCCGTGTAGGGATTGAAAGTCTGCACCGCCACGTAGTCGATATTAGGACCTACGCACAGCGCAGTATTGGAGGGCAAGGTCCAAGGAGTGGTGGTCCATGCCAAGAGTACGGCTTGCCCCCATTGATTGAGCTCGGAAGGAGCATCGAGCATGGCAAACTGTGCCGTCACCGTAGTATCCTTCACATCACGATAGCAACCAGGTTGATTGAGTTCATGACTCGACAATCCCGTACCAGCAGCAGGCGAATAGGGCTGAATAGTATAGCCTTTGTAAAGCAGTCCTTTCTTGTAGAGCTGCGCCAAAAGCCACCAGAGAGTTTCGATATAGGAATTTTCGTAGGTCACATAAGGGTGCTCCATATCTACCCAATACCCCATGAGATGCGATAGGTCTGTCCACTCTTGGGTGAACATCATCACATTCTTGCGGCAGTGGGCATTATATTCCTCAATCGATATTTTTGTTCCGATGTCTTCCTTTGTGATTCCCAGCTCCTTCTCCACACCCAGCTCCACAGGAAGTCCGTGCGTGTCCCAGCCTGCCTTGCGCTTCACTTGGAAACCTTGCATCGTCTTGTAACGGCAAAACACATCCTTAATCGTACGAGCCATAACGTGGTGAATACCAGGATGTCCATTGGCCGAGGGAGGCCCCTCATAAAACACATAGCTGGGGCACCCCTCACGCTCTGACATACTTTTATGAAAGAGATCGGCGGCATCCCAGTCCTTCAAGACTTCCTCGTTGACTGCATAGAGGTTCATTCCACTACGTTCGGCAAATTGCTTACTCATATATCGTGTTATTGCGTTTCAAAGATATTTGGCCGCAAAGTTAAGGATAATTTCTGAGAAAACACGACTTTCTCCTTGAAATACAGGCCTCGAATCACGGAAATCAACAAATAAAGAAACAGCTTGCCCGAGGTATATCCTCCGACAAGCTGCAACATTCCAAAAGGTCGGAAAGAGGCGATTCGAACGCCCGACCCCCACGTCCCGAACGTGGTGCGCTACCAACTGCGCTACTTTCCGAAGCAGAAGGGAGCTCCCTTCAAAACCCGTGCAAAGGTAAGGATTTTCACCTACACGACGAAAGCTTTTCCTTACTTTTTCATCAACACGCTGATCACAGTTTTAGGGCGACGAGGGTCATTGCTGATGAGCAAAATACGGTGACTTCCCTTAAAAAGGTCAAAGTCTGCATTGGCCGTAATCTTCATTTTCACGCGCTCGCCAGGAGCGATATTCGCTTTGCCCAGCTGCACACTAATACCCGGATTATAAACCTGTAAAGCACTTATTTTCAAGTTAGAACGTCCTATATTCGCAACCCATAATTCACCTTTTATCTTTTTCTTCTTACCAAATGTTCCCAAATTGACCAAGGTATCCATTTGCGCCACAGGAGCAAGATGCAAGGCTTCCTCTCCAGCAAGATGCGGTGGAAGCAAGGTGGCCGAAACCCCAATTTCAGTTTCTCTCCCTACCCTATCTCCCGAAAAACGAGCCAAATAGATGCTCGTCTGCGTGAGTCCCATATTGTGCAACTCATTGCTATTCAAGCTCAATCGCAAACGGCCAACCCTTCCAGGACGGAGCACCTCAGGCTCAGCATAGGCACTCAAATATTTCGGCAAATGCAGAAGCTGAGGCATGTAGTTTTGCTTCGTACCATTGTGCACGTATATCACGCGATCTTGCAATTCTCCACGTTGCACATCATCAAATTCGACATTGTCGGTCGACAAGTGGATATCGCCAATTTTGTAAGGAAACCCCTTCTCCAAATCCAGAACCTCGGCAACCACCCTCCCTTTGAATACCAAATATTTTGCCTCCACATCTGCATTCGTTTTCACTTTCAATTGCTTAGAAAACGTACCCAGCGTTTGTGCGTCAAAATTGGCCGTTATGGTGGTGCTTCCCCCTGCAGGGATGGGCTGACGTGTCCAGGTCGCATGGGTACACCCACAATCGGGACTCACCTCCTCTATAAGGAGCGGAATATTCCCCGTATTAGTCAGCTGAAAGCGCACCGTTGTCGGCACTTTCCAGTTGAGATTGCCTAGTTCTTGTACCACATCTTTATAGCGCACTTGCGCCTGTCCCCAACTTGTCAACGAGCAACAGGTCGAAAAGAAAACTGCGAGAAGCGTTTTGCTGATATTCATTCCTTGAAAATTGATATTGTCGTGCAAATATAGCGATTATTTACCAATGCGACCAGCGCAAAAATATAAAATCCCCTCTCCATACTTTGGGATAGCTCCTCGATTTCTCGCGCTTATCTCTCCTTTTATCAAGACAAACTCTCCCACCTTCATTTTCCTGCTTCCCACGTAGGATTTTTTTCTTCCCACGTAGAAAATTCTACGACGCACGTAGGATTTTCTGCTTCCCATCTAAAAAATGGCTCTTCCATTCAGCATAAATTCCAAGCTTACCCCAATTACTCTGCATAGGAAAAGGTTGTCGTCAAAATTCATAATGCGTAGAAGCTCCGAGCAAGCATGTTTTTCATTTCCCCACGCTCTTCACAGCTTGTAGGGGTAAAACTTGGTCAAATGAAGAGAAAAACGTACTTTCGCTTTGTAAATTAACATCAAAATCGCAATATTATGTCCTGCATTCTACATATTGAGACCTCTACCAGTGTATGCTCCGTGGCCGTATCGGAAGATTCACAAGTCATTTTCGAACAAGCTCACTACGAAGGGCCCTCTCATGCCACACAACTCGCCCCCATGGTGGACGAGGCACTGAGTTTTGCCGAGAGCCATGCCATCCCGCTCGATGCCGTGGCCGTTTCCTCGGGCCCTGGTAGTTACACGGGACTGCGCATTGGAGTATCCACAGCCAAAGGAGTGGCTTATGGGCGTGGGGTACCTCTCCTCGAAGTCGAAACCTTGAAGCTCATCACCGTACCCACCCTACTCTACAAAGAAGATTTGCCCGAAAACGCACTTCTCGTTCCGATGATCGACGCGCGCCGTATGGAGGTGTATGCCGCGGTTTATGACCGTGCACTCAATCCCCTACGAGAAGTACAACCCGATGTCGTTACGGCCTCGACCTATCTTGAATGGTTGGAGCGCGGGCCTGTTTACTTCATGGGCGACGGAGCTTCCAAATGCCAAGCGGTCATTCAGCATCCCAACGCCCATTTCCTGAGTGATCAGCACCCACTGGCCAAACATATGGCCCCTCTGGCTGAAAAAAAATTACTGCAAGGACAAACGGTAGATGTTGCTTATTTCGAACCTTTCTACCTCAAAGAGTTCCAAACCTCCACTCCCAAGAAGTTGTTTTAATCCTCGGCCATGAAATATAACACGCAAAGTGTCCCTATCATTCTCAAAGCTTATGGGCGTGGCATACAGCAACTTGTAGCAGATGCATTGCTCACCTGCGATAGAGGAGAACGACAACGTAAAGCACAGCGCATCGTTGAGGCAATGGGAGTAGTGAGTGGCTTGTCACGTCCCACTCCTGAACAATCGCAAAAACTGTGGTGTCACTTAGCACAGATGGCCGACTATGCCCTCGACGTGGATTATCCTTGTGCCATAGAACGCCATGACCTTCATGCTCATCCTCAACGCATAGCCTACCCTACTCACCGCATTCTACTCAGGCATTACGGACATCATTTGAGCTTGCTCATGGAGCAACTTATCAGCGCAACAGATGTCGAACAGCGTGCCACCATGATTCGATGGGTAGCAGCTCGCATGCGTCGCAATCTATCTGAAGCTAGGGGCGAGCAGGGAAGCGTTGGTCGCATAGCCCACGATATTGCCCTCTATACAAACGGAAAAGTTACTGCCAAAGAGGTAGAAGCTGCCTTGCAGAGCTAATCCCCTGCTATCTTTCTGAGCAGTTAGCCTGAGCGCTTCTTCCTCCCTCTTTCTATAGGCTCTTCTTTCAGACTTCATTCCTACCGATGCCTATGTACAACATCACCGATACTCAACTCATCGATGCTTTTGGCTTCGATACCACCGAGATAACACAAGCCACAATTGCGCTTGCGGCCGAAGAGATAGGTTTGCACGATTGGCAACCCACGCCTCAAGATGTGGAAGCTTTTGAACGCGTTCACCACCTTGAAGCGATGGACGAAGAGATGTTGCGCTCTGACAATTTGCGTAACTTGCTCGTCTCCCAAGCTGCCGATATGCGTGTGATACTCGTTCTCATTGCCCTTTGTGTAGTGATGATGCGACGTGCCAACAAGACGCCTGCGCTCGAGGCTCAACGACGTTTGGCACTCCAAGCTGCTCACATCTATGCACCTTTGGCTCACAAACTGGGTTTGTATCGCTTAAAATCAGAATTGGAAGATCTCTCGCTCAAATATTTAGAGCGTGAAGCCTACTACCACATCAAGGAAAAGCTCAACGCTACAAAAGCCAGTCGCGACGCCTATATTGAGGCTTTTCTCGCTCCTATTCGCCAGATGCTCACCGATGCCGGATTGAAATATCACATGAAAGGACGCACCAAGAGCATCCACTCTATTTGGCAAAAGATGAAGAAGCAAAAGTGCTCCTTCGAGGGAGTTTACGACCTTTTTGCCATTCGCATCATTCTCGACTCCAAGCCCTCACAGGAAGTAGCCGAATGCTGGAAAGCTTTTTCGCTCATCACCAACCGCTACGAGAGCAACTTAAAACGCTTGCGCGATTGGGTCACAGTGCCCAAAAGTAATGGTTACGAGAGCCTACATGTCACGGTTTTAGGGCCGGAACAGAAATGGGTAGAGGTGCAAATACGCACCGAGCGCATGGACGAGGTGGCCGAACATGGATTGGCTGCTCACTGGCGTTACAAAGGGGTGAAGAGTAGCGAAGGAGGTGTAGACTCTTGGCTCGCTGGCATCCGTGCTGCGCTCGAGGCTGGACGCGATCCGCAAGTCGACGAACAAGCGTCGATTGGTTTGAAAGACAATGCTATTTATATCTTTACGCCCAAAGGGGACTTGTTCAAACTCCCTGTGGGAAGCACACTGCTTGATTTTGCCTACCTCATCCATTCAAAAGTAGGCAATCGCTGTGTTGGAGGCATCGTCGATGGAAAGAATGCTTCTATTCGCCAAGTATTGCAAAGCGGACAGCGCGTTGAAGTCTTGACGCGCGAAAATCAGCAACCACGTGTCGAATGGCTCAATCACGTTGTTTCGGGACACGCCAAAGCAAAAATACGACAAGCACTGCGCGAAATTCAAACGCGCGACAGTGCTATGGGGCGCGAAATCTTCGAGCGCAAGCTCAAAAATCGTAAGATAGAATGGGAAGAGGTAGTCATCAATCAACTCATCAAAAAGCTGGGGTACCGAGAAGCTGCCGATTTTTTTCGCACACTCACACAGGATAAGGCCGACCTCAACGCCATACTCGAAACTTACGTGGAGCTACAACGTCGAGAGGCAGGCACCGGAGAACGTGCAGACACACGTAGCGCCGAAGAGTTCGATTTTTCTGTACATCAAGACCACCCAGCCAACGCACTGAGTTCGGACGACGTCCTTGTCATCGACCACAATCTAAAAGGTGTAGAGTTCCAAATGGCACGTTGTTGCTCGCCCGTCTATGGCGACGAAGTGTTTGGATTTGTCTCAGTATCGAGTGGCATCAAGATACACCGCGACACCTGCCCCAATGCTCAACAACTCAAAGAGCGCTTCCCTTATCGCGTGGTGCGAGCAAGATGGGCAGGGAAGGGCGATCGTAGCTACCCTATCACCTTGCACGTTGTAGGGCAAGATGACTTGGGCATCGTCAACAATATCACCTCCATTATCTCCAAGGAGGCAGGCTTGATGCTCCGCAACATCGCTCTCGAGAGCAATCATGGGTTGTTCTACGGCACACTCACCATTATGGCACACGATTCTGCTCAACTCAATTCACTCATTAAGAAATTGCGCACCATCAAAGGAATCAAGGCTGTGAGTCGTTAATACTTCCCTCCACCCTCTCTTTTCAAAGATACTCTCTTCAAAGAAAAAATCAAACAAAGACGTGGCCCGACAAAGCAAATCATTGTAAGGCCACCGCGGTGTTGTAAATAGTGCGGAAATAAAACTTCTTACAGCACGTTGATACGACGCGCCACCTTACCGACTTTCACAATGTAAATACCACGCTCTATTGTGAGAGAAACGATTTTATCATTGCTATCCACGCGCTGCGTCGCCACCTTGACCCCTGCGACATTATAAATATCGATGCTCAGGCCTTCTGCATTTTGCACGCGCAGCTCCCGTCCCTTAATCGAAATGCTTATCCCCTCAACAGGAACAGCCTCCAAAGGAGCGAAAGAACTCTCTATTGGGGCAGCTACAATAGCGGTGGGAAAAGTAAAAAAGGAAAGTAGGATATAGAGTAGAATATTCTTCATAGATATGCTATTTCAGTGGTAAGGCAAAGGTAATAGTTCTTACTTAAAGTGCCAAATATATCTTGCAGAAAAGCCTAAAAAGGATGCGATTTCTCTCCAAGTGGAGGGAAATCGCATCTTCTCAAGGTTTAGATCTTGTCTTTCTTAAAATACAAAACGAACAATATCGTTCAAAATACCGAGCAACATCAAACCTATTACAAAATAGAAACCCACAGCGTTGACGCGCTCTATCCATTTGTCGGAGAGTTTACGACGCGTTACGATTTCGATGAGCGTGATGAAAATGTAGCCACCATCGAGCATAGGAATAGGCAAGAAATTCATGAAGGCCAACATCAGAGAGATGAAAGCTGTGAGTTGCCAGAAAGCCGCCCAGTCCCAAACAGCAGGAAACAAGCTACCAATCGTACCAAACGAGCCTACACTCTTGGCACCCTCAAAGGAGAAAAGATAGCGCAGGTCACTCACATAGCCCGACAACACTTTCCAGCCATGGCTAATGCCTGCGGGGAAACAAGAGAGGAAATCGTGTTCGATAGTGGTCGTTTTGTAATCCTGCAAGATGTTATGCTTGATTACCCCCAAGCGACCACTCTCCGTCAGTTGAAAGCGTAACGTATCGGTCGCAGCACTATTCTTGTGTTGAACCACGAGAGTCGTGGCCAGCACTTGCGGAGCCACTTTTCCCTCAGCGGCGGCTATTTGGTCTTGTATCACCGCCAAACGCTGGTCGAGTTCGTTCCAAGTGTTCAATGCCAGTCCATTCATCGACACGATGCGGTCGCCACTGCGCAGCCCCGCCTTGCCCGCAGGGCTATCCTTCATCACACTATCCACCACCGATGGAATAGTCAAAGCAAAGAAAGGCGGCTGCTCCTTGAGGAGTTGCAAAAGATCGATACCTTCGGGAAGAACGATGCGCTTTTCCTCACCCTTGCTACTACGCACCACAATAGAATGCGAACGTCCCAAATCGCGCATCATTTCGGCTTGATCGAAATAGGTGTAGCGCTTCTCGTCGGCTCCCACGATGAGGTCGCCATCGCGGAAGCCCATTTCCTTGGCCGTGGGCGAAAAACTCATGCCGTGCTCGATGTTGTCCAAAGACAATTTCTGCTCGCCCCAAGCCAGCATGACCATCGAATAGATGAAGAGTGCCGTGAGAAAATTGACCAACACACCACCCACCATAACCAGTAAACGCTGCCAAGCAGGTTTGTTTTTGAACAATTCGTTGGCGGGAATTTCGCTTTCCTCCTTAGCCACAGCTTCGGCATTGCTACTTTCGTCCACCATGCCTGCAATTTCGACATATCCGCCTAAGGGCAACCACCCCAAAACGAAGTCAGTGTTGAACCAACGCCCCAACTTCAAGGCTTTCTTCTTGCCTCCGCTCCAAAAATCGAAGAAGAGGGCAAAGCGATGCACGCGAATGCCAAAGAGCTTGGCAAAGAGAAAATGGCCGAATTCGTGCAAGACGACCAGCAGAGAGATGCTCAAGATGAGCTGTAAGGCTTTGATGAGAAATACTTCCATACTTTATAAATAACTTTGTACCAATCGGCGCGTTTCGGCGTCGGTTTGAAGATAAGTGTCGAGACTTGCAGTGGTCGATGAAGGAACGGTCTGCATGGCGCGCTCGATGAGGCGTGGGATGTCGAGGAAAGCAATTTTTCCCTCGCGGAAGGCCAAGTTGGCCACTTCGTTGGCCGCATTCATGATGCAAGGCATCGTGCCCCCCTGTGCGATGGCTTCGTAGGCCAGTTTCAAACAAGCAAATCGCTCGGTGTCGGGACGTTCAAAAGTGAGCGAACGTAGGGCAAACAAATCCAAACGATCGCCCACCAAGGGGAGGCGTTGCGGATAGCTCAGTGCATATTGGATGGGGAGGCGCATGTCGGGCACACCCAGCTGTGCCTTGACACAACCATCGGCAAACTGCACCGCACTGTGCACAATGCTCTCTGGATGAACTACCACCTCAATTTGTTCGGGCGCAAGGCCGAAGAGCCACTTAGCTTCAATCATTTCGAGCCCCTTGTTCATCATCGTGGCACTGTCGATAGTGATTTTTGCTCCCATCTCCCAGTTGGGATGACGCAGTGCCTGTGCAGCCGTGACGCGCGCCAGCTCCTCAGCTGGCATGGTGCGAAACGGACCTCCCGACGCCGTGAGCTGCACCTTGTCAATGTCGTTGCCCATCTCGCCCACCAAACATTGGAATATGGCCGAGTGTTCGCTATCCACGGGTAGTATGGCCACGCGCTTGGCTAAAGCCTTTTGCGTGATGAGTTCTCCTGCCACCACCAAGGTTTCTTTGTTGGCCAGCGCAATGGTCTTGCCTGCTTCTATGGCTGCTATCGTGGGGCGCAAGCCTGCAAAGCCCACCATGGCCGTAACGACCACATCGACCTCGGCAAACTGCACCACCTCGCACAAACTATCGGCATCTGCCCACACCTTAATGGGCAGGTCGGCCAAAGCTTCGCTCACCTCGGCATATTTACTTTCGTCGGCAATGACGACAACCTCGGGCTTAAATTCTCGCGCTTGCGCCACCAGCAAGGCGGCATTGCTGCCTGCCGTGATGGCATAGGCTTCGTAGTGGTCGGGGTGTTGGCGCACGATGTCGAGCGTCTGCGTGCCTATCGATCCCGTAGACCCCAAAATGGCTATTCTCTTCATGCTTAAAGATTCAAATCAAGGATTCCCTCGGGCAGTTGTAGCACGAGGTAGCGTTCGCGAGGATTCATGTCGATAAGGAAATCGCTGTGGAAGGGAATGAGCACACTATCGCCCTCGCCCTCGACGGTAAATACGGCATTGCTCGCCGTCTCGGCCACATGCGTCACCATGCCCAACTCGCGCGTGGCCAAAGCCTCCTCACTGCTCTCCTCGACGTCGGGTAGGAGAATGGTATAGCCCACAAAGGCTTTCAAAGAACGTATTTCTTCCAGAGGAGCATCCTCAACAGCGGAATACGGATAGAAAACCTCTACCCCCACCAAGCGACGCGCTTGGGCTTCGTCGTGAATTTCTTCAAAGCGTAGCAAAGCCGCTTCGCGATTTTTGAAACGATATTCTTCGATAAAAAAAGGAACGAAAATGCCATCGAGCAGTAGCACAACATAAGGCGCGCTTCCTCGGTCAAAGGCATCGTCGGTAAATTGCAATTCCATTTCGCCCTGCACGCCATGAGTGCGTGTCAGTCGGCCTATGGGAAAAACTTCTTCGGGACGTATCATAATGGTCGTTTAGTCTACGCGCGTGATGCTGGCCCCAAGCGCATTGAGTCGCTCTTCGATGCGTTCATAGCCGCGGTCTATTTGGCCCACATTGTCGATGCGGCTCGTCCCCTCGGCACTCATGGCTGCAATGAGCAGCGCAATGCCCGCGCGAATGTCGGGGCTGGACATGCGACGCGCACGCAGCGCATGCTCGAAGCCATGGCCAATGATGACAGCACGGTGCGGATCGCACAGAATGATTTGTGCACCCATGTCGATGAGATTGTCCACAAAGAACAAGCGACTCTCGAACATCTTTTGGTGTACCAAAACGCTACCGCGCGCCTGAATGGCCACCACGAGGAGAATGCTCAGCAAGTCAGGCGTAAGGCCAGGCCAAGGGGCATCGGCCAGTGTCATAAGCGAGCCGTCTATGAAATTCTCGATTTCATAACGCTGATGCCCAGGGATGTACAAATCGTCGCCACGCTCCTCGATGACAATGCCCAAACGACGAAAAGCATCGGGAATGATGCCCAGATCGGGCAACGACACCTCCTTGATCGTGAGCCCGTCGCCCACCATGGCCCCAATGCCTATGAAAGAACCCACTTCGATCATGTCGGGCAGCAGGCGATGCTCTGCTCCGTGCAGTTGAGACACACCATGTATCACAAGACGATTGGAGGCAATGCCCTCAATGCGCGCGCCCATAGCATTGAGCAGGCGACAGAGTTGCTGCAAGTAAGGTTCGCAAGCGGCGTTGTAGATAGTAGTTTCGCCTTCGGCCAAGACGGCAGCCATAAGTATGTTGGCCGTACCCGTTATCGAGGCCTCATCGAGTAGCATATAAGCTCCTTTGAGACGCTCGGCTTGAATCTCGAAAATATCGCTCTCTGCATCGAAATGAAAGTCGGCCCCCAGTTGTTGCAAACCATAGAAATGGGTGTCCAAGCGACGGCGCCCAATTTTATCGCCACCAGGCTTGGCAATAACAGCACGGCCAAAGCGTGCCACCAAAGGGCCTATCGTGAGCACCGAACCACGCAGAGAAGCACAGCGCTCCAAGTATTCCTGCGAGCGGAGGTAGTCCAAGTGGAGTTCGTCGGCCTTGAAAGTAAAATCGCCAGGAGCATTGCGCCACACCTTCACGCCGATGTCGCGCAAGAGGAGTATCAGGTTGTTCACATCCACAATATCTGGCACATTGGTCAGTCGCACTTCCTCGGCGGTGAGCAAGGTGGCGCAAATCACTTGCAACGCCTCGTTTTTTGCTCCCTGTGGGGTGATTTCGCCTTTCAGGCGGCGATTGCCTTCGATGATAAATGATGCCATGACGCTTTTACTTGGGGTAAAACTGTTGGAATTATCCACGCGAAAGTACATTTTTTTAGTCACTTAGCCAAGTCTTTGGAAGATAAGCAGGCGCTCGCGTTTTTCTCTCCCCCACTCCGTTTTATTATTTCCGCGGATTTATTTAATTATTTCCGCGGACTTAATTTCATAATCTCGCGGAAATAATTAAAT
>JAUNKN010000005.1 GCA_030532685.1 Bacteroidales bacterium | reverse complement strand
GGACGTAGGATTTTCTACTTCCCATTTTCGTACCAATAGCTCCCACTTTTTGAGGGGGCGTTTTTAAGTGCACCTCCGCGAGCAACCGCATGGTCATGCGATGCGGTTTTGGGAAGGCCACTTTTCGACTTCTTGCCGCCACAAATCCTCTCGCGCACGCGCGCGCATATCCTACTATGTTTTTGTTTTTTTACCTCCATTGCTTCCACGCGGTGAGTTAAGTGCTTGTGAATGAGAGGGTAGGGTGGTGGAGGCAAACTGTTACGTTGCTTCCAATCTCCACCTTTTTTCTCACTTTGGGGGAGCCTCCTTGGCAGTTTTCGGGAACAAGTTGTGGAAGCAAATGGAGCATTCCTTCCATATCGCTGCGAATTGATAATGAGTATTTTACGCTTCTTGTGGAAGCAATGGAAGTCATGAAGGTGGGACTATACAGGGAGCGCGCGCGGGCGCATGTGTAAGGGAGGAAGCGGGGAGCTTTTTTTCTTGCACAAGGATTGTACGTATTTCTTTTCGTTTTGTTTGCGTGTCGAATGTTTGCCACGCAGAAAGTAATGCGTATTTTTGCATGCACCAACTTCATAGACAAAGCAAATAAAATTATGCTCGAAATACGCAATCTCCATGCCCAAGTAGAGGGCAAAGAAATACTCCGCGGTGTGAACCTTACCATCGGCGATGGCGAGGTGCACGTGCTTATGGGGCCCAACGGCTCAGGCAAGTCGACCTTGTCGCACGTCATCGTGGGCAATCCCAAATTTGAAGTGACCGAGGGAGAAATCATTTTCAATGGCAAAAATATGCTCGAACTCGAACCCGAAGAGCGCAGCCATGAGGGCATTTTTCTCTCTTTCCAAGCCCCTATCGAAATACCAGGCGTGTCCATGACCAATTTTATGCGTGCCGCCATCAATGCCAAGCGCAAGTATTTCGATCAAGAGCCCATGCCTGCGGCCGAATTCCTGAAGCTCCTGCGCGAAAAGCGCAAATTGGTGGGGCTCGATGCCCACTTCATGAGTCGCGGGGTGAACGAAGGTTTCTCTGGCGGTGAGCGCAAGCGCAACGAGATTTTTCAAATGGCAGTGCTCGAACCCCTCTTCTCCATTCTCGACGAGACCGACTCGGGGCTCGATGTCGATGCCTTGCGCATCGTGGCCGAAGGTTTCCAGCAGTTGCGCACCGAGAAGACTTCGGCACTGGTCATCACCCACTACCAGCGCATGCTCGATTACATCAAACCCGACTTTGTCCATGTGCTCATGAATGGCCGCGTGGTCAAGGAAGGAACAGTCGATTTGGGCTACGAAATTGAACAACGCGGTTTTGACTGGATACGCGAAGAAGTAGAACAAGCCTAATCCCTCTACTCGCCATGTCCAGTCTTACGCAATATCTCGACCTCTATCGCGAGCATAGCGCCCTCATTGCAGGAGGGAGCTGTGCCGCGATGAATGCGCCGCGCGAGGCCGCCGCTCAGTGGTTGGCCACGCAGCAGCTGCCCACCAAGCGCGTGGAGCGCTACAAGTATACCAATGCCGACGAAGCCTTTGCACCCGATTTCGGGCTCAATCTCCGTCGCCTTCCTTTCGTGGCCAATCCCTACAAGCGTTTCCCCTGTTCCATGGCCCACATGGATGCCCTCACACTCTTTGTGGTGGGCGATGTGGTCATGCCGCTCTCAGAGCAGGATAGCCTGCCCGAAGGGCTCGTTGTGGGGAGTCTGGTGCAACTCTCGCAAACGCACCCTCAACTCCTCGACGAGTACTACAACAAGGCTGCCGCTCAAGAACCCGCCAATGCCCACAAGCACTGCGAACGCACGGAGCGCGATGTGATCACACAGCTCAACACCCTGCTTGCCCAAGATGGCGTGCTGGTGCATTTGCCCAAGGGCTTGAAGATGGAGCGTGCCTTGCAAATCGTGTTTATCTCCGTGGGCAAGGCCGATACGATGGCCAATCGACGTTTGCTCGTCGTGGCCGAAGAGGATAGCCATCTCGACCTCCTCATCTGTGAGCATGCCGAGGGTGCCCACCGCTATCTGACCACACAAGTCACTGAAATCTTTGCCCACGACCGTGCCGAGGTGAATCTCTTCACGCTCGAAGAAACCAGTGCAACCAATGCCCGCTTTTGCAACATCTACGTCGAGCAACAAACCGAAAGTCGCGTAGCCCTCAATAGCATAGCCCTCATCACAGGCCTTTCGCGCACCATGACCAATGCCCGCTTGCTGGGACAAGGAGCCGACTGCCAAAACACCGGAGCTGTCATTGCCGATGGGCATCAGCATGTGGACAATAGCTTGCTCGTGGACCACGTGGCCGAAGCCTGCACCAGCGACATGCTCTACAAGTATGTGCTCGACGGCCATGCCGAAGCCGCTTGGGGAGGCAAGGTGTTGGTGCGTCCAGGAGCCCAGCACACGCTCTCGCACCAAAACAGTGCCAATATTTGCCTTTCGCCCACGGCCCGTGTACACTCCTTGCCCATGCTCGAGATTTATGCCGACGATGTGCGCTGCAATCACGGGTCGACGGTCGGAAAACTCGATGAGGCTGCCCTGCTTTATTGTCGCCAAAGAGGCATTCCCGAAGCCGAAGCGCGCTTGCTCCTGCAACACGCCTTTATCAATGATGTGCTGCAACGCATTCCTATCGAAGCCTTGCGCGAGCGCTTGTCTTATCTCGTGGATCGCCGTTTCCGTGGTGAGCTTCAACATTGCAAGGGTTGCGAATTAAAGTGATATTTCTCCCTACATTCTCATCTCCCTTCGCTCGCTTGGGCGAGGGGAGATGGCACATATAGCCCTTTTCATGCACTCCTACCGCAACGATTTTCCTATTCTTCATACTCAAGTGCATGGCCGTCCTTTGGTCTATTTGGACAATGCGGCCACCACGCAAAAACCTCGGCAAGTGGTCGAGGCCACCGACGCTTTCTACTACACGAGCAATGCCAATGTGCACCGTGGTGTGCACCACCTCTCGCAGCGAGCCACCGACTTGCACGAAGGAGCTCGCGAAGTGGTGCGCCGCTTTATCAATGCCCCCAGTACGGCCAATGTCATCTTTACAAGAGGCACCACCGAGAGCATCAATCTCGTGGCCGCTTCGCTCGGGCAGTGCTTCAAGGAGGGCGATGAGGTGGTGCTCACTCACATGGAGCATCATTCCAACATCGTTCCTTGGCAGTTGCTGCGTGAGCGCGTGGGGATAGTGCTCAAGGTCGTTCCTCTGCATGAGGACGGTACGCTCGACCTCGAAGCCTACCGTGCTCTGCTCACCCCACATACCCGCTTGGTGAGCTGTGTCCACGTGAGCAATGTATTGGGGACTATCAATCCCGTGGCCGACATGATACGCTGGGCACACGAAGCAGGGGCTCTCTTTCTGCTCGATGCTGCGCAGAGCATAGCCCATTGTCCCATTGATGTGCAGGCCTTGGATTGCGATTTTCTCGCTTTCTCGGGCCACAAGGTCTATGCTCCTACAGGCATTGGCGTGCTCTATGGTAAGGAGGATGTACTCAATCGCATGCCGCCCTATCAGGGAGGGGGCGAGATGATAGCTCGCGTGTCCTTCGAGCATACCACCTACGAGCGTCTCCCCTTCAAGTTTGAAGCTGGTACGCCCGACTACGTTGCCACCCATGGGCTGGCCACCGCCTTGGAGTATCTCGAGGCCATTGGACTGGAGCGCATTGCGCAGCACGAAAACGAACTCACCACCTATGCCACCCAACAGATGCTCACCATCCCTGGCCTGCGCATCTATGGCACGGCCGCACAGAAAACCTCGGTCATTGCTTTCAACGTCGAGGGCATTCACCCCATGGACCTCGGCACACTCCTCGACCGTTTGGGTTTTGCCATACGCACAGGCCACCATTGTGCGCAGCCCCTCATGGCGCGTTACGAGGTAGAAGGTATGGCCCGCATCAGTTTTGCGCTCTACAACACGCGTGAGGAAATCGATGCCTTCATCGCAGCCTTGAAGCGCGTGGTGGCCATGTTCTGATGCCTCCTTTGCCTGGCTCTCTTCTTTTTGTCTAAGTTTTTCATCCCTCAAACACTTTCCTTATGATTCTCTCCACCACCCCCAGCCTCGAAGGTCGTCCCGTACGCGAATATCTTGGCGTTGTGACCTCCGAAACCATCATCGGTGCCAACTTTGTGCGCGACCTTTTTGCAAGTATTCGTGATTTTGTTGGTGGTCGTTCAGGCTCTTACGAAGAGGTGCTGCGCGAGGCTAAAAATACCGCTTTGCAGGAGCTGCAAACAGAAGCCATGCGCATGGGAGCCGATGCCGTTGTGGGCATCGACCTTGACTACGAAACCATAGGTGCTAATGGGTCTATGCTTATGGTGACGGCCAGTGGCACAGCCGTCAAACTCTAATGCTACAAGCTGTCTATAACGGCGAAGGACTTATAGAAGCGGGCTGCGACGAGGCAGGTCGAGGTTGTTTGGCGGGGCCTGTCTACGCGGCAGCAGTCATTCTCCCGCCCGATTTTGTGCATCCCCAGCTCAACGATTCCAAACAACTCACCGCACGTAAGCGCGAGGCTTTGCGCACGCTCGTTGAGCGCGAAGCCTTGGCCTGGGCGGTGGGCATTGTTACGCCCGAAGAAATCGATGGCATCAACATTCTCAATGCCTCTATCTTGGCCATGCACCGCGCCATCGACCAGCTCCAATTGCGGCCCGAATATCTCATCATCGATGGCAATCGCTTTCGTCCCTATGCCGACATCCCCCACACGACCATCGTCAAGGGCGATGCGCGCTACCTCTCCATAGCCGCAGCCTCCATTCTTGCCAAGACCCATCGCGACGAGGCTATGCGTGCCTTGCACCAGAAATATCCCGACTATGGCTGGGACCGCAATGCAGGCTATCCCACGCTCGCCCATCGCCGCGCCATTGCCACCCACGGCATCACGCCTCACCACCGCCGCTCTTTCAAGCTCTTGGGCGATAGCGAGCAGCTGGAACTGATGTGGGAGGACAAATAGGCTTTTCCCACATCTACTCTCCCCCTCAAAACAACGGCCATGCCCCGAGAAACTTGTCCTCGGGGCGTGGCCGTTGTTTTGAGGGGGAGAGGCATTATTCCTTCGGGCGTTGCCAGTGCACAATCACTCTTCCCTCAGCATCGATTTCGTAGCCACAGAAGCTCTCTCTGTCTTGCCCCTGCAAGTATTCTTGGCGATAGGCTAAAGTGGGCTGTTGGCGCGCGCGCTGTTGTAGCAGGGCGTAGAGATGGTCGTCCTCGATGATATAGCCTCGCCAGCGATGGCGGTTGCGCAGTTGTTGCTCCTTGGCATCTTGCTTTTGAGCAGTGTGCCAGAGAGTTTGTGGCAAACTGCATTGCGTTTGTTCCAGCCATTGTGCCAAGGTCATTTGGCAGCGTTCGGTGGTGGTGAGAAGAAAGAGTTCTTGGATGTTGTGCTGTTTTCCCTTGGCCATGTGGCTGGGCAGGATGCCCATGTGTAGGCTCAACCGTCCTTGCTCCTCCGTAAGGAAAGGGCGATCGAGATAGAAATAGCATTGCACTTCACTCCTCTCCCACACGAGTTGATTGTTGTTTTGACAGACAAGGCCGTGCGAGTAGAGCGTGTCGAAATCGGCTTCTTCCAGCCACCTTACAGCTTGCTTGCATTCCTTGTAGGGCCAGTGGTAATAGGTGTTGTGTCCACCCTCTGTGCCTACTTGTCGTTGCAGGAAGTCTTGGAGCATTCTGAGGGTGAAAGCCAACGTTTGTAGGTGTTGGCTTCGCTTCGTCTTTGTGGACGTTTTTTCTGGGTCTGTGAAGAAAGGGAGCAAGATGTCTATACGAGCTTCGTCCAGTAGTAGGACGTTATCTGGACTTTGCGCCCGTGCAGCTAAAAAATGGCGAGCTCCCACAGCGATACGTCCTAAGGGAAAAAAGTTTTTGACCGTAACGGGCCAATGTTCTGACAGAAAATCCTGTCCGTTCGTATCCCCTTCTTCTGTTTTAGCTTCTTCTTGCCCCTTCTCTTCTTGTTTTATGTTTTCTTCTATCTCCTTGCTCAGGCTTAGGCTGTAGAGTGGATGTTGTTTTTTAATCGCCTCGGTCAGCACGATCTCGTTGGCAGCCAGGAGTAGAGGGCGGAGGGTGCGCTCGTCGCTGTGCAGGACATATTCTTTCTCATAGGGAGGGAGCTGTTTTTCGCTCAGCACTAAAAATTGCTCAAAAGCGGTTTTGAAGAGCGTTTTGAGTTTGTTGGACTTTCCTTTGCAACGCAGCACAATGGTCGAAAGGATGCGTTGCCCAATGTCTTGCCCCTCCGTTTGCTTTTTCTCTGGCTGTTTATCCCATTCTTTCACAAAGCGTTCCACCTTTTCCTTGATGTCTTGGCGCGTATAGCCCAATTTGGAATAAAGGTGCAGCACATAGAGCATCCAGATTTGTGTGAGAAAAGCATCCATATTGTAGACTGAAAAATGAGGAAATATAGAGATTAATGCAGGAGCAGCAGACGTTCGGCTTCGGAGTAGACTTGGAGCAACTCCGTGGTGAGTGCTTCCAAATCCATGCTGCGTGCCGTGGGCGAAAGGAAACACCACAATCTTCCCTTCGACAAGTAGGCTGTCAGGACGGCACTGTGTGTGACCATTTGGAACTCTTGGTGGGACAAGCTCCAACGTCGAGCCAAGAGAGGAAAGGGCTGTTCGGCAAGAACCACAGAGATGGGCCAGTTGTTCAAGCGTTGTTCCAGTTCGGAGGACGTAGCCGTAGAATCAATGTAGGCATAGCGCATCCAGCGGCTCAATTCACTGCAATCGGCACGGTGAGCCACGACATAGGAAGAGCGCTTTTGTTTGGGTTTCAACATCGGCTCGCTCAGCCAGTTGAGCAAGCGGAGCGACAAGTGGTGAGCCACAGAAATGGGCAAAAGCTCTGATGTGGAGCGTGGGGCAGCTTGTGGCAACCTTTCGTTGTCGCGCACCCAGAGGAGGAGAGGAAAGGGGAGCATCAGCGAAACTTCCTGATGTTCCTTACGCAGATGAGCGAGTAGCCGTCCACGCAACGCTCCCACTTCATTCATGAGCGCACAAGTGTCGTCCCTATCGTGCTGGCTCTGTGCTTGTAGTGGTACCAGCAGTGGTGCGAGGCGTGGCCACTGTTGCAGGCAGGTTTCATAGACGGCCAAGCGCAGGACGATTCTCAACTGAACGTGCTCGGTGTGCAACGGTAGCGCGCAGAGCAGGTTGAGCTCCATCCAGTTGGGCTGCCCTCTTTCCCAATCTTGCAAGGCTGCCGCGATGCGCGTTTTCCATTGTTCGTTGAGCTGTTTGGCTTTATTGGTAAATTGTGTGAAGCGGGTGCAGGAGCTGCGTACTTCTTGTACTATCTCCTCCTCGGTCAGCGTGGCGAGCGCATGTTGCAGCAGCCAGCAACATTCTAACCACGTTTGTGCCATCTCCTCAAGATCTTTCCACAGCTGTTCCGTGTTGCACCAAGGCATCTCGTCCAATTCTACTCCATAGAGCTGCTTGCACCATCGGTCGAGCATCTCGCCCCACGCTTCTTGCCTGTCCTTCGATCTCGCCACGCTGTGCATGGTCAAGAAGCGATCGTAGCAAGCGTCCCATTCCTCTTGGGGCATGTTTTCATTGATATAGTCCCATAGATTTTGTTGTGCTTGCTTCTCGCCCATTTGTTGCCAAGCCCTTTCCTGAGCTTTGCATGAGTTTGGATAATTCAGGAATTCAAGAATCAGATGCTGGTAATCGTTTTTGAGATAATACCCTTCCACCATCTTTTGCAAGGCATCTTGTGCCATGCGACCATGCAGAAAGTCGAGAGTGCTACAAACTAGTTGTTTCATAGAGGGGAGAGCGATGAGGAGGAAAGAAAAATAGAGATATCGTGTGGGCGACGACCTCTCTGCGCAAAAATACGGCTTTCCCTTTTGATTTTTCCAACTTTTTGGGGCGTTTTTTTTCACAGCTCCTGTTTGCAGCCTCTTCTGCGAGGTAAATTTCCTGTTCTGCCTTTATATTTGCACTCAAATTTACATTTTAATGGATAAAATTCAAAAAACATCCCACGACACAGTGTTAGTTGCTCAGAAAATGCTATATTCGCAGAAGACGGTGTGCATCGGCACATCGTTGCGAAACAGCATTTGTCTGAAGACCCTGCTTGTGAAATCGGCAATTCTTCACTTTAACGAGGTCTTGAAGCAACAAATGCTCACTCTGTTTTGTAAAGGCAAGACAGCTCTTTGTCAGAGAGCCTGCGCACTGCGTGAGCAGTGTTGCAGGCTCGCTGTGGGGGCAGTCTATCCCTATCATACACAAAACGGACGTGGGATGTTTGTTTCTTTGAGATACGTTCGTTAAAGGGTGTTTGCCGATACCTACAAGTCAGACGTATAGCTTAGGACAAACTTCCACGTCTTTTTTATGTCTTTATGCATAGTTTAGTCTGACGTTTTGTGGCTACACGGCTTGTTGTGTTGTCTCTCGTAGGTTCTGTTTTTTTAGACAATATGTCTTTTTAACTCAACAATAAAACCATGGCACTTTTTCACATCACCACCAAACGGAGTAAAAACAGCAACGGCGTCCGTGTCGAAGCTGGATTGAGCGTACAGGTTGTTACGCAATCCATGTCCAACCCTGTGAGCACCAATGGCGGCCAAGTCGTGGCCGATGCCTTTATGCGCATGTATGGCATCGACATCAAGCGCGCAGGCTGCCTCAACAATATGGATCTTGAAGTGGTGCAAGTAGGGTGAGGCTTTCTTGACACCATCGCACATGTAGTACATTTTATTATTTTTCTCTTATGAATCACATCAGTAAGTATCAAGCGACTCTCGAAAGGGTGTCTGCCTTTGCCCAGTACCTGGTGGGCGATGCCAAAACGGAGTTTGAAACCAAGTCGCAGGAATTCCTGCAAACTCTCCAAGATTCTCAGTATATCAAGGTTCCTTTTGTGGGCGGATTTAGCGCAGGCAAGAGCTCTATGCTCAACGTCCTGACCCAGTGCCCAGGCATGCTGCCCGTAGACACGATGCCCGAAACTGCTGTGGCCTACGAGTTGTATTATGGCACCGACCAAAAGGTAGAGCTCTATCGCAATGGTCAAAAGATAGACCAAAAGCCCCTCTCCGCCATCAAAGACTTGGCCACTCTGCCTGGTGATGTGGCCAAGGTCTATTGCGACAGCCCTGTGGTGCGTCAGTTGCAGGATCGTGGCATCATTCTTGTCGATATGCCAGGTATCGGTTCGGGCATCGAACGTCACGATGCCGCCATTTTTCATTACATTCAGAGCGGCACGGCTTTTGTTCTCGTGGTCGACTCTGAGCAAGGCACGTTACGCACCACCACGCTCACCTTCTTGCGCGAGTTGAGCAGCTATGGCATGTTCCCCGCCGTGTTCCTCTCCAAGGTAGAGAAGCAAAGCGAAGAAAATCTCCCTGCTCTCATCGAGGGTGTGCGCTATCAGCTCCAGCAACTGGGCAATACTGCTCCCGTTGTAGGCGCCATTTCGTCTGTCGAAAAGCGTTTGGGCGACATCGAACAATATCTCTCCTCGCTCAATCCCGAAGCGCTTGTGGCACAAAAACTCAATCTCCAACTGGGGCAACTCATCGACAGCGTGGCCAGCCAGTTGAAGATTCGTGTAGACCTGCGCAGCAAGGACATTGCCAGTGTCGAAGAGAAAATCAAGCTCATCGAGGAGGAAATCTCTAAGGTGAAGGCCGAACTGCCCACCAGCAACAGTCAAGCCGACACGCCCGAAAAGTCGGCACAAGATGCGCTCGACAATGTGCGTGCTGCGCTCGAAGCCAAGGCCAGCGATATTGCCCAAATGATAGCCAACCAGGAGGGCGAAGAGGCCATCAAGAGCGCTATCGTGAGCATCGTGCGCAGCGAAATCATCAAGTCGTTCAAGGAAGAAAGCGAGCAGTATAGCCGCGACTTAGGCAATGCCGTGCAGGATTCGATGCGGAACTTGGCTACTATCGAGGTGAATTCGGACATTTTGGACGACGTCTCTTCTATATTTACAAACTTTGTGACAGACAGTCTGATGGTGCGCCTGACAGAACATCTGTCAAATCTTCTCGTTTTGGGTGGTCCTATTGGTATTGTTGCGAAGGTCGTATTAACGATTATGCCTTCCATTATCCCAAATGTAATAGGTTTTGTTAAAGACTTCCTCTTTGGCCCGAGCGATCAAGAAGTGTTCAATAAGGCCTTGGCCAAGGTACGCAACGAGTGCATCGGTCAAATCGTTGAGGGCATTCGTCCCAGCATCTTGAAACTCACGCAGGACAACCAGGCTCGCATTCGTGAAGCCTTCCAAAAGGAAGTTGTAACGCGCATGGAAAATGCCAAGGCTGCGCTGAACGAAAAGATGGCCGACGCCAACAAGGATAAGGCTACTGTTCAGGCTGAAATCGATACGCTCAACACCGCTATCGAACAGCTTGCAAGCATCAAGGCAAGCCTCTAAGCTGTATCATCTCGCGAGGGCTACGTCCGAAAGCATTTGCCTTTCGGCGTAGTTCCTCGTCCGAGAGGATGCGATCATCACCAATCACCTCTCTTTTCTCTTTCTCCTTTATGGCACTTGTTAGTAAGAAAAAAACACCCTCTTCGGCCCCTAAAAGTCGCATTGTTCAAGTAAACCCCTACGAGAATCCCGACAATGTGATGGAGTTGATGGCAAAAATTAGTTCGGCTAAGCCCTCTGCCGACGACAATCTGTTTTGGAGTGCGATCAGTGAAGCGTATTACAACTTCAAGGGACACCTGAGCTTGTCGGAGTATGTAGAAGAAAATCGCGAGCGTTTTTTAGATAAAGACTTTGAATATAAGTTCTGGGGACAATGTGGGGAGCTCCTCAACACCCTGAAAGCCCACGAAAATAGCTATCACACACAGATAGTCGTGGCGGGTGGCTTCTCCTCGGGTAAGTCCTCTTTCTTGAATCGCCTCACGGGAAGTGCGGGCTTGTTGCCCACAGGAGTAGAACCCGTTTCGGTGGTAAAAACCTACCTCTATTGCTCTCTGCACACGCAGAACATTGCAGTGCGCGGTGTCAATCAGCAAAACGTGTTGGTGTCGCTCCATCCCGGTGTGCTGCAAGCCATTCAGCACGCCAAGCAGTCGAACGTCTACTTGGCTTCCGTGCTCGACAAACTCTTTGTCGAGATTCCCTCTAAGGATATGGACGGCTTGGTTTTCATCGACACCCCAGGCTATAACAACTCCGATCGCGCTAATGACTCCAACGGCAAGACCGACCGCGCCACTGCGCTCGAAGCCTTGGGCGAGGGTGATGTGCTCTTCTGGATTGTCGATAGCGAGCGCGGTGCTCTCGTAGCCGAAGACATCGAGATGATGAAGCAGTTCGAGGGTAAAAAACTCATCATCTTTAATAAAGCCGACAAGAAGGGTGAAAAGGAAATGGCTGGTGTGCTGCAAACCGCAGCCAACACTTTGCTACAAACTTTTCCCGAGGAGGAACTTATCGATGTTATCGCTTTCTCGACCTTGGAAAATAAACTCTACGGATCCTACAAAAACAAGAGTTTTGCGCAGGTTTTGCAGGAAGTCAAAGAATCAGGAACTGAAGAAACGGCTTCTGAATCCCTCGTGAAATGGATAGAACTTTTGATGGCTCATGAAATAAGGGCTTGTGAGGCAACAATCGAAGACCAAGAGAAAGAATATAGAAAACTGCTCAAAGCGAAACAAGATTGGGAGAAGAAGGTTCGCGACCAGAAAGAATATCACGAATCCATTGTAGAGGGAATTCGAAAGGTTCTTTGGGATAGACCTATGTGGATGAAGAATGTAGAAAACTTCTCGGAAGTTTCTCTTATGCACTATCAAAAATGGTATGAAGTAGTTGCGGATGCCTGCTCTTCTTGCCTTGAACGTATCCAGGATGAGAAAGAGATGAAAAAGGCTTTTGAGGCCTACAAGCAACACATCCTTTCTGCCTTATTGTCCATCATCACGGAGTTCAAGAAGCGCAACAAAGCTCTCACCGTTACAGCCGAAGCCGACGACATCCCCAACGTCTTCGACTGCATTGCGCGCAATGATTACAAAGCCTTCTTGCGCAGCTTTGAAAAGGGCGTAGACCTCTCCGTGTGCAATCCTGATGGCTATTCGCCCCTCACGCTCGCTGTGAAGCAAGGACACAACATGATGGTGCAGTTTATGCTCGACCACGATGCCGACCCCACCGTGCAAGACCGCCGTGGCTACAACGCCTTCCACACCGCAGTGGAGTGCCAATATCGTCATCTCTGCCAAATGCTGCTCGATGTCGACCCCACCGTGCAAGACCGCCGTGGCTACAACGCCTTCCACACCGCAGTGGAGTGCCAATATCGTCATCTCTGCCAAATGCTGCTCGATGTCGACCCCGACCTTCTCGATAGCCGCACTGCCCAAGGCGAAACCGTGGCACAATTGGCACAGCGACAGAGCTTCGCACAATGGATAGAACAAGAAGTAGACAACGCATACTAAAACGCTTCCCTTATGGACAAAGTACAACTTTTGACCCTGCTGCAAAATTCAGAGCAGCAGTTGAGCCGTCTGAAAAGTATAGACTATGATGGTTTGAAAGGCAAAATTATAGAATTGGAAAGCACCTTCAACGAGTTTAAGGAGGGAGGCGAAAGCCTGCTCTCGGACAACGAAGTGCTGCAAATCGGTATCGTGGGGCAGGTAAAGGCAGGTAAGTCTTCCTTCCTCAACTCCCTCTTCTTCAATGGCGAAAATATCCTCCCCAAGGCCTCTACCCCCATGACGGCAGGGCTCACCGTGTTGGAGTTTGCCGAGAAGAACACTTTCGAGGTGGAGTATTTCAACGAGAAGGACTGGGACATCTTTGTAGAGCAAGACCAAGAGTATCAACGCATCGCTCAAGAAGTGCGCGAACAACAGCCTGATGCCCCCACTATCGTGTTGCAAAAGGAAATCGAGAGCCGCACTTCCGAGAAGCAACGTTCTGCCCACGAGATGGTGAGCCTGTGTAGCAGTGCAGCACGCCAAAAGGTGGGTGCACGCAATGATGTAAAAGAGTTTTTCGACCTGAAGGATCTGCAAAACGTGCTCGAACAGTATGTTGGTGCCAAGGGCGAATATACCTCGGTGGTGAAGAGCCTCTACATCAAGATGAACGACGAACGTCTGCGTGGCGTGCGTGTGGTGGACACTCCAGGGGTGAACGACCCCGTAGTGTCGCGCGAAAATCGCACACGCACCTTCCTCCATGCCTGCCATGGTGTGTTCCTGCTCAGTGCTTCGACCGACTTTCTGAGTGCTGGCGATGTGAGCTTCCTCAATTCTCGCATCGGTGGTTCGGGCATCGGTACGGTGGTCTTGCTCGCCAGCAAGTTCGACTCGGTGCTGCAAGACCTCGGTGCCGACCTCGAGATGAAAAACCAAGGGGGAGGCGACCTCGTCGAATTGGCCGACACGCAGAAAAAGAAGTTCAAGAAACGTCTGCGCGAACTTTCGGACACCATCGACGAGAAGCTCCGTGGCCGCATCAAACTCGACACGACCGCGGGCATCGGTTTCTCTATCGCCCAAAAGGGCGAAGCGCAGTGGGACAATGTCGAGCAGCAGGTGGTGAAGCGCATGCGTCACTACTTCCCCGAGTATTTCGAGAACGATGCCGAACTGCGCCAAACTTTCGATGCGCTTGCCAACATTGGCGACATCCGCAGCAGTTATCTCGAAGGGCTTTTCTTGCAAAACAAGGAAAGCATCATCTCCGAAAAGGTGCAAGCCTTCTTCTTGCAGCACAAAGCCGACATTGCCGAAACCATCGGGCAGATGCAGCAGAGCTTCCAGCTGCGCCGCGAGGAGCTTCAAGCCTCCTCGCTCGAAGAAATCGAAAAGCAGAAGCAACAGCAGGCACAACTCTTTGAGGCCTTGCAAGGGGAGTTTAGCAACATCTTCTCTGAGTTTGAGCGAGGTCTGCAAGCCGAAGTCAGAAGCATAGGCAATAATGTACGCTTTAATGTGCCTTATTCCCTGCCCAAAGAACAGGTGGAGAGGGAGTTTACCTGCAAGGGCCGGTGGTGGGGACACAACCAGGAGGTGGCCAACGTGACCCAAGTGAATGGTTATGCTTTGGGGCAACAACTATGCCAAGCTATCCAAGACTATGCTCAGGGTTGGAACCAAGCTTGGAAACATCACTTCGAGACGGCTCGCCGTGAGATGGCCGACAAACTGAGCCAAAAGATAGGCGAATTTGAGGCTCAGGTGATGAGCCTCACCTTCAACGATCGCTACTATCGCCAGCTCATCGACAGTGTTCTCAACGACTTGCGTACGAACAAAGAACTCTCCATTGGTAGCACCATTGAGAGATATCAAGCCCAAGCGCGCTCCATAAGCGACAATACTTACTTGGATATCTCTGATACCAGAGACCTCAAGATGAGTGGAGCTGTAAGTTACATTGAGAGCAAAATGCGTGAGCAGGAAAGCGACATGCGTGGTCGCTGCGAGGTCTTGGCCAGCAGCATCCGCAGCGATGTCTCGACCGAGGTTAATAAGAACCTGAGTGAGGTGTCAAAGGTTATCGCAAGCATGAAGAGCAACTTTGCCGACAAACTCAAAGCAGAGGGCAAGGTCTATCTCGAAGAACTCGAAAAAGACCTGCTCGAACAAACGAAAACACTGCAAAAAATAGACAGCATCCTCGAAGGCATCAATGCCCTCGCCCAACTTTATCGCTAATCCCTATGCAAACGAAAATCGAACAAATCAATCGTTCCATAGCCGAAAAGCAAGAACGATTGCAGGAAAAGGCGCAGCGCTATTTCGCTGCAATGGAGGCAGCAACAGCCTCTTCTTCCACCACCACAAGCCCAAGGGAGGGTGGTGCTACGACTATTCCCGTGGCTACCTATGCGCTCTATGCTGGCGCAGCCCTGTCAGCAGGTGCTACCCTCTTTTCTGATGAGCGCAAGTTGCTCTATGGTGTCTTGGCTTTAGCTTCAGCAGCGGGAGGCTACTATCTCTCTAAGCAAAGTAAGACACAGCGCGGAGCCACACCAACGGCAGGCCCCTCATTGTCCAGCTTGAAGATCAAGACGATGGGCGAAATCAACGCTGCGGTGCAAAAGACTGCGCAGGAGTGGGAAGAGTTCATCACAGCCCACCAAAAGAGTTTGCAACTGCACATCGAGAGCCTCGAACTCCCTGCCGAACGCAAGGAAGCCCTGCTCACGGCCACCTATCAGCATGAGATCATCGACCTGCGCCTTTCCGACTTGCACCACATCGTCGAGGAAGCACAGAGCGTGCCAGCCTTGCAACAAGCCCTGAAGCTCTGCCAAGAGAAGTTGCAGGCGGCTATCGTGGCTACTACGCAACGACAAATGGAGAACTATGCCGCTTTGGCGGTATAGTTCTACCTTAAGTTGTTGAATGTTCGGGGAAAGTTTCTCCATAACACAAGTGTAAGCCATCTAAAATTCATAACAATGGATGTAAATAAAAAAATGCGGAAAAGCGCCTTGGAGTTGGTGCCTGTGAGAAGTAAAACTGTTGACAAGCCCTGGGAAGGCTTTTTTAGAGTGTCACAGCAGGTTCTACCACAAGAACAAGATTCTACCACTGAGAACTTATTCATGGGGAAAAATGCCAAGGAGATAACGGTTGAAGACATCGTACATCAGTGTTTGACGAAGGCTGGCAAAAAAAAAACGCTCTCTTTTTGACGAACCAGAAATCGACGAAATCATAAATCTCGAAAGATTGACAGAGTTGATGAATGAAACTTATGGACTGGAAGTGGCGAGGAAAGAGTATCGTTCGGAAATGTCAAAGTCAAACTCAGAATGGAACCAAGATTTCGGGTTGAAGTGGTTTGTTGCAAAACGCCAATTGTTCGCGATTCTTGAAAGTTGCTTGAAAGCCACTACCTTCCAAGAAGGAGGTAAGGAAGTGGATTTCGACAGACTTATCCGTAAACTGAAAACCTTCTACGATGTGAACCTGGCCAAATGGCAACTCTCTGTCAAAGGAAATAATGCTCCATTTTGTGTCTTGCAAAGATTAGGAAGTGATTATGAGCCTCTTTTGAAAGAAAAGTTCCAAAGAGCATTGAAGTGATAGACTATTGAAATGACGAACTAGAAGCACTTCGTAGCTCTTAGGATAACATAAATACAGGTCATTAAAAACAATAGCAATGGATGTAAATCAAAAACTACTGAAAAGTGCCGTAGCACTGGTGCAACTGATGAATAAGACAGCCGATCAGATGCTGCCCGAAGATATCGTGGGCGTAATCAAACAGCATAGCGTTATGGCTGTTGCCTCCGCTTGGATACCTGTTCCTGGAGCCGATGTGGCTGCTGGTGCTGCGACTATGTGGGGCATGTATCTCCGCATTAACAGCAAACTGGGGCTTCCTTTTGCCGAGAATGTTATTAAGTCTGTTGGTAGTGGGGTGGCCACCAACTTGGCAGGCTATGCCGTGGGCATGGGAGTGGCCAGTGCCTTGAAGTTCATTCCGGTGATAGGTAGCATTGGGGGCGGCATTGTGATGTCTGCTACGCTCTATGCGCTGACTATGGCTTCGGGCTACGTCTATTTGCAAGCCTTGCTTTATTTGGCACAAAATAAAGGTACTTCTTTTAAGGCCGAAGATATCCAAGGAGCCATTACTCATGTTTTGAAGAACAAAGCTGTCATCAAGGAATTTGTGGATGCGGCGAAGAAAAGCTACAAGAAATAAACTTTCTCTCTTTTAATCTATGGCAACAGTTCCCTCTTTTGTTACCAAGCAATGTGCTAACCATATTATCGACCAATGTTTCGATAAAGATGCGGCTGCCGTTGTGAAAAGTCATGCCCGATGAGCAGCTTTCATCATCTTCTTCCCTTTGTTTGGGTTGGACTTGATTATCTATGCTTGCATTCTGTGGCACATGTATAGCAGCCTATGCAAGTTGTCTCGAACGAATTTGGGAGTAGGTAATTTTATAACGGGGGGCATTGTGAATGTCGTGGTGGCCATTGTTGTGGATATTGCTTTATCATTCATACCATTCGTTGGGTGGCTGGGGAGTTCTGTGGTAGCCTATTTGCAGTTTACGCTTTCTGGAAAGGGCTTCATTAGCATGATCAAGGACAATGCTGCGTAATTTTGTAGCACTGTTGTCATCTGGTTGTAGTAATAGCCATTTTGCTCTCTGCAATAGCCAAAGTGTTTAATCCCTCCTTCCGAAAGCATCTTGTTCTTGCAAGGTGCTTTGGCAGGGGGATTGCTTAGTGCTTGGGAAGAAAGAGGGAGGGCGTTTGGCTGCCCACTTTCCTTTTCCTCCTTCCCACGTAGAAAATCCTGCGAGCCTCGCGGGATTTTTTTCTTCCCACGTAGGAGGATACGCCTCCCATGCGCGGTTGTGGAGGGTGGAATGGAGAGGTTGTGGAGGGGAAAATGGGTGAAATCTACCTCGCGCGCGTGCGCGAGAAAGCGGTTTTGGTGGAGCGGTGGCAAGGAGCATGAGGACGGAAGTCGAGAGGAGAGAAGGGGAGAGGAATGCGAAGGTAGAAGAAGGTTGTGTGGTTCTCCTGCCCGAGGCTGTTGCTCATGCCAGTGGAAAAGTGTAATTTTGCGTTCATACGTATAGCTTTTTCCTATGAACTTTGCCGACATCCTTTTGCCCCTCGCCATTCCCGGTGCCTACACCTATCGTGTGCCCCTTCATTTGCAGGAAATGGTGCGTGTGGGCTGTCGTGTGGTGGTGCCCTTGGGCAAGAAAAAACGCTACACGGGGATTGTGGTGCGCTTGTACGACCATGCCCCACAAACTACGGTCGAGCAGCTCAAAGAGGTTGAAGAAGTGGTCGATGCAAAGCCCTTGTTGCTGCCTCAGCAGCTGGAGCTTTGGCGATGGATTGCGCAGTACTACATGTGCTATCCTGGGGAAGTGATGAAAGCTGCTTTGCCATCGGGCTTGAAACTCGAGAGTGAAACCCTCTTTGCCCTGGCTGAAGGAGTGGAGCTGGCCGACGAAACGTGGAATCGAACGGAACGTGCCGTGTTGCAAGTGCTGGCGCAAGGTCCCTGCAAACTTGAAGAAGTGCGCAAGCAAGTGCTCGAACAGGGTGTCGTATCGGCGATGAAAAGACTGGTCGAAGGTGGTCAGATAGAAGTGGAAGAGCGCGTGAGTCAGGCTTTCAAAACGAAAACCGAGGTGCAGCTGGATTTGGACGAGAAGTATCGCGATGAGCAACAACTCAATCTGGCTTTCGAGCAGTTGAAGCGCGCTCCTCGACAACTTGCCGCATTGACCACATTCTTGGATTGTGCTGGTGCCTCGACTGCTTTTACTTTGCAAAATCCCGCCCTGTTACGTGCTGTGCCTCGTGCCGAAGTCTTGGAGAAGTTGGGCGAAGGAGGGCAAGCTGCTCTGCTGGCGCTCGTTAAGCGAGGGATAGTCCGGGCGCAAAATATAGAAGTGGGGCGCTTGAAGCAACATCGAGTCATCGAGGGCTGGTTGGAGCGCCCTCTCAGTGAGGCACAACAGCAAGCGCACGATAACATTTTGAAGGCCTGGCAAGAAAAAGACGTGGTACTCCTGCATGGGGTAACTTCCAGTGGAAAAACCGAGGTCTACGCCAAACTCATCGCCCGCACGCTCTCGGAGGGCAAGCAGGTCCTATTTCTCCTGCCCGAAATCGCGCTGACCACGCAAATCACCGATCGCCTGGGCAAGTATTTTGGCGAAAAGTTGGGTGTCTATCACTCCAAATTTCCCGATGCCGAACGCATCGAGACCTGGCACCGTCAGCTCTCTGCCCAGCCCTATCCCCTCATCTTGGGCGTGCGTTCCTCGCTCTTCCTCCCCTATCAGAATTTGGGACTCATCATCGTGGACGAGGAGCACGAAGCCTCCTACAAGCAGCAAGATCCTGCCCCACGCTATCACGCTCGCGACCTGGCCATTCTCATGGCTCGACAGCAGGGCGCAAAGGTCTTGTTGGGCACGGCCACTCCCTCGCTCGAGAGCTACACACACGCGCTTTCGGGCAAGTATGGTTTGGTCGAACTCACGCAGCGTTTTGGCGATGTGCCTCTGCCCGAAATCGTAGTCGAAGATTTGGCAGAGCTGCATCGCAAGCGGCTCATGCCCACGCCTTTCTCTCCTCGATTGAAAAGCGAGACAGAGCGCACGCTGAGCGAAGGTGGGCAAGCTATTTTTTTTCTCAATCGTCGCGGTTATAGTCCCGTCTTGTTGTGCAACAGTTGTGGGTGGACCCCTCGCTGTCAGCGTTGCGACGTGTCGCTTTCGCTCCACCAAAAACAAGGCAAACTCGTTTGCCACTACTGCGGTACGGCCTACGATGTACCTACCCACTGTCCGCAGTGCAATCAGGCCGATATGAAAGACGTAGGGGCAGGTACGGAGAAGATCGAAGCTGCCGTGGAAAGCTGTTTTCCAATGGCGCGCGTAGGGCGTATGGACTTGGATACCACACGTTCGCGTTCGGCCTATGAACGCATTATTCGCGATTTTCAAAACCGACACACGAACCTCCTCGTGGGCACGCAGATGGTCACGAAGGGTTTGGACTTCGGAGGGGTTTCGTTGGTGGGTATCCTCAATGCCGACCAAATGCTGAATCTCTGCGATTTTCGAGCTCACGAACGCGCCTATCAGATGATGACCCAAGTGGCTGGTCGCGCAGGTCGTCGTGGCGTGCAGGGGAGGGTGGTGCTACAAACACGACAGCCCAAATTGCCCATCGTCGAACACATCGTACGGGGCGACTATGAAGCCATGTATCGTGCGGTCATGGCAGAGCGTAGAGCTTTTGGCTTTCCTCCTGAGTTGCGACTCATCAGTATCGTTTTTAAGCACCGCGACGAGCGCACGGTACAGGTAGCCGCCCGTAGCTTTGCCGAACTCTTGCGCCCTCACTTTGGCGAACAGTTGTTGGGCCCTGAACGCCCCTATGTTGGATTTGTACAAATGTTGCACATTCGCCGACTGTTGCTCAAGGTTTCTCCGCAATTTTCGACTTCTTCGGTGCGAGCCACTTTGCTGGCCGCTCGCGCTTCGGTACAAGCCAGCCAAAGCCTGAAAGGAGTAACGATCTATTTTGATGTAGACCCTTATTAGCCACTACTTTTTTCCTTGCGAAGAGAACCGCGTGATTCCACGAGAGCAATGCCGCTCGGTCGTTTCGCGCGGTTCTCCTCGCGATTTTCTTCCCATTCCTGTCAACGGGCTTCCCATTCCGGTATTTCTCGTTGCGAGTTTTATTTTTGAGGCTGCGACTTTTTTTGTTTTTCCTCGCGCGCGCACCCCTAATGTTTTGTTTTTGACTTCCTTTCTTCCATGTTTGGGGGATAAGTGCTTGAAAAGGAGGAAGTAAACTTGTGGAAGCCGACCTTTTTTTGCTTCCACAACTTCCACATCTTTCTCTCTTATCTTCTTGCGTGTGAGCACTAAAAAATGGAAGCCCTTGGAGGCAGCAATTCCTCTTTCTTCCACTTCCCTATTTCCTGATAAACAGGATATTATCGTCTTTTGTGGAAGGAGTGGAGGGAAAAAACGATGTGCCTATGGGATGCACGCGCGCGAGGGTAGTCTTGTCTGTGCTTCTCTATCTCCTCTCTTCGGGATAATAGCTTCTTAAATAATATGAAGTATTTGCTAAACGAGAAAATTTTGCATATATTTGCGCCTGAAATGTAACGTAGATTTTACATAAAATACTATTATAGCAATACTATGATTACAACTTTACTCAAAAGTACGTTGGTAGCCTCGGCCCTGCTGTCGGCAGGCACGATGAGTGTGCAGGCGCAAAAGGCCGATGCTTCCGTTTCGATTACGGTGGGCAAGGCGGCAGGTAGCTTTACGAAGCAAAATCAGGCGCAAACTTGGGCTTCCGAGTGGACCAGCACCCAAACGGCACCGCAGCTGAAACTCTCCTGCGATAAAAACAACATGGCCTTCTATGATGATGCCAACATCAAGTTGTTTACGAATGGCGCTGCTCCTTTCCGCGCCACTTATACCCTCACGGCGAGTGAAGGGTGGGCCGTGCAAGGCTATTCGTTCGATTTTACGGCCGATGCCGCCAATGGTCAAGTAACCGTTACGCCCGAAGGGAAAGCGGCAGTGAATGCCACTGGTCTCACGGAGAAAAAATCGGTCAAAGTCGAACTGGCTACTCCTCAGCGCACCGCCTCTTTCGACGTGAGTCGCAATGGCAACAAGGATTTTGCTCGCACCAGCAACTTTGTGGTGAAGCTCGTGAAGAAAGCGGGCGAAAGGCAGCACAACCTGATGGTGACCAACGGAACAGGCATACCCTACCGCATACCTGCCCTTGCCGTAGCGGGCAAGAGTGGTCACCTCACTGCAGTGGGCGACTACCGCTTCAGTCGTGCCGACATTGGATATGGACACATCGACTTGCACATAGCTCGTTCGCTCGACAATGGTGAGACTTGGACTCAGCCCACCGACCCGAAAGATGAGCAAGGACGCGACGTGGCCAAGGGCAACGATGGCAGTGCTCGCAATAGCGCCTTTGGCGATGCCGCCATTGTGGGCGACCACGAGAGCGACGAGATTCTCATGCTCAGTGTGAGCGGTCGTGTGCCCCTCTTCTCGGGACGTCGCAACAATCCTAACCCCGTGGCACGCTGGTATAGCCACGATGGTGGAGCGACTTGGACACAGCATGAAGACCTCACGGAGCACATCTACAAACTCTTCGATGGCGTAGCTCCTGCGGGCTACATCGACTCGATGTTCTTCGGTTCGGGACGCATTTTCCAAAGTTCTACGGTCAAGGTGGGCACCCACTATCGTGTTTATGCTGCTCTTTCTGGCTATGTCAAGGCAACAGGTGTAATGGCCTGCTGGGTGCTTTATTCCGACGATTTCGGAAAGAATTGGAAAGTACTGGGCGATGCAGCCACACCTCCCGTTCCTACTGGAGGCGACGAGCCCAAGGTGGAAGAACTTCCCAATGGTAGCATCGTGATTAGTGCCCGCGCTCACGGTGGCCGCAACTACAATATCTATACCTTCTCCAATGTAGAAAAAGCAGAAGGTATGTGGGCCGAAAAGGCTTTCTCGAGCAAGAACAATGGAGGTATCACCGCTTCGTCCAACGCTTGCAATGGCGAAATCCTCATTCTTCCCGTCAAGCGTACGAGCGACAATCAGAAAATGTTCCTCGCCCTGCAAAGTGTTCCCTTCGGCCCCTCGGGACGTACCAGGGTGGGTATCAACTACAAGGAGTTGGCCTCTGTGCTCGACTACAATACTCCCAATAACTTTGCAAAGGGATGGGACGGTACGAAGCTCGTGACCGAATTGGGCTCTGCTTATTCTACGATGGTGTTGCAGAAAGACCACCACGTGGGTTTCTTCTACGAAGAGGAGACTTTCACGAATACTTCGGGCGGAGGTTATACGTTGGTCTATAAGAAGTACAGCGTTGAGGACATTACGGGCGGAGCTTATACCTACGATGCTACAGCCCCTCGTCCCACCATCGATGCCAAGTTGGCCACAGCCCTCGAAGTTGCCGAGGCCCGCAAGGCGCTTGCTCTCAAAGGATTGGGCTATGCAGCCGACAATGCTCAAGAACGTGCCGCACTGCTCTCCCTCATAGAGAAAGTGGAAAGCGAAAACACCGTGACCAAGGACGAGATGGCAAAGGCCATCGCAGCCCTCTATATGGCCAAACAGGTGGAGTTGCCACTCAATCAACGCTATTATACGCTCACATTTGTGGGTAAGGACGGCAAGGAGTTTTTCCTCAATCAAAAGGACGATGCTTTGGAAGTGAAGCCTCGCCAAGCGAACCAAAAGCTCCCTCTCACGGCAATGTTTTTGGCCAAGAAGCAAGAGGATGGGCAGTACATGCTCCTCGCGCAAGACGGTCGCTACCTCGGCGTGAAGGAGAAGAAGCCCGTCTTGGAAGCAGCCTCGACCACTCCGCTGAGTTTCAACAAACTGATGGCTGGCGAGAAAGTGATGCTCGAATCTAAGGAGGCTTATGGCTTCTTGACCTTGCAAGCTCAGGAAAACTACTGGGCGCTTGATGTCAGCAAGAGTGCACTTGTATTGCTTCCCGTATCTACGCTCGATGAGGCACACACCACAGCACTTCGTTTGGAACAAGCCGTTCCTCCTCTTGGGGCTACGGTGACAAAACTGGCGGATGTTAAAGCCGATAAGGCCTATGCCCTCTACAATGCCCACTTCACAACCTATGTCGTGAAGAAAGCACAAGAAAACAACGTCTGGGTAGAAGGTATGAAAGGCGATGCGACGCATGCCCTGAGCATGAGCGAATACAGCAAGGACTACGATGCTTTCGCAGCCACTGGTGCATGGCAACTGGCCAAGAACAAGAAGGGCGAATGGTTCCTCTACAACATTGGCGCCAAGCAATATGCCAAGACGGGCAACCCCAGTGTATTCTCTACCGATAAAGTTGCCATTAAGGTGCGCGAGATTGAAGGCGGATTTGCTTTCAGTACGACAGGAGGCAACACCGACTTTTTCTGCGCAGCCCCTCAGCTTGCGGGCAAGCCTATTGCCAACTGGACAGCCGACGATGCAGGTTCTAAGTGGGTGCTCATCGAAAATCCCTATGTCGAAGCCGATATGGACTTCTTCAACACCATCACCGCTGTTGAACAAGCTCCTTTGGCTCAGCGTGCAGTTTCCTCGGGAATCTACAATCTCAAAGGCCAACGCCTGCAAGTGAAGGAGCTTGACCAGCTCCCTGCGGGTATCTACCTCGTAGATGGTCAAAAGCGCGTCGTACGCTGATACTTTTAGACTTTTTCTCTTCGCCCACTGCAACAAGCCTTGCAGTGGGCGAGCTTTTGTCGCTTGGGCTTTCAATTCTTGTGCCAAACATTTGGTCAATCTCCTGATTTCTCCTATTTTTGCTTTGGAAACAAACAACACACAAATATGTTAGACGTAAAGCAACTGCTCGCCGAGAGCGAAGAACGAATGGAAATGAGTGTGATGCACCTTGAAGAAACCCTTTCGCACATTCGTGCAGGTAAGGCCAACGTGCACATCCTCGACCAAGTAATGGTCAACTCCTACGGTTCTATGGTACCTGTAAACAATGTGGCAGCCATCACGACTCCCGATGCACGCACCATTGCTATCAAACCCTGGGACAAGTCCATGTTTCGCCCCATCGAAAAGGCGATTATCGACTCCAATGTGGGCATTATGCCCGAGAGCAATGGCGAGGTGATACGTCTGGCCATTCCTCCCCTCACAGAGGAGCGTCGTCGCGACCTGACCAAGCAGTGCAACGCCGAAGGAGAGGAGAGCAAAATCTCTGTTCGCAACGTACGTCGCGATGGCATCGACAAACTCAAGAAGAGCACCAAAGATGGTGTGCCCGAGGACGTGGCCAAAGATGCTGAGGGCGACCTGCAAAAACTCCACGACAAAATGATTAAGCGTATCGAAGAACTCCTCGCGGCTAAGAGCAAGGAAATCATGACAGTATAAGACTGGCCCCGTATACGCTACTTTTTTCAACCATTTTTTTACTCTCAACGATGGGGCTGTGTTAAAATGAAAGTTTTGACGCAGTCCCTTTTGTTTACCTCTTTTTTTCATGCACGGCATCGTCATTCGCAACACTGGTAGCAGCTATATCGTACGCACCGACACGGGGCAACTCATGGAGTGTCGTGTCAAAGGCAATTTTCGCCTCAAAGGCATACGCACCACCAATCCCGTGGCCGTGGGCGATGGGGTAACGCTACGTCCCACTACCGAGGGCGAACTAGCCTATATCACAGCGATTGATGAGCGGCGTAACTACATTATTCGCAAAGCCTCCAACCTTTCCAAACAAAGCCATATCTTGGCCGCCAATATCGACCAGGCTTTGCTCTTTGTGACCATTGCTCGTCCTGAAACTACCACTACTTTTATCGACCGCTTTCTTGCTTCGGCCGAGGCCTATCGAGTGCCCGTGACCTTGGTATTCAACAAAATGGACGACCTGAGCGATGAGGAGCGCGAGGCCGTGGACTATTTGACCCTCATGTACAGCCACGTGGGCTACGAGGTGTGGCACATCTCTGCGCTCACGGGCGAGGGACTGACCGATATTCGTCGCCATCTGGAGGGAAAAATCACCCTACTTGCGGGACATTCAGGAGTAGGAAAGTCCACGCTCATCAATAGTCTCATTCCGGGAGCTAAGGTGCGCACGGCCGAAATCTCGTCGGCTCATGGAGCTGGCCAACATACGACTACCTTCAGCGAGCTCTATGACCTCGACACTGGAGGCGGCTCGCTCATCGACATTCCGGGTATCAAGGGCTTCGGCACTTTCGACATCGAACCCGAGGAAGTGAGCCACTATTTCCGCGACATCTTTGCCATTGGTCGCGAATGCCGTTTTTCCAACTGCTTGCACACGGGTGAGCCTGGATGTGCCGTCGTTCAGGCACTCGAAGAGCATCGTTTGGCGCCTTCTCGCTACACCTCCTATGTCTCTATGCTCAACGACAAGGAGGAAGGCAAATATCGACCTGCTTTCTAAGATTAACCTACCTTTTGCTATGAAACACACATTCTCTTTCCTCTTTCTGCTCCTTTGGGCATGGCTTGGCTATGCGCAGAGGCCCAAGTCTCCTATCGACTATGTCAATCCCTTTATTGGTACGACCAATTTTGGAGTGTGTCACCCTGGAGCCGTGTTGCCCACGGGGCTCATGAGCGTTTCGCCTTTCAACGTGATGGGAAGCCCCACCAATGAGCAGGACAAAGATGCTCGCTGGTGGTCGGCTCCTTACGAATATAAAAATCGCTTCTTTACCGGCTATTCGCATGTGAACCTCAGTGGAGTAGGCTGCCCCGACATGGCCAGTTTGCTACTCATGCCCACTTCGGGCGATTTGCAGCTCGACTACAAAGATTACGGTTCGCCCTATACCGACGAAGTCGCCTCGCCAGGTTACTATGCCAACCGCCTGACGAAATATGGCATTCGCACCGAAGTCTCGGCTACTTTGCGCACCTCGGTAGCGCGTTTCACCTTTCCAAAAGGGCCTGCTCACATTCTGCTCAACCTCGGCGAAGGCCTCACCAACGAGAGCGGTGCCAGCTTGCGCTATGTGAGTCCGACAGAGGTAGAGGGCAGCAAACTTTTGGGTACTTTCTGCTACAACAATCCCCAAGCCGTCTACCCCATTTACTTTGTGATGCGCCTCAATAAAGCTCCGAAAAATCGCGGTTTTTGGAAACGCCAGCGCCCCATGACGGCCGAGGTCGAGTGGGAAAGCTATGCGGGAAAGATTAAACCCTATCCCGACTATCTCCGCCTGCTTTCGGGCGATGATATCGGAGCTTACTACACTTTTGATGCCTCCGAGGGCGAGCAAATCGAGGTGCAAATTGGCGTTTCTTTCGTCTCGACCGAAAACGCTCGCCAAAATCTTGAGGCCGAACAGCCTCGTGGAAGCCACTTTGACCAAGTGCACGCCGATGCTCGTCGCACGTGGAGCAAGGCCCTCTCGTGCATTGAGGTCGAGGGCGGTACGGAGGAGCAGCGCACCGTCTTCTACACGGCACTCTATCACACACAGATGCACCCCAATCTCTTGCAAGACGTCAATGGGCAGTATCCCGCCATGCACACGGGGCTTCCCCTTACTACTCAGGGCAATCGCTACACCGTGTTCTCCCTTTGGGACACCTACCGCTGCACGCACCAACTCTTCACACTCCTTTTTCCCGATCGACAGCTCGATATGGTGCGCTCCATGCTTGAGCAGTACAAAGAAAATGGCTGGTTGCCCAAGTGGGAATTGTTTAGCCAAGAGACTTTCACGATGGAAGGCGATCCTGCCATTCCCGTCATTGTGGACACTTGGGCCAAGGGCTTGCGCGATTTCGACGTCGCTTTGGCCTATGAAGCTATGTGCAAAGGCGCCAACACACCAGGCAAGGACAACCTCCTGCGCCCCGACAACGACGACTATCTCTCGCTGGGCTATTGTGCGCTGCGTGCTCCCTTTGACAATAGCGTGTCGCACGCACTCGAGTACTACGTGGCCGATGCGGCACTCGCCCGCTTTGCCCATGTTTTAGGCTACAAGGCCGATGCTCGCACGTTCACGCGCCGCTCACTCGGCTACAAGCACTACTATTCCAAGGAGTTTGGAACGCTACGCCCCATTACCCCCGATGGCAAGTTCTATTCGCCTTTCGACCCCATGTTGGGCGTCAATTTCGAGCAAAATCCAGGTTTTCATGAAGGCAACGCTTGGAACTACACCTTCTTCGTTCCCCACGACATTCCTGGTCTGATGCGCCTCATGGGCGGTGCTCGTCCCTTCGTCGACAAACTTCAAAAGGTCTTTGACAAAGGCATTTACGACCCGACCAACGAACCCAACATTGCCTATCCCTATCTTTTCTCCTATGTGCCTGGTGAGGCTTGGCGCACGCAAAAACTCACGCGCCAGCTGCTCGAGAAGCATTTTCGCAATGCCCCCGATGGTCTGCCTGGCAACGACGACACGGGTACGATGAGCGCTTGGGCCGTATTTGCCATGATGGGTTTCTATCCCGACAATCCCGCCGAAGCCTCCTATACTCTCACTGCTCCTGTCTTCGACAAAATCACCCTCCATCTCGATCCGAAATATCATGGCACTTCGCGTTTGGTCATTTCGGCTCCCAAGGCAGGGCAAAGCCAACGAATAGGCCAAGTGCGCTTGGGAGGCAAACTCCATAAGGGCTTCCGCCTCACGCACGATCAACTCCTACGAGCTGGCACGCTCCATTTGGACATGGAGTGAGCCAGCTGGTAGTGGTTGCCACAAAATTTTATGACAATCTCTCTCCTTCCCCGCCTTTTGGCACTTCTTCTTGTCTTGGCGTCTCCTCTTTGTGGGGGTGCTCAGGAGGTGTCCTATTCTCCCCGATGGTTTGGCCCTCATGCCAGTCCCGTTCCCACGGTTGCTCCTACCGAACTGCCCACGTTTCCCCGCCTTTCGACCGAGGGCATTGTGGCTTTGGGACAGGCGCAGCATCGCTCTGCCACGGCCTTTCTCGATTTCGAGCTCCCGCTGGTCGCTTCGGCAGCCTCTTTGCGAGTGTATGGCTACACTTTTGAAGCCTACGATTGGGCGCAGGACCAGAGCCCTAAACGCCCCGTTGCTCCCCAACGAAAAAGTGGCATAGTATTTGGCGACCTCTACGTGCAAACCCGCATTCGCTTGCTCAATGAGCAGCCATTTTGGCCCGCACTCGTGCTCAATGCCACACTCAAAACCGCTTCGCCAGCCACTTACGAACACTACCGATATTTCGACACACCAGGCTATTTCTTTCTCCTCGAATTTCGCAAACATCTCCTTCGCCCAAGCCTGGAGCATCTTCCCTCTTTGGCTTTGGCAGGCCATGTAGGATTCTTGTGTTGGGAAACGTCGGGTTCGCTGCAAAACGACGCGCCCACCTACCAACTCTCTTTGCTCAGCACCCTTGGCCGTTGGCAAGCCGAGGTGGGCATCAAAGGCTACCATGGCTGGCTGGAGCACAAGTATGGGGGCGATTTTGGCGATACGCCCCTGCTTTCTCAAGTCGGATTGAGCTGTCGCCTCTCTCCCCACCTCGCCCTTCAAGGGCGTTGGGAGAAAGGTTGGCACGACTATCCCTACAACACGCTCTCTTTGGGTATCACCTATCATTTGCCATGGAACAGCGCACGATGGTTCTCTCGTCAGGCCGCTTCGACTGCTCTTCCTTAACTTCCCCTTATCTCTCTTCCTATGCTTATTTTGCACTATCCCGCTTGTAGCACTTGCCGCAAGGCCCTCAAATGGCTCACCGAGCACGAACTTCCTCATACTCCCCGCCACATCGTGGAGCAAAATCCCACCGCAGCCGAGTTGCGGGAGTGGATATCTCGCAGTGGATTGCCCATCGCACGATGGTTCAACACCTCGGGGCTAATCTACAAAGAGCGAGGACTGAAGGACGTGGTCAAGACGGCCAGCGACGACGAGCTCATCGACCTGCTGGCCAGCGAGGGTAAGCTCGTGAAGCGTCCTATCCTGCTCACCGACGATGGTCGTGTGCTCCTCGGCTTCAAGGAGGCCGAGTGGGAAATGCGCCTCCTCGACTGAGGACTACCCTCTGCTTCTCGCAGCCTCGTTTGGTTATAAATTGGCGGATACCTTTCTCATTCTTCCCTTCAAAGAGAAGTGGAGGTTGCTCCATCTCCTTTTTCGCGTTCTACCGCCATTTGAATAGCTTATCTCGACCTTGCAGCACCGCGCTGCGAGCTGGAAAATTCTTCTTCCCACGTAGAATTTTCTAGCTCGCAGCGCGGATTTTCTACGTGGGACGTAGAAAATCCTACTTCCCATCTTTTTTTTACGAAGCTGGTGAAGCGCTTTTTCCTTGCACACAGACCACGCGTTTCTCCCTCTTGCCCTTTCTTGAAAAACAGGCTTTCGCAGCAAAAAGAAAGCCCCTTGTGGATTGACGTCGCGAAGGCTCATGGGCGGAGCGCTTTGCGCGATAGCATCGGCCGTTTCGCTCCCGCAATCACGGCCTGCGATTTCAAAAACCGAAGAAAATGGCGCGCGATGTCGACTTATGTGCAACAAAAATCGTAACTTAGCGTGCCGAAAAGTCGGACGACGCACTCGGTTTGTGCCTTTCTCCAGCTTTTCCTTTCCCCTTATTCTCTCGCTCCAAGCCTCTTCCCATCATGAAATACAAGTGGAACTACGACCCGCTCCCTCCCGCCGAAGCCGTCGCCGCCAAGCGACTGGCCGACGAACTGGGCATTGCACCGGTGTTTGGGCACATGCTGCGCCAGCGTTGCATCTCGACTGCGGCCGAGGCCAGGCGTTTTTTTCGGCCCCAGTTGAGCGATTTGCACGATCCCTTCCTCATGAACGATATGCAAGAGGCTGTGGACCGCTTGAACCGCGCGATGGTGCGCAAGGAGCGCATCATGGTCTATGGCGACTATGACGTCGATGGGGTGACTTCGGTGGCGCTCGTTTATCGCTTTTTGAGTCAATACCACCAGAATATCGACTATTACATTCCCGATCGCTACGACGAGGGCTATGGGATTTCTAAAAAAGGCATTGACTTTGCGGCCGAAACTGGAGTGCGACTCATCATTGTGTTGGACTGCGGTATCAAGGCCATCGAGGAGATACGATATGCCAAGGAGCAGGGCGTCGATTTCATCATTTGCGACCACCACGTGCCCGACGAGGCATTGCCGCCTGCCGTGGCCATTCTCAATCCCAAACGTCGCGACAATCACTATCCCTACACGCACTTGTCTGGGTGTGGCGTCGGTTTCAAGTTGATGCAGGCTTTTGCGGCAAGCAATGGCATCGAGTTCAATCGTTTGCACGAATTGCTCGACCTCTGCGCCATTTCGATTGCGGCCGACATCGTGCCCATTATGGGCGAAAACCGCATACTGGCCCACCATGGCCTGCGCCGTCTCAATAGCAATCCCTCAATAGGCCTGCAAGCTATCATCAATGTGTGCGGATTGGCCGACAGGGAGCTCTCCATGAGCGACATCATTTTTAAGATAGGCCCGCGCATCAATGCCTCAGGCCGCATGCAAAATGGCAAGGAAGCTGTGCGCCTACTCGTCGAGAACGATTTGAGCACAGCACTCGAGATTGCCTCGCACATCAATCTGCAAAATGAGGCGCGCAAAGATTTGGACCGACAAATGACGGAGCAAGCCACACAGCAGGTGCGCGAAATGAAAGGCTTGGAGGAACGTCGCGGCATTGTCATTTACAATGAGGAGTGGCACAAAGGGGTGATAGGCATTGTGGCCTCGCGCGTCACGGAGCATTATTATCGTCCCGCAGTGGTCCTGACCCGCTCGGACGATATGGCCACGGGTTCTGCCCGCTCAGTCACGGGCTTTGACGTCTACAAGGCCATACAAAGTTGTGCCGACCTGCTCGAGAACTTTGGCGGCCACACCTATGCTGCGGGCATGACCTTGAGGATTGAAAATATCCCCGAGTTTTCACGCCGCTTCGAGGCCTATGTGGCAGAACATATCTTGGACGAGCAAACGCAACCCACCATCGATATTACGGCCACGCTCGATTTCACGACACTCACCTTCGACTTCTACAAGCAGCTCAAGCGTTTCGCTCCCTTTGGGCCAGGCAACGAGCGTCCCATTTTTGCCACACATCGTGTGTACGACTATGGAACGTCGAAGGTCGTGGGCCGCGGTCAAGAGCACATTCGCTTGGAGCTGGTGGACAATCAGTCCAATACGGTGATGAATGGTATCGCTTTTGGGCAGAGCAGTCAGGCGCGCTACATCAAAACGCGTCGCGCTTTTGACATTTGCTACACGGTCGAGGCCAACAGTCATAAGCGAGGGGAGGTGCAGTTGCAAATCGAGGATATCCAACCTCGAGAATAGGAGCATAGCCCTTACTTTTGTCGCCTGCGACTATCAAACGCATGGGCAGGCTGTTAAAGTAGGGCGCTTTTTAGGCTAAAGGCTTGGCACATAGCTCTGTCTGTCGTACTTTTGCATCGAACAAAGGATTATTAAATATTCGTTGTCGATGCCCAGAGGCGCGACAACACTCACGAGCAAAGGGCTTGTGAGCCAAAAGACAACATCAACGACATGACAGAACAGAAGACTATCGACGCATTGCTCTATCGCATTGCTCGTCACCGCTCCATGGGAAATGGTAGCATGTGCCAACGCCTCAACGCTCAACTCCGCGAGCTCCGCGCAGTCAAGTAAGAGCGACCAGGCTTCAAGCCGATTATGAATGTAACAAAGCTATAAAACGATAGCCCCTACTTCGCAAGAAGTAGGGGCTATTTTGATGTTGGGACTTGCCGCGCCTTAGGGATTTATCCGCGGGTAGCGATGGCTTCGATTTCTACGCGAGCTCCCTTGGGCAGCGTCTTCACGGCTACGGCAGAGCGCGCAGGGAAGGGAGCGGCGAAGAAGGAGGCGTAGACCTCGTTCATCTCGGCAAAGTCGGCCATATCGGCAAGGAAAACGGTGGTCTTTACGACATTGTCGAGCGTAAGGCCAGCCTCGGCGAGAATGTTGCTCAAGTTGGTGAGCGAGCGGTGGGTCAGTTCCTTGATGCCGCCTTCGACAAATTCGCCCGTGGCGGGATCGACAGGGAGCTGGCCGCTCACGAATACGAGGCCGTTAGCTTCGATAGCTTGTGAATAGGGACCGATGGCGGCAGGAGCCGCAGAGGTTGCAATGGCTTGCTTCATGGTGAGAGTATTTGGAAATGAAATCAGTGAATGTTGTGCGTTTAGAAGAAAAGGTAGGCTATGCCGATGGCTGCAAGAATGCCTGCGGCATCGGCCAGCAGGCCTGCCGCCAAGGCGTGGCGCGTGTAGCGAATGCCCACAGAACCGAAATAGACAGCGAGAATGTAGAAGGTCGTATCGGTCGAGCCTTGAAACACACAGGCCAATCGGCCTACGAAAGAGTCGGCGCCATAGGTACTCATCGCATCGACCATTAGCCCACGGGCGCCAGAGCCTGAGAGGGGCTTCATCAAGGCGGTAGGAAGCGCTCCCACCCACTGCGTGTCCATGCCCGTGAGGGCGAGCAAGTGACGTGTGCCATCGATGAGGCTTTCCATGGCTCCACTGGCTCGAAACACTCCAATGGCCACGAGGATAGCTACAAGATAGGGGATGATGCGCACAGCGGTTTCAAAGCCTGATTTTGCACCTTCTATGAAGGATTCGTAAACATTGATTTTGCGACGAAGCCCAGCCACAATAAATGCGATGATAATGGAGAACAGGAGAACGTTGGCAGAGGTTGTACCGACACGCTCCATCATTATGCTATCCAACTGCGAGAAGCCCCAAATGATGCTCGCCACCAATAGGCTGGCTCCTCCTAAGAAAAGAAGAAGTGTGCGATGCAGCAGATTGATGCGCTGGAACAGAGCGGTGACGATGATACCCACGAGTGTGGAACAGAAGGTGGCCAGCAGAATGGGAACGAAAACGTCGGTGGGATTGGCTGCGCCTTGCTGGGCTCTATACACCATGACCGATACGGGAACGATGGTAAGGCCCGAGGTGTTGAGCACGAGAAACATAATCATGGGATTGGTGGCGCGCTCTTTTTGCGGGTTGAGGTTTTGCAAGCCCTCCATAGCTTTTAGGCCGAGTGGGGTGGCGGCGTTGTCGAGTCCGAGCATGTTGGCGGCCACGTTCATGAAGATGTTGCCCATGACGGGGTGGTCCTTAGGCAGGTCGGGAAACAGGCGCGAGAACAGAGGGCTAAGCCATCGTGCCAAAACACGCACGATGCCAGCGTCTTCTCCGATTTTCATGATGCCCATCCACAACGAAAGGACTCCTGTGAGGCCGAGAGAGATTTCAAAAGCGGTTTTGGCCGTGTCGAACGTGGATTGCATGATGGCGGGAAACACTGCAAAGTCGCCCATGAACACGAGACGAATCGTTGCAATGACAAAGGCGATAAGAAAAAAGGCCATCCAGATATAATTGAGCACCATAGGCAAAAAAGATGAGGAGGTGATGGGGAGAAAAAGGCCGAGAAGAGCGAATGGAGAACAAGGCTACTCTCGCGTCTTGAGGGTGAAGAATCCGCGCTGCATTTCTACCTCTCCACGCTCTATCAAGTGCGAGAGCACGGCTTGAGCCTGGGGAAGGTCGAAACTTGCCGTGCAAAAATCGACAGCGGCATGGGGACGCCCGTCGGAAAGCACCTCTCGTAGATGAGTTTCGAGGCTACTACTGCTGTGTAGCGCCGTTGCACGCTCCTGGCACACGTCGCAGTGCCCACAAGCTTGGGCGCTGTCGTCGTCGAAATAGCGCAGGAGTTGCACGCTGCGGCAAGTATTCGACTCGATACAGTAGTCGAGCATTGCGTGGATGCGATGTTCGTAGTCGTCGCGTCGTTCCTCGTAGACTACAGGAGGAAGCCCGAGGCGGGAAGTTTCGATGCGGCGCATCAGGTAGGTGATTTTTGCGACGGACTTGCGAGGAACATAGTGCAACACACGTGCACGATTGAGTGTGATGAGAGTTTGATACACCTCGTCGGGGGTGAGCTGACAGGATTGTGCGAGGCGTTCCTCTTCAATAAAGACATATTCGGAAAAAAGCCCAGTGTATTGCCGCAAGAGAGCTTCGAGCACTTTTTCCACGATGGGGTAGGCCGTTCTGTATTGGTACAGTTCGTCGCGCTTCATGAGCATCATCACGCGCGAAGTCGTTTCCTCTTCGCTCTGATAGGCGAGATAGCCTCCTCGTGCGAGAATGGCAAGACTATTGACCACGACGATAGGAAAATAGCGGAAGGTGCGACAAAAATCGTCGAGGTTGAATTCCAACACAGCTCCTTCGCCATCGCCCACTCCAATTTGGAAATAGCTGGCCAAATCTTCGTAGACGGAGCGTACAACCTCTTTTTCAGGATAAGTCTGACGGATGCGCTGCGCCAATAGTTTCTGATCGCGCCCATTGAAGAGGAGGATGGCACTGGCTGCCTTCCCATCTCGACCTGCGCGACCTGCTTCTTGGAAATAGGCCTCGATAGAATCGGGAAGGTCGAGGTGCACGACGAGTCGCACATCGGATTTGTCGATGCCCATGCCAAAAGCATTGGTCGCGACCATGACGCGTACATCTCCTCGCTGCCAAGCTTCTTGCCGCAAGCTCTTGTCGGTGGTTGAGAGACCTGCATGGTAGTAAAAAGCCGAAAAGCCCATTTGCGTGAGTGCGATAGCAACATCGCGTGTGCCTGCCCGTGAGCGGGTGTACACGATGGCACTTCCTGAGTAGTGGTGAAGCAAATCGACAAGATCGTTGGTCTTGTTTTCGCTATGTTGCACTAAATAGGCGATATTGGGTCGCTCGAAACTCATACGAAAGAGCTTCACTGGGCTATCTGCTTCCCACAGTTGCTCGCGAATATCTTGCAAGACGCGTTGAGTGGCCGTGGCCGTAAGTGCCAAAAAAGGAACATGCTGTCCCAAAGCAGCCAGTTCAAGACGAAGATGAGAGAGGGTGAGATAGGCTGGGCGGAAATCGTGTCCCCATTGAGAGATGCAGTGAGCTTCGTCGATAGTCACAAAACTCACTCGCATATAGGGGAGTTTGAGCAAGAAGGTACCAGTGCTCAGACGCTCGGGCGAGAGATAGAGAAACTTGTAGTTTCCCAAAATCACATTGTCTAAGGTCTGTCCGATTTCTTCGCGAGAGAGCCCAGAATGAATGGCGGCGGCACGGATGCCACGGCGACGAAGCTGTTCGACTTGATCCTTCATCAAGGCGATGAGGGGAGTGATGACCAGGCACACGCCCTCGAGCATCAGACCTGGAACTTGGAAGGTTACGCTTTTCCCTCCTCCTGTGGGCATCAAACCAATGGTGTCGCAGCCTGCCAAAATGCTTTCTACGATTTGTGCTTGAATGCCGCGAAAATCCGAATGCCCCCAATAATGTTGCAAGACGGCGCGCGGGTTGTCGAGGTCACTTTGAAGAGGAGCGTTTTCTAATGGGAGCGAGGGGGGAGGGGGAGAAAAGTCCACTGGCACAGTAGAAGGCGCGCCCAGCAGGTCTTGCAGGGCGCGATCTTCGTCTGTTAAGGTGGGGGAATCGAACATTTACTGTCCAAGAGGTTTCAAATAGTCGTCAAAATAGCGAGTGATGCGCTCGTGGAGGTGAATCATATCGCGCCCCATCATGTTGTGTTCCTGTCCGGGATATACAAAATAGTCGGGCTGCGTGCCTGCATCTTCGGCTGCGCGAAGGAAAGCCAGCGAATGTTGCAACAAGCAAACGGGGTCGTTGTAGCCCACGATGATTTGCAATCGACCTTTCAGGTTCTTGGCTTTATTGACCATCGAGGTCGCAGCGTAGCCCTCGGGATTTTCTTGAGGAGTGTCCATATAGCGCTCGCCGTACATCACTTCGTAGTATTTCCAATCGAGCACAGGGCCGCCAGCCACGCCCACTTTGAACACCTCGGGGTGGGTGAGCATAAGATTGGTGGTCATGAAGCCACCAAAACTCCAGCCATGTACACCGATGCGGTTTTGGTCCACCCAAGGTTGCTGTTTCAAGAAGGACACACCTTGCATTTGGTCGGCCACTTCAATTTCGCCCAGTCTGCGGTGTGTACAGCTCTCAAACTCAAAGCCACGATCGCCCGAACCACGATTGTCCAAGATGAAGAGGACGTAGCCCCGATTGGCCATATAAGTTTCCCAAGGACGAGACATATAGTTCCAGCCCTCCTTGACGTTTACGGCATGTGGGCCGCCATAGACATAGACAATAGTGGGATATTTCTTCGTGGGGTCGAAGTCGGCAGGCTTCACGAGGCGATAGTAAAGCGGCGTTTTGCCGTCGGCAGCGGTGAGACTACCACTTTCGAAGGTGGGAAGGACAAAGCCCTTCAGAGGGTCGTCGAACTTGTCGATGCCCAACGTGCGCTTGCCGTTGGTCGTACTGATGATTTCGCTCACACGGAAATCTTGGGGGCTAGACCAAGTGTCGCGAACGAATGCTCCATTTGCCGAAAGCGTAGCGCGATGCACTCCTCGTCCATTGTCCAAGCGGGTGCGCTTACCATTGCTCAACTGTACGGCATAAAGGCTCTCACGGATGTGTCCACTCTCATTGCTGCGCACGATGATACTCTTGTTCTTGGCATTGAACCCCATGAACTCCAAAATCTCGAACTTCCCCGAAGTGAGCTGTTTCAAGAGCTTACCTTGGTTGTTGTACAAATAAAGGTGGTTGAAACCATCGCGCTCGCTTTGTAATATAAACTTTGAGCTATCCCAAGGCAAGAATACAATGGGGTTTTGAGGTTCAACAAAACGCGCATTAGTTTCGGTGTAGAGCACACGCAGGCGCGCTCCTGTGGTGGCATCGTATTGCACAAGGTCGGCGCGATCTTGCGAGCGCGGCAACTCAAACATGTAGACATACTGGCCATCGGGGCTCCAAGCGATATTGGTGAAGTAGCGATTGGTTGGGTCGCCTGCTTGCAGCCAAACGGTTTGTCCCGTGCTGGGCGAAAATACCCCTACCGTTACCTTGTGCATCGCCATGCCTGCCATGGGATAAGCCTCAGGAGCAGGCTGAGCTACACGAGTTTCGTCCGAAACTTGGGTGTCTACGAGAGGGTAATCGCTCACCATGGATTGGTCCATGCGATAGAAGGCCAAGCGCGAGCCGTCGGGGCTCCAAAAAGTGCCTTTATGAATGCCAAATTCATCGCGGTGAACGGACTGCCCGTAGACCAACTGGCGACTGCCATCGGTCGATACTTGATGTTGCTTTCCGTCGGCGGTTTGAACGTAGAGATTATGGTCCTTGACGTAGGCCAGCGAGCGGCTACCTTGGTGAAAATCCTGGTGATTGCCACCCGTAGGAAGTGTCGCGAGCCATACGATGCGACCAGCTTTCCAATCGTAGAGCAATTTGGCTTTGGACGTTTGCAGTAGCGCCAAAGACTTTTGCGTTTCGGGAAACTGTGCATACATCAGCGAGCGCAGTTTTCCGTACTGTGCCGTATCGAGCACTGCATTGACATCCTGGGTGGTGAAAAGGAGAGTCTCCTTTGGAAAGGCCTTACCTTTGGAATCGGTCATCACAGCAGCACGCTCCACTTCGAGACGCACCAACAAATCACCCCACCAAGCCGTTTGGGTGTTGCGGGGTTGGTGCTTCCAGTAGTTTGCCCCCGCCCACATAAGGTCGTCGAGGGTGGGTTTGGTGGGAGTTTGTGCCATAGCACCGAGCGAGAAAAGTAGGAGGAGAAGGGAAGAGAAAATCTTGTTGAGGCCTGTCATGTCTTAATCCTTGTTGTGGCGGTCACGACGGTCGAAACCGCCCTTTTTAAAACCACCCTTTTTGAAACTGTCTTTCGGACGGGCATCGCGCTGAAAACCATCGCGCTTGTAGCCCTCTTTTTTGAAGCCACCCTCACGGCGGTCACGGTTGCCTCCTTCGCGGCGATAGCCTTCGCGGTTTTCGCGACGGTAGCCTTGTTCACGTTCGCCCTCGAATGAACGGCGATCGCGCCCGAAGGGACGGCGTTCTTTGGCCTCCTTGGCCGAGCGTACACGCTCGAAGGTATTGTGGCGAGCTCGCAAGTTGCGATAGGCAGCCAATTGCTCCTCGTCGTCAAAATAGTCGGTGTCACGGCGAGGGCGCTCCTCGTCTTCATAGCGACGGGGCGTTTCTTCCTCTGCCCAGTCTTGGCGCTTGCGCGAAAACTCTCGCTTGCGACCATCGCGGAAGCGTCCCTTTTCGCCCATGCGGCGCAGGTCGTCGTCGGTCTTGACAAGTCCACCCTCACCGCGGAAGTTCTCGAGTTTTCCGTCAAAGAGCACATACTTGCGCAGTTCGCAATCGAGCGATCCATTTTGCAGAGGGGTCTTGAGCGAGGGACGCAGGCGCATGGCATCGAAGAGTTCCTCTTTCGAGGAGATGATGTAGGCCTCGCATCCTTTGAACACCTGCTTCAGCGCGGCACCCAGCGAGCGATAGATGTCCTCGAGGTCGCTGGGGCGTAGACGTTCGCCATAGGGAGGATTGCTCACAATGAGTGCGGGCAACATGGCTTCGACAGGAGCGGCTTGGTCTTTGTGTGTGAAGGCGCGTATGTCACGCTGTTCCAGCACGATGCAATCGGCCACTCCAGCCGCCTTAGCATTGGCACGGGTGGCCTCTATGGCCGGCACATTGATGTCGTAGCCGTAAATTTTGTGGGTAAATTCGCGTTCTTGGCTATCGTCGTCGAAGATGGAACTGAGAAGATCGGCATCGAAATCCTTCCAGGCTTCAAACCCAAAACGTTTGCGGAACACACCTGGATAGATGTTGCGAGCGATGAGTGCTGCTTCAATCAGCAAAGTACCGCTACCGCAGAAGGGGTCGATCAGGTCGGTTTCGCCCTTCCAACCACTCATCTTAATGATGGCGGCAGCGAGCACCTCATTGATGGGTGCCTCGACCGATGCCTCACGGTAGCCGCGCAGGTGCAGGCTTTCGCCACTCGAGTCGAGTGAAAGGGTGCAGTCGGTGTCGGAGATGTGCATGTTCAGGCGCAGGTCGGGATTGCTAATCTTCACATTGGGGCGCTTGCCTTGCGTCTCCATAAAATAGTCTACGATAGCATCCTTTACCTTATAGGCCACAAATTTGGAGTTGCGAAACTCCGTGCTGTACACCGTGGTGTCTACAGCAAAAGTGGTGTCCACGTCGAGAATCTGGCTCCAGTCGATGCTTTTGACCGCGGCATAGACTTGTTCGGGTTCGTTGGCCTTGAAATGCTTGATGGGCTTGAGCACACGTACTGCCGTGCGCAAGCAAAAATTGGCCCGATACATCATTTCTTTGTTGCCTTGGAAAGACACCATGCGGCGACCTATCTGCGACACTTCTGCGCCCAGATCGGTGAGTTCTTGAGCCAACACTTCTTCCAATCCTTGGAAGGTTTTGGCGATGAGTTCAAAGGTTTGTTCCATTCAAATGGGGAAAATAGCTATTGATAGGCAAAGATACGACGAGCCTTGCGAAAGTCAAAAAAAATGCCCGTTTTTTTGTAACTTTGCGCCCGACTCTGATTGGGAAACGAATTCCTGAACCATACATTCCGACGACGCGTTTATGACGGTATTTGTTTTTACTCTTATTCTCTTGCTGGGCGCCTATGCTGCTGGCCTGCTCGGTTCGCTCACAGGCTTGGGCGGTGGCGTGGTAGTGATTCCTCTGCTCACACTGCTCTTTGGCATTGATTTTCACTATGCTGTGGGGGCGGCTTTGGTGTCCTCGATTGCGACTTCCAGTGGTTCGGGCGCGGCCTATGTGCGCGAGGGTATCACTAACGTACGCTTGGGCATGCTGCTCGAGATTGCCACTACGTTGGGGGCTGTGCTTGGGGCAGCGATAGCCGTATGGCTCAACAATTCTTACATCGCTCTCATCTATGCCTGTGTGCTCCTGCTCACTGCCGCCATGCAGCAGCGCAAACATGTGGAGCACGGCGAGGTGCATGGTAGCCCCTTGGCGCAACGTCTCAAACTCTATGGCACTTATCCCCAAAAGGACGGTACGCTCACGGCCTATCGGCTCACCAATGTGGGGGGAGGTATGGGCGTGATGCTCGTGGCAGGGGTGCTTTCGGGGATTTTGGGCATTGGGTCGGGGGTGTTGAAGGTCATCGCCATGGACGGCATCATGAAAGTACCTTTTCGAGTGAGCACCACCACGTCCAACTTTATGATGGGCGTAACGGCCTGCGCTTCGGCCGTGGTCTATATTCAGCGGGGAGTCATCGTACCAGGCATCGCCATGCCCGTGCTCATCGGCGTGTTGTTGGGCGCACTCACGGGAGCTCGCCTCTTGAAGCACTTGGATGTGCGCCTGCTGCGCAAAATCTTTGCCGTGGCCATTCTTGCCGTGGCGCTCAACATGATGTATATGGCCTTTACCGGTGCTTTCGACCGATAGGGCACTTCTCTCTTATTTTCGAGTCTATGTTTTCTCGCGATTTCCATCTTCTCATTTCCCGCACACTGCGCTGGGGTGTAACCTTGGCGTGTTGCATTGCGGCCATTGGGGGTAGCATCTATTTGTGGCAACATGGTGCCGAGCCTCTGCCCGACTATACGCGCTTTTCGGCCACCGAAGCCGCGCTGCAAAGCGACTATACCACGCTGAGCGGCATCGTTTCGGGTTTGTGGGCTTTGCAAGCCAATAGTTGGGTGCAGCTGGGTGTGTGTGTGCTCATCCTCACGCCCATAGTGCGTGTGTTTTTCTCGCTCTTGGAATATGTGCATGAGCGCGATTGGATTTATGTCGGCATCACCTCGATAGTGTTGTCCATCATCTTGGGCAACTCCTTAGGAGGATTTTAAGCGCGCTTTCTTGCTCACTTTGTGCCCACTTGACTACTGTGCCAAGTGGGCAGAGTGTCTGTGATAGATGCTTTTGCATAAAGGGTCGAGAAGAAAAGGAGCAGAAGCAGGAGGAATGTATGAAGGGAAAGAAATGTTTTTGTGAGGGAAGTAGAGAAATCTACGTGGGAAGTAAAACTTTCTGCGTGGGAAGTAGAATTTTCTGCGTGCCACGCTGAAAGTGCTGCTTTCTGGGTAGGTGGCTGATGGGGTGTGGATTTCTTTAGAGAAGAAAGATGTTGGAGAATTGGCATGTTGCACTTCTTTCCCTCGCGCGTACGCGCGCACAATCCCTACATAGCAAACTTGTTTTTTGCCTCCATTGCTTCCATTGATGGAGGTATGCTATTGAATTTCAGATTGTTTTCTTGTGGAGGTGAGCTTCTTTTTGCCTCCACAATCTCCACAAAGAATGTGATTCTCGTAGTGGAGGCAAAGTGGAAGTGAAAAGTGGGGTATTTTGCTGAAAATGAGAAGGATTTGTAGGATTTGTGGAAGATGAAGGAGAAAAAATACTATATAAGGGGGTACGCGCGCATGAGAGTTTTTTTGCGTTTTTTTGTTCAAACGAAATTTTTCTTTTAATTTTGTTCGCACAAGTCGATTGTGGTTTCATTCAACCTAACGAACTCTGGAGCAGGACAGCTACAAAACGATTTTATTCCTAAATACCTTATCGATTATGATTACTTTTAGTGTCAGCAATGCCATCGATGCTGGTTGGCAATTAGCTAAGAAACATGGTTTGATGTTTGCCCTACTTCTTTTTGGATGGGCTATTCTTTCCAATTTGATTGCAGTTCCCGCCAATGCGTGGGCTGCGCTGGCGAGTGGCAATTCTATTGCTTTCCAAGAGACCTTAAATGTTTCTTTCTATGCACCTGAGAAAATTTTGCTGCAATTGCTAAGCATCATAGTGAGCATGGGGTTTGCGACAAACTACCTGCGCATCGCTCGTGGACAAATGGAGTCCTTCAGCTTTCAGGGCTTCGTACATCCTTTGGCTGTCTATGGAAAGTACGTAGCCTATAGCATCATTATGGGCGTCGTGGTAGCCATTGGTTTGGTTTTTCTCATTGTGCCTGGATTGTATTTAGGCGCACGTTTGTGGATGGGCTCATACTACATCTTGGATCATCCCGAAGCCAGCCTTGAGGAGGCTTTCCGCTTCTCTTGGCGTGCCACAGCAGGTAGTGCATGGACGCAAGTGGGATTTTTGGTGGCCTTGGTGCTGGTGGCTTTGGCAGGTCTGTTGGCTTGTTGCGTGGGTATCTTCTTTACGAGGGTCATCGTAGGTTTTGCCATGGTTGTCGCCTATTTGCAATATAACGATGCCTATAACGAGGGCATAGTCTTGTCTTAGTCTTATCCCTTGAAATTCTGGAAACGAGCGCTCTTTCTCTTTTTGGGGCTGGGCGCGCTCTCGCTGGTCTACCATTTTTTTGACCCCTTGCAGTCGGCTTGGATGCCGCAGTGTCCTTTTTTGCAACTCACGGGTTGGCAATGCGCCACTTGTGGTATGCAGCGTGTAGCCCACGCGCTGTTGCAGGGAGAACTACTGGTGGCGGCTCGCTACAATTGGTTTCTCCTGCTACTCGTTCCCTATGTGTTGGCAGGCTTGTTACTTTGGCTCTTGCCAGAGGGACGCTGGAAAGACTGTTTAAGCCCTATCGTGGGACATCGCTACTTGGCCATTGGCTATGTCGTGGCCTTTGGCTTGTGGCTCGTGCTGCGCAATGTTCTCGGGGTTTGACCTCTTCTCTGGAAAGAGCAAAAGAAAACCGCCTCGCATACTCAATCGAGTATGCGAGGCGGTCGTTGTTGTGGAATGCGCTGTTTAGATGACGCCCTGTGCCATCATGGCCTTGGCTACCTTCATGAACCCAGCGATGTTGGCTCCCTTCACGTAGTTTACGGTGCCGTCGGCTTCGGTGCCATATTTGACACAGGCCGCGTGGATATTTTCCATGATTTGGTGCAGGCGAGCGTCTACTTCCTCTGAAGTCCAAGAAAGACGGGCAGAGTTTTGGCTCATCTCGAGGCCCGATACGGAAACACCACCAGCATTGGCGGCCTTGCCTGGAGCGTAGAGGATTTTGGCCTCTTGGAACACGTGGATCGCTTCGGGGGTTGAGGGCATATTGGCACCTTCGCTCACCGCCATACAACCGTTGGCCACGAGTTGGCGAGCGTGGTCGCCGTTGAGCTCGTTTTGTGTGGCCGAGGGCAGTGCGATGTCGGCCTTGATGCCCCAAGGCTTTTGGCCTTCAAAGTATTGGGCTGTGGGGTATTGCTCCACGTACTCGCGAATGCGGCCGCGGTAGTTGTTCTTGAGGTCCATCACGTAGTCGAGCTTCGCGCGGTCGATGCCATCGGGGTCGTACACGAAGCCATCGCTATCGCTCATCGTGAGCACCTTTCCTCCCAGCTCAATGACCTTTTCGGCGGTATATTGGGCTACGTTGCCCGAGCCCGAAATGAGCACTGTCTTGCCTTGCAGGTCGGTGCCGCGAGTCTTGAGCATCTGCATGAGGAAGTACACATTGCCGTAGCCCGTGGCTTCGGGGCGAATGAGCGAACCACCAAATTCGATGCCCTTGCCCGTGAGCACGCCCTCGAATAGCCCAGTATATTTCTTGTAGGCTCCAAACATGTAGCCCACTTCGCGGCCGCCCACGCCGATGTCGCCAGCAGGCACATCGCAATCGGCGCCGATGTGGCGATGCAATTCGAGCATAAAGGCTTGGCAGAAGCGCATCACTTCGGCTGCGCTCTTGCCGCGAGGTGAAAAGTCCGAACCGCCTTTACCTCCACCCATAGGAAGAGTGGTGAGTGCGTTTTTGAACACTTGCTCGAAGGCCAAGAACTTCAAGATTCCCACATTGACCGAGGAGTGGAAACGAATGCCACCCTTGTAGGGACCGATGGCATTGTTGTGCTGCACACGATAGCCCATGTTGGTCTGCACATTTCCCTTGTCGTCTACCCAAGTGACGCGGAAGGTGTAGATGCGCTCGGGAATGCAAAGACGCTCAATGAGGTTCACCTTGTCGAATTCGGGGTGCTTGTTGTACTCTTCTTCGATGGTGAAAAGTACTTCTTCGACCGCCTGGTGATACTCAGGCTCGTTGGGGAAGCGACGCTTGAGGTCTTCGAGGAGTTTTGCTGCGTTCATAAAACGAGATTTTTGTAAGAATGTAAAGATTATTCTTTGGTTTTCTGTTATTCGGTCGCAAAAATAAGTATTGCGATGTACACTTGCAAAGAGAATTAGCAAAAAGTTAGCTTTGCAACGATTATTTTTTAGAGAACGCTTGAAAAAAAGCGGTTTTGCTTACTCTATGTGTAAAATGAAAGTCGTAACTTTGCCTTGTCCCAGCGTGCCGAAATAGCCCTTGTAGGGCAAAGGCCGGCATAGAGCCGCAGGACTTTGTTTCGCACACAATTTAAACCTCAAAATATTTTATTCTCATGGCTTTTCTCACTGACGAAAAACTCGTGATTGTTGGTGCTGCCGGTATGATCGGCTCCAACATGGTACAGAGCGCCCTCATGATGGGCTTGACCTCCAACATCTGCCTCTTCGACGTGTTCTCTCCCGAGGGTGTGGCCGAAGAAATGCGCCAGTGCGGCTTCAACGACGCCAACATCACTGCTACAACCGACGTAGCCGAGGCTTTCAAGGATGCTAAGTACATCATCTCTTCGGGTGGTGCTCCTCGTAAGGAAGGAATGACTCGCGAAGATCTCTTGGCTGGCAACTGTAAGATTGCTGAGGAGTTGGGTAAGAACATCAAGACTTACTGCCCCGATGTGAAGCACGTGGTGATTATCTTCAACCCCGCTGACCTCACTGGGCTTGTGACGCTCCTCTACTCTGGTCTGAAGCCCGGTCAAGTAACTACGCTCGCTGGTCTCGACTCAACTCGCCTGCAAAGCGCCCTCGCCAAGAAGTTTGGCGTGATGCAAAACCAAATCAAGGGCTGCGCTACCTATGGTGGTCACGGCGAACAAATGGCCGTGTTCGGCAGCGCTGTCGAAGTGGCTGGTCGCAAGCTGAGCGACATCGTCGGTACTGCTGAATTCCCCGCTGAGGAGTGGGAACAAATGAAGAAGGACGTGACTCAAGGTGGTGCTGCTATCATCAAGTTGCGCGGTCGCTCTTCGTTCCAAAGCCCCTCTTTCTTGAGCGTAGAAATGATTCGCTCGGTGATGGGCGGCGAACCTTTCGCTTACCCTGCTGGCACTTACGTGAGCAACGAAAAGTACAACCACATCATGATGGCGATGGACACCGTGCTCGACAAGAACGGCTGCTCTTACAAGATGCCTACTGGTACGCCTGAAGAAGTGGCCAGCCTCGATGCATCTTATGCTCACCTCTGCAAGATGCGCGACGAACTCGTTACGCTCGGCATCGTTCCCCCCGTAGCTGAATGGAGCGCCATCAACCCCAACCTCTAATCGTTGGCGGATAGACACTTCATTTTTGGAAGTTCTTTGAAAGCAAATCGCCTTTCTCTCCACGCGGAGAGAAAGGCGATTTTTTCGTGGCTTTCTATTTGTCGTTTGTAGCCAATCGTCGCTTGTGGAAAAGCCTCACTCCTTGGGCAGCAATTTAATTTCCGTGAACCATACTATTCATACAAGAACACATGTCCCTTAATAAGGGTTCAGTAGGAGATATACACTTTCTTGTTGTTGATAATATAAAGACCCTTAGGCAAGTCTTTTATCGCTTTCTCGTATGAATTGGTTGTGCGGATAATCTCTCCTCTGATGGAATATACCACATAATGATTGTTTGAGGAGGTTATTGGTTTGATGGAGGCAGGTCTTTTGGGTAAATGATTGTTGAACCATTCCAGATTTCTTTGTAATGCTGTACGCAACATCGCTGCATGATTAGAAAGCGAAACATAGTTTTTGTAAGTCCATCGTCTAGCATCTTGTTTATGTGCTGCTTCATAAGGAGCGAAACATCTTTCTAAATAAAGCATCCAGTCGTTAGATATACTCGGATAAAAAGCCTCCCAAGCATCACGTACTGCTTTACAAAAGTCTTCATCCTTTAATAGTTCGTTTATCCAATGAGGCGCAAAAGAGTAAGGGGCTTTCATCCTGTAAGTATAGTCTGTCTTGGGTCTACACATACAAGTCAAATCCCAGATAGGTCCAGCAATCCATTTTTGCCCTTCTCCCAAGTCTTTATGTAGATAAAAGCTACCATGGAATCCGTCTGGATTATCGAGTATTTCTTGAATAATAAAGAAGCGTGCCATAGCCTCTATATCTATACGCTCCTCCCATCGACTTGATGCTTTGTTTGCCGTATATATATCATCATTGATGCTCTTAAACTCATCCTTGAGCCATTGAAGTTGCATCGTCGATAATCTTTTAGGAGAATGATGAGTAAGACTAATAGACCATTGATTATTCTCCCTGAATGTGATTTGATTAGGCTCCCTATAATTATCTATTTCCACAAGCCATCCTCCAGGAATGGTGTTCTCATCTATATTGTTTTCTGGTTGCTCATAGATATTTACGCGGTGTTTGTTTATTCGCACGGACTCTGTGAGTAGATACAACCCGATATAATCGCCATTGAGAACTACTTCTATAGGTTTTGTCGATGGTGTCCAAGACATTCCTATAAGCTCTCCCAATTTCAGACCAGCCATCGTTGGTGCCCAAAATTTTAGCAGCGCCCAATGCCTACTCTTTGGCATTCCCAATAAGGGGAGTTTTGCGTCCAGTTTAACCTTATATGGCTTCTTATCGCTTTTCCAAGACGAATTTCCCCTACCGCGTATTTTCATACCAAGCGGGGAGTTGGCGTACCCCACGTTCATTTGTCCAGCAGGGTCATTGATATAGAAGGTTGCAGGTATGTATTCTGTTTTAGAGTTTATTGGACTACCATCTTTTGTATTGATATGAATCACTGGGATAGTCTGTGATGGTTTAATAGGCTCATAGAAGAATGGGGCTACTCTCCTTTCTCCTTGACATGAAAGATGAGCAATGAGTGTTATAACGATAACAAGCAACAATCTTATGTTGCCAAGTCCAACAGCGTGTAGGGGGGGGTAGGTAACTCATTGTTTATTAAATAGTTACATATTGTTCTGCAATACAAATCCGAGCATGCGCTTGCCATCCATCTTTACCGAAAGCGGACGCGGGAAGCGCACGTGGCGCACCCACTGCGTTTCGTGCACGGCGGGCATCGCGTTGAGTAGATCTTCGCGGTAAATGCCATCGCCGCAAAAAGCATTGATGGTGAAGTAGCCCACCCCAAAGCTGGTGAGATTTTGGAAGAAGTGTGTGCCCTGCGAAGGATCTACGCGGTAGTTGGTGAGCCCCGCTTCGACGATGACGCGTGCCGCCGAGATGTTGGGCCACTTCACGGGAATACCCAGCCAGGTGTCGCTCGAGCCCCAGCGCCCCGGCCCGACGAGCACATAGTTCTTGCCTTCTTTGAGAAACTCCGCGTTGATGCGCTCGATGTCGTAGGCGATGAGCTGATTGTTGCTGGCCGAGTAGCCTTCTGTTTTTACATACACCACATCGCACAAATCGTCGTAAGTACCGTGTCCCAGCGAGTTGTCCGAGCGCAAAAGAACTTGCTGCTCGTCTATTTGCGATAGATTGATTTGCACATCGCTTTTTACATCGACCATGGGACGAATTTGCAGCAAGTAAAACTCGCAGGTGCGTGCTGCTGCGTTTATATTTACGGCAAACTCGATTTCAACGGGGCGGCGCATCTCGCTGGCTCCCAGCGCCAGAACCTCGCGCATGAGTTCGGGCAGGGGGACAATTTCGTGTTCCAACACTCCCACGCAACTGATGATTTTGCGTCCTCCAGGGTAGAGGCCGGGGTAAATCACCTGATCTGTGGGATTGAAAGTCGAGGCTATTCCTCCCAGTGCGCCATCGGCCTCGGCCTCTTTCACGTGCAGGCGCAAGAGGTTGAAGCCATCGTCCACCGAGAAATTCTCGCCCATATTGGTCAGGTCGAGTGCCGCAAATCGCGTTTGCGTTTCGCGCAGGGCGATGTCCATTTCGGAAGTTTGCAGCACTTTGTGTGGATGCGCCGGGCACACGCGCAAGGTCAGCCCACCGTCCACAATGTATTTGCCCAATCCCAATGCCAAGCTCACGATACCCTCCTCGGGGCGTTCATCGCCAATGGGGTAGTAGTTGAGCGAGCGTCCCACTCCCGAAAGCGTGGGGTAGAAACGTGTGCCATGCTGTTGTCCCACGACCTCTTGGATAATCACGGCCATCTTCTCCTGGTCGATGACGTTGCGTGTGGCGGTCATGTAGGCTTTGGAATCCTTGAAATAGACCGAGGCATACACTCCCTTGATGGCATCGCTCAGCATGTCGAGCATGCGTTGTCGCGCCTCGATGTAGGGCACCATGTAAGTGCTGTAGATCCCGGCAAAGGGCTGGTAGTGGCTGTCTTCCAGCAAGGAGCTGCTGCGCACTGCTATGGGCGAGCGCGTGGCGTCGATATAGGCCAAGAAGTCGGCCAGCAAGCGGCGGGGGAGTTGGGCCCGCCGAAAGGCATCGAGTATCACCGCATCGTCGGCATCGGAGAGGGCCAGCGGGTAGAGATTGTTGCTGTCCATGAACTCCTCAAACACATCCGTGCAGAGCACCACCGTTTTGGGTATCATGACGCGCGCATTGGGGTGGCGGTTGATGTCGGGGTGTCGCTTCACCATGTTGTCGATGAAAGCCAGACCACGCCCCTTACCGCCCAGCGAACCCTCGCCGATGCGAGCAAAATTGGAATAGCGGTCAAAGCGTGTGCGGTCAAACACGGCTACCACTCCCTGGTTTTTCATGCGCCGATATTCCACAATGGCCTCGAAGATGAGGCGACGGTGCTCATCGAGGTCCTGCAAGGCGTGCCAGGAGAGCTGACGGATGAATTCGGCCAGGGGAAACATGGCTCGCGAACGCAGCCAGCGGCTCACGTGGTTGCGCGTGATGTGATAGTGCAGCGATTCGGCAGGAATCTCGTAGATGTGCTCTTGCAGCTCCTTCAGGTTGCGCACGCGGGCCACCTCTTCATAGGTCGAGGGATCGCGAAAGATAAAATCGCCAAAGCCGAAGCGTCGCTTGATGACGGCCCGCAGGTCGATGTTCATCTTCTTTGAATTCTTATCGACAAAGTCGGCATTGTAGGCCGCTGCGTCGTGCATGTTTTCCGTTTCGGCCGATTGTAGGATGAGTGGCAAGAAGGGATCGGCGTGGCGCAAGTAGGCGAGGAGTTTCACGCCCGCTTTGGCATCTATCTGCCCCGCCTTGGGATAGCGCGCATCGGTGATGACGCCCAGCACATGGTGTGGGAAGCGTTCGTAGAGTTCCACGGCCTCTTCGTAGTTGCGTGCCAGTGCAATTTTGGGACGTCCACGCATGCGTAGGGTACGTTGGTGTCCATTGAGCGCTTCGGTGGCAAAGTCCTTGCTTTGTTGCAGCACAAACTTGTAGAGCTCGGGCAAGACGGAGGAGTAGAAACGAATGTTGTCCTCTACGAGCAGAATCATTTGCACACTGCCCTCGGCAATATCCTGCTCCAAATTCATTTTGTCCTCAATGAGTTTGATCACAGCCAGGAGCAAGTCGGTATTGCCCAGCCAGCAAAACACATACTCGAAGATGCTCAGGTCCTCGTGCTCCATGCGTGCCGTGATACCATGGGAGAAGGGTGTGAGCACGACCAGAGGGATATCGGGGTTTTGCCCCTTGATGTCGCGGGCTATGTCGAAGGTGTCGCAATTGTCCGTGCCGGGCATGACGATGACCAAATCGAAACTCGTGCGTGCCAATTCCTCCCGAGCCTCCTCGGCAGTGCTGGCCAGCATGAATCGAGGAGGGTAGCGCAGAGAGAGAGCGGCATACTCGTCAAAGAGTTTTTCGTCGATGCGGCCATCGTCCTCGAGCATAAAAGAGTCGTAGGGATTGGCCACGATGAGAATGTTGAACACGCGACGCGTCATCAGATTGACAAAAGAGGTGTCGCGCAGCAAGAGTTCGGAGAGCGGTTGAGGGTGGGACATGGAGCAGACTTTTCGGCAGAATAACTTTTCCGGCAAATTTAGCATTTTGTGCGAAAACGACCTCCACCTTTTGAATACAAAATCCCACATACCGCTCAATGCTGGCGGCACCCAGCCCATCGACGCTTCGTGCGCGCACGCTCCTGTATAGTAGAGTGTTTTTCCCTCCACTGCTTCCATTATGATGGGTAACGTGTTGATACATAGGGAGAACGTGTGTGGAGGCAAAGACGCATTTTGCTTCCATTTCTTTCCACCAAGGAGCAGCGAAGAGGGTTAATTGTATGGAAGGAGGCTGGAGGCTATGTGGGCGATGATATGTTTTTTACATGTATCATAGAGGTTTGATATTGAGTGAGTTGTGGGGGTGGTGGAAGCAGTGGAAGGAAAATAAAAAGGACATAAGTATAACACGCGCGCGCGTGAAGAGGCGGGAGGAGGAGAAAGAGGCTGTGGCTTCCAACTTCTTTTTTGTCCCTCTCCTGTAAGAGCGTTTGAGTTTTGCTCGAGTGCTCGTGTTCAAAATTAGGACGCAGGATTTTCGCGCTGCGAGCTACGAAATCCTACGTCCCACGCAGAAAATCCTACGTGGGAAGCCGAGCCTTCTGTCTTTGTGTGCTCAACATCTACTTGCCGCTTTGGAAGCACCATCGGGCCACCATGGGCAGCACATCACTATGGAAGAAAGAAAGCGTAAAATATATTAAAAATAAAATATCGTAAGACTGTTTCCCGAGCAAGAGGGCCAGGAAGCGAGTGGCCGTTTCATAGCCTGTAAGTAGGGGATATGGCCAATAAAACGGGAAAAGAAGAAAGGTGGACAAGGGTTCTTCGTCAAAAAGTAAGTGTGATTGTTCTTTAACACACTGCGTTTGAGGCTTGGATTGCTTGAAGTTTTTAGTATCTTTGCCCCGTACACACTACAATACCAATTCCCAAAATTACGAACAGATGAAAAAACTTTACGCTTTTGGTTTGGCCTTGGCCACGCTTGCTCCGGCTGCTCAGCTGCAAGCGCAAACCAATGATATCAATCTAATCCTTTCTCCCACGCTCGGCTACACAGGTTGGAGCAAGCAGGTGAATTTTGGCTCGACGGCCTATTGGGGCGCACGAGTGGGTTGGAGTTTTGGACAAAACATCGAGGTGTATGGTACCTACGATCGCACCTTCGATTTGCAGGGAAAACTGCGCGAGGGACGTTGGAATGTGCTCGACAAACTGGCCGATCGCATGGAAGGCTCCAATGTGCAGATGGAACGCTGGGGCGGTGAGGTCAAAGTGAACTTCCTGCCCAACACACTTTTCACACCCTACGTCTTGGGAGGTGCAGGCTCGATGAACATCAAGCACGATGCGCTCCAAGCAGGGGAGTCGGACTATCGTGAGGAACAGCTCTATGCCGTGCTCGGTGCCGGTGCCAAGTTTAACGTGGCACAACGCCTCACACTGGGATTGGAGGTGCGCAACACGCTCTTCAATCTGGACGACGACAGCCACTATCGCAACACACAAAGCACCAGTGGAAGCACGCTCCACAACTGGTCGGTAGCTGCTACGCTCAATGCCTATTTGGGAGGCAACAACCGCGCACGCACTCCCTTTGAAAAAGCCATGAGCGCGCGTTATAGCGGAGGCTTGAAGGGCTTGGTTTGGGTCGTAGAGCCCAGCGTGGCCTACATCAACTTCAACGACAACTCGAAGCTCCACGACCAGTGGTTCTTAGGAGCATCGGCGGGTGTCGACTTCTCTCCTGTATTGGGCGTGCGAGGCTTCTACTACACTTCGACCAAGGAATCCTCCAAACTGAGCCTGAACCTTGATCAAGACCTCCAGCTCTATGGAGCTCAATTCATAGGCCGTCTCAACTATTTGCGTGGCCTCACCCCCTATCTCTCTTTGGGAGGTGGATACATGGACGTGAGCAAGGACTATGTGGGCCGCAATGCCAACAATAAGCTCGAAAGCGGTTGGTTTGCCTTGGCTGGTGCAGGCCTCGAAATGCCCATTCATCGCTATGCTTCGCTCTTCGGTAGTGTGAGCGCGATGGTGAGCGAAAACGAAAATCCCGATCTTGACAAGGCCTATCGTCCCTCGCAGGTGCAGGCCAATATGATGTATCAAGTGGGAGTGCGCTTCCGCTTGGGCAAGGCGGCTAAGAATGCACAGCAGCTCTACACCCAATATGCTACGGCCGAACTGGCTGCTCAGCGTGCTCGTGAGCTGAAGGTGCGCGAAAATATGCGCAAGGACAACGAGCAGAAAACCGAAGAGCTCATCGCGTTCTACGATCGTCGCATTGCTCAGCTCGATTCGCAGCTCATCGCCGCGCGCGAAACGGCCGATGAGACGCTGGCGCAGCGCCTCGAAGAAGAAAGAGCATTGCTGGCCGACACGAAATCCAACATCAACCTCGTTGTGGTGCCCCAGCGTGCACAGGCGGTCGACACGGCAGGCGTTGTTCCTGCAGCTCGTCTGGTGCCTGCCAAGAAGCGCGAAACGGTGCTCATGACAGCGGCACAACTCAACACGCTCATCGATCGTGTCATCACAGAGTCGCGTGCCAAGACGGCAGTAGCTCCCGTGGGCTTGAGCGATTTGGACAAGATTCTTCTCTTCGCACTTGTCAATAACGGCCATAGTGTGCCTGCCTCTTTGCTCACGACGCAAGGTTTGCAGGGAGCTGGACTGCTCACCGTTTCACCTCAAGAAATAGATGCCTTGCGCAAGCGCATCGAACAGCTCGAAAAGGAGTTGCGCGCCGCTCAGCAAAACAAGGCTAACCCTTAAAGCAAGAGAGGCCCTACTATGCGTAAAACCTTATTTTTACTTTTCGCCACGCTGCTGAGTGGAGCGTCTGCGCTGGCGCAGGGCTCGCCTTCGCCCGTCGCACAGCGACTTGTCCCCGTGGATACGCTGGTGCAACAGGGCGACACGCTCTACGAGATAGATCGTGAAGCACTGCTGCAAGCCTTGCAGCGCTTGGCCGCTCAGCAGTCTGTCGCGCCACCTCCGGCAGCCCGATTGGATGCCGACCAACTGTTGCGCTATCAAATGCTCATCCAGTTGCTCACCGCACAGCGTGCTCCAGCTCCAATGCCCAGTGTGCTGCCCTCTGTGCAGTCGCATCCGTCTGCGGAGCTGCACTCCTCGACGGTTCGGGAGTACACGACGGAGGTCGAAACGAACGCTCGTCGCAAGGAGAGTCGTTCACGCCGTCAGGCTTCTCCCACGGTGGTACACACTGAACAACGCGTCGTTCCTGCACGCAACGGTCTCGAAGCGGCAGCTCCGCTACTGGACATCGCAGGTACAGCTGCTTTGCTGGCCAGCTTGCAGAAGTCAAGCAACGAAACTGCGCAACGTCTCAGTCGCATCGAGGCGCAGCAGCAAGCGCTCCTGGCGCGATTGTCCAAAACGGTAGCTGTGTCCGATAGTTTGGCGACCGATTCCGCTCAAGGATTGCTTGGGAAAGAAAGCGGTCTGCCCATCGTTTCTACAGGCAAATTGGGCACGCCCGATGCCAAAGTGATGGTGCTTCCTGCCGATTTTAAGCGGTCGGTATTCTTCCAAATTGGTAGTCATCGGCTCACGGCGCAGGCTTGTAAGGAACTGGACGAAGCCGTGCGGTTTTTGGAGCGTTTCCCCACCGTGCAACTCGGCATCGCAGGCTATGCCTCGCCCGAAGGGAGCAAGGCGCGCAATCTCTATTTGAGCCAAGCGCGATTGCAGGCTGTACGAGAATATCTTCAAGCCAAAGGCGTCGATGCTTCTCGCTTGATCCAACCCCTTGAGAGCAAAATCGATCGGGTGTCGTTGCAACCTATTGCCCGTCGTGTAGACCTTTTTCTCCTACAGCCTTGAGGAACAACCTGATATTCACGGCCCACTCAGTTTTATGCTGAGTGGGCCGTGAGGTTTTTGTGTATGGGTATTCGTCTTTTTTTGCATTTAAAAGCAGCAATCGCGCAATAATGTTTACCTTTGCAAGTTGAAATAAATATAGTGTTTTTGCCCATGCCCACTCTGCGTCTTCGCTTTCCTCTTTGGACTTCTCCTATGGCTTTTGTACTCAATTTGCTGTGGGCATTTGTCGCCTATGTCTTTTGTCGGCTTTTTTATTTGGCCTTCAACTGGACAACCTTGGCTCCAGGGCTCTCCGAGCTCGACTTGTGGGAGGCTTTTGTGGGAGCGTCGCGTTTTGACCTTTCGGCCATTTTATATACCAATGCCCTTTATGCCTTGATGATGCTTTTCCCTTGGATTGGGAAAGAGCGCTCCACATGGCAACGTGTCGCCAAATGGTGGTGGTGGCTGGTGAATGGTGCTGCGGTTTTTATGAATTTGGCCGATGCGATTTATTTTCCCTTCACGGGGCGCCGCAGTACGATGACGATGTTTGTGGAGTTTCAACACGAAGGCAATTTGGCGCAAATTCTATTCAACAATCTTATTAGCCATTGGTACATACTCCTCGTCGGAGGAGCTTTGCTTTGGGGGATGTGGCGCGTCTACGTGATGCCCTCGGCACTGCCCAAAAAGTCCGTTTCCTCTTGGGTTTACCATTTGACGCAGGTGTTTTGTTTGCTCGCTTTTGTTCCGCTTTGTGTGGCCGGTATGCGTGGCGGATTCACCACAGCGATACGCCCCATTACGATTAGTACGGCCAATCAATACGTCAATCGTCCCTCTGAAGCGGCGCTTCTACTCAACACTCCTTTCTCTTTAATCCGTACAGTTCGGAAGCGTCCTCTGGTTGCTCCCCGCTATTATACCGAGCAGGAGCTGAAAGCGGTGTTTGATCCCGTGCATCGTCCTGCCGATGCTCATGCGGCTTCTCATCATTTGGATGGAGCGGCGAGCGATTGGGGCAAAAGTCCCGTTCCTCCTTCGCGCCCAAAGAATGTTGTGGTGCTTATCCTGGAGAGCTTTGGCGCTGAATATAGTGGGCGGTTGCATCGCCAATTTCTGGGAACTCAGTTCCAAGGCTACACGCCTTTTTTGGATAGCCTGATGGAGCATAGCGCAACCTGGGAACACTCTTTCGCCAATGGGCGAAAGAGTATTGACGCGATGCCCTCAGTGTTGTCGAGTATCCCGATGATGGTCGAACCTTTCTTCTTGACTTCTGCCTCCTTAAACCGCTTGAGTGGTTTGGCTGGCGAGCTAAAGAAAGAAGGCTATGCGACCGCTTTTTTTCACGGAGCGGAGAATGGTTCGATGGGCTTTTTGCCTTTTGCCCGTTCCACGGGCTTTGCTCGCTACTATGGCCGTACGGAATATAATGAGGACAAACGTTTTGGTGGCGATAAGGACTTTGACGGAACTTGGGCCATTTGGGACGAGCCTTTTCTGCAATACTATGCCACTCAGTTGGGTGAGCTGCGTCCTCCTTTTATGACTGCTTTCTTTTCGGCTTCGAGTCACGATCCTTTCCGAGTTCCCGAACATTTGAAAGCAAAATATCCCGAAGAGGGCGGAGAACCTTTGCACAAGTGTGTGCGCTATTCGGACAATGCCCTTCGTCAATTCTTTGCTACGGCTCGTCGTCAGAGTTGGTATGAGCATACGATTTTTGTCATCACAGCCGATCATACGAGCATTTCCTCCTTTCCCGAATACCAAACTCCACAGGGGCTTTTCCGTGTTCCCATTATCATTTATGATCCCTCGGGAGGTATTCCTCCTGGTCAGCGACCAGGTATCGCTCAGCAAATTGACATCATGCCCACATTGCTGGGATATTTGGGATATCCTCGCCCCTATGTGGCTTTTGGGCAAGATCTCTTTCGTACTCCTGCAGCCGACACTTATGCTGTGGCTTATAGCAACGGACAATTCCTGCTCACTCAAGGGCGCTACGTGTTGGCTTTTGACGGAGAGCGCACGGTGAGTATCTACGATTATGTAGCCGATCCTATGATGAAGCGCAACTTGTTGGGACGTGTGTCCGAGCAAAAAGCAATGGAACGCCGCATCAAGGGAATTGTACAAAGTTATATGGAGCGAGCCAGCCGTGATCAGCTCACCTTGCCTTAGATGAACCTCACGTTCAAAATCTGCTTTTGCTGAACTTATAGGCTCTTTTTTCTCGTATTTCGCCCTCTGCTTGTTGGCAACTTTTACGCAGGTTCTGCACAAAGGGAGATGGCTGGCCAAGGTAGCGAGTTCTTCCTCTCGCCTCACATCTTTGCTCGCCCTCGCCTTAAAAATGCGTGAAACGAATGAATGCTCAACAATTCACTCTCTCTATCTTTATGAAACGTAAAACTCGCTTCTCTCTCGCCTTTGCCACCCTTGTGGTGGCAGCTTTGGTCGTGCTCACGATAGTGCGCTGGGGAGCGTGGTTTGGCAATCCTCCCGAAGCTCCTTATCTTCCCGAACCCACGCCTCAACGCATTCTTCTCACTTTTGGCAACGATGGTCCTTGCTCACGCCTTTTGTCGTGGGTCTGCGACACAGTGGTACGCCCCTCCTATATCGAGCTGCACGATTCCACCATCAACACCCAAGTGTGTCTCCCTGCCGAGGGCGAAGTGTTTGTGTCGCGCAGTGGGAAGGCTGCCTACTATCACGCCGCTCTGCCTCAACTCGAAGCGGGACACGTGTATGGCTATCGAGTGCAATCGGGCAAGGCCGTTTCTTCGTGGCATCGTTTTGCGATGCCCTGCCACGACAGTCGTCAGCCAGGTGATTTCGAGTTTCTTTATTTTGGTGATGTTCAGGATAGTTTAGGGGGCGATACGCACCGATTGGTGATGAATGCCTGGCGCATGCATCCCGATGTGGAGTTTGCTCTTTTTGGCGGCGACCTTATCGAGCGTCCCACTCATGAGTATTGGAACGAAGCCTTTCGCGGCATCGATTCGCTGGCGCAAAGTCTTCCTATACTCGCCGTGACAGGCAATCACGAATATCTGAAATATCCTATTCGTAAATTGGAGCACCGTTTTGCACTGACTTTTCCTTACTTTTTGGCTTCCAAACGCGACGAGAACCACGTGTACACGCTTCCCTATCGTGATGCACAGCTTTATTTGCTCGACTCCAATCGTGAACTCCCTTTCCTCACGGCCCAGCGCAATTGGCTGAGCAAGTCGCTTGAAGAAAGCCGTGCTCGCTGGAACATCGTCGCACTGCATCATCCCATCTATTCGGCCAAAGGCACAAGCAATAATCTCGTGCATCGTGCCCTTTTTGCCGAAATGCTCAATGACAACGTCGATTTAGTTTTGCAGGGCCATGAGCACGCCTATGCCCGCATGACGCAATGCGACGACCAAGGCAGAAAAACGACTCCCGTCTATCTCGTGAGCCACTGTTCGCCCAAGCACTATCGCATCCAGCTGGACGAACGTTTTGACCGCTATGGCACGGGACATCAATATTATCAAACCATCTGTGTGAGTGGCAACACTTTGGCTTTGCGCAGCTACGATGCTCACACGCATGCGCTTTATGACGCCATCGATATCGTGAAAGGCGAGCACGATCAGTCCATCATTGTCGACCGCGCCAAAAATATCCCTGAACGCCTCGATTTTCAGGCTCGTCCTGGCAATAAAAAAGATGCCGCTTTCGCTCAACGCATAGCCGACTATAAGCGAAAGAAAGGATTGAAATAAGCCCTCCCTCATGCAAGCTCTCCACATCATTACCCCCGTCAAGGACAGCATCGACAGTACGCTCGAAACGATGCGTGCCGTCGTTAGCAGCCAACTCTCGATTCCCTATCGCTACACGATATACAATGACTTCTCTACTCCCGAAAACACCGAGCGCCTTCATCGTGAAGCTGCCGCTATGGGAGTGGAAGTGGTCGATCTTGCCACGCTCACCACGCATCCCTCGCCCAATTATCTCTTGGTCTTGCGCCGCTGTCAGCGATTGGCGCTCGAGTCCAATGCTGGGCTGCTCATCGTGGAGAGCGATGTTACGGTGCAAGCACACACCTTGCAGCAGTTGGCCGATGCCGCTCTGCAACGTCCCGATAGTGGTATCGTAGCCGCAGTCACAGTCGATGAGCAGGGAAGTGTGAACTATCCCTACCTCTATGCCAAACGCTGGGAGGGTATTGTCGATAACAAGAAGCACTGCTCCTTTTGCTGCTCTTTGCTCACCCCCGCTCTTTTGCGTGCTTTTGATTTCGAGCAACTTGACGAGACGAAAAATTGGTTTGACGTGCGCATCTCGCACGAAAGCTTAGCCGCGGGGTTGCACAACTATCTTTGTTGCCAGCTCCCCGTGCTGCATCGCCCTCACGGGTCGCGTCCTTGGAAACAACTCAAATACACCAACCCTCTCAAATACTACTGGACCAAATGGACGAAGGGCTTCGACAAGATATAGTAGTCTCGGTGGTGGTGCCAGCCTACAATGCTGCTGCCTATCTCGACGAAACGCTACACGCCATTGTGGCCAGCGACTATCCTCACTTTGAAGTGGTCGTGATGGACGATGGTTCGACCGATGCCACTCTCCGTTTGGCACAAGAATGGGCACAAAGAGAGAAGCGTGTGCGCGTGTTCACTCAGTCCAATCAAGGCGTATGTGCTACGCGCAACCGTGCCATTCGTGAGGCTCGCGGTCGTTACATTCTCCCCGTCGATGCCGACAATCGCATCGCCCCCCACTTTATGGGCGAAGCCGTGCAGGCCCTCGATGCCCACCCCGAAGTCAAAGCCTATGTGCCTCGTGCCGAATTTTTCGGTGCGCGCAGTGGCGAATGGCGCTTGCCGCCTTTTTCACTGCCCGAGTTGGCTCGCCATAACATCATGGATACCTGCGCTCTATATCGTCGTGAGGATTGGGAGCGTGTGGGAGGCTATGACGAGAGCATCATAGCTCGCGAAGATTGGGCTTTTTGGATAGCCGTTTTGAAGGGAGGAGGTCAAGTGATGCGCAGCGAGCGTGTTGGGCTCTTTTATCGGGTCCAAGCGCAATCCAAGCGCACCCGCGACCGCCAGCTCAAAAACCATGTTGTGGCCACGCTCAACCGATTGCATCCCGACTTCTTCGAGCAGTATTTGGGTGGCCCCTTGCGTCAAATGCGCTCTTGGTCGCTACTCTTCAACCTCTTGTATCGTTGCTGGCATCCTCGCCGCTTCAAGGTGGCGCAAGCGTGGGAGCGTTTCTCCTATTTCGTGAAAGCACTGCCTCGTCGCTTTGCACTCGACACGGGGCAGGTCATCTTCAAAAATCGCAACGAAATTCGCCAATTCGATTTTCCTCCTCATAGTTTTGTGGTCAAGGAATTTCGCGTGCCTAATCTCATCAACCGCATCGCCTACGGCCTGCTGCGCAAGTCCAAGGCACGCCGCAGTTTCGAGTATGCACAGATGCTCCGTGCAGCCCACATCGGCACGCCTGAGCCCGTGGCCTATCTCGAGGAGCGTAGCGGTCTGCTCTTCACTCGCAGCTACTATGTCTCGCTGCGCAGCAGCTGTCCTCTCCCCTACATGGCCCTTATGGACGATGCCCTGCCGCATCGCGACGACTATTTGCGCCACGTGGCACAAGTGGCGGCCCAGCTCCATGAGCGTGGTTGGTTGCACTCCGACTTCTCTCGTGGCAACATCCTTTTGAGGCGCGAGGCCGATGGGAGCATCCATTCCGATCTGCTCGATCTGAACCGCATTCGCTTTCGCAAGGTCGATAGGGAGCAGGGCTGCAAAAACTTCCTGCGTCTTCCTGCTACGCCTGCCATGTTACGCACCCTGGCCGAAGCCTATGCCGAAGCCCGTGGTTTCGATGCCGAGGCTTGTTTGCGCATCATGCAGCAGTATCACACGGGCGAACGATAGGAGGGCTCTCCCTCTTAGGAGGGCACAATCCCGAAGTGCCCAATCAAGCTACGTATGCTTTGTTGCCCATTGCGCCTTGGAGAGCCGTTCTCTCGCGCGTACCCCCTATATAAGGTCAAGTTTTTTCCTTCCACTGCTTCCATACTTTCAAGTATTGTGTTGAAAATGAGGAGGAAAAGAGATGGAAGCAAACACGATTTTGCTTCCACTTTGCTTCCACAAGCGACCGATGAGGGCAACTGAGAGGCGAGAGAGACTCGCGACTTTGTGTAGGTTCGTGTACATCCGTAGTTTTAGAACCTTGTTTTACTTACACTTCCAAGCGATTGATAATGAATGAGTTTTCTTGTGTTGTGGAAGGAGTGGAAGGAAAAAGTCGTTTGTTCTAAGGGTGTGCGGGCGCGCACGCGCGCGAGCAGAGGGAGAAACGCGGAGATAAAAGTGAGCCTTCCGCCCCGAAACATTTTCTTGCCCAATCCTACACCATTGTGTACAAACAACAACGACCCGTCTACGTGACGAGTCGTCGGGAATGGGAAGCAAAAAAATCTACGTGGGACGTAGGAATTTTTCCTTCCCACGTAGGAGGGTGGGCGAGCGTTGCCCGTTTCCTTCATGAAGAACACAGCCTGCTTTTCCGCAAAAACTAAACACCGCTTCGCCTCATCGCCGCGCCTGCAAGCGTTTGTAGTTGGCCGCACGCAACTGCTCGCTCCATGATTTCGGAATGCAGTTGCGCCAAAGTCCCTTGAGCTGCACCGTGCACCACTTCCAGGCGTAGCGCAAGCGCCAGGCCCAAGTGTGGTCGATGCCACGAATTTGAGCATACTCACGATTCACGCGCAGCCGCTGCGAGGAAGAGGCTCCCCCTTCGGCCTCGAAGATGGCCACGACCACCTCGCGATATTGGAAGCCGCCCCCGCTCTTCCAATAGCGACGAAACCATGCATAGTCTGCTGCAAGGCGATAGCGAAGGTCGAAAGGTTGTGCCTGCAACAATACCGTGCGCACCAGCGACGCTTGGTGACAAAAAGCCATCTTTTTGCGCAGGTAGTCGATGGGCTTGGGACGCATCACCACATCGCCAAAAGATTTGCGCAAGGCGACCTGCCCATATACCACCCCGCAATTCTCTCCGAGAGGCTGCCCCAAGAGTTGCTGCAACACCTCGGGCTGTGCAAAACTGTCGCCTGCATTCATGTAGCACACCCACTCGCCCTGAGCGAGGGCCGCACCCTTGTTCATCGCATCGTAGATGCCTGCATCTTTTTCGCTCACAACACGCAAGGCTATGCCACGCTCCCGAAAGCTGGAGGCCAGACGCTCTATCGCCTCGAGCGTTCCGTCGGTAGAAAGCCCATCAATGACGATTTGCTCCAGCGCAGGATAGTGCAAGTGGAGCACTGAGCGAAGCGTGGCCTCGATGGTCGTTTGGGCATTGCGACACACCGTAACAATACTCACGAGAGGAAGGGAAGAAAGTGCCATAGGAAGGAGAGACAATGAGATTACAAAAGTACAAACTAATTGCGGTATGGGCGAGGACCGCAGGATATAAAATTAAGCTATGCGACTCATCAAAATGACGGGCGGTTTGGGCAATCAGCTGTTCATCTATGCCCTCTATTTGCGCATGCGCCGCGATTTCCCCCATACCTATATTGACCTGAGCGACATGCAACACTACAAGGTGCACCATGGTTATGAGATGCACCGCGTGTTTGGCCTGCCGCGCACAGAAGTGTGCTTTCCGCAGGCGTTCAAGAAGGTGGTGGAGTTTCTCTTCTTCCGCACCATCTTGGAGCGCAAGCAGGGCGGTAGCCTGCGTGCCTATCGTGAGCCACAGGGCTGGCCTTTGCTCTACTTCAAGGGCTTTTATCAGCACGAGAAGTACTTTCTCGACATCGAGGAGGAGGTGCGCAAGGCCTTCACTTTCGACATGACGCAAGCCAATGCCCAAAGCATCGCCCAGGCCGATGCGCTGGCGCGTGAATCTCGCTCCGTTTCGCTCCATGTGCGCCGTGGCGACTATCTCCTTCCTCAACATTTTGCCTCGGTGGGAGGAGTGTGCAGCGAGGCCTATTTTCGCAATGCACTGACCGCCGTGCGCAAGCGGGTCGAAAATCCGCGCTTCTACGTCTTTTCCGACGATATGCAATGGGTGCGCGAACAGCTTGCCCTTCCTGCCGACACGGTCTATGTCGATTGGAACACGGGCGAGGATTCTTGGCAAGACATGATGCTCATGAGTCGCTGCCGCCATCACATCATCAGCAATAGCACCTTTTCTTGGTGGGGCGCATGGCTCAACCCTCGTGCCGACAAACTTGTTGTTGCCCCCAACCGCTGGACCAAACAGAGCGACGACACGAGTATCCTACCTCCGAGTTGGCTCCAAGTAAGCACACAATAACGATTCATCTTTCCCCATTCCCCCTATGTTTCTTGCCTTTCTTCGTGCTTTGGGCGAACTGCCCCGTACACTGCGCACCACACCGCAGCCGCGGCTCATCATGACCCTACTGGTCAAGAACGAGGCGCAACTGCTGGAGCACAACCTGCGCTTTCACCGCATGATGGGGGTCGATGGTTTCATCATCACCAACAACAATTCGACCGATGGCACGGCCGACATCATAGCGCGCTATCAGCGGAAAGGATGGGTGCTCGAAGCGATAAACGAGCCTGGCGAGGACTATCAGCAAAAGCGTTGGGTGCACCGCATGGTGCTCTTGGCGAAGGAAAAATATGGAGCGGACTGGGTGATCAATGCCGATGGTGACGAATTTTGGTATGCTCCTACGGGTAGTCTTAAAGACGAAATCTCTGCCACGCGTGCCAATGTGTTGCGCTGCGAAGTGGTAGGGATGCGACCGCAGGAGCACCTACCTTTTGACCAATGGCAAGAAACGGCACACGAGTGCCCCATACGTCAAGCCTTGGACCTCTCGCTCTACAGTATCTTTGGCCCTCACCCTCACAAAGTGATGCATCGCACCGCGAGCTATGTGCAAATTGCCATGGGCAACCACAAGGTGAAAATGATGCCCCAACTGCAACGGCAGAGCACCATCTGCATCTATCACTACAACCATTTGGGACGAGAGGCTTTTGTACGTAAAGTGGTGAATGGCGGAGAGCAGTTGGAGCGAAACCCCTCGCGGCATGGTGGACGTCATTGGCGCTACTTCCTCGACCTGTATCGGCAAGGACGACTCGAAGCCGAATACGACCGCATCGTGGGCACACACTGCGAAACCGAACTGCGAGCTTGCGGAGCCATTCGCCGCGATGACACGATGGTACGTGCTTTTGCACAACTCGAAACACTCTTTCCTCCTGAAGCATGAAACGACACGCTTTTCTCATCTACGCACACGACAATCCCGAACTGCTCCGCACACTGCTCCTGCTGCTCGACCATGAGCGCAGCCACATCTTTCTGCACATTGATCGACGCGCCAAAGCGATGCAGGCTCTTTTTGGAAAGTTTCGATTGCCCCAAGCTACGATTACGCTGCTTCCCTCGCAAGAGGTCTATTGGGCCGACATCTCTCAGGTAAAAGTGGAACTACGGCTGTTTGCTGCGGCTCATGAAATGGGAGGGTTTGCTCACTACCACCTGCTTTCGGGAGTAGACATGCCGCTCAAACCCATTGAGGAAATTCTCGATTTTTTCGACCGCCATGAAGGAAAAGAGTTTGTGGGATTTTGGAATACGGAAACGGTACAGCACCGAACGCTCGACCGCAAGATAGGCCGCCATACGCTTTTTGCCGCCTACATGAACAAACGTAAGCACCTTTGGCGCCACCGACTGACCAATCCCATCCGCAAGGCCGTGCTGAGCATGGAGCAGCGCTTGCGCTACCAGCGCTATGACCTCGGGCATTTTCGCAATGGCTACAACTGGTGTAGCATCACTCCAGCTTTTGTCGAACTCCTTTTGGAGCAGCGCGCTGCTATTCTCCGCACTTATCGTCACACCATCACTCCCGACGAAATCTATAAGCAAACATTGCTCATTCATTCGCCTTTGGCTGGCAATATCTATGACTTACACAACGCTCAGCGCGGAACGATGCGGCTGATCGACTGGGAGCGTGGCAAACCCTATGTGTGGCAAGACAAAGATCTGCCTGAGCTCTTGGCCTCCCCTTGCTTGTTTGCTCGCAAAATGTCGGTGTCCTGTGCGCATGCTTTGTACAATCATCTTACTTCTCTTTCCTAATCCTCCTTCTCCTTATGTCTCATCGCTTACACGTAGCTTGTTGCTGCGACGATAACTATTTGCCCCATACGGCAGCAACGCTGACTTCTGTCATTGCCCATCATCCGCGAGGAGAAGTCGTGGTGCATCTTGTTGCGCAGCAAATGAGCGAGGCCAATTTGAGCCTGATACGACAACACTGTGAAGCGATGGGAGCAGGCTTTCATTTCTATGCAATTACCGAGGCCGAGTCGCAGCGCTTTCATGTAACCTCCGACCCCAATCGATTGAGCAAGGCGGCCTACTACCGCATCTTTCTCCCCCAGCTGCTCTCGTCGGAGGTGAAGCGAGTGTTGTATTTGGATGGCGATACAATCGTGCGCCGAAATCTCCGCCCCTTTTACGATATGGACTTGGACGGCTGGGCCGCTGCAGTGGTGAGAGATATCAATGACGATGCCGACTATCGGGCTGGCTATTTGGGCTATGAAGCTTCTTTGGGCTACTTCAATTCGGGAGTGCTGCTGCTGAATTTGGACTATTGGCGCGAGCATCGTTTGATAGAGGAGTGTATCGATTATTTTCAGCAACATCATACCCACATCATCTATGACGATCAAGATGTGCTGAACGCTGTCCTGGCAGGGCGAGCCAAGTATGTTTCGCTCATTTACAATGCGCAATCGCTGTGCTATCGTATCAAGTTTGCCACGCTCGCAGGTCTAGACGACCCGCAGCTTCGTGAAGAATTGAAAGACCCAGCCATTGTTCATTTCACCTCTATCGACAAGCCTTGGGCTTATCGTTGTTTGTTGCCCCACCGCCACGACTATTTTCGCTATTTAGCCATGACACCTTGGAAGCATACGAGTGCGCGTAAGACATGGCGTTGGTGCTTGAAACACTACCTGCGCAAGTGGAGCATCGATTTAGGACTTGGACGTCGACAATTTGTGCGCTTGTAGAGCTGTTTCTTACTCAATTCGGGACGAACTTATCTTGAAAACTTTTTCTTCAAAACTGACAGAGAAAGTCGAAGGTAAGTGGGTCCCGAATCTTATTAACGACCTCTCCTCTTCTTGGAGAAGAATCCAAAGTTGTATAAAAAGAGGGGTAAAAATTGGATAGTTCGACCATTATCCCTAAATTCGCCCTCAACACCTTTTGTTATTCATACGTATGATTATGAAGCGATTTTCCTTTCTTCTTCTACTGCTTTTTACGACCTTTGGCCTGTTTGCACAAAACTATGCAGGGCGCTGGGCGAAGGTAGAGGAGGCTCACCGCAAAGACCTTCCTAAAACCGTGTTGCAAGAGCTAAAAGCGATTAAGCGCACAGCTCTGCAAGAGAAAAATGTAGGCCAACTCATTCGGGCTACGGTGATGGAAGCTACAATGCTGCATGCGATCTCTCCCGATAGTGCGCAGAGAGTTTTGGAGGAGATGCAACAACGCCTCCGCCAAACGAAAAATCCCGTGGAGCGGGCGCTGTGGCAGAATGTGTTGGGACAGTGGCTGGCGGAGCACAGAGCCTATGAGGATACTGCTCAACAACGACGAGCTCGTCAGCTCATAGAGGCCTCTCTGGCCGATATGTCTTTGCTGTCACGTACCAGTGCGACACGCTATGCTCCGCTTTTTGAGAGCGGAGCGGAGAGTCGTGCAGTTTTTCAAGACGACTTGCTCAGTGCCTTTATGTTGTCGACAGAAAGATTGAGCCAAAAGCAGCGCCGCATGCTTTTGGAACAAGCAGTGAGAACCTATGAGGAGCAAAAGCGTTCTCGTGCCGCTTTGCACATGGCTTTGGAACTGAGTGATAGGCTACCGCGCAACGAGCAGCGTCCTTATCTCGAGCAGCTACGTTCGCGCTACTTGTCTTTGAAAGACAATGCCGAGACCTATGCGCGACTCATAGACCTCTACACTTCGACCGACAGCGCTTTTGTGCTGGCTAAGGACGGATTGACCCGCTACGGCCGAAAGGCTGCCGCAGAACTCTACAATTATGTGCAACGTCGCGAGGCTCCCTCTTTCAAACTAACTTGGCAACACTCACAAATCAAAGGAGAGAGAGTGCCTTTCTATCCAGCTACAACTTACCATGCCTTGCTGCGCTACAATAATTTGCGTAAGATTGAGTTGAGACTGCATCGACTCACAAGTATAGATGCCCAAGATAACCGCCTTTATGGTTACTATAAAAATGTGATTTCTGACCGCACGGAGCTGGAGGGATTGTTGCGCACCCTGCCTCATCAGGAAGTGGCACGAGTTGCGCGCGTCTTTTCTAAAGGAGAGGCCCACAAACAACTACGCGACTCGCTGCCCTTGCAATTTCCCAGTGCGGGAGTCTATATACTGGAAGTGCTTGCCGATGGTCGCCGTGAGCATCTCTCCTTGGCATTTGCGACTACGGCTTTCCCGATAGATGCAGTGCTCCGCTCGGCTTCGGTGGCAGAGCGTCGACGGCATTGGGTGGATCTGCGTACGGGAGCTCCTCTGGTAGCTCCCGAAGATGCGATCTATTGGCCACAAGCATTGCCCGAGGAAGAGGTGAATTTCGGACCTTTGGTTCATGAAGAGCCAGAGCATAAAGTCGTGTGCCGTCTCTTCACGGATCGTGCGATTTATCGTCCTGGTCAGCAGGTAGAAATTTCTGGTATCGTCTTTGCTCAAAAGGGAGAACATACCCTTGCTGAAAAGGGATGGAAAGGGACAATCCTCGTAAAGAATGTGGGCGAGGACGATCTTTCAACGCTTGATACCCTGCAAGTCGAGAGCGACGAGATGGGAGCTTTCGCTACCCGTTATGCAATTCCTAAGCATCTTCGTGTACGTATGCTTATGTTGAGTACAGCGGAGAAAGGGCAGAGAACTTTTGTCTATGTCGAAGAATACAAACGCCCGACGTTTGAAGTGAAAATAGACCCTCTCTCTGAAAATGCAGAACTAAGCGAAGAATTGGTGCTCCGAGGACAGGTCGTGGCGCACAATGGGGTACCCTTGCCCGAGGTGCAGGTGCGCACTTTGGTCGATGGCACACCCAAGTGGGGAGTGGAGAGTGGATTGAACATAGAACAACGCGACACCTTGCGCACGGATGCCGAAGGACGATTTGTCTTAAAGGTGAATACAACAAAAGTCGCAAAATATGGCAAGGCTTACCAGCTTGAAATCTCGGCTGAGGCGCTTGCCGATAATGGTGAATTGCAACATACGAGCTATAACCATCTATTTTATGCAAGCAAAACTCCTTGGAATGATGGAGCAGAAACGAAAGAATTTCTGCACATTACGCCCAATAAGCTGCAAACGGAAGCTACCCTGCGAGTGTCCTCTCCTTGCCACTTGTTGATCACACTTGTAGGCGACAAGGGGGGTGTACTTGAGGAGCGTGTAGTTGAGGTGGAGGACAGCCTCAGCCTACAATATGCTTGGGAAGAACGTATGGGCGACGGGGCCCAACTCCTTGCTGCTTTTGTCAAGGAGGGTAGACTCTACAAAGCTTCTGCACAACTGCGTCGCCCTGAGCCAGATAAACGTTTACTGCTTTCGTGGCGTACTTTCCGCTCTACGCTTACTCCCGGACAGCTTGAAGAATGGACGCTACGTGTGACTCGTCCTGATGGTAGCCCCGTGGAAGCCAATGTGATGGCGCGCCTTTATGATGGAGCTCTCGATGCCTTCGTGCGCCGTGAGTGGGAGTTTCCGCTCACTTTTCCTCGTCTGATGCCGCAAGGATGGTGGAATCTATATACTGCTCATTTGCCTAATCTTTTTTATTCCAAAGATGTGATGTCCATCGCAAGTCCTCGTTGGCAATGGACGCGTTGGAATGCATCTATGCTGGACTATTCCTACGACGCCCCGATGCCCTACCGTATGCAAATGGTTGGAGGCGTTAGTCTGAGTAGCGATACCCGTTTGGCAGAGAGTGAGGAACATAAGGTTATGCTGCGAGGAAAGTCCACACTCAAAACCCAGAAAAACGATCGCCCGCTTCCTTTGTTATCGACATTGTCGTTGCGCAAGAACTTTCAGGAAACGGCTTTCTTCTTTCCTCGTTTGCGCACCAACACGAAAGGGGAAGTTACGCTGCGATTCTCGCTTCCTGAACAGCTCACGGCTTGGAACTTCTCGGTGTTGGCCACGGACAAGGATATGAACCATGGTTTGCTGCACGAACGCATTGTTGCTCGCAAGATATTTACGGCGCAAACGACGCTGCCCCGCTTTGTGCGCGAAGGCGACCAAGTCACTATTCCTTGTCGAGTGCACAACACAGATTCCTTGTCAGTACAAGGAAGGCTGCGTTGCACACTTATGGATGCCAAGAATGGAAAGCAAGTTGCTCGCTTTGACGAGAAGTTCGATTTGGCTGCAGGGCGAAATCAAACATTCAATTTTACCTATGCTGTGCCCGACGGACAGAATGAGCTTATTGTGAAGTTCGTGGCCGAAAGCAAACAGTATAGCGATGGCGAAGAGCATCGCCTCCCCGTGCTCTCACGTTTTGTAACGCTCACGCATGCACAACCTTTCACGGTGAAAGCAGGAGAAGACTACGCTCAAAAGGTGCAGATTGCGCGCGAGCAATTGCTTGAACAACTTGAGACAGGTGTGCATCCTCACATTGTAGTTGATACTTGTAAGGATGCAAGAGGCGAAGTGAAAAAGGTGCTTCCTGAACTCTTAAAAGTGCAAGGGCAGTCTTCTACGGACTGGGCGAATACGCTCTATGCTTTGGAGTTGCTCAAATTGTTGAAGGCTGAAATGCCACTTTCTGCCGAAGAATGGGAAGAAAAGCGCAGAACGGCTGAGGAAAAACTCCAAGAACTACAGATGAAAAATGGTGAATGGGGTTGGTACCGAGGTATGTATGGTTCTACTTGGATTACAAGCGACATTGTGCAGACTTTGGCCCGCCTGCGGTATTTGACGGGCAATATTCGTTATGACTATCTCATCCAAAGTGCAATGGACTACTTAGGAGGAGAGATGGCCAGTGAAGTGTTGCGTATGAAAGAACCCAATCGCGAACCTTACATGAGAGATTGGTTCTTCCGCTATCTCTATAGTTGTCGTTTGATGGGTAAGCCCTTTAGCTCCTCCGCTCTATATTTGCTGGAGCAGATTTCCAAGCATCGCAAGATGCTTACCATGTATGGCAAAAGTGGGATCGCTACAATCTTGGCAGAAACTCAATATAAAGAGGAGGCAAGACTGGCGCTTCAAAGCCTTGTAGAACATACGGTCTATTCTCCTGAAATGGGACGCTATTTTGATACAGAGCGTGCTTTTGAAGGGTGGAGTAGTTATCGTATCACAACACAGACCTTTGCCATGGAGGCGCTCTCCACTCTAAAAAAGGAGATGGATAAGGTGGGTGAACTTCCCGTACATCAGATTGTGGATGAAATGCGACTGTGGTTGCTGCAAAGTAAACGCACTCAACAATGGAAGAGTTCAAGAGCTACGACCAATGCCGCTTTTGCGCTACTCGCTCATCCAGACACCGCGAATGCAGGACTGGCTTGGGGAAGTGTGACAGCTCAATATCGACTTCCAGCTACTAAAGTACTAAATAAAGGGAAAGAATTGCGCATTGGTCGTCGTTTACAACTGCAACAAGGCGATGTCTGGCGCGACGCAAAGGACGAGGAGGTGTTACAAGTAGGTCAACGTGTGCGCTGGGTTTATGATCTTGATGCAACACGCGATTTTGACCATTTAGTGCTGCATAGCACACGTCCTGCATGTTTCGAGACACTCCGTCCTCTTTCAGGGATGGCTTGGACTGGAACGATACCTCACTATCGTTGGGTGCGTGATGATAAAAACGAGTATTTTATTGAACACCTTTCTAAGGGGAAGCACACGATGACCGATGAAATGATTGTGACATTGCAAGGGCGCTACGATGCTGGTATTGCTACGCTCGAGGCTGTGTTTTCGCCAGAATTTAGAGGGAACTCTAATTCGCTCATTCTCAATGTTGAACGCTAAAAAGATTCGTTTTTCTTGCTTTTTGGTAGGCAGAGATGGAGTCTTTTTGATCGCAAATTGTAAAATAGGAGATTGCAAAATTGGTGGGATAAAAGGTTAAAACGGAGATTTAATAGCAAAAAAGATTGCTGGCATCACGCTTTGCCTTTATCTTTGCCCTCGATAATATGACTTGGCCGAGTTCTTGTTTGGATGTAACAAAAACTCCTTCATCTTTGGGATGTTGTGCCCGCGACGAATCAATAGCTGCTTGGATTTCAAGATGCTCCTTTCTGTCGTTGCCTTGTCGCAAACAATACAAAATGCACATCAAACATCTTTTTCTTACCCTTTTTGCTGTTCTCTGTTTAGGATTGACACTGCAAGCTCAATCGATAGTAGGTAATGCTACGTACTATGGTGATAAGTGGCACGGCCGTCGTGCTGCAGATGGCTCAATCTTTAATCAAGACTCGCTCACTTGCGCTCACAAGACGCTTCCTTTTGGAACGATTCTGCATGTGCGCAATCCGAAGAATGGTAAAGAGGTCGTAGTGAAAGTCACTGACCGAGGCCCTTATCGCCGCAACACAATCATAGACCTTTCCAAAGCTGCAGCTCGAGAAATAGATATGATACGCTCTGGCGTTGCACAGGTTGAGGTAACATTGATGGGGAGAGGCGTTCCTGCGCCAAATTCTCAGACTAATGAAGAGAATATTCTTCCCGAACTACAATTGCTCGATCCTGTCACTGGTAATTATTATACAATGACAGAATGGAAAGAGCGTGGTGAGAAGCGCAAGCAGATGGCTAAGCGCAAAGCAGAACGACACAATAAGTTCTTAGCGAAAAAGCAACAGCCGCGTTATCGCATCTTGAATGCGAATACAGCTCAAGTAAAACAAACTTCAACGAAGTAGTTTGCCTGAGAGGTATTGTTCTCTTTCTCCGTTGAGTCTATTTTCTTCTAAGGGACATCATTGCAAATCATTGTAGTGATGTCCTTTGTTTGTTATTTGCGAAAATCTTATCTGTAATGTAGAGCTTGCGTTTTAAGATTTTAGATAGAAAAACAGAAGCTATCTGCCTTGTTTTGCCTTCTCAATTTAGAAAAATCGCCTATTCTGTCGTTTTTTTCTGTAAAAAGTTGAGGGGGCGATTTTTTTTCTTTACCTTTGCTGGAAAATTCTATCAACTCAAAGTTTCACTTTAATCTTTATCACTCAATGAAAAAGGTTTACAATTTGCTCGCAGCCGTCACTTTCCTTGTGGCAGGTGTGTCCAGCGCCTCTGCAGGTCGCTTTTGGACTCATGATCAGCTGAAGCAAGCTAATGCCACCACCATTGCGACGGGCAAGACTTATGCTCTGCAAGCTGGTCACTCGTTCTCGGCAGGATCTAGTAGCTTCTTGTCTGGTACGAACTTCTCGCATACTACCTACTTGTCAGTAGACAATGTCTACACCTTTGAAGCCGTAGAAGGTGTGACTGGTCCTAACGGAGAGGCTGTTTACAACTTGAAGCGCCAAAACGGTGAATATCTCGCAGAGATAACCAATGGTTCTTTCTATACCAAACAGAAGGATCGTGCTTGGAAGCTCGTTGTGAAAGATGCTGTAGGTATTGATGGTGCAAAGACCTACTCTTATACCCCAGACCCTACCGATGCAACTCCCGACCCTCAACCCGTTAATCTCACAGGTATCGATGCTTGGATTAAGGAAGCAAAGGATCAGGATAATGCAGACCTGCAATGGAAACTGAACGAAATTGCTTACAATCCTACTAACAGCACGCTTGCGAGTGGCGCTGTAGTTATCTCTGAATACGTATCAAAGAGCAAGGATAAGGAAGATAAGTATGCTCAATACAACTTCCTTCTTCACTACCCCACAGATAATGAAGCTACAGGCTCTGCTGACAAGGGAACGAACTATAACCGCAATACTTGGTGCATTTTTGAAGCTACCCAAAGTGATGCACGTAAATCTTTGGACAACGTAGTAGACGGACTGACTAAGGGTGCTGGTGATTTGATGGACGATGTTCTCCGTGATTTTACTCCTGGTAATAATTCTGGTGAATACTCCGCAGATAAGCACGCCGCTCTTAAGGCTCTTTGGGAACAATATAAGTCCTTGCGCGATGGCGGAGCAACTCTTACGGACGACCAAATGGATGACCTTGCAGACAAGCTTCCCAAGGCTTATGAAGAGTTCGTTACTTCTGGTATTCCCTTGAAGGCTGGTTATTACATCGTTTACTCTTTCCGTGCCAACGAGGAATCTTGGGGTACAGATAAGCCCAAGGTATACCCCTATGGTGGTCAGCAGAGTGGATATGATGATGGTGCCTTGTACGATGGAAACGCCTTGAACGCTAATGATATGCAACTCCGTTGGTCTGCAAAGACTAATCAACAGCCTAACTTTAGTTTCGAGGAATTGGATAGCAAGGGCTATACTTACGAATATGCCAAGTATATTTGGAAGGTTGTTGATGCAGGTCAGAAAGACGAAGATGGCAATGACCTCTTCTTCTTCCAAAATGCAGAAACAGGCAATTACATTGGTAAAAATGGTAGTGCCTCATCACGTATTTTGATGACTAAGGAACCTGAGGTTGCTTACACTATCGTAGCTTCTAAGGAATTCCCTGGTAACTTTAATTTCTATTCTCCTCTCCTTGTGAAGTACACCGAGCAAGGTGCTCCTTCACCTGCGAAGTTCTCCGGTATCCATACACAACAGGGGACTACCGATGTTGTTGCTTGGGACTATCGTGTAGCTGGTTCTTGCTGGAAAGTACGTGCTCTTCAAGAAAATCAAGTGAAAGATATCGTAGCTGCTGTTGCTCAACCTAAGCGTAATAAGGCTCTTGCAGCAGAAATGAACAAGGCTCAAGCTGCTCTCGATAAGGGATACAGTTACATGGGTGTTGATGCTACTGGTAAGAAAATCGAATCTTCTACCAATGGAACATATTCTATTGAAAATGGAGTAGATGGTCTTGTAACAGATAAGGAACAACTCGATTGTCCTATGTTCGACTCTGAGGAAGGTACAGATATAGGCCTTTTCCTTGATGGTAAGCTTAGCGATAATGAGAAATCCTATTTCCACTCTACATGGCATGGCGGTGGAGAAGCTTGGCCTGGTCGTGGTATTCACTACCTCCAAGTTAAGCCTGGAGTTGAGATGGATGCTCTGTTGATGAAGTGGATCAAGCGCTTAGGCAACAATCGTGGTGCTCCCAAAAAGGTTGCGATCTACGGTTCTAACTCAGACGATGCTCTTCTGGTGAATAAGAAGGACGTTGAGAATGACGAAGATGGTAGCGTAACGACGGTTTACGACTATTGGAAGAAGGATCAGGGTTGGGACTCTCTTGGAGTTACAACTTTCGAGTATCCTTATTCTGTAGTTAAGACCGATGGAACAGAGCAAGCTAATCAAGCTGGTACTGCCTACTTTAAGTCGGCTCAGAAGTACAAGTACTTCCGTATCGTTGTGATTAGTCGTGTGCTTGATGATAACTGGCCCAGCAATAATGGTTTCTACCATGGCTCTGAGTTCCGTCTCTATTATGGTGCCTACGATGAACAGGCTTCTCTTATCGCTTCTGTTCCCAAAAACTTGGTGGACAATCTGAAGAACGAAATCGCTAAGAGTAAGGAAATGGTAGATAAGGGTACGGCTACTGATGAACAAATTGAAGCTATTAAGAAAGCTTACGAGGAGTTCATGAAGCAATTCCCCGATCCTACCAAGGTAACTACCGCTCTCGCAAGTGCTAAGGCGTTTGCAGAAGCCGCAGAAGAAGGTGATGGCCTCGGCTTCTATGAGTCTGGTGCTCAAGAAGCTTATAAGTCGGTTATTGAAGCCGTACAAAATGAGCTCAATGAAATCCAAAAGAAGGGTCAACCTACTGTTGCTCAGGTAACGGATCTGTTGTCTAAACTTAGTGCAGGAACTGATGCTTTCAATAGCAAGCTTCACATGCCTAAGAATGGTATCTTGCGTATCCAAAGCATGAGTAGTACACCTTCTAACACGAATCGCTTTGCTTATGCTCCCAGCTCTTCTCGTAAGAACTTCCTCCGTAACGGTGGTTTGAAGAAAGACGAAGGTGCTGATACCTATTCTCCCGATAGTAACTTCGATGGTCAGCTTAACTCTTTCTGGAGTGCAGAAAAGACCGAAAAGGGTTACACTTTCAAGAACATCTATACTGGTCTCTACTTGGCTCCTGTCAAGAATACTCGTACGATGAGTCAGAGCGATGAGCCCTACTACTTCGAAGTTATCTCTGCGAAGTATCCTGGTGCATTCAATATTAAGATTGCTAAGGATGATGCTTCTGGTGACCACGTGTTCCTCAATGCACAGCCTGGTGCTAATTTCGACCTCGTGCTTTGGAACTCTGCTAACAAGAACGACAACTCTGCCTTCACTTTCGTAGAAGGTGCTCCTACGGATATTGCTGCAGGTTACCTCCACGAACTTGAAAGCAAGACTGCTCCTCAGATTATCACTCTGCCTATCGAAGTGAAGACCTTCGGTGATGATAAGGCTAAGTTCTTCACCGTAGCTGGTCAGAACAGCAGCACTATGGAAATTGAGCTTGCTCAAGCTCCTGAGGTACTGAAGGCTGGTGTGGCTTACATCTATATTCCTGGTGAGGCCAACGAGGAAACGACCGTTCGTCTTTATCCCACCGCAACGACTGTAGAGGAACTCAAGCCTCTTACTCAGCCCGTGGTAAGCGATACCAAGCCTATGCAAGGCCTCGTAGGTGTGTTCGAGAGCACGAAGGTAGGTAAGGACTATGGTGTGTTTAGCACCGATCGTACGAAGGTTCTCCTCGGTGAAGGTAACGACAATGTTGCTGCCAACACTGGTTACTTTGGTGTACTTCCCGCTGTTACTGCAAAGGGAATTAAGAGCTTGCCCACAAACGGTGTAATTACTTCTATCGCTGGTGCTATCATTAGCAATACTGGTGCTAAGGCTGCAGGTATCTACACGATCTCTGGTCAACGTTTGAGCAGCACGAAGAATCTCCCTGCTGGTGTTTATGTAATCAATGGTAAGAAGGCCGTTGTGAAGTAATCGCCAAAAATATTTCCGCTCTTTCAGAGCTTAAACAAGGTAAACCACCTCAATCTCTATGATTGAGGTGGTTTTTATTTTTTTATTGTACTCCCTAACGAGTATATCACAAGGTATTCTCGTTTGTGTTACTCAGCGCAGAACCACATTGTTCTTTCCTTGCTTTGAATAGTGTTTTCTTTTGTTGCTTTTTGTTTTTAGATGTCTTTTATTCAGACTTATCTACTAATTGATGGGAATAAAGAGAGGGTTTTCGTTTGGAAGCGTATTTTCTAATGAAGTTTTATTTTTCTTGTCTTTTGCTTGATATGTGTTAAGTGTTTTTGTTGTTATGTAAAATAGTGTGTTGATTTTTGCGGATTGTATTTAATCCGATTACCTTTGTACAAAATTCTTGTATAAAGATTATTTTACACTTGTGGGTGGTTGCTCCCCCAGTGTCTACCTTCTATCCCGTTTCGTGTGGCTTTGCCAGATGGAGGTCTTGTTACTTATACAATGTCTCTTTTGATTTCCGTGAGACTTTTAGAGCTTATATTTTTTCATAGGCTTGGCTTGTGTCCTTTTCTTTTTTCTACTTCCGTTGTTTGGCTGTTTTACCTTTCTGTCTCTCTTTCCGTCCTTGTAAAGAATAGCTTGATTTTATTGCAACAGATGTTTGTACCCAACATTCTCGGCACGAGTAGTATAGAACTTGTGATGTAGAGTCTGGCCTTATTTATCGAAAACTTATTTATACCATCTCACCTCATTATGAAAAAACATTTTTTTGTGCTCCTGTTAGTATGTCTATTTGGAGCAGTTCTTCACACTTATGCTCAGAGTACAACTCCCAGTAATAGGGTAGGTATTGGTACAAGAACTCCTGACGCCAATGCTATTCTTGACATTAGTGCCACAGATAAGGGAGTGCTTTTACCTCGTGTTGCTTTAACAAAAACGACTGAAGCAGCACCTCTTACACAGCATGTGGCAGGAATGTTTGTTTACAATACAGCTACGGCCAATGATGTAAAACCAGGTATTTATTATAATGATGGTACCAAGTGGGTTTCGTCTTCGGCAGGTGCGGAACGTCCTAAAACGTGGTATTGGATGCCCTCTATCACGATAGATATGAAGCCACCATTTAATATGAATAAAACAGTAGATCTCTATGCTGAGTTTAAAAAACAGGTAGAGCAAACTGGTACTCAAAGTGGGAATCCCAATTGGTTGAGTAGTACGGGAGTTGCCGTTCCTCTCTTTACTGTTGGTGCTCCTGAAGATTATCATTACATCGTGACAGAGTATGATCGAGATGTAATGACCGTGCAAAGCATTTCGTCCGCGGGCGTGATGACTTATTCGGTTTCTACCTCTCCCACGGAGAAAAGCTACATAAATATCGCCATTGTTGAGAAATAACACCTTGCATTATGAACACGAGACGACGCCATACCTATTGGGAGATTTGGCTGAGGGGGATATTCTTAGTTCTGTTGTTTCCCCTGGCTTTGACACTTGTTGCCCAGACTGGTATTGGTAACATACCTATTACGGTCACGACCACTTCGGCCAAATGTCCTAATGATGGTACAATGACCATTGTTTTGGATGCGACAGACCCTGACTATTCCCACTACGTATCCACTTCCTGGATTTATGAATTGGTGCCTTTGGATGGGCAAACTGTGACTCCCGCTCAGTCCTCTAATGTGTTTTCTTCGCTTTTCCCAGGCCGTTACAAGGTAAAAGTAAGAGGTCAACGCAAGGACAACTCGACCGAAGAGTATATTTATCCCACACCATATAGCATTGCTAACGAGCATACTCCTTTTGAGAAGATTGAAGCCAAGCTTTCGGAGACTTATGGTGCATATCCTTGTAAGGCTCCCCAAGGAAAAATTACACTCACGATCGTAGGCGGTAGACTGCCTTTTACCTTCACCATTCAATCTCCCAAAGATGCAGCTCCCCAAGCTGTAACTCCTACCTTGACAACCGAAGGGAAAATACACACAGCCGTGTTTTCCAATCTTGAAAATGGAGGACATACGATCGTGGTGAGAGATGCTTGTTTAGCAGGAAGTACTACGAATGTGCAATTGAAATCGCCTGGCTTGCCTTTTCCTAAGCAAATCGCAGATAACCCCATGCCTACTCTATCTTCTTCTTATCCAGAGTGTGGTGTTTTGCTAGAGCTCTATTCAAGTTTGATAGAGAATAATCCCAAGATTAAGGCTCAGTTTGATGCAGGCAATGTAGAGGTTGGTATTGCTCCAAAAGGAAAAGTCCCCACGGCTTGGGTGGCTTGGAATGTGAATCGATATTACAATTATACTGCGCTGCCATTTGGTACCTATAAGTTGAGTGACTTTTGGGGAAAATGGTCGGCTACGGAAACTCCCGCGGAGTTTGAACAACTCATCAAGAATGAGCCCTCGGCAACTTTTTACGTGCGTCTCAAAGACTGTCCCAACGAGCCTATTCTGCAAAAGGACTTTTACGTTCCTTTACCTTCTTCACGTATTCTCCATAAATATCTTTGTGATAACGTAAAACTTTCTGTGGGTATTTATACTGGCGAGAAAGCGATGTTTTGTTATCCTGTGCGTACTTACGTTGTGCCTTACGATCAAGCCTCTAGTGAGAAGGGTGCATACGCCGATTTAGAAAGCATAGCGCTTATTAATGACAAGGGGAATAAGTATTACGAGATAACTCGACCATTGCAAAATTTTGGAGGTGTAGAGCCTAATGGAGGTTTTGATGCCGATACGTGGACCACGACCATAGATTATGGACAGAGAGTCGATGCGGTGTTGGTCGATGCTTCGGGTAAGCAAGTCGTATATAGACATGCGCGTTCGTATAAGAAAAATTCAGGGCCTTTGGTCTATGGAAGAATTGTAGAAAACTGGGAAAAAGAGGAACGGCGTGGTTGCAACACTTTTATCCGTCGCTTTCATCTTTCAGTGGACTCTCCCGATGAAGGTAGGCTGTGTGAAGAACGCCTTGTCAAAGTCTACGATATTACAGGCCTTTCCCAAGGTGAATACCATGATATTAATAAAGGCACTTTATTATGGGAAGAAACGCTCTTGGGGAACAATGCGGCAACACAGGCCTTTAGTTATCAGGCGGGGCGTAGCTATCGTGTCGATTTTTATCGAATAGGCGAGCCTAGACCCATAGCTCAGCGTGTAGTTCATTATCCTTCCAATCCCAATCCCAAAGGTTTCATCTTCAAGGTGAATACGCCCAATATACAGACTTGCCAACCTCATACTTCCAATATCCTGGAGGTTTTTACTCGTCACATGTACGAGCAAGGAAATCTTGGCGATGAAGTTATTATCACGGGACCAGGGTTGTCCGAGCCCTTGAAAGGCACTTTTAAGACTCGATATGGAGAGCACCACCGCGATTGGAGAGTAGGTATACCTCTTTCTCCCACCAATCGTACTTTGCAGCCAGGAGTCTACAATGTTCTCTATAAAGGCCCTTGTGGAGAACAAAACTTTCAGGTAGTTCACCCAGGAATATCTCGAGCCAATGGTTTTAAGGCGACTCCTGTCCAAACTTGTGATGGTATGACCCTCAAAGTCGAGGGTGTCGTGCAGTATTACGAGGTCAACCATAATGGAGAATTTGTGGTTGTCTCCGAAGGATATATCAATAAACCCGGCAACACTTTCTATCGTATCATCAAGGGGCCTGCTGGATTTGACTCCAAGCCCTTGCCCTATCAAGATGGAGGAACCATATTCAAAGCAACAACTCCCGGAGAATACACTATTGCCATTGGCGCAACAGCTGGTCTTAGCGAAACTTGTAACTTTGGTGTTTTGAAAATCAATGTCGGGGCTCCTAAAGCTGTAGATTTTGACGCACTGGCTACGCAGGGCTTTTTCTGCTCTGGGCAAACAAAAGGTACGATTACCGCTATGGCTAAGTTTGGTACTCCGCCCTATAAGTACGAGCTGTTAGACAAAGACCAGAAGCCACTTTCTGTCGCTGGAGTTCCTCATCAGACGCTGGAGGCCAACAAGCTGGCGATCTTCTCTCATGGTAACTTGCACGATGTGTATTTCATCACGGTGACTGACGCTTGTGGCACGGTTAAGACCTTGAGAGTAGAAGTCAAGCCCGTAAATGAGATGATTCCTTTCTACGAGGATAGACTCACCATCTGTCAGGACGAGGACTACACCTTGACGCCTCGTCCTTTCCCCGATGGCACGACCTATAGATGGACTCACAAAACTCATCCCACTGCTAGTGTCGAAACAGAGGTTAGTACGGAACATCAGCTATCATTCAGTAGAGCTACGCTCGACAAAACAGGGATTTACACCTTTACAGCCCAGCTTCCCTATGGAGGTTGTAGTATTTCAAAATCCTTCGAGTTGAACGTGGTGCGTTGTTACCTGCGCACCAATCGACACATCAGCAGCAAGCTGAAATAGTCCAAGACGTCAGTCTCTTTTTGTGAGCAACCGCTTTCTCATCTCAGAGGAAGCGGTTGCCGCGTTTCGGGAAGCGGAACGAGGAAGCAGGCTTTGTCGCTAAATTTTCTACTTTGTCCGAGATAGATACATTGAAAATGACTACCTTTGCTTCATGAAAGATTTCAAATATCGTTTCTTCTTGATGCTTTGGAAAGGGCTTTCTCTCCTTCCTTTGCGTCTCCACTATTTTCTGTCCGATGTCCTGATTTTCCCCTCGCTCTACTATGTGTCGCGCTATCGTCGTCCGCTTGTGCATCAACAGCTCGCATCCTGCTTTCCTGAGCGCACGGAGGAGGAGCGCAGCAAAATCGAGAAAGACTTTTACCATTGGCTGGCCGACTACTTTGTCGAAACCATCAAGGCGATGACCATGAGTCGCACCGAGATGATGCGTCGCATGCACATTGAGGGGGTCGAGCAGCTCGAAGCAGAGATGCAGGCCGAGGGCCGTCAGTTTGCCTTTCTCTATCTTGGCCATTATGGCAACTGGGAATGGATTTCGAGCCTTCCCTACTGGGCCCAACATACAGACGAGTTTGGTCAAATCTATCATCCTCTGCACAATCGCGTGGCCGACCGTCTTTTTCTGCGCATGCGTGCTCGCGCAGGAGCCACCAACATCCCCATGCGCCACACGCTACGTACCATCATTGAGTGGAAACGAGCGGGGAAGAAGGGCATGGTGGGCTTCATTGCCGATCAGCTTCCCAAGTGGGAAGCGATGTATCATTGGCGTCCCTTTCTGCACCACGACACTTCCTTTATGCCAGGTGCCGAGCAAATCGGAACGAAGGTAGGAGCCGCTTATTATTATGCCGATATTACGCGCCCACGTCGTGGCTATTATCACTGCGTGTTGCGTCGCCTTGATCTTTCTCCGCATTTGGATTCTCCTTATCCAGCCACCGATGCCTATTCCACCGCACTGGAACAAAGCATTCGCCAGCACCCTCACCTTTGGCTCTGGACGCACAATCGCTGGAAGCGCACTCGCGAGCAGTGGGAGGAGTTTGAACGCCACCGAGCCATCAAGCGATGACATAGCTTCTCCCCCTCTTCATCGACCATCAAGCAGCTAAACCTCAATTTCGACAATGAGGTTTAGCTGCTTTTGTTGTGCATGCGCGTGGAGAAAATGTGGAGCAGATGGGCGCTGCCGACTAAGTGGGAAGTCGAAAATCCTACGTGCGTCGTAGAAAATCCTACGTGGGACGCA
>JAUNKN010000031.1 GCA_030532685.1 Bacteroidales bacterium | reverse complement strand
TCTTCTTCCCACGTAGAAAATCCTGCGTCCCACGTAGGATTTTTTCCTTCCCACGTAGGATTTTCTACGACGCACGTAGAAAAAACGCTTGCTTTGCCTTCTTCTCCTTTTCCCCTTTCTCGATATTCTTGCCTTGTTCTCCATATCACAGAAATGCTGGAATTTGATGGGAAATTAGAGCTTTCCGTGTCTTTGTGAGGAGCGGAGCATCTCCTTCCTCCCTTTTTGTCCCCTTTTTGCACTTTTCGTACAAAAAAAGTCTTCTCGATATTTGGTAGTTTCAAAAAAAAGTCGTTCCTTTGCACTCGTAATCCTAAGGGAATACGCCACATGGGAAAGTGCTACACGGCTAGCTCCTTTCGAATCCTCCAGGGCTTGATCGCAGCAAAGGTAGTTAGTTGTAGCAGCGCGATGTGGTTAGCTTTCCCACCCGCCTCTTTAGCTCAGTTGGCCAGAGCACGTGATTTGTAATCTCGGGGTCGTTGGTTCGAATCCGACAAGAGGCTCAAGAAAAGACGCTTAACAGGAATGTTGAGCGTCTTTTTCGTTTGGGGAGCTGTTCAAACTGCGTTCTTTTTCCTCCTGTTTGCTTTACTATCCACTGTTCGGTATGTCCCCTTTCTCCAAGTGCTTCACGATGCTGAGTGTCACCAAAGAGAGGACTGCAAAACTTTTTCTTCACTTCTTCAAGTCTGCTGAGTTTCCAATAGTAGTGTTTCCTCTTTGTGTATTCGAGCTGTAAGCCGCAGAGGTAATTCTGCTATAAACGTGTTTTGATGTGCCTATTCCTGTTTTGATAGCCATCTTTCCCTATCATTCGCTTGCGTCTTGGATTTACAGAGCTCTTATCGCCTTACTCGTTCTTATGAAAGCCTTTTTAAGCGATTCTGCTCTGTTAGTAAGCCTTTTTCTTACGCTCTTCCATTCTGTGCGAGAGTTTTTTCGCTGTTTTCTTGTTTATACTCTTTTTCTTTCTTATCTTTGCTACCGGTTTCTTTCCAAAGGTAGAGAACATAAGTTATGTATCGTCTGGAGTATGGTTGTGAATTGCACCTCAATACTTCCAATAGCTATACCTATTCTTTGATTCTTGAGGCTCCCTGCTCATCACGGCTAAGAGCCTTTTCATTGAAAGCTAATATTTTTGTCGTTCTTCATACTCCTTGATATATAACTGATATGAGTGCTTTCTACAAAAGAAAAACGGATGGCAACTCGTTGATAAGAGTTGCCATCCGCTATGGAAGGAAAAGTCGCGTAAACTTCGCTACTTTAGACAAAGCGAAGTCGGATGGAGGGTTTAAGGCATGCCCATCGTGTGGGGAAATAAATATAACCCACACTATTTTTTTGTGCGTGCCCCATGGATAGAATCAGTTCATGCGGTCTCGATAATCCTCATATCGGTATTCGCGCATCACCTCGAGCTGCCCATCTTCGTGCAGAAGACAGAGGGCGGGGTGGTGAATGCCGTTGAACATCGTCGTCTTGACCGTCGTGTAGTGGCACATATCCTCAAAAATAAGTGTATCGCCCACGGAAAGAGGAGAGGGAAAGCGCCAAAAGCCCATGTAGTCGCCACTCAGACAACTATTGCCCCCGAGGCGATACACGGTGGGGGCTGTTTCTTGTCCTACTTCTTCGCCATCGGAGAGTGTTTCTGCTCCACGAATGCGAGGATGATAGGGCATTTCGAGGCAGTCGGGCATGTGGCAAGTAAAGGAGGCATTGAAAAGAGCAGTTTTAATGCCCGCGTTTTCTACAATATCGACGACCTGCGCTACGAGTGGGCCCGTTTGCCAAGCGAAGGCCGAACCAGGTTCAAGGAGTACCGAGAGTATAGGGTGCTGGGCTTTGAAGCCTTGCAGCGTTTGCACGAGGAGGTCTACATCATAGTCGGCACGGGTCACGAGGTGCCCGCCACCAAAATTGACCCATTGCAGTTTGTCGAGCCAAGCGCCAAACTTCGCCTCGACATGGCGAAGACTGTTGGCAAAGGCCTGACTACTGCTCTCGCAGTGGTTGTGAATATGGAAGCCTACAATGCCTTCTGGTAATTGTTCGGGCAAATCCTGAGCCAGCACACCAAAGCGCGAACCAGGAGCACAAGGATCGTAGAGGGCAGTTTCGATTTCGGAGTATTCGGGATTCACGCGCAAACCGCATTCCACCTGTTCGTCTTCGCTATGGCTGGCGTTCCAAGCCTTGATGCGGGGATAGAAGCGCTCGTATTGTGTGAGCGAGTTGAAAGTGATGACGCGCGAGCAACGTAGCATTTCGTCGAAGGTGCTTTCCTCATAAGCTGGAGTATAGGTATGCGCGCGACTGCCAAACTCCTCGAAAGCTAAGCGAGCCTCGTAGGGCGAGGAGGCGGTGGTGTGCGTGATATATTCGCGGAAGATGGGGAAGGTGCGCCACAGGGCAAAAGCCTTGAAGGCCAATATAAACTCTACGCCTGCGCGCTGAGCAATATCGCTAATGAGCGACAGATTGCGGCGAAGCAAGCGTTCTTCCATAATATAGGAAGGAGAAGGAGCAGAAGTATACATAAAAGTAGATGACTAAAAGAGAGGTACAAAAATAGCAAATTCCCGTACAACAGAGCCCGAAAAAGCGTTCATTGTACGAGAATTTGCTATTGTTAGAAAGTTGTTAGGCTTACATTACGCCGTCTTCGCGCAATTTTTGTTGCCATTTCCAGGCAGTGGAAAGGCTATCTTCGAGGGTGTGCACAGCACGCCAGCCCAACACCTTGTTAGCTTTGTCTACGTTGCCCCATACCTTCTCGATGTCGCCAGCGCGGCGGGGAGAAACCTTGTAGTTGAGCTTCACACCAGTGCAGGCCTCGAAAGTGTTGATGAGTTCAAACACGCTCACACCCTTACCAGTGCCTACGTTGAAGACCTCTACGGGTTCGTCGTTCTTGTTTTCCATGATGCGCTCCATAGCAGCCACGTGTGCCTTTGCCAAGTCTACGACGTAGATGAAGTCGCGGATGCAAGAACCGTCGGGGGTGTCGTAGTCGTCGCCAAACACCGCGAGTTGCTCACGAATGCCGATCGCCGTTTGTGTGAGGTAGGGGATGAGGTTGGCGGGAGCACCATTGGGCACCTCGCCAATGAGAGCGCTGGGATGTGCACCGATGGGGTTGAAGTAGCGAAGAATGATGGCCGAGATAGGAGCGCCACTCTTCACGAAGTCTTGAATAATTTCCTCGTTCACCTGCTTGGTGTTGCCGTAGGGCGATTCTGCCTTCTTGATAGGGGCTTCTTCGCTCACGGGTAGCCACTCGGCATCGGGCTGACCATAGACGGTGCAAGAAGAGGAGAAGATGATGCCACGTACTTGGTATTTAGGCATCAACTTGAGCAGGTTGATGAGCGAGAGCAGGTTGTTTTCGTAATACTTCAAAGGCTGTTCTACACTCTCACCCACGGCCTTAGAAGCTGCGAAATGGATGATGCCTTCGATGGCAGGGTACTTTTGGAACACGGCCTCGAGTGCGGGCAGGTCGCAGCAGTCCACCTGTTCAAAGGCAGGGCGTGTGCCGCTGATGGCTTCGATGCCCTCGATGACGCTGGCCTTAGAGTTGCTCAAGTTGTCGATGATCACAACTTCGTAGCCAGCAGCTTGAAGTTCGACGGTGGTATGCGAGCCGATAAAGCCGGTACCGCCCGTGACGAGAATGGTCTTTTTCATATCGATGAGTGAGAGATAGGTAGTTAATGTTGTGGGCAAAGTTACGCTTTTTCGCAGAGCTTTGCCCTTCCTTGCGCAGAAAAATACACATTTCTTTGCGCTTTTAGTCTGAAAGGGGTAATTTTGCGACCTAACTCTCGTGTCATGATTCCTTTTCTTCAGCTTGTAGCCAATGATCTTCGTGCTCGTTTTGGGAACGATTTGAGCCGCTTGACGGTGGTCTTTCCCAACAAGCGTGCGGAGCTATTCATGAACGAATACCTCCTTGCCCCTGATGCTCAGCATCCCGTTTGGGCTCCGCGATACACGACTATCGATGCTTTGTTTCGTTCGCTCTCTCCCTTGGTGGTCAACGATTCTATCGATACGGCTTGCCGCATAGCTCAACTCTACGAGCAACTCTCGGGCGACGATATAGCACTCGACCTCTTCTATGGCTGGGCCGAGCGCATCTTGGCCGACTTTGACGACGTCGATAAAAATCGTGCCGACGCTCGAGCTTTGTTCACCAATTTGGGAGATTTGAAGACACTCGACCAAACGGATTATCTCACCGACGAGCAGGTGAAGGTCTTGCAGCGATTTTTTGCCGATTTCGACCCGACACAAAAAAGTGAAATTCGCGAGCGTTTCCTCCGTCTTTGGGAAACGCTCTTGCCGCTTTATGAGCAGCTCAATAGTTGTCTTGAAGCCGAGGGCTTGGCTTATGAGGGGGCCTTGTATCGTCGTGTCGTGGAGCAATTGGAACGGGAAGAGATAGAGATAGACACGGCCGTACAATGCTTTGTTTTCGTAGGGTTCAATGTTCTGGACGAGGTGGAGCGCAGTCTATTGGAGCACCTGAAAAAAAACGATAGAGCCCTCTTTTATTGGGATTATGATGAGTTTTATACTTTTGCTCATCCGCATTTTGAAGCCGGCATATTTCTGCGCGAAAACCTTCTGCGTTTCCCCAATGCCTTGGGGCGCGAACATTTCGACAACTTCCGCCACATTCAGCATTTTGAGATGGTAGCGGCCTCGACCGAGGTGGTGCAGGCACAAAGCGTAGGGCCATGGCTCGAAACCCATCTTACTCCCGACTCCAAGCGCACTGCCGTAGTCCTGTGCAATGAGCGCGTGCTACAGCCTGTGCTCCATGCCCTGCCCGAGAACGTGGAAGAGGTGAACATCACCAAGGGCTATCCCTTAGCTCATACACAAGCAGCCACGTTGGTAGAGCGCGAATTTTATGATTTGGAACGAGCCGTGCAAACACGACTCACCAGCAGCGCTATGCTGCAAAATGTTCTCGCCAAACTTGAAACGCAAATGTTGGCTTATGCCGAGGAGCAGCAAGGGGAGGACGAAAGCTTTGAGCACATCTTACAGAGCGAAGGCTACGTGCTGATGGGGGCACTCCTCAATCGCTTGCTTCTCATCGCACAAAGCGGACGGTTGAATGTTAATGCCCAAACCTTGCGTCGCATCGTGCGGCAAATCATGCGGCAAAGCAGTGTACCCTTTCACGGAGAACCCGTGGCAGGCTTGCAGGTGATGGGCGTGCTCGAAACCCGCTGTTTGGATTTTGAACATCTCATTTTGCTTTCGGTCAATGAGGGTAACTTACCCCAAAACACGACCGACAACTCCTTCATTCCCCTTCTGCTGCGCCGGGCTTTTGGGCTCACCACTCCTGAGCGCCGCACGGCCGTGTATGCCTACTACTTTTATCGTCTCATCCAGCGCGCCAAGCGAGTGCGCTTCCTCTACAATACCTCGACCGAAGGCCTCTCGCAGGGCGAAATGTCGCGCTTTCTTACCCAACTTTTGGTCGAAAGCCCACTCCCTATCGAGCACCTTGCGCTCGTTTCGCCTCAAGACACCATCGTAAACCGTCCCACCGCCATTGACAAGCCCGCCGATTTAAGACAGCGGCTTACGCGTCGCTCCACGCTCCACCCCGAGGAAGCCGTGCTCAGCCTTTCGCCATCGGCTTTAGGTGAATATCTGCGTTGCCCTCTGAGCTTCTACTACAAATATGTGATGCGCTATCGTGAGCCTGCACCCGATCCCGACGAGATTCAGGCCAATGCACTGGGAACCATCTTTCACAAAGCGGCCGAACTCATCTATGCCGATTTCTTGACCCTTCACGAAGGGCGCGTCACACCGCAGGAGCTTAAAGCACTCGCAGCCAATAAAGAAAGACTGGGCCACTACGTAGAACGGGCTTTCGAGGAGGCCGACGTAGCCCACTATCAAGTGCTCGAAGCCCATATCGTACAGATGCTCCTCATAGATATGCTACTGGTCGATGCTCGTTTGGGCGAGTTTCGTTATTTAGCCTCCGAACTTCCCGTTGCCATGCGCCTCCCTCTACCTGCCGAGGCTGGCGGTGGGCTTATCGAAATAGGAGGCACCATAGACCGTCTGGACCTTGTCGATACAGAGGAAACAAGATTGCGACGCATCGTAGACTACAAAACGGGAAAATATGACACCGAAAAGGTGAAGGCTTCTTCTCTTCCTGACATCTTTGAGCGTAGAGGAGCTAAAAACTTCAACTACATCCTCCAAACCTTCATCTACTCCCACATCTATGCCCAGCAACAAGAGAGGGCGACCAACATTCCTCTTGCGCCTGTCCTCTTCTTCATTTCTCAAGCTCGCAAGCCAAACTATCGTCCTTACCTCCAAATCAACAAGGAGGAGATCTTGGATTTTGAGGCACAAATTCCCGATTTTTCCTCACAACTCACCGATTTGCTCACCGAGATATTGCGTCTCGACACTCCTTTCTGTCCCACCGAGGATACCAATGCCTGCAAAAACTGCATTTTCTACGCCCTATGCTATCAATAACCCAAAGCCCAGAGTTTCGCCAATGCGTTCCTCATTTTAAGGGAGTCTATCTCGACTGCCACGTCGTCAACTCTCCCACTTCGCCCGCCCTTTGGCAAGAAATTGAAGAGGCCTGCGCGCAACTCTCCCAGCAACTCACACCCGATAGCCTCAAGTTCCAACCGGCCATAGCTGCTACGCGTGCGGCCTACAAGGCTTGCGGCAAAGACCCCTCGCGCTACCGTCCCGCCAGCGAACAGTTGGCGCGCCGTGCACTACAGGGCAAGGGGCTCTACTCGGTCGATACACTTGTCGATTTAGGCAACCTCGTTTCGCTACTCAGCGGCTATCCCACAGGGCTGCTCGATGCCGAAAAAATCGAAGGCGCGGTGAGTTTGGGTATAGGCACAGCAGCAGACGACTATGAGGGGATAGGACGCGGGAAACTCAATGTAGAGGGGCTTCCGCTCTATCGCGACCATCGTGGAGGCATAGCCACTCCCACGAGCGATAGCACACGCACCATGCTCTCGTCCAGCACGAATCGCCTACTCTTTATTATCAATGGCTATGACGGCCAAGAGGAAGCCATACAACGCGCGCTCGACCATGCCCTTGCTTTGCTCGAACGCTATGCTGCGATGAGCGATTGCCGTGTGGCGTGGTTCTAGGGCATCTATTGAGAGGCTACCCTCGGAGCTTGCCCTCTGGCTACCTTTTGTTATGGCTGTGCAATCTGCACTTTGGCATAAATCTTTCAAAACGCTCTTTCCTCAAAATCCTGCGTCCCACGCAGGATTTTTTTCTTCCCACGTAGGATTTTCTACGTGGGACGCAGAAATTTCTACGTGGGACGCAGGATTTTTTACTTCCTATGTAGCGGATGAATTTGTCGAAGTCGAAAAAACTTGCTGCGTTTCTCTTGTGTTCTGTTGGCGATTGTTCCCCCTCTTTTTGAGGAGAAAATCTGTGTGCATTTGCAAAATAAGCTTGGCAAATGGTTGGAACTATTGCGGGAATGTTGTACCTTTGCTCCACAAAGTCGCTACCGACACACTTTTTAGGAAGTGCTGTTTTAGCAATGTGAAAATGAAGCGTGCCGCATTTTGAACAAAGCGGCAGCAAATGGACATAAACAATGGCAATTTGATGAAATACACTTACGTTTGCCTTGCTACCGACCAATATCAAGAGAAGATGGGCCACGCAGCCCATCTCCTCTGAGTTTGCAATAGGCGCACCAAAGGACTTCGCAGCAAGAAGCCCTTTGGTGCGCAGCCTTTTTCGGCCACCTAAGGGTGGGAGAAAACCCCGTTCTTGAAAAATACACATACATAACAATCACGTAGAGCTATGAACTTTACCCTTTTTGTCACCGCCCTGCTCACGGGCTTGGGATTTGTGGGGCTTGTCACGGTCTTGGCCAAACTATTGGCACCGCGCAGCTACAATCCTCAGAAAGAAGATCCCTTTGAATGCGGCATCCCCACGCGTGGGCGTTCGTGGATGCAATTTAGAGTGGGCTACTATCTGTTTGCGATCCTCTTCTTGATGTTCGATGTCGAAACGATGTTTCTTTTTCCTTGGGCGGTCGTAGCTGGTAGTTTAGGCACAGCGGCGTTGCTGAGCATCGCATTTTTTCTCATTATCTTAGTTCTCGGCCTGGCCTATGCCTGGCGAAAAGGTGCACTCGAATGGCAATAAAGAAAAGACCTCAAATCAACGATATCCCCTACGAGGAGTTTCAAGACAACGAAACGCTCGAGCAGCTTGTCGAGCAGCTCAATCAGAATGGAGTAGGGGTGATGGTGAGCACGCTCGACAAACTGGTGGATTGGGGACGCTCCAATTCGCTCTGGCCTCTCACTTTTGCGACTTCTTGCTGTGGTATTGAGTTTATGGCCGTAGCCGCCGCGCGCTACGACATGGCGCGTTTTGGCTTTGAAATCACGCGCAACTCCCCCCGTCAGGCCGATGTGATTCTCGTAAACGGTACCATTACTACCAAGATGGCCCCCGTATTGAAGCGTCTATACAACCAAATGGCCGATCCTAAGTATGTCGTAGCCATAGGAGGATGTGCCATTTCGGGAGGGCCCTTCACCAAAAGTTATCACGTCGTCAAGGGAGTGGACAAAATTATTCCCGTAGACGTGTTTGTGCCTGGTTGTCCGCCTCGTCCTGAAGCTTTTCTTTATGGCATGATGCAGTTGCAACGTAAGGTGCGTGTCGAAAACTTCTTCGGTACAGTCAATCGCAAAGAAGCCGACCCTTACAAAGAGGAAATGGCCGAAAATTACAACAACCTACTTAAACAAGAGGAGCAAGCCTAATGGAAGAGAAAGAATTGACCCCCAAAGTAGAGGAAGCTGCCACGGTAGTGCCTGCCGCTCCCTCACCTACGGCCGAGGCATCTGTTCAGCCACAGGCCGAAGCCACCGCTGCCCCTGCCGCTCCTACGGAACAGAAAGCAGCTCCCCCCGCTGAGGCTTCTCAGCCTACGCCTGCTCCAGCTGCGGCTGCCGCAGAGCGACCTGCACCTGCCCCTCGTCCTGCAACTCCACGGCCAGCTCCTGCACCTGCAGCTCCGCCCAAAAATGAGGTGAAGCCCGAAGAAGTGGCACCCGAGGTCTTGCATCAACGATTGGCCGCTCTTAAAGCCGAGGGCTACACCATGCTCGAAAACCTGACAGCCACCGATTGGGGTGAGGAGGGTATGGGGTGCGTGTATATGCTGGCCAACCCCGATACATTCGCTCAAATTAGCATCAAGAGTGTGAGTGCCAACAAGGAGCAACCCACCTTGCCCACTGCGACCGATCTGTGGGAAATAGCCAATTTCTACGAGCGTGAGGCCTATGATTTCTATGGCATCGTTTTCTTGGGACACCCTGATATGCGCCGCATTTTCTTGCGTGAGGACTGGGTGGGTTTCCCATTCCGTAAGAGTGGCTACGAGGAGTCGATGAATCCCGAAATTGCAGAAACGGACGAACCCATTTCTGACCTTGCCGTGTGCTATACGCTCAATCCCGATGGGAGCTTGCACAAGGAGGAAACACCCCTCTTTGCCGAGGACGACTACGTGATCAATTTGGGCCCTCAGCACCCATCGACGCACGGTGTATTGCACTTCCGTACGCGCTTAGAGGGAGAAATCATCACCAAAATCGATCCTCACTTGGGCTACATCCACCGAGGCATTGAGAAAATCAGTGAGGATTTGACCTACCCACAAACGCTGGCGCTGACCGATCGTATGGACTATCTCGGTGCCATGCAAAATCGCCACGCCCTCTGTATGTGCATTGAACAAGCCATGGGAGTGGAGGTGAGCGACCGCGTGCAGGTGATTCGTACCATCATGGACGAGTTGCAACGTATCGACTCACACTTGCTTTTCTTCTCTTGCTTGTGCCAAGACTTGGGAGCCACCACGGCTTTCCTCTACGGATTCCGTGATCGTGAACGAGTGCTCGACATCTTTGAAGAAACTTGTGGAGGCCGTCTCATCTTGAACTACAACATGATTGGCGGTCTAGCACACGACATACACCCGAATTTCCAAAAGCGTGTGAAGGAGTTTATCGTGACGATGCGAAAAAATATTCGCGAATACGATGAGATTTTCACCGGCAATGTCATTTTCCAAAATCGCTCCAAAGGCGTAGGCGTGCTCTCGCGCGAGCAAGTCATCAGCTTTGGATGCACAGGAGGCACGGGCCGTGCCTCGGGGTGGAGCAACGACTTGCGCAAGCATCGTCCTTATGCAGCTTACGATCGCGTCGAGTTTTCGGAAGTTTTGCGCACCGAAGGCGATAGTTTTGCGCGCTATATGATTCGTCTGGACGAAATCCGTGAGAGCCTGAACATCATTGAGCAGCTCATCGACAATATCCCCGAGGGCAACTACGCCGAAAAAATGAAGCCTATCATTAAGCTGCCTGCTGGTCACTTCTATTCGGCCGTCGAGGGTAGCCGTGGCATTTTGGGCGTGCACATCGAGAGCAAGGGCGATAAGTCCCCCTATCGTTTGCACTATCGCGCCACGGGATTGCCACTCGTTGCCGTTATGGACACGGCTTGTCGTGGGCAGATGATTGCCGACCTCATCACGATTGGAGGCACCATCGACTATGTTGTGCCCGATATCGACCGATAGAACGACACCATTACAGATATCCCTCCCAACAAGGATGGAAGAAAATCGCAATGATTTGACCCACAATTTGAAGTGGAGACATCTGTAATCAAATAAACTATTTGCATATACACATAAAAGATAGCAACTTATGTCTGACTTTTCTGTCATCACATCGTGGCTACACACAACACTGAGCGGCTTCCTGGGTGAAGGCTTGGCCATTTTGGTGGAATGTGTGTTGGCGGCTGTGCTCATCATCAGCCTTTATGCCATCTTCGCCATGATTATGATTTATGCTGAGCGCAAGGTGTGCGCCGCCTTTCAATGCCGCTTGGGGCCCGACCGTGTGGGAAAATGGGGCTGGCTGCAAGTGATTAGCGATGTGCTAAAAATGCTGACCAAGGAGGTCATCAACTTGCGAAAGACTGACCAATTTTTGCACAAGCTCGCGCCTTTTCTCGTCGTTACGGCGTCAATGATTACTTTCGCTTGTCTGCCTTGGAGCAAGGGAGCACAATTCATTGACTTCAATGTCGGAGTGTTCTTCTTCTTAGCGGTAAGTAGCGTTGGAGTAGTGGGCATTCTGTTGGCGGGTTGGTCGTCCAACAATAAGTATGCCTTGATTGGAGCTATGCGTTCGGGTGCGCAGCTCATTTCCTACGAGCTGTCCATCGGTATGATTATGCTCACGATGATTACGCTCACTGGTACGATGAGCTTGTCGGAGATTTGCCAGCAACAAGCCGATTTGGGCTGGAACATCTTCCGCGGTCATATCATTGCCGTACCCGCTTTCATCATTTACCTTATCGCAGGAAATGCCGAGTGTAACCGTGGCCCCTTTGACCTTCCTGAAAGTGAAAGCGAACTCACAGCGGGTTATCACACAGAGTATTCGGGTATGGATTTCGGCTACTATTATTTGGCCGAATACGTCAACGTGGCCATTCTCGCAGGTATGGCTTCCACCATCTTCTTAGGAGGGTGGGCGCCTTTCGTGATTCCTGGTTGGGAGGGCTTCAACGGTGTGATGGCTATGATACCTGGCGCTATTTGGTTCTTGGCCAAAACTTTCTTTGTCATTGGCCTGCTCCTTTGGGAACGCTGGACTTTCCCCCGTCTTCGCATTGACCAAATCCTCACGCTTGAATGGAAGTACCTCATTCCCATGAGTATGCTTCTGCTGGTAGGTATGGCATTGATGGTTAGCTTTGGCTGGACGTTTTAACCCCTCCTAACGACAACATAACAATGGACAAACAAAACTACTTCTCTGGCTTGATAGGAGGGATCAAGAGCTTGTGCACGGGCTTGAAGGTTACGATGCGCGAGTTTTGGACTCCTAAAATCACCGAACGCTACCCCGAAAATCGTAAGGAGCTGGTGATGTTCGACCGCTTCCGTGGGCAACTCATTCTTCCTCATAACGAGGAGAATCAACACAAATGTGTGGGTTGTGGCATCTGTCAGATGGTGTGCCCGAACGACTCTATCATCATCGAGACCGAAATGATCGAAACAGAAGATGGTAAGAAGAAAAAAATCTTGGCTCGCCACATTTATGACCAAGGGCGCTGCATGTATTGTATGCTGTGCACCCGTGGTTGTCCACACAACGCGCTCGACTTTGACAACAATTTTGAGTATGCAGTGTTTGATCGTAACAAACTGATTAAGCAGCTCAATCATCCGGGCTCCACCGTACAACCCAAAAAGTAATTCCTATCTATGAATGCTTACGAAATAATGTTCGTCGTTTTGGCGGTGCTCATTCTTTGCTCCTCGATAGCCACTGTGGTGACGAAGAGCATCATTCGCGCTGCCACCTATTTGCTCTTTGTCTTGCTGGGTACAGCGGGATTGTACTTCCTCATGGGCTACACCTTCTTAGGTTCGGTGCAGATTATGGTTTATGCTGGAGGCATCATCGTACTTTACGTGTTCTCCATCCTACTTACGAGTGGTCAGCAAGAAGCTCTGAGTAAGAGCAAGCTCTCTAAAACAATCAGTGCCCTACTTTTGAGCTTGGTGAGCTTAGGGCTGGTTGTGGGTATCTTTTGGGCGCATGGCTTCAAAGCACCTTTCTTGCCTGCTCCTTCGGAAGCGGCTACTCCTTCTATGGCGCAGATAGGTGAGAGCATGCTCTCCATGGGACAAGGAGGCTACTTGTTGCCCTTTGAGGCCGTTTCTGTGCTTCTCTTGGCTTGTATTGTTGCAGGTTTGCTCATTGCTCGCAAACGTTAATCCCTCAATCCTTCATTTCAAGACTATGATACAAATTGAATATCTGTTGCTCATTGCAGCCGTCATGATGTTTGCAGGGATTTACGGCTTCTTTACGCGCAAGAGTACTTTGGCGATGCTTTTGAGCATTGAATTGATGCTCAATGCGGCCGACATCAATTTTGCAGCCTTCAATCGTATGCTGCACCCAAACGGCAACGAAGGTTTGTTTTTTGCCATCTTTGCTATCGCAATTGCTGCTGCCGAAAGTGCCGTAGCCATTGCTATCATGATCAATATCTATCGCAAACTCCAAAACATCGGTGTCGATAAGCTCGACCAGATGAAGGGATAAAGTTCACGCAATAAGATTATGGAATATACACTTTTCATACTCCTCCTGCCGCTCCTCTCCTTTCTCCTTATTGGTGTCGTCGATCTCGACATCACTAAGACGGGGCGTGTGTGGAGCCACAAAATGGCAGGTCTTATCGGTACGACCTCTTTGGCCTTGGTGACCATTCTTTCGTACCTCACGGCTTTCCAGTATTTCACCGCCGAGCGTTTGGGCGATGGGACTTTTCCCACCATCGTGCCTTACAATATCACTTGGCTCCCATTTGGCTCTCTCCATTTCGACCTTGGAATTTTGCTCGACCCAATTTCGGTCATGATGCTCGTGGTGATTTCCACGGTGTCGCTAATGGTGCACCTGTACTCCTTTGGCTATATGCATGGAGAACGTGGTTTTCAGCGCTATTACGCTTACCTGAGTCTCTTTACTATGTCGATGTTGGGGCTGGTGTTGGCCACGAACATTTTCCAGATGTATCTTTTCTGGGAGCTCGTGGGCGTGTCGTCTTATTTGCTCATCGGCTTTTATTACACTTCGCCTGCTGCGATTGCCGCATCTAAGAAAGCCTTTATCGTAACGCGTTTTGCCGACATGTTCTTCCTTGTGGGCATTCTCATATTCGGCTATTTCGCCCACTCTTTCAACTTCTCTTTTGCAGGTACCATCGAGTACGCACAAGGAGCAACGATGTTCCAAGAAGTTATGGTGAGCAAAGAAATTGCTGCTGCAGGACTGCTCATCCCCACGGCGCTTGTGTTGATGTTCATTGGTGGCGCGGGAAAAAGTGCGATGTTCCCCTTGCACATCTGGCTGCCCGATGCGATGGAAGGTCCAACTCCCGTTTCTGCCCTTATCCACGCCGCGACGATGGTGGTGGCTGGCGTGTTCCAGATTGCACGCATGTTCCCCATGTGGATGGAGTATGCACCCGATAGTCTGTCGATTGTTGTTTGGATTGGTGCATTTACAGCTTTTTATGCCGCTGCTGTAGCGATGGTACAAAGCGACATCAAACGCGTATTGGCTTTCTCAACGATTTCTCAGATTGCTTTTATGATGGTTTCGTTGGGCGTATGTCTTCCAGGCCACGGCGAACAGGTGATTGACAACCACGCGAGCTTGGGATACATGGCTTCGATGTTCCACCTCTTCACTCATGCTATGTTTAAGGCTTGCTTGTTCTTGGGCGCTGGTGCAATTATCCACGCCGTGCATAGCAATGAAATGCGAGATATGGGAGGTTTACGCAAGTATATGCCCATCACACACGTAACGTTCTTGGTGAGCTGTTTGGCTATTGCAGGGATTCCTGGCCTTTCCGGTTTCTTCTCCAAAGACGAGATTATCACGGCAGCCTTTGCCTACAGTCCTTTCTTGGGCTGGTGGATGACCGCCGTTGCTGCGATGACCGCTTTCTATATGTTCCGTTTGTACTACGGTATCTTCTGGGGCAAAGACAATAGTGAGGCCTACGTGCACCACACTCCCCACGAAGGTCCTTGGACAATGACGCTTCCTCTCATTGTCTTGACGCTCATCACGCTCTTTGCTGGATGGATGCCTTTTGGACACTTCGTTAGTGCCACAGGCGAGGCTTATGATATTCATTTGAACCTTCAAGTCGCCATCACCAGTAGTGTCATTGCTGTGTTGAGCATCGCTCTGGCGACCTACATCTATAAAGGAAAGCAGCAACCCGTGGCCGAACGCCTGCAGGCCTTTGCTCCTCGTTTGCATCGTTGGGCCTACAAGCGTTTCTACATGGACGAGGTTTACCAATATGTGACCCACCGTGTCATTTTCCGTCGCATCTCTCAACCCATAGCTTGGTTCGACAAGCATATCATTGATGGCTTCTTTGACTTCTTAGCTTGGGGCACGCAAGGACTGGCTCAGCTTATCAAGGGCCTACAAAGCGGAAAGGTGCAACAATATGCCTACGTTTATCTTCTTGGAGTTGTTCTCATCCTTATTCTCCTCCTCTTCTAATTTCACTCTGCGATTATGAATTTTCTTTCGATATTCGTACTCATCCCCTTGGTGATGTTGCTTGGCCTTTGGGCAGCACGCACCCTCAATCAGGTGCGCGGCGTGATGGTAGCAGGCAGTACCGCTCTGCTGGCCCTCTCGGTCTACCTCGTTTTCGCTTTTTTAGAAGCCCGTGCGTTGGATGCGACGAGCGAAATGCTTTTTGTCGATAGCATAGCTTGGTTTCCTTCGCTCCACATCAACTATACGGTAGGTGTCGATGGCATTAGCGTAGCTATGTTGCTGCTTTCGGCCATCATCGTGTTCACGGGTACTTTTGCCTCTTGGCAGCTCAAGCCCCTCACTAAGGAGTATTTCCTTTGGTTCACGCTGCTTTCAATGGGAGTATTTGGCTTCTTTATTACGATCGACATGTTCGCTATGTTCATGTTCTACGAGATTGCCCTCATTCCCATGTATCTCCTCATCGGTGTCTGGGGCTCGGGCAAGAAAGAGTATTCGGCCATGAAGCTCACTCTGATGCTCATGGGAGGTTCGGCTTTCTTGATGTGTGGCATCTTCGGGATTTATTACGGAGCTGGTGGCGCCACGATGAACATCATCGACATTGCCAACCAAACCGGAGGAGCCCACGCTATTGATACCAATTGGCAAATGCTTTGGTTCCCGATGACTTTCGTTGGCTTTGGTATTTTGGGAGCTCTTTTCCCTTTCCACACTTGGTCGCCCGATGGTCACGCCTCTGCTCCCACAGCCGTTTCCATGCTTCATGCGGGCGTGCTGATGAAGTTGGGAGGCTACGGTTGCTTCCGTATCGCAATGTACTTGCTTCCCGAGGCCGCCAATGAGTTGAGTTGGATTTTCCTTCTGCTCACAGGGATATCCGTTGTGTATGGAGCTTTCTCCGCTTGTGTGCAAACCGACTTGAAATACATCAACGCCTATTCCTCCGTTTCGCACTGCGGTTTGGTACTCTTTGCCATTTGTATGGGCACTGAGACGGCCAGTGTCGGTGCTGTGTTGCAGATGCTCTCTCACGGTCTCATGACCGCTCTCTTCTTTGCGCTCATCGGTTTTATCTATGGTCGCACGCACACACGTGACATTCGCGAATTGGCCGGCTTGATGAAGATTATGCCCTTCCTTGCCGTGTGCTATGTGATTGCTGGTTTGGCCAATCTTGGTTTGCCAGGTCTTTCTGGTTTCGTTGCCGAAATGACGATTTTCGTCGGTTCGTTCGAGAACACTGGTCTGTTCTATACCACGATGACCATCATTGCTTGTACCTCCATCGTGATCACGGCGGTTTATATCCTTCGCCTGGTGGGCAAAATCCTTTATGGTACTCCTACCAACGAGCACCACCTTGCCCTCACCGATGCCACTTGGGACGAACGCTTCTCTGTCGTTGTGCTCATCCTCGCCGTTGCAGGTTTGGGCTTAGCTCCTTTCTGGGTGAGCGATATGATTGCAGGTGGTGTGCATCCCGTTATCGAAAATCTGCGTGCCGCGGGTTCTCTCCTACACAGCACGTCCAATCCCTTCCTCTAAACTTTTTGACACGACGCAATGGATTTCTCACAACTCCTATCAATGCAGGCCGAACTTTCACTCCTCGCAGTGATTATAATCCTCTTCGTGGCCGATCTTTTTATGTGTGCCGATGGCAAGGGCAAAGGCGTGATGAACACCCCTCTTCCCGTAGTACTGCTCGCGCTCCACACGCTGTTTAATCTTCTTCCCACTTGTCCCTTTAGCGATAGCTGCGCAGCTCCCACGGGCGAAGCCTTTGGAGGTATGTATCTCTTTTCGCCCATGATGAGCATCGTCAAGAGTGTGCTCAATGTCGGCACGATTATCGTGTTCCTCTCGGCACACCAATGGCTTTCGCGCAGCGAAAATTTGGTCAAGCAGGGTGAGTTTTACCTGATTACCTTGCTCACCCTTTTGGGCATGTATTTCATGATTTCGAGCGGCCACTTCCTGATGTTCTTCATCGGCCTCGAGCTCGCTTCCGTTCCCATGGCAGCCCTTGTCGCTTTCGACAAACATCGTTATGAGAGTGCCGAAGCAGCAGCAAAGTTCATCCTTTTGGCCCTCTTCTCAGCAGCCCTCTTGCTCTATGGCTTGAGCTTTGTATATGGTGCCACGGGTACACTCTATTTCTCAGGCATCGACTTTGCTTCTCTCCTTGGCAGCACGCCTCTGCTCCTTGTGGGTATGCTACTCTTCATTACGGGTATGGGATTCAAGCTCTCGCTGGTGCCTTTCCATCTCTGGACTGCCGACACCTACGAAGGAGCTCCCACTGTCGTGACGGGCTATCTGAGCGTCATCTCCAAAGGAGCGGCCGCCTTCACCTTGCTTACTATTCTGGTCAAGGCTTTTTCAGGGCTTTCTGCCGCTTGGAACGAAGCTTTCGTGTGGCTCATCATAGCCTCTATCACCATCGCCAACCTTTTTGCCATTCGTCAGAAGAACCTGAAACGCTTCATGGCTTTCTCGGCCATTTCTCAGGCAGGCTATATCGTTTTGGCTATGCTCGATGGAACTTCGCAAGGCATGACCTCGCTCGTTTACTACATCTTCGTTTACATGGCTGCCAATTTAGGAGCGTTTGCTGTGATGCAAAGCATTGAGCAATCGAGTGGCAAGATAGGCATGGACGATTACAACGGCCTTTACACGACCAATCCACGTTTGGCTTTCCTCATGACGCTTTGCCTCTTTTCGCTCGCGGGCATTCCTCCTTTCGCTGGATTTTTCTCCAAGTTCTTCGTGTTTATGGCAGCCTTCAAGGCTGGATGGCACTGGGTCGTACTCGTAGCGCTGATCAACACCGTTATCTCGCTCTACTACTATTTGCTCATTGTCAAGGCCATGTACATCAACAAGAACGATGCTCCCATCGCTTCCTTCCGCAGCGATTGTTATAGCCGCACTGCCTATGTACTTTGCTTGGCAGGCGTGCTGCTCATCGGTATCGTAGGTGCGATTTATACCTATATCGATCAGTTCAGCTTCGGTTTGTAATTTTTTTGAGCAATATCTTCCCTAACAGAGGGGCTGTGCAAAAGAAATTTTGCCACAGCCCCTCTGTCTTTGTACCCTACGGGGCGTTTCCCTTTTGCTACTTGTCGCATTTTTTATTCTGAATCTGCTCTCGTGTTTCATCTTGTGCACCCCAAGAAAGCAGCAAGAAGTGTAGAGCTGTGAGTTTCAAAAATCTGCGTCCCACGTAGAAAATCCTACGACGCACGTAGAAAAT
>JAUNKN010000030.1 GCA_030532685.1 Bacteroidales bacterium | reverse complement strand
GGCCGCCTTTTTATAAGAAGGGAGTTGAGAGCAATCTCGACTCCCTTCATTTTTTGTAGAAAAGGAGGAGAAAGAAGAGGGGAATACCTACGAAATGTTACCTTTGCAGTAGCAACAACATCGTGGCCTATGCTCACGCACCAGTCGCCCAAGTTGTGAATTGCTTACCAAATGCTACCTTTGCAGTAGCAGCAACATCTCTTCAAAAATATACACAACTTTTTCAACCGTTGTGAATTGCTTACCAAATGCTACCTTTGCAGTAGCAGCAACATCGATTCCACAAAGGGGTGTCCGCCCACTCCTGTTGTGAATTGCTTACCAAATGCTACCTTTGCAGTAGCAGCAACATCCCCAGGCTGAACTGCGTGCAATTCTTTCTCGTTGTGAATTGCTTACCAAATGCTACCTTTGCAGTAGCAGCAACATCTACGGATATATCCTTTTTGGTCGGCGCGCTGTTGTGAATTGCTTACCAAATGCTACCTTTGCAGTAGCAGCAACATCACCTAATGCAAGGTTAATTTGGTCAGCCGTGTTGTGAATTGCTTACCAAATGCTACCTTTGCAGTAGCAGCAACATCTACCCAAGAAAATACCGTGCGTCGAGTAGTGTTGTGAATTGCTTACCAAATGCTACCTTTGCAGTAGCAGCAACATCCTGAAATTTAAGTCGAATACTTACCGGCACGTTGTGAATTGCTTACCAAATGCTACCTTTGCAGTAGCAGCAACATCCTGCTCGGCATAGTCGTTCAAGAAGGCGCGGTTGTGAATTGCTTACCAAATGCTACCTTTGCAGTAGCAGCAACATCAAAAAAAGAGGGTGGGCGCAAGATTTTTTTGTTGTGAATTGCTTACCAAATGCTACCTTTGCAGTAGCAGCAACATCTTCCTGCGGATATACCCGTTCAAGGTGCGTGTTGTGAATTGCTTACCAAATGCTACCTTTGCAGTAGCAGCAACATCCTCCCAAATTTCGGAGAAAATTTCAGAGTTGTTGTGAATTGCTTACCAAATGCTACCTTTGCAGTAGCAGCAACATCCATAGGCGTAGGAGGATTTCCCCCTACGCCGTTGTGAATTGCTTACCAAATGCTACCTTTGCAGTAGCAGCAACATCCTCCCTGTAATTTCTGCGGAGGAAACCCTTGTTGTGAATTGCTTACCAAATGCTACCTTTGCAGTAGCAGCAACATCGGAACGCGCTATCAGTTCTACATTCCTGTTGTTGTGAATTGCTTACCAAATGCTACCTTTGCAGTAGCAGCAACATCTGAAGTTCCAAAAGGACGAGAAGTACATCCGTTGTGAATTGCTTACCAAATGCTACCTTTGCAGTAGCAGCAACATCTATCCCAATGGCTACATAGACCTCCCTGCCGTTGTGAATTGCTTACCAAATGCTACCTTTGCAGTAGCAGCAACATCGACCAATTTGACAGAAAGGACTTCAATGTGGTTGTGAATTGCTTACCAAATGCTACCTTTGCAGTAGCAGCAACATCGCCACGCGAAGGCTTTCCAAGATAGGCGCTGTTGTGAATTGCTTACCAAATGCTACCTTTGCAGTAGCAGCAACATCACCTAATGCAAGGTTAATTTGGTCAGCCGTGTTGTGAATTGCTTACCAAATGCTACCTTTGCAGTAGCAGCAACATCTACCCAAGAAAATACCGTGCGTCGAGTAGTGTTGTGAATTGCTTACCAAATGCTACCTTTGCAGTAGCAGCAACATCATTGGAATTGCTATTGATGGTCATTCCGTTGTTGTGAATTGCTTACCAAATGCTACCTTTGCAGTAGCAGCAACATCGAGAAGTTCTTGTTTCTCATCTGTAACTACGTTGTGAATTGCTTACCAAATGCTACCTTTGCAGTAGCAGCAACATCGCGACAAAGAGTTGTGGTGGCGTGGCACACGTTGTGAATTGCTTACCAAATGCTACCTTTGCAGTAGCAGCAACATCTCCTGATTCAATTTTGTTTGTTTTCAAATAGTTGTGAATTGCTTACCAAATGCTACCTTTGCAGTAGCAGCAACATCCTGACGGTAGACGTGTACGGAGAGTTCTTCGTTGTGAATTGCTTACCAAATGCTACCTTTGCAGTAGCAGCAACATCACTATGGTCAACGCAGAAGAACCCCCGGTGGTTGTGAATTGCTTACCAAATGCTACCTTTGCAGTAGCAGCAACATCGGGTCTGTCGATTGGATGAGAGCCAATGCCGTTGTGAATTGCTTACCAAATGCTACCTTTGCAGTAGCAGCAACATCAAACTATCCTGAAAGCTTCATACAAGTTCTGTTGTGAATTGCTTACCAAATGCTACCTTTGCAGTAGCAGCAACATCCACGTGACACTAAATATACGGTCCGATATTGTTGTGAATTGCTTACCAAATGCTACCTTTGCAGTAGCAGCAACATCACTTAGGAGATTATTTTCATCTTTCAGAATGTTGTGAATTGCTTACCAAATGCTACCTTTGCAGTAGCAGCAACATCCTGAAGAAGATTTGAACCACCTCCTAGACCGTTGTGAATTGCTTACCAAATGCTACCTTTGCAGTAGCAGCAACATCCAAGTCTTAGATATCCTAAACTCCTGACCCGTTGTGAATTGCTTACCAAATGCTACCTTTGCAGTAGCAGCAACATCAGTGGGCTGGATGAGGTCGGCAAAGACCTCGTTGTGAATTGCTTACCAAATGCTACCTTTGCAGTAGCAGCAACATCATAACCACTTTTATATTACAATGCAAGCCCGTTGTGAATTGCTTACCAAATGCTACCTTTGCAGTAGCAGCAACATCTTGTTCTTTGCAAGTTGTTGATAGATAGACAACTATGGGCACAATTAGAAATGAAAAATGATGTTGCCAGAAATAGGAGAACTCTCAAGATTAGAGAGTTTTCCTATTTCTATTTTTAGCACGAGCAGAGATTTATGGGTAGAAGAAGATGCGGAGGGAGAACAAGTGCATGAGCGGCGAACTACGAAAATGTTGTGGATAAACGCGTAAAAGAGAAGAGACAATAGGAATTAAGGGTGAGAAAAGTGAAGAAGTTTGTACCTTTGCATCGATGGCGGAGAGAAAAGTGAGAAGGAACCTTCGGCCATATAAGAGTGAAGAAAATCAATCCACTATGTCGCCCTATAATTTTGGAGGCGTATTTAGCACAGATAGAAAATGAAACAGCCCCCTTTGCGATGGTTTGTAGCTTTCCTTTTTCTTTTGTTTTGTATAGGGATAGGCTTATGGCTGCGACGAGATAAAAGTGCTGTGCGCGCGTTGGTGCAAGTAGAACTTTGGAGTGGTTATGTCCTGCCGCTCAACGAGGACGATACCCTCTATTTTGCCGAAGCGACAGCTTGGGATAGAGAAAGAGAGCATCGCGATAGTGTACGCTTGTTTCGCGGCATGCACACGTTGCGCAAGGAAGCTTTACTTCATAAGGTGGTAAAAGGTTTTCGTGTGGCGCACGGGGGGCAAGTGAGCTGTGTGCTCCCCACGCTCTTTGACACCTTGCGTGGAGAGAAGCTGCTCGAGCTTTTGAGAAATAGCGAGAGGGCTACTCGAGCGCGAGTTGCTTTGATGAAACATCAGCGCAGCGAATTGGCCTACTATCGCCGCACACATTCCGTGGCCGATGATGGATACAACGAAGTCATGGCCTTTGCTGCTCAACATCATCGACGACTGAAAAACGAACAAGCCTGTTGGGCACTCCTTCGCAAAGCCTTGCAAAAAGCATCGCTCGTGGCTGTCAAGCAGCACCGATTGCGAGTAGACGGTGCGGCTTATCTGTTGGAGGAGGCGCGCGAAGGTTTTTCTCTTTTGCGTCCTGTTGCAGGACGTGTGGCTCGCCGTCCTATGGGCGGGAAAGAGCTGCTTGCCTTCCTGCGCCCGCCTGTCGATTCTCTTTGGCGACATACCGACAGCGCAGGTACCCACTATCGTTTGCTGCGCCGCGACAGCTTGTGGCAGGGCACTGCCACAACAGCCCAGGGGCTTTATTACGAAGGCACCTTCGACGACTCTCTGCGTCGCCACGGTTTTGGGTTTGGACTCGACGAGCGATTGGTCAAATGTGGCATTTGGGAGCGCAATCATTTTCATGGCGAACGTATGCTCTATAATGCCCAGCGCATTTATGGCATCGACATTTCGCGCTATCAGCACGAGCAGGGAGGCAAGGTCTATCCCATCGATTGGGCTCGCTTGCGCATCACGCATTTGGGGACCATTTCCAAGAAGCGAGTGCAGGGACGGGTGGATTATCCCGTGCGTTTCATCTTTATCAAGGCCACGCAAGGCACCAGCATTACCAGCCGCTACTATGATACCGATTTGCGAGCCGCTCGAGCCCATGGTTTCCCCGTAGCTCCTTATCACTTTTTTTCGCCCAAACCCAATGGTGCTGCGCAAGCTCTCCACTTTATGCGTCATGCGCGTTTGTCCGAAGCCACGCTCCCTCCCATGCTCGATGTCGAACCAACTCCTACCGAAATTGAGCGAATGGGCGGCATCGAAATCCTTTTTAGGGAGATGCGCGAATGGCTCACCATGGTGGAGCGTGTGGCTGGGCGTCGCCCCGTGCTCTATTTGCCGCAATACTTCATCAATCGCTACATGGACCAAGCGCCCGACTGGTTGCGAGCCTACGATGTATGGATAGCCCGTTATGGCGAGTACAAACCCTACGTGCGTTTGCTCTTGTGGCAGCTCTCTCCTGACGGACGTGTACAGGGCATTCGTGGAGAGGTAGATCTCAATGTCTTTAACGGAACCGAGCCCGATTTTCAGCGATGGCTTGAGGGCCAATGAGTTTTTGAAGGCGCTTCCTCCTGGTGCGATTGTAGGCATCCGCTATCCATGTTGCCTACTCCTATCTCCCCTTCTGTAAAGGCATTTGTGGTTCATTTGGCGATGAAAAGAGCTTTTTTGCCCAAAAAGATGGCTAATCAATTTTAATTATATATCCTTGTCGATACAAGGAGCTTTGAGCAGTCTGTTGTTTTGGGGACTTTGCAAGTTTTTCTCGACCAGCAGAAGCCCCCGACGGGCTGCTGCCCTGTGTGAGTCGTTCACTCCGTCGCATGAGTACTCCTCGCGTGTGAGTCGGCGACAAGTTGTGGGGCGCGTGTTGTGTGCCTAAGCTCCTTTCTGTAATACCTTTTATTCCTTTTGCATTATGTCGAATTCAAGCAACAAGGCAGGCCTGCTTGCCCTTCTCATCTCGTTTTTCATTCCTCTCGTAGGCATCGTCCTTTTCTTTGTCAAGCGAGGTTCGGTGGCCAACGCCAGTTCCTATCTGATTTCTGCCCTGTTAGGCTTCCTCCTGCTCGGTGGTTCGCTCTATGGCTGTCTGTCATAGCCCAATAGCGTCCTTCAATCAGTTCGATTTAGATTCAACTTTTTTGAGGCTCGCGGCTAATTCTTGAAAAGAAACTGCTGCCGCACTCTATTCGTGTTGCCGTACATTGTATGTACGAAGATTTTTCTTAAAAATATACGTTTTAATCAGAGAAAAGGTGAAATTCAATTTTAAATCTCTATATTTGTCGGTACAGAAGCCTTTGTGTTTTCCCTTTTTTCCTTTTGGAGCAAGAATTGTTCCTCGCTCAAAGGCTCTTTTGAGGGCTACGCAGATCGCTATCTTGTTTTAGCACTTCGCGAGCACTAAAGGTATGGAGTGCCCCACTCATTTTTTGCTTGGATAGGTGAGTGGGCTCATGTTGTTTTTCTTTCTAACATCAAACCACTATGAAAAGACTCTTCTTCCTTCTGATTTTTATGCTCTCCTTGACCCACGTTTGGGCCGAAGGCGCGCTCTATAAGGATATCTTGTATTTCATCGACAATACCAAGCGCACCGCAACTCTCTCGGACAATTACTCCCAGGGAGATGTCGTCATTCCAAGTTACATTTATAAAGGAGATATTCGGTACAAGGTGGTGGCGATCGACAATTTCGCTTTCGCTAATAAGTATGCAGAACATGTTACCTCCATCACGATTCCCAACACGGTTGAGAAGATTGCGAGCTCTGCCTTTTGGGGGTGCAAAAAGCTTACTTCTATGGTCATTCCCAACACCGTTAGAGTGATGGAATCTTCTATTTTTGGAGAATGTACATCATTGACCACCGTTTCTTTGCCCGAAGGCTTGTCCAAGATTGAAGCCAACTGCTTCTGGGGCTGTACAAAACTCCAGTCGCTCACCTTGCCCGCAGGAATTGAGAAGATTGAGAACGAGGCCTTTAGAGGCTGCACATCGCTCTCGTCCATCACGATTCCCAGCAAGGTTACTTCCATTGGTCGTCAGGTGTTTAAGGGTTGCACGTCGCTGCGGGAAGTGCATCTGCCCCAGGGCATCAAGGAGATAGGAGCCGAGAGTTTCATGGGCTGTACGAGTCTGCCCGCCATTGAGCTTCCTGGTAGTCTGGAACTTATCTCGGGCAAACTCTTTGAAGGGTGCGGCTTGCTGTCCAAAGTCAAAATCTCCGAGGGCATTCGCGTAATCCACTCATATGCCTTTAAGGATTGCGTGGGGATTCTCGACATCCACTTTCCCAATAGTTTGAAGAACCTTTCTCTTTTGGCCTTTGAAAATTGCACCGGCCTCACTGAAATCTCGGTGCCCAATAGCGTGACAGCTTTCTCCCCGAATGTGTTCAAAGGCTGCACCCATCTCAAGACTTTGGCCCTCCCCAAATCCTTGGTGGGCTTGGAAGAAGGGGCGTTCCATAATGTCTTGGATTCCCATTTTTCCGATTTGAAATCCAATATCCGCACGATTATCGTTCAAGATGGCATCACCCACGTCCGGGGCTCCATCTTCGAGGGCTGTAGTGAGCTGACCTCCATTCGGCTCCCCCAATCGGTCACCAGCATAGGCCGAGAAGCCTTTAAGGGCTGTAAGGCCTTGCGTGAGATTATCCTCCCCGATAGCGTGAAGACCATCGAGGTTTCGGCCTTTGAAGGTTGCGAGAAGCTCACTTCGCTGGTGCTTCCCGATAGCTTGAAGCAGATCGACAGGTGGGCCTTCAGAAAGTGTGTAGGCCTCAAAGAAATCCAATTTCCCAAGGGAGCTTTTCGCATTGAGGAAGGTGTTTTTAGTCGTTGCGATGGTTTCACGAGCCTCACCCTGCCCAACAATATCGCTTTTTTAGGTCGAGTAGCTTTTGAGGAGTGCCAGAACCTCACGACCCTATCGATTCCCCCCGTGCTGGCCAGCAAGTCTTACAATTCCACGAGCATTGTCGATTGGCACTTTCGCAATTGCCCCAACCTCCGCACGGTTGTGGTGCAGGAGGGCACACCCCACATTGGCCACTCGGCTTTCCGAATGAATCGGGCACTCACTTCGGTGGTCATTCCCTCCAGCATCACCCGAGTGGACGATGAGGCTTTCAACGGTTGTAAGAGCCTTCTTGAGCTTACCTTGCCCAAGCACGTGACGCACATAGGCAATGCCGCTTTTCGTGAGTGTTCCGAGTTCAAGACTTTCGCGATGCCCGATAGTGTGGAGAGCATCGGTTCGTCAGCCTTTGCAGGATGCTCAAAGTTAGAAGCGATTAAACTGCCAGAGAAGCTCACGGTATTGGAGCCCATGACCTTCAACAATTGCTCCGCTCTCACCTCCATTGTCATTCCCAAGCGAGTGGAGAAGATAGGCTACAGTGTCTTTGAGAAATGCTCCCAACTCCAAACGATAGAGGTCGAAAACCCCATTCCTGCCCCTCTAAGCAGCTTTTACGCTCCTTTTGACAGTCGACACTATGCCAACTCCACGCTCATTGTACCCCAAGGGAGTCTTGCCGCCTATCAGAAGGCCGAGGTATGGAGAAATTTCAAAAACATCAGAGAAAAAATCGTCACCTCGATAGCCAATGGACCGCTCGACGAAGCCTCGGAGCAGCATGCGCCCGTGGTTTACACCCTACAAGGCGTGCGCGTTCCGCTACGCGGTCGCTCCCTTCGACAGCTGCCTCGCGGCATTTATCTCGTCGATGGCCAAAAAGTTTCTCTTCCCTAAGTCCTTCTATGGAGGCAAAAAGAAGGGTAGCTCACCTCGTGTGAGCTACCTTTTTTATTGCTCCCTTTGGGAGCGAGCGGTGAGCGGAGTTGCCGAGCGCATTGTTGAGGACAATGCTACGTGGGACGCAGATTTTTCTACGTGGGACGGAGAAATATCTGCGTGGGAAGAAGAAAAAGCTACGTGGGACATCCACGAGCCACCGTGTGGGAGAAGGCACTGCGCTCTTTGCACGCACCTTGCCCCCTGTGGAGCGGGACAAGGGAGCAACATGGCAAGATGGAGAGCAAAACGTGCAGCGAAACGAGGGGAAAAGGCTGGAGCGACACGCTGCAGCAAGAGAGCCTCACCAAAAACTCGCCCCTCTGCGCTACACACAGAGAGGCGAGGAAGAAGTGGGAGAAGCGCGGCCCTCATGCACGGCGCAGCGTGAAGTCGAACATTAAGCCCCCCTCGGGATGGTTGCTCACGCGAATGTGCCCACCATGAAACACTACGGCATTGCGCACGATGCTCAGGCCCAAGCCCGATCCCTCGTCGATGGTGCTGCGGGTGCGCCCCTCGTCGGGACGATAAAAACGCTCGAAAAGGCGAGGCAAGTGCTCTTCGGGCACTCCGCGTCCTGTGTCGCGATAGGAGAGGTGCAAGTGCGTGTCGGTGATTTCGACGAGGGCGAGCGTACACTCGCAAGGAGCGGCATACTTGAGGCTATTTTCAATCAGATTGCGCAGCAGTGCATAGAGCAGCGAGTAGTTGCCGAGGAGCGGGAGCGTGGCTGGGAGCAGGCGGCACAGTTGGAGGGAGTGCTCGCGGCTGGTGGCTTCGAGGTCGGCCGCCACATCGCTGGCCACTTCGCACAGGTCGAGGGTTTCGCGAGGAATGAGGTGGCCCGCTTCCTCCATCTTGGTGATGAGTGCCACGTCGCGAATGAGCGCCGTGAGCCGTAGGCTTTGCAAATAAGCGCGTTGCACGAATTGCTGTTGTCGCTCCGCTTCGAGCTGAGGGTGCTGCACGAGGGTTTCGAGATAGCCCTGTATGGCCGCGGCAGGTGTGCGCAGCTCGTGCGTGATGTTGTTGGACATTTGCTGCTTGTAGGCTCGTTTCTTTTCTCGTTCCCGATGCGCGGCAAGACGGTTTTGTTCGGCCCGGCGATAGGTCTCCACGATTTTTCGCCCCATCGTGCCCAGTTCGCCTTCGGGGAAGTGTATGTGGTCGTAGTCCACGAGGCCTCGTTCGGCACTATCGACAAAAAGTTGTAGGCTATCCAAACTCTTGTTCATGCGTTGTGCACGGTGAATCACGGTGACGATGACCACCGGAAAGCCCAAGAGCAGGCCCCACAGCAGCAGTTCGTGCAGGTGCAGCGGAGGGACGATGAGGAGGCGGTGAGGTTCGCTGGTCAAGATGAGCAGCGGAGCGAGCAGCGTGAGAGCCAGCACCAAATAGAGTAGAAAGAGGGAGCGGCGACGCATAGGGAGCGGAAAAGAGCGGTGAAAAAAGAGCGTGAAAGAGGAGGGGAGAAAGTGTCGAGCGATTCACTCGAAGCAGTAGCCATAGCCCTGGCGGTTGGTAAGACGAGCACCCACCGTGCCCAATTTGCGGCGCAAGCGAGCGATGTGCACGTCGATGGTGCGGTCGAGCACGTAGGCCTCGCCCTGCCACACGAGTTGCAAAATCTCTTCGCGCGAGAAAAGACGACCAGGCTGTGCCAGGAGCGTGGAGAGAATGCCAAACTCCTTGGGCGAGAGCTTCACCTCTTGACCATCGACCAGTGCGAGTTTGCGCTCAAAGTCGATGCGCAATGCCGCCTCCTGGGGCTCCTTGAGAGAGGGAGCCGTCGCAAGATGTTTACGCTGACTGCGGCGCAGCAGAGCTTGCACGCGCGCCAGCACCTCTCGAAAGGAGAAAGGCTTGGCGATGTAGTCGTCGCCTCCGGCAGCGAAGCCCCTGAGCAAGTCGTCCTCGCTGTCGCGTGCCGTCAAGAAAATGATGGGCGTGCTTATGCCGCGCTCCTCGCGCAATAGGCGAGCCAGTTGCAGGCCCGACATGCCGCCCATCATGACATCAAGCAGGATGAGCGTGTGTGAGGGACTGAGGCGTTCGAGCGCTTCTTCGGCCGAGGCGGCAGTGTCTACGGCAAATCCTGCAGCTTCGAGGTTGAACTGGAGGATTTCGCGCAGATCCATTTCGTCGTCTACAACGAGTATGCGTGTCATAAGGGCTGAGGGATTGAGGGGAAGAAAACGTGCCGCCCATGGTGGCAGGCACCTGAGGCAAAGTTACGCAAAAGCCTTGACGTGACGAAATGCGGCGCGACTCTGGGCGAAGCCTTGAGAAAAAGCCTACGTACCGTTCTTTTCACCTGAATACTAGGGAAGAACGGTACGTAGTGTTTTAGGGCTTGCCTTGCACGGGGTGCATGAGCTGTGGATTGACGGGCACGTAGCAATCGCGCACAGTGGCTGTCGCGATGGGAGTGATGACTTCGCGATCACAGCCATCGCTGATGACGCAGCGCACTTGTAGGGTGGTGCCGATGGGTTTGCGCAACAAAGTGCTTGTCGTGTAGCGACCTGTGTTGCGATAGCTCTCCGAATGCTCATGGGCCGTGGCTTCCCATCGTTTGTTGGTAGCATTGTATTCCTCCCAGCGGTAGTGGAAGGGAGGGCGCCCTCCTTGATAGTTGAGGTGGAACACGGGCGACACATCGACACAGGCATCGGCATCGGGAAGTGTGATGTCGTGAATGCGAGGCAAAACTCGGATTTGAATCTCGTCCTCCTTGATTTTTCCACAGCGCGGAGTGTTCACCTTGATGTGATAGGTGCCTGAATGTTGCTGAGCGTTGGCTGTGGGGATGTGGAGCACGGGGGAGTGGGATTTGCTACCATCGGGAAGTGTCCACTCGTAGGTCGAGCCGGGAATGTCGTAGGTATAGACTTCCAAGGGCAGACCTTCGCACACTTCAGAGCTGTTGGCCAGCGCGAAGGATACTTGGTCGAGCGGCTTGGGCGTGAACAGGAAGTCGGCCTGCTCACTGCAACCGTCGGTGACGCGCACCAAATATTCGGGATGGGAGTCGATGTCCCAGATGATTTGTTTGCCTTCGGGTTGGTTGAGAGCTTTGTAGACGGCTTCGCCTATGGGCTTCCCTTGTTGGCTCTTGAAGAGCTCGTAGTTGTAAGGTGCTGTTCCCCCTTGTACACCAATCATTACGGCACTTATTAGCTCGTTGGGATTGCAGGCGAAGGCAAGCGTTTGGCTGGCCGTGAGCTTGGGGCGTTTGGGCTGAAACACAAACTCCTCTTGCCCCCAAATGCAGGAGTTAAAGCTTTGATTTCCTGATATCTGTACCAAATATCGTCCTGGGGTGATGATGGGCACAGCCTTATCGTTCGAGCCATAGGCAAAATGCTCCCAAGAACGCCTCTCTTCATTGTATTTGAAAAACAAGCAACTGGCTGTTTGGAGCGTTCTATCGCCGAACGTGAAGCTCCAGTGTGGTGTCACGTTGAGGCGATTGCAGTTTTCCTCGAGTCGCAAGCTTAAGGGGTCTTTGAGTGCAAAGCCTCCCTTGAAGGTCAGGGGATAGGTCACGATTTGCCCTTGGCCTCCGATGTTGCAGGTGAGCGTGTAGTTGCCTGGGGGGAGGCTGCGCATGCCAGGGAAGACGATTTCGTCTACCCCCGTGGTGCTGATGAACGTTTCGGGAGTGAAGCTGGAAGCATCGTCGGCACTCAGCGTGAAAATGGTGCCAATGGGAAAAGAGTGGTTGTAGTTGCTATAGCTGTGATAGGGGCGCCAGTTGATGCGCCGATTCCTCAGGAGGTGCTCGCGAGCTTCTTTTCCGTTGCAGATGACTCCATCTTGCCAGCCATTATCGAGCGTCACTTTTGGAGGGATTTGGAGCGAATGGCGCAGAGATAGAGTGGCGAGTGGTTGGTCGCCCTCGGCTGGTAGGTGCTCAAGGAGGTAGTCGGTATCGTAGGCGATATGGTAGTCGAGCGTGTCGGTGAGTCCACTCATTGCTTGCTCGGCCACGATGTCATAGCCTTCGCCATTTGTCTTTTTCTTCTTGAGGCGAAGCCTTGTTCCGCAAAAGTTGTTGGTTTTGATGATGGGCCTCATGCCGTCCATGTAGTAGGGGGCAAATTGGCGCTCTTCCCAAGTTTTTTGTTGTTCAATAAAAGTTCTTTCGAGCCGATAGCCATCGCCGGCAATGATGCGGTAGGTATAGCTCGTGTTGTATTTCATCTTTTGGGTGTATTCTCCTTCTTTGGGGTAGTATTCGGGGTTGTCGTATACCTTGTTTTGCTCATTGTCGGTCTCGAACACGGTCACATGAGCAGGAAAACACACGGGGTCGGTCAGTGCTATAGGAGGGGTGGAGAAGAAACCGCAGTCGATTTTCTTTTGGTTCCACACCATGCCGTGTAGTTCGGGAGGCGCATACCATGCCGGAATGGGGAAGGTGAAGGTGATGTCGGTGTTGCGCAAGCGTATGTGCCCCTCGAAGGGAGCTTTTCCGTAGAGGTCTTTGTGCGTTTGAGGCAAGCGGATGTAGGTCCTATGCGTGTAGGCTAGATTGATGCCATTGACAGGTTCGAGCCATTCGGTTGGAGCTTCGCCCTTGAGCGTGATGGCATATTGCATGAGGTGATCTGAGCGGTAGCGAAACAGCTGGCCTGGAGAGAGAGAACCTGTTTCGGCCGTTAGCGTATAGGTGTTGCAGCTGTAAGGCCGTGGCCATGTGGCGGCTTGCTCTTTGCTACTGGGGCGATCGGCGTGGAGGAGCATATGGCTGGCCAGTTGGGTGATGCCATCGAGCGTAAATTCGATGGGTATTTTGGAGCAGCCATCGCTCACGTAGAGCTTGTAGTGCCCTGCGGGATAGAGCCCATTGAGGATGTAGCGGTGCTTTTTCCAATAGGGGTTGGGCACCAAGGTGTATTGGTCGGTTGTGCCCACGAGAGCGGGGTCGGGGGCTTCGAGAAATTGGAAGCTGATGCGCTCCGGGTCGAGATTGGTCGTGACGTATAGAGCGATTTTTCCCAACCGTAAATCGACCTGCTTGCCTCCTCGCGTGTCGATGAAGGAGGCGCGCGAGCCATTGGTTTCCTCGAGGGTGGTGGGGATAAATTCTATTTCGTGGGGGCGGCGATTAGAGCCTCCCAGCTTGAAAGATTTGGTCACCGAAAAGGTTGAGAGCGGTGTGCCTTCGGCATCGACCTGTGAACACTCGCCGCTCACGACGAGCACGTAGTCGTTGGCATGTGAGGAGAGCGTGCCAAAGTGGGGCGAATTTTGGCGTATCACTGGCCCTGTGGGGTAGTGGAGCGTATAGATCACATTTTTCCAAGCTCCCAAATCGTAGGTTGTGGAGATGTTTATTTCGCCATCGCCTTCACAAATGGCCTTGGTGATGGCGATGTCAAAATCCTTTGCGGTGGGTGGTGTCGGGCAAGGCTGGAGCGCTTGTCCCCAAACGAGCGCAGCATAAGTACTGAAAAAAAAGAGGAGAAACTGTCGAAACATAAACGCGAGGTGCTGTATGGAAAAAAGAAAAGCGTTTCGGAAAAGCGAGCCCTTACCGGCGAGCCAGAACAGCATGGATATGGGGGCGCGGCGAACAGGCGGGCAAAGAAAAAGTGCAAAAAGTAGCTCACTCTGGCTGCCCAAGGAACAGCGATGGGAGAGCAAATCGAGAGAACGAACAGGCTTTGCACGTAGGATATTCTGCTTCCCACGTAGGAATTTCTACGACGCACGTAGGATTTTTTCCTTCCCACGTAGGATTTTTAATGTCCCATGTTGCCCATGTTGGATGGGAGCAAGAGGGCAAATCTTCCTTTTTGTCGATTGGCAAAGAGGAGAGAGAGCGATGCCTGTTGAGAGCGAGTCTAACAGGGTACAAAATTACAGTTTATATTTTGGAAAAGTGCTTAAAGAACATGTGTTTTTAAGTGAGAATTTTGGACAAAGGAAGGAGGAGTCTCAATAAAAGGGAAAATGTTAGCTGTGCTTTCGTTTTTTAAGGCATTAGATCTTGAGCTTTTCCGATGTCTTTTTTTCGACTGGCGCAGCCGAGAGGACGTGTCGTAGCGTGAAAAGGATAAAAAAAAACTCTTCTCACTTGCAGCAACAGGGCAGCAGGCGAGAAGAGGGGGAGGGGGCAGCATGAGGTGCGCTCAGGAAGCTGGCGCGATACTTTCCAGTACTTTCAGGGCCTGCTCCACGCTGCCTACCGACTTGATGCGGAGGTAGCGTTTGCCTTTTTGTTCGCCCAAGGCACAGCGGCGCACATTGGCAGCGCGAGAGCTGAACTCGAGCAGGCTCGAAAAGGCAGTGCTGCGATAGAAAGGGCTATCGGCATTGGCCACGAAATAGAGGGTCATCGTGCCGCCCTTGAGCACCAGTCGCTCTGCACCATAGTGGCGACCCAAGCGTCGCAAGGGCACTACGCGCAGTAGCTCCTCGGCCTCGGGAGGGAGCGGGCCGAAGCGGTCGGCCAGACGACGGCGGAAGTCGGCAATTTGGGTCTCGTTGTTGAGCCCGTCGAGTTCGCGGTAGAGCAGCATCCGCTCGCTGGCTCCTGGCACATAGACCTCGGGAAGGTAGGCGCGCAGGTCGCATTCTACGTTGCATTCGGCCACGAAGGCATCGCCCGCCATGGAGAGCGACTGCTGTTCGAGCTCTTCGGCAAAGAGTTCGGCAAACTCATCGTTTTTCAGCTCGGCCACGGCTTCGGCCAGAATCTTTTGGTAGGTTTCGTAGCCCAAATCGGCAATGAAGCCACTCTGCTCGGCCCCCAACAGATTGCCCGCGCCGCGAATGTCGAGGTCTTGCATGGCGATGTGGATGCCCGAGCCGAGATCGGAGAAGTTTTCGATGGCCTGCAAGCGGCGACGGCTCTCGTCGGGCAAGAGGGCGAGGGGAGGAGCCATGAGGTAGCAGAAGGCCTTGCGACCGCCACGCCCCACGCGGCCACGCATCTGGTGCAGGTCGCTCAAGCCAAAGTGGTGGGCATTGTCGATGAGGATGGTGTTGGCATTGGGCACATCGATGCCGTTTTCGATGATGGTGGTCGAGAGGAGCACGTCGAACTCGTGATTGACAAAATCCAAAATGATTTGCTCCAGCTTCTTGGGCTCCATCTGGCCGTGGCCCACCACGACGCGTGCGTCGGGGACGTGGCGATGGATGAGGTTTTCGATTTGGCTCAAAGAGCTGATGCGATGGGTCACGATGTAGACCTGCCCATTGCGGGAGAGCTCGAAGTTGATGGCATCGGCAAGGATTTCGTGCCCGAAGCTGTGTATCTCGGTCTGAATGGGGTGGCGGTTGGGTGGAGGGGTGTTGATGACACTCAGATCGCGCGCCCCCATGAGCGAAAATTGCAGGGTGCGCGGGATGGGGGTGGCCGACATGGTGAGGGTGTCGACATTGACCTTCAGTTGGCGGAGTTTTTCCTTCACACTCACGCCAAATTTCTGCTCTTCGTCGATGATGAGCAGGCCCAGGTCGTGAAACTTCACCGACTTGCCGATGAGCTTGTGCGTACCAATCAGAATGTTCAACGCTCCGCTCTCCAAGCGCTTCAAGAGTGCTTTGGTTTGCGCTGCGGTGCGGGCTCGTGAGAGGTAGTCGACCTCGACGGGGAAACCCTTCAAGCGTTTTTGGAAGGTCTTGAAGTGTTGCAGAGCCAGCACGGTGGTGGGCACGAGCACGGCCACTTGTTTGCCATCGCAAGCGGCCTTGAAGGCAGCTCGCACGGCGATTTCGGTTTTCCCAAAGCCCACATCGCCACACACCAAGCGGTCCATGGGGCGTGGGCGCTCCATATCGGCCTTGACCTGTTGCGTCACGAGGAGCTGATCGGGCGTGTCCTCATAGGCAAAGGAGGCTTCGAGCTCGTGCTGCAAGAAGCTGTCGGGCGAATAGGCAAAGCCCTGCTCCTCGCGCCGCCGCGAATAGAGGAGTATGAGGTCGCGGGCGATGTCCTTGAGTTTCTCTTTCGTCTTGTGCTTGATGCGCTCCCATGCGCCAGTTCCCAAGTGCGAGAGGCGTGGCGGCGCGCCTTCCTTGCCCTTGTATTTCGACACCTTGTGCAGGGCGTGGATGGAGACAAAGATGGCGTCGTTGTTGTGATAGGTGATTTTGATGACCTCCTGCATCTCGCCATCGGCGCCAGGGATGCGCACGAGGCCAGCAAACTTGCCCACGCCATGGTCCACGTGCACCACAAAGTCGCCAGGCTCGAAGAGCATCAGCTCCTTGAGGGTGAGGGCTATTTTGGCATTGCGCGCGTGGTCGGAACGGAGGTTGTACTTGTGGAAACGGTCGAAAATTTGGTGGTCGGTGTAGAAGGCCAATCCTGCTTGCTCATCGACAAAACCCTCGTGTAGCGTGCCGTGTATGGGGGTGAAGAGAGTGGGCACCGAGGTGGCAGTGGCTTCGCCCGAAAGCTTGGCTTGTAGTTCGCCGAGGATATCGCGTAGGCGCTCGTTCTGTTTGTCGCTATCGGCCAGGACATAAGTTTTCAAGCCCGCGCCTCGATGCGCTTGCAGCGTGGCGAGCACCTGCTCGAAGTTCTTGTGAAAGAGAGGTTGGGCCTGCGTTTGGAAAGTCACCGTGGCGGCTGCGATGCTGTTGCGCTGGTCGCCGAGCTCCAAACGCGCCAAGCGAGTCAGGCCGCGCAGTAACTGGTCGCCGCGCATCAAAAGGTGGCTGGAGGTGAAGCGGGCAAAGGCTTCGGCCTCGTCCATCTCGCTGGTGGCTTGCCGCTCGGCGATGGCCTGTCGTGCAAAACCTTCGTCGTAGATGGCTTGCACGCGCTCGCCGATGAAAGGCAGGTGGCGACACACGAGCACGCTGTCGTCGGGGAGTAGCGTGTCGAAGCCCACCAGCGAGGTTTCGCTGCTGGCCGTCCCCTCGATGTCGGGCACGATGCGCACTTCCTGACACAGCGCACGCGAAAGCTGCGATTGCACCTCAAAGGTGCGAATGGACTCGAGCTCGTCGCCAAAAAAGTCGAGGCGATAGGGATATTCGCTGGCATAGCTAAACACATCGACGATGGAACCGCGCTGTGCAAATTCGCCAGGTTCGTACACATAGTCGCGCCGCACAAAACCGAGGCTTTCCAAGCGTTGTGCCAACTGCGTGACGTCGTGCTCCTCGCCCTGATGCAGGGTGAGGCTCTGCTCGTCGAGCTGCTGGCGCGAAGCCACACGTTCGGCCAGTGCCGCAGGGTGCGTCACGATGCAAAGCGAGGGGAGTGGAGAGGAGGGAGTGGGGGCTTCGCCAGTCGTGGAGGGGCGTTGAGAGAGTCGTGCAAAAACGTCGGTGCGCAGGATTTCGTTGGCAGCATCGCGCTGACCGTATTTCACAGCACGGCGGTAGGACGAGGGGAGTATGGCCACCTGCTCTACGCCCAGCAGTTGGGAGAGATCGTGGTAGAAGTAGCCTGCGCTCTCCTCGTCGTCGAGCACGATGAGGTAGGTGCGTGAGCAGCGTTGGCTCAAGGCGGCCAGCATCAAGGCCGAGGCCGAACCTCGTAGCCCCGTCAGTGCGATGGGGCTGTGCCCACTGCTCAGCGCTTGGTGCAAGGCTTGCAAAGAGGGAGAGTGCTTGTAGAGCTCGAGGAGTTGAGGCAGAGTGATAGAAGAGGACATAGGTGAAAGAAAAGAGGCAGCAGTATCGTCAAAAAGATGAGGCAAATGTCGAAAAGCCCAAGTGGGAAAATGCCGTAGCAAACACAGCGGAGTTAGGAGCTTGAACTCCTAACTCCGCTGTGCTGAATGGGGTGGGGCGAACCACCGGTTTAGAACTTGTAGCGACGATCCTGGATGTTGGCCTTGCGAGCCAGCACGCCGAGCACCTGTTGTGCGCTCTGCATGTAGCCACGCTGCTGCATGTTCATCTCCATCTTGGCGTCGAACTTGTCATTCTTGTTGGTCATGGTCTTTTCAACCTTTGCCAAGTAGGCACCGCCTGTGCCGAGGATGAGGCCAGTGGTCTGTCCTTGCTTGGCACCGAGAATGCCGCCGATGAGCGCAGGTTCGGGGTGTCCCACTGCGGGCACCATGGCATAGCTGTTCTGGCTAACGTCGGTGAGTTTGTCGACGATGGCGCCCTTGGCCTTGGCCTGCTCAATGGTCTTCACGCCTTCGAGGCGCTTAGCAGCCACTTCGGCCTTCTTCTGGCTCTTGGCAACGGCCGTGAGGAACTCCTTGACTTGCTTGTTCTCCATGCCCATATAGCCCTTGTCGTGTACGCGAGTCAGTGCTACGACGAGCAGGTGGTTGTTGGCCTCGCCCACTTCATAGAGGGGAGAAACTTCGCCTTCTTCAGCGGTATCAAATACCCAGCGAATAGCTTCCTTAGAGCCCACTACGCCAGGTCCCATGCCTGCACCAATGTAGCGGTTGGAGGAAGAGAAACCTTCTTGCTCCACGAGCTGATAGCCAGCCTTGGCTGCATTCTTCTCGAGGTCGGCCAAGCTGCGGTTGGCAGCGAGGAAGCGGTTGAAGTCGCTCACGGTCTTTTCGTAGGTAGCCTTAGAGAAATCTACGGGCACCTTGATGACAGCGGCCGTAAGCTTGGTCTTCATCGCTTTGCGATCCAAAACTTGAAGCACAATCTTCATGCCGTTGAGCTCGATGGTCGAGTAGCTCTTGAGGGGGGTATTGTAGAGCGCCAACACGAACTTGGCATTTTCGGTCGAGATGTCTGTGCTTTCCAACTGTTCGGCCGTGATCCACATCGAATCGGAGGGTAGCCCCATCTTCTTGGCCATGTCGGCATATTTGGTACCGCCGTTCAAAGCCTTAACGATGCTGTCGGCACGTGTGGCCATAGCTTCGGGGCTGGCAGCTTGCACGGGGAGTGCACGATAGAGCACAGAGTCGGGAGCCATCGTCTTGCCCAAGAGCTTCACGATGTTCATCGTGTTGTCGCCCATCTCATAGTAAGGAGCTTTGGCTTGTCCCACACTCATAGAGTCGAGCACCGTCTTGATGTCGCTGGGATAAGTGGTGCTGGCCAGGGGCACTCCCGAATAGCGGATTTGGCTCTTGCTGGCATTGATCACAGCTGCGGGATCGGTGCTGGCTTGGAGCTTTTGGAACAAGGCGTTCATCTCGTCCTGCAAAGCCTTCTTGTCGGCAGCACTTGCATTGACGGTCACGTCGATGTACTTGATGTCGCGCAGCTCATTGTCGATGCGGAACATTTCCTTATATTGCTTATAGGCTGCTTGGAGATCGGACTTGCCGAGCACAGCTTCCTTATCGTCGATCGAAGCAAAGGGAAGAGTAGCCACGGTAGCATCGACCATCTTGTTGCGGGCATCGAAAGCAGCCTTTGCGCTCACGGGGTTGCTCGTGAAGGAGGTCATGAAGAGCGCTTGGTACTTGTTCATGAGCAACTCACGGCGCAATTGCTTTTCGGTGTAGGCCCAAAGGCGATGAATGCGGTCAATTTGCTCGGCCACCTGAGGGTCGGTTTGCTTGCCCTTCAGCTCCTTCGTTTGCTTGAAGAAGTCTTGGAGCGAGGTGTAGTCAAAGCGTCCGTCGGCACCTGCAAACATAGGCACGTTTTGGAAAGCCTGGGCATTGCCCTCTTTCAAAGCCTGCTGCACTTCGGCATCGGTCACGATGATACCCAGCTTGTCGCACTCTTCACTGATGAGCTCGAAGAGCACATGGTCTTGCCACACTTGATCGCGGATTTGCTCGTTTTGCTGCTCGCTGAGCGAGCCACCCATACGGAGCTTTTGTACTTCGGTGGCCTCATTGACCATGTCGAAATACTCCTGTTGAGAAATGGACTTACCATGCACTTCGCCCACATTGCGGCTGCCGCTGGTCAGTGCCGAGATGGTGTTTTGGTCCAACACCATGGTGAGAAGGAAGAGGAAGAGCCCCACTCCCATCACAGCAATAATCCACGTATTGCTTCTGATTTTTTGTAATGCTGCCATTATCTTATTTTATATTGTTTGTTTCGTCGTGAAGTGTGCACGAGTGCCACTCGGACCTGTGCGCATACATTTGGGCGCAAAGATACATAAAAATCTTTGTACTTGCCCATTTGTCTTAAAAAAAATGCGTGAGCCCTTTTCGGAGATTTGTGCGAAATGTTGTACTTTTGTAGAAGTGATTTTGCCACTCTCTGCCGGAAAAATAAAACTCGCAGCACGGATTTTCTACGTGGGAAGAAAAAAAATCTACGTGGG
>JAUNKN010000029.1 GCA_030532685.1 Bacteroidales bacterium | reverse complement strand
AGCAAAGGACTGAAAATCCTTGTGTCCCCGGTTCGATTCCTGGTGGCACCACTTTACAACCTTAGATGGGTGATTATCTCCTGACTTTCCAAGAAGTCAGGAGATTTTTTTTGTTGTATCGACGTCGAGCGAGCCTGAGGGCAGTTGGGACATTGAGTAGAGGGCGAGGCTTTTGGGCAAAAGTGGTGCACGAGGCACACTAATTTTTTCTTTCTGTTGGGATATGTTGTAGCTTTTGGTTATCTTTGCCTCCAATCTTGTAGCTCCCTGGATGCGATGCTTGTTGGTTTGTCACAGTGACTGGAGAGGCCAACGAAGCAACAGGCCCTATTGTGAAGAGGAAAGAGGAGCGAGTGATTTGATTTAACTCCAAGATGGAATGAAACAAAAAAAGAATATAGCCGTTGCAGGAACGGGCTATGTGGGGCTGAGCATTGCCACACTGCTTGCCCAACATCATCATGTGGTGGCGGTAGATATCAATCCCGAACGCGTCGATATGGTCAATGCTGGGCGCTCGCCTATACAGGACGACTATATCGAACTGTATTTGCGGGAGAAACCGCTCGACCTAAGGGCCACGCTCGATGCCGAATGGGCGTATGCTCAGGCCGATTTCGTGGTGGTGGCCACGCCGACCAACTATGATGCTACGTCCAATCATTTTGATACTTCGGCCGTAGAGGCTGTGGTGGAGCAGGTGCTGGCTGTCAATGCACAGGCCATCATCGTGGTGAAAAGCACCATACCAGTGGGCTATACCGAAGAGTTGCGTGAGCGCACGGGGAGCGACAACATTCTCTTCTCGCCTGAATTTTTGCGCGAGAGCAAGGCGCTCTACGACAACCTCTATCCCTCGCGCATCATCGTGGGCTGCCCCAAGGGCGACGAACGCTTGGAAACAGCGGCTCGCGAATTTGCGGCTCTCTTGCAAGAAGGCGCTTTGAAGCCAGAGGTCGATACGCTCATCATGGGCCTGACAGAAGCCGAAGCCGTCAAACTCTTTGCCAATACTTACCTCGCGTTGCGTGTGAGCTACTTCAACGAGTTGGATACTTATGCCGAGATGAAAGGTCTCGACACGCAAGCTATCATCGAAGGGGTGTGCTTGGATCCTCGTATAGGCGGGCACTACAACAATCCTTCCTTTGGCTATGGGGGCTATTGCTTGCCCAAGGATACAAAGCAGTTGCTGGCCAACTATCGCGATGTTCCACAAAATTTGGTACGCGCCATCGTGGATAGCAACGTGACGCGCAAGGATTTCATCGCCGATCGCATTTTGCAGCGTGCGGGCTATTATGGTTACTACAACCGTGGAGATTTTGACCGCAGTGAAGAACGTGAGTGCGTCATTGGGGTGTATCGGCTCACGATGAAGTCTAATTCCGATAACTTCCGTCAAAGCTCTATTCAGGGCGTGATGAAGCGCATCAAGGCCAAGGGCGCCACTGTAATCATCTACGAGCCGACCTTGCGCGATGGAGAAACCTTCTTCGGTAGTGTGGTGGTCAACGACTTAGAGGAGTTCAAACGGCGTTCACAAGCTATTTTGGCCAATCGCTATGATGCCTCGCTCGACGATGTTCATGAGAAAGTTTATACCCGCGACCTTTTTGCTCGCGACTAATACGTAGATTTATGTCTTCCAACAACACGAAAAAGACGCGTAAGCGCACCCCTATTTTGCTCATCTTTGTACTTCTGGCTTCGGCCGTGGTCTTTGCGGGCTATTACTATCAGCAAAGCCGTGCGGTGAGTATCACGGAAAGTTCGCTCACGGCTACCGATAGTGTGCATCAACAAATTAAAGCTACTGGCGAGGCTTTCTTGCAGAAGAAAGCCAAGGAAGCGGGAGTGCAATCGCTGGGAGGAGGAATTCTTTACAAAGAATTGAAAGCTGGTGCGGGAGCAATGCCTACTCAGCAGAGTACGGTGGTGGTCGACTATGAAGGGCGACTCGTGGACGGTACGATTTTTGATAGCTCCTACGAGCGCGGAGAAGCGGCAGAGTTTCCCGTGGGAGGAGTAGTCGCAGGTTGGCAAATCGCACTCAAAGCAATGAAAGTCGGTGCCGTATGGGAAGTTTATTTGCCCTACTACATGGCCTATGGCGAACGAGGCGGTGGAGAGAAGATTCCTCCCTATTCTGCGCTCGTTTTTAAGATAGAACTCAAGGAAGTGAAATAAGTTGTAGAGGTTTTGCGCCCCCTTCAGAGAGGCAGGCATAGCTCTGCTTGCCCTTCAATACAGAAACCCCGCTCCACCATTATCGTGGAGCGGGGTTTCTTGTTGAAACTTGGAAGGACTCTACTTGTTTATTTCTGTCGCTTTTCCATGACCAAGGCATCGATGACTGCCACGGCAGTAATGTTTACAATGTCGCGTACGGAAGCATCGAAATCCGTGAAGTGGATAGGCTTGTTCAGGCCCATTTGGATGGGGCCTATGACTTCGCCGTCTTCGACCATGGACTTGACCATTTTGTAGGACGAGTTGGCCGAGGAGAGGTTGGGGAAAACCAGCGTGTTCACGTCCAAGCCTTTCAAGCGGGTGAAAGGATACTTCTCGTCGCGCAGCGTTCGATCGAGAGCAAAATTAACTTGCATCTCGCCATCTACTGCCAAATCGGGATGTTCCTCGTGGAGCTCGCGCACCACTTGCTGCATGACGCCCGCACTGCCTTCTTGGTCCGTCCCAAAGTTGGAATAGCTAATCATAGCGATGGCAGGCGTGCGATTGAAGAAGCGGGCTGTCGAAGCCGAGAGGAGTGCTATGTCCTTGAGTGCTTCCTTGGAGGGGTGGCGATTGATGAGCGTGTCGGCCACAAGGAGAATGCCCTTTTTGGTGTTGAGCAGGTGCATAGCTCCAAAATGGTGGTAGGGAGCGCGAACGCCGATTACCTCGCGAGCCACCTTGATAGTATTGCTGTACTTGGTGTACATACCTGTGATCATCGCGTCGGCATCGCCAGTTTCGACCATCATCATGCCGAAATAGTTGCGCTCGTACATCTTATCGACCGACTCGTCGAGCGTGTAGCCCTGACGCTGTTTTTTCTCGGCAAAGAGCTGAGCGTAGCGCAAACGCTGTTCGCGGTGCTTGGCCTCACGCATATCGACGATTTCGCAACCCTCCAAGTTGAGGCTATGCTCGTTGGCCAAAAGATTGATTCTCTCGACATTTCCCAAAATGATGGGGTGGCAAATTCCTTCTTCTTTCGCGCGGACGGCTGCCTCCAATACATTGGGGTGCGTGCCTTCGGCAAAAACAACGCGTTTGGGTGCTGTGCGAGCAGTGTCGATGAGGTTTTGAGCAAATTTCGTTTCTTGTCCCATCAGCTCGCGGAGTTGTTGGCGGTAGGCCTTCCAGTCGGTGATGGGCTTGCGAGCCACTCCACTTTCCATCGCTGCGCGAGCCACGGCCATGGACACCTCTGTAACCAGACGAGGATCGACGGGCTTGGGAATGAAGTACTCGGGCCCGAAAGTAAAGTTGCGTACATTGTAGGCGCGATTCACGATGTCGGGAACGGGACGACGTGCCAGGTCGGCAATGGCTCTGACGGCGGCCATCTTCATCTCCTCATTGATGGCACGCGCTGCTGTGTCAAGAGCTCCGCGGAAGATGTAGGGGAAGCCGATGACGTTGTTGATTTGATTGGGGTAGTCCGTGCGCCCTGTGCTCATCAGAACGTCGGGGCGAGCTTCTTTGGCCGCCTCGTAGGTGATTTCGGGCACGGGGTTGGCCAGCGCAAAAATAATGGGCTGTGTGGCCATGGAGCGTACCATGTTTTGTGTGAGCACATTACCTTTGGAGAGCCCGACAAATACGTCGCATCCCTCCACGGCCTCGGCCAAGGTGCGAAGGTCGGTGCGTTCAGTGGCAAATTCTCGTTTTTGAGCGTTCAAGTCGGTGCGTGCGGCAGAGATGACTCCCTTGGAATCGAGCATCACGATATTCTCTTTGCGAGCTCCAAAAGCGCAATAAAGCTTTGTGCAAGAGATGGCCGCGGCTCCGGCACCATTGATGACGATGCGCACATCCTCGATCTTTTTGCCTGCCACCTCGAGTGCGTTGATGAGGCCTGCACAGCTGATGATGGCTGTGCCGTGCTGGTCGTCGTGCATCACGGGGATGTCGAGCTCGGCTTTGAGGCGCTGTTCTATCTCGAAACATTCGGGGGCTTTGATGTCTTCCAAATTGATACCCCCAAAGGTGGGTGCGATAGCTTTTACGGCTTGGATGAAACGTTCAGGGTCTTTTTCGTTGACCTCGATGTCGAAACTGTCCACGCCTGCATAGATTTTGAAAAGGAGTGCTTTTCCTTCCATCACGGGTTTTCCTGCCACGGCGCCAATGTCGCCCAATCCGAGCACTGCCGTGCCATTGGAAATGACCGCAACGAGATTGCCTTTGTTGGTATATTTATACGCATCGTTGGGGTCTTTCTCGATTTCGAGGCAAGGCTCTGCTACGCCAGGAGAGTAGGCGAGAGAGAGGTCGGTTTGCGTGCGGTAGGGTTTGGTTGGCACGATTTCTATCTTGCCAGGCTTGCCCTGTGCGTGGTAAGCTAAAGCGGCTTCTTTTGTAATCTTGACCATGTTCTGGGATTGCGTTTTGATGTAATTTGCACGCAAAAATACAAATTTTATTCGAGATAAACGAGAAAGTGTGTACAAAAGTAAACGGCACGAGACGGCTTCGACGAAGCCGTCTCGTGCAGAGAAGCGTATAGAGAGGAAGCCCTTTATTGAGGGAGCGTAACTTTGAAAATAGGGCTCTCGATATGCTCGCGTTTGAGAATCTTCACCATTTGGCGCACCACTTCAGGATGGGATTTGGCCACGTTCTTATCCTCATGGAGGTCGGTGGATAGGTCATAAAGCTCTACCTGCCCTTTTTTAACGACGAGTTTCCAATCGCCCATGCGCAGGCCCATCATGTCCGTTTCGTGAAATTCCCAATAGAGAAATTCGTGCCGCTTCTGTTCTTTCTCTTGGCCGATGAGCGTAGGGTAGAAAGAGATACCGTCGTAATGGTCCTTCGCATGGCTTTGGTAGGCTGCGGGAAAGTCTTTGATTTGGGCAATGTCGCAGAAGGTGGGGAGGAGATCGTAGAAGGCCAGTTGGTGATCATTGACCATGCCGGCTCTTACTTTGCCAGGCCAGCGAACGATAAAGGGGATACGTATGCCTCCTTCGTGGGTGGAGCGTTTTGTGCCTTTGAGCAAGCCGTCGCGATTGAAGAAACTTGGGTCGGCTCCGCCTTCTTCATGCGGACCATTGTCGGAGGTGAAAATGACAATGGTATTGTCGTCTAGGCCTTTGGCTTTGAGTTTTTCCATGATTTGTCCCACTTGGATGTCCAAACGAGTAATCATTGCGGCAAACTGAGCGTGGGCATTGTCTACCTTGTGGTACCAGGAAGGTGCATTGCCTGCGAAACTCTTTTCTTCGCAGAATTTTCCCGCATAAGCTTGTAAAATGGAATCGTTGGGTTGTGCGAGTTCGGCGTGTGGCAAGGTATAGGTGAAAATACCGAGGAAGGGTTTGCCCTTTTCCTGCTTGTCGAGCCAAGCCATGGCTTCTTGGTGAATGAGGTCGGCCGTATATTGTGGACGGTTCAGGTAGTCGGCCGAGCCAGGCATGCCAAACTTGATGTTCTCCTCGAGCACTACGCGACGCGTGCGTGTGTCGCCTGCCGAACGACTGAATTTGTTGAGAAAATTGGTGTAGTAGGAGTGGGCTTGAAACTGACAGATGTAGCCATAAAACTCGTCGATGCCGCGTGTTTCGGGCACGGAGTGCGAACCTTCGTAGCCGCCTGCCCATTTGCCAAACATACCAGTGGTATAACCGTTTTGGCGGAGTATTTCGGGGAGTATCTTGTGGTCTTTGGCATAAGGTTCTTGCCCTATGACTCCTTCGGGATAGTCGGTATTGTTGCCATAGAGATTGGCCTGCTGTTTGCCGCGCCAATATTCCTTATTTCCGCGCACGTGGGTGTGCCCCGTGTGCTGACCTGTCATGAAGCAGGCACGCGACGGAGCCGAAACGGGGCTGCCTGCATAGGCTTGAGTGAAGCGCATGCCCTCGCTGGCCAGGCGGTCGATGTGAGGGGTGGCGATGAGTTGCTGGCCATAGCAGCCGAGATCGCCATAGCCCATGTCGTCGCACATGATGTAAAGGATGTTGGGACGTTCTTGAGCTTGTGCTTGAAAGGCAGCCAGCGCCGCGAGAGGGAGAAGAGTGTAAGGAGCGTGCATGGGGGAACGATTACTTGAGGAGAGTTTTTTGGCCGTCGATGATGTTGATGCCCTCGGTGGGTTGTACCAAAGGCTGGCCGAGGAGATTATAGATGCCTTGTTGAGGGGACGATGTGGAGCGGGGAGTGGAGAGTGCTGTAGGAGCCTCGCTGAGATGCAGTAGCCCATCCCACACGTAGCCCATCACATCGTCGTCGGCACCTGCTTGACGGTTCATGGTGAGACGAATGCGCATGCGCGTCTGGGTCAACTTGGCGTGAGTGGGGATGTCAATGAGCTCGGTCATGTTGCGAGCAGGGTGGAGTGCTTGAGCCTGTTCAAAAATACCATCGGCATTCCAATCAAAGTAGGCCCAGGCTTGCATTTGAGGGTGAGGTGTCGTGTTGAGCTGTAAGGACAAGCGAATGGTAGAGCCTCGCACCACAACGGCTTGGCTGCGAGTGAAGAGGGTGTAATAGTGGTCGGTAGCCGTTTTGCCTGGCTCGGGAAAGCGGAGGGGCGTCAAGACGTTTTCGCCCTCAATGTTGAGTCGCGCTATGTGGGCACCGACTTTTTTGCCGCAAGGTTGGTCGTAGAGCCGTCCTCTCAGAGCTATGGGAGAGCGAGCCACAGGGAAGCGTAGCAGTTCGCGCCCCGCGATGCTGAGTTTCTCGCCATTAGATAGGCGAAAGTAATAGTGTGAACTTTCGTATTCATTTTGGGGGAGCTCTTCGGCCACGGGAAAGTGCTTTCCATCTGCTATGGCTCGTCCACTCTTAGCATTGACTATGCTATAGCCTCCAGCGGCATTGCTTTCTCCTACGAAATACCACATCTGCGGCTGGGTGTGAGCGATTGGACCCCAGCGCAAAGTGCCGTCGGGCAGTTCCTCCAGAGCTTCATGCTCACTCACGATGAGGTGTCGGTATGACTTGCCCACACCAAAGGGGTGCACTTCGTAGAGGTCGGCACTTTCCTGGAGCAGCCAGTAGCTTCCTTTGTTGGTGTGTCCCGCAGTGTAGCAAATGACGTTTTGAGAGCCACCGTCCTTGTTCAATCCTATGGGATTTTGGCCCGGTTGGTCATAATGAGGCACATCGGTCGATACCATGCTCCATCCGCCCTTCACCGTGGCTTGAGGGTTTTGCGCCACATAGAAAGGCACGGGCTGCTCTCCCGTAAACACCTTGGACTGCGAACTGGCAGGACGTTTGGTCGATTGGATATAACGCCGCGTGGCCGTGTTTTGCAGGTAATACACCTGCGACTTGCCTGCAACGGGGACAAAGCGCCAAAACTGCCGTTGTGTATTGTCGCGTGCACTCACCACCAGCTGCCCATTGCCCTCTTCGGTGATGTATAGATTGGGATTGGGCTGCCACTTGATGAGGTAGACTTTGGCCTCTTGCGCAGTTAGTTGGAGGGCAATGAAGCAAAGAAAAAGGGAGTAAAGCTGTCGTGAAAACATGGGATAGATGAGGCTAATCGTGATTGGGAGCAAGGAAAGTTTTGAGTTGGCGCTTTTCGATGTAACGCTGTCTGAAATCGTCTACACGAGCAATGCCTTGTGCCGTGGCACAGCCACGAATCACGATGAGCACAATGTTCAAGAAGCAATGTTCGAGCGAGAAATTTCTGTGGGGTTCGTGGAGCAATACACGTTGGATTTGCTGAATCATAGCTTGCACGATGAGTCGAAAATCGATGTGCGGCATGAACAAGCCCTGCTCCACGCCCTTATAGAGCCTGGTGAGCACCTCCTCGACATGCTGCAGGGAGCGTTGCTCCATGTATTCACGTACGCGAGGATAGAGGTAGGCGTCGCTGAAATACTTGGGATTGCAATCCTTCAATTCGTGGAGCTGATGCTCCATGTGGAGAAAAATGAGGTCGAGGATGTTGTCCTGTTGTCGTTCAAGGTTTTCGACAAAGTCTCGCTCCTTGCGATCGTCATAGAGAACACAAGCCATGACGAGTTCTTCCTTGTCGGCAAAAAAGAGGTAGAGCGTGCGTTTGGAGATGCGCAGTGTTCGCGACACATCGTCCATCGTCACTTCTTTGATTCCTCTTTGCCGAAAGGCGAGATGGGCACACTCGACGATTCGCTGTCGAATTTCAGTTTGCCGTTGGTTGTCTTTTTGAATTTCTTTGGGCATCATATTCCTTATGCTTAGACCGGTAAGGCGCATAGTCCATCAGCCTGTTGCAAAAGTACAAAGTTTTGTTGAGAACTCCTTATCAAAATCGGATAAATTGACTATCCGAACTGCCTTGAAACAATGAAAGTAGAAGAAGCGAAGGGAGGAGAAAAAGTGGGCAAGAGCGTCGCGGAGCAAAGAGAATGCCTCGTGGAGCAAGTTGTGAAGTGTGAGCAAGGAACTTAGAGTACAATGTGGCCAGATGAGACTACTTGGCAAAAGGGAGAGAAGGTCTCCTTTCTACTTCTCACGCAGAAAATCCTACGACGCACGTAGGATTTTCTACGTGGGACGCAGATTTTTTTTCGTGGGACGTAGGATTTTCTACGTGGGACGTAGGATTTTTTCCTTCCCACGTAAAAAGCTCGGGTCTTGAGGACGCGATGAGCACAAGAGAATATCGTGGCCCATGGCAGGCTCAAAAGAGAAACTCTTGCGAAGAACGCTATGCCGGCAAAAGAAGGGGAAAAGCGACTTGCGAAAAAGAAAAACAGAAAGACGAAGAAAAGACGAGGGAGAATGAATGCTTGAGCAATAGAAGCCAGCTTGAACTTGGCACAACCGATGGAGCATACCCCTGTGAGGAAGAGCGCAAAAAAAAACTCTCACCGACACAGCTGTCGATGAGAGTAGAATCGATTAAAACGGGAGCTTTTATCCACCGAAATCGTCGAACGAAATCATATCTTTCTCTACGCCGAGAGAGTAGAGGAGGTCGAGCACAGTCTTGGACATCATGGGAGGTCCGCAGAGGTAGTATTCTACATCTTCGGGCGCTTCGTGAGCCTTGAGGTAAGTGTCGCCCATCACAGGAGCAATGAAGCCTGGGGTGTATTTCACACCCAGGGCATCGGCCTTGGGATCGGGATTGTCCAGTGCAAGGTGGAAATGGAAATTGGGGAAGTCGCGCTCGAGCTGGAGGAAGTCTTCGAGGAAGAATACTTCGTCGATGGCGCGGGCCCCATAGAAGTAGTGCATTTCGCGGTCGCGCACGTTTTTCGTTTTCAGCAGGTGCATGATTTGTGCACGCAGAGGAGCCATACCGGCACCACCACCTACCCAAATCATCTCGCGCTTGGAGTTGTAGCGAGGGTGGAAGTCGCCATAAGGACCGCTCATCACTACCTTGTCGCCAGGTTTGAGCGAGAAAATGTAGGAAGAGGCGATGCCAGGAGGCACGTCCATGAAGCCTGGCCCTTGCTCACGAGGTTTGAAAGGAGGAGTGGCGATACGCACGGTCAGCGTGATGATGTCGCCCTCGTCGGGATAGTTGGCCATGGAGTAGGCGCGCACGGTGGCTTCAGTATTTTTGCACTTCAACCCAAAGAGCCCGAACTTTTCCCAAGCGGGAAGGTAAAGATCGCCAATGAGGGATTTGTCGAAATCCTTGTCAAAGTCGATTTCAAATTCGGGGATGCGGATTTGAGCGTAAGAACCTGGCTCAAAATCCATGTGCTCGCCGGGAGGCAACTGCACCTTGTATTCCTTGATGAAGGTGGCCACATTGCGGTTGCCAATCACGGTGCACTCCCATTCCTTTACGCCCATGACAGAGTCGGGAACGGTGACATCCATGTCCGATTTAACTTTGGCTTGGCAGCCCAAACGCCAGTTGTCCTTGATTTCCTTGCGTGAGAATTGCCCCTTTTCTGAGTCCAAAATCTCGCCGCCGCCCGCAGGGATTTGGCATTTGCACTGTCCGCAGCTACCCTTACCACCGCAAGCCGAGGGAAGATAGATGCCTTGTTCGGAAAGGGTGGTGAGCAAGCTGCTACCTTGCTCCACTTCGAGTGTTTCCTTGCCATTGATGGTGAGCTTCACCTTGCCCGAAGGCGAGAGGTAGCGCTTGGCTACGAGAAGCATCACCACGAGGACGATGATGATGAAGAAAAACACTCCGATGCTGGCTATAATAAGAGATGTATCCATTTGTCTTATTGATTGCTTGGATTAGATATTAAGACCCGAGAAGCACATAAATGCCATGGCCATCAAGCCTACGGTGATGAAGGTGATGCCGAGTCCTTGCAGAGCCTTGGGAACATGGGTGTAGGCCATCTTTTCGCGAATGGCTGCCAAAGCTACAATGGCGAGCAACCAACCGATACCAGAGCCCAAAGCATAGGCCAAAGAGTCCCAAATGTCGGCAATAGCCTGAGTAGACGTCGCGGGGTCCATTTGTATGCGTTGCTGCATGAAGAGCGAAGCACCCATGATGGCGCAGTTCACGGCGATGAGGGGAAGGAAAATACCCAGCGCAGCATAGAGCGAAGGAGAAAAACGCTCTACAACCATCTCCACGAGCTGCACAATACCAGCAATCACGGCGATGAAGAGAATGAAGGAGAGAAAACTCAAATCAACTCCTGGATTGAGAGCACCACCAGGAGTGAGCACTTGAGTTTGTAGCAAATAGTCGACGGGGACAGTGACGAGCAACACGAAGATGACGGCCACACCGAGACCAAAAGCAGTTTTTACAGTCTTGGATACTGCGAGGTAAGAACACATACCCAAGAAGAACGCAAAAATCATATTGTCCACAAAAATAGAGCGGACGAAGAGACTTATAAGGTGTTCCATATTATATTGTCGTGTATAGAGTATGTGAAAACTTATTTCTGCTTGCGGTCGTTATAAAGACGGTGTGCCCAAATCACACAACCGCAAATGATGAGTGCCATAGCGGGCATGGTCATCATACCGTTGTGGAAGAAAGCATTGTCTTCGAGACCAGGAATGGCATGGCCGAAGAGAGAGGCCGAACCGAAGAGTTCGCGCACAAAACCTACGACCACCAAAATCCAAGCATAGCCCAAACCATTGCCGATACCATCGAGGAAAGACTCCCAAGGTCCGTTCATCATCGCAAAGGCTTCGAGACGGCCCATGAGAATACAGTTGGTGATGATGAGCCCGACATAAACGGAAAGCTGTACGCTCACGTCGTAAGCGAAGGCCTTGAGAACCTCGGACACTACTGTAACGAGGGCTGCCACTACCACGAGCTGCACAATGATGCGGATGCGTGAGGGAATGGTGTTGCGGATGAGAGAAATGATGACGTTGGCAAAGGCCAAAATCACGGTAACTGAAAGACCCATAACGATGGCGGGCTCGAGCTGAGAAGTTACAGCCAATGCCGAACAAATACCCAGTACTTGCGACACCACAGGGTTGTCAAGGTTAAGAGGTGTGGTGAGCACCTCTTTGCTTCTTTGAGAAAAAAGACCCATAGTATGTTGTCCTCCTAATTATTTGTGATTAGCAATGAAGTAATTCTTGTAGGGTGCAAGGCAATCCTTGAACATAGCGTCCATACCATTGCAGGTGAGGGTAGCGCCAGTAATCATGTCTACCTCAGAGTTGGGGAACTCTGGTTTCTTGGACATTCCGAGAGAGACTTTGGAGAAAGTCGTGTCGGCAAAGGCGATTTTACCAATGAACTTTTCTTGGAACTCTTGCTCTACGATACGAGCACCCAAACCTGCGGTTTCACTTTGGTGCGTGTAGTTGGAACCGTACACTGTGGTGAAGTCTTTTTTCAGAGCTAAATAACCGAAGAGACCACCCCAAAGACCGCGACCATAGAGAGGAAGCACGTAGAGCGTGTCGTTTTCCACCTTAGCGACGTAGAGAGGAAGCTTTTTGTCGGCATCGTTCTTTGCCGTGATGTCCTTAGCTTCCACGTTGAAGCCACCTGTGCTGTCAAGGACTTCGCCCTTGGTGTTGACAATCATATCTCGAAGGATGACTTCGCCGAATTTCTGTTCTACGTTCTTCACTTCGCGAATGTTGAGAGCCGAGAGAATCTGGCCACGCTTATCATTGGCCACGTTGGCTTCTTGAATATTGCGCAAAGACGAAGAGATGAACGCGAGGATAAAGGCCACAACAACCACCATCACCGAAGCATAGACGATTGTATAGGCATTGCTATTCGTATTCAGTTTCATGATGTGTGAGCTTTATTGTTGTTGAGCGCGAGCAAGTCGCTTGTTAATGTTGCGCTGCACAAAGATATAATCGATGAGAGGAGCAAACATATTCATAAAGAGGATGGCCAGCATCATACCTTCGGGATAACCAGGATTAAGCACGCGAATGGTCACAGCCAAAGCGCCGATGATGAAGCCATAGATATATTTTCCTTGTTCTGTACGAGATGAAGTAACAGGGTCTGTTGCCATAAATACGGCACCAAAAGCAAAGCCGCCCAAGAACAAATGTTGTGTGATGCCCAACTGAGCTACAGCATTGTCGGAGGCACCAAAGAAATCAAAGAGTCCAGCTACCAAGGCACCGCCTACAAATACACTGGCCATGATTTTCCAAGAAGCGATGCGCGTCCACAAGAGAATAGCTGCGCCGATGGCGATGGCAATCACCGAAGTCTCACCAATAGAACCAGGCATCAGCCCCGTGACCATATCGCTGAGAGAGGTTGTGATGGGATGGCCTGCGGCAGCTTCGCCCAAAGGAGTGGCAGCGGTGAAGGCATCGGGAAGTTGATTGCCCAAACCGAACACCGATTCTTTGCTTACCCATACGCTGTCACCGCTCATCTGAGTGGGCCAAGCGAAGAACAAGAAAGCGCGCGCAATGAGGGCGGGATTGAAAATGTTCATGCCTGTACCGCCATAAATCTCCTTCGCAAAAATAACGGCAAAGGCCACGGCGCAAGCAATCATCCAAAGGGGAGTACCTACGGGGACGATCATGGGGATGAGCATACCAGATACGAGATAACCTTCTTGGATTTCTTCCTTTTTCCACTGGGCCACGACAAACTCGATGCCAAGTCCCACGCCATAGCTTACCACTATTTTGGGCAGCATGACGGCCAAGCCGTAGAAAAACATGGTGAAGAAAGAGGCTTCTACGCCAGCGGCTGTATAGTTTTGGTAGCCGATATTGTACATACCTACGAGGAGTGCAGGGAGTAGGGCGATGACCACAAAGCTCATGATGCGCTTGGAGTCGATAGCATCGTGGATGCTCACACCACTCTTGGAGGTGTGGCTGGGCACGAGCGCAAAGGTCTCCATTCCGTCGTAAACACTGTGCAGCGCACTCAGTTTACCGCCAGGTTGGAAATGGGGACGAATTGAGTCAAAGAATTTTTTGATCATTGTGTGTTGGGATTGCTTTTATGCGTTTTCCTTGCGCAAAATGTCGAGCCCCTCACGCACGATGCGTTGGAGTTCGAGTTTGGAACTACAAATGAATTCGGCCACGGCAAAGTCTTCGGGAGCTACCTCGTAGATACCCAATGCTTCTTGGCGCTCGATGTCGCCCGTGATAATAGCCTGTACCAAATAAGAAGGATAAATGTCCATGGGGAATACACGTTCGTATTCGCTCGACATAATCATGTGGCGCTCTCCACCCTTTACGCGGCTATCCAATTTGTATTCCTTACCTTTATTAAGCCAAGAGAAGTAGCTGCGTGAGGTTGAGAATTGGTCGAAACGAGGACGTATCCATCCCAAAACTTCGTGTACGTCGTCGCCTTCGGGAATCACACAAACCTCAGTGGCATGTGTGCCCAGGAAATCACCAGCCGAACACTTTTCACCAACCAAGGGGTTGCCGTTGATGATGCGCTGATGGTAGGAAGAGGTCTTGAGCTGACCTTCGACAATCGAAGCGATGGGCTGCCCCACTGTTACTTTGACATATTGGGGCTGAGAAACTTCACTTCCTGCAAGAGCTATGGTGCGCGACAAATCGAGTTTCCCTGTGCGTACCAAACGACCTACGAAAAGCACTTCTTCTGCTCCTAATGTCCAAACTGTCTCTCCCTTGTTAACGGGGGAAATTCGGTTGATTTGTACGCCGACGTTTCCTGCAGGATTTGGGCCCTCGAAGCAGGCTACTTCCACGTTGGGAGCAGTAATGGGGAGCAGGTTGGTGTTGAGTTGTTGCTCGTTCACACCGAGGTGAACTTTTGCGATGCGACTCAGGGCCATGATACCAGCCTTGAAATCTTCCTCTTGGCCTTTTACGACGAAAGTAAAGTCGGCTGCGAGTGGCATTGTTGAGAATGCACTAACAAAGATGGCTTTGGGCGCAATTTCGGGGGAGGGGACAACATCGTAGGGACGTTGGCGCAGGAATCCGAACAGGCCAGATTCCAGCAGGCATTGTGTCATGGCTTCGGGAGTCGAGGTGCTCAACTCCGGTACTTCGAAAGTCTTGCTCACTTGGGCGCTATCAGGCTTGATGCGAATGGCCAAGAGTTTGCGGCGTTCCCCACGCTCTACGCAGGTTACGGTGCCGCTTACGGGCGAAACAAACTTGATGCGCTCGGTAGCTTTGTCGGTGAAAAGGGGCGTACCCACGAGCACCGACTCACCTTCTTTAACCAGCACTTTGGGAGTGATTCCCAAAAAGTCGGCAGGGCGCAACGCATATTCGGTAGCAGGCGACAATTCACGCACTTGCTGTGCGGCTGCACCTACGAGCCGAATATTCAAGCCCTTCTTGATTTTGTAAATATCCATGTTGTGTTTGTAGAATTTTCCGCGCAAATTTACGCAAAAACTGACAGATGGCAAAACCTTGCTACTGCTATTTTGGAGCAAGGGAGAGGGAGGAAGTCCCAGCGAACTAGAATGTTAGAGAAATTGACATTTGAGGAGTTTGCTCAGCAAAGTTATAGCTGGGAATGAGGGCGACATTCGCGGTTTGTTTTTTTGTGTTCCCCCAACCCAACAAGCGTTTTTGCCAAGGCAATAACCAGTAAGCTGCACGCGCAGAAAGGATACCTACGCCTGCGCCTGCTAAGATGTCGTTGAGCCAATGCCGTTTGTTGAACATGCGCATACCTCCTACGGTGGTTGCGATAGCATAAGCCCCTAATCCGTAGTAATCTCCATATTCTAAACGAACTAGCTCTGCTCCGACAAAGGCGGTAGCAGTGTGGCCAGAGGGGAAAGAATTATAGGTCGAACGGTCGGGGCGTCTTTCTGAAATGGTGTGCTTGGCCAGATTGACCACGCTGGCCATAATCAGATTAGCGGTAGCGTGGAGCAATAAGCGATCACGGAAATTGTGCCGGTGTTTAACCTGGGGGATAAAGGCCAACCCCTGATATACTCCCATCGGTATGTACTGCAAAAGGTCGTCCACACGGCGGCGCTTCCAGTTGGGATAGCCATTCAGAACATTGTTGAGCTCTTCTTGTCGTTTCTTGAACCAAACATTATCTATCGTTCCCCACACTCCCAAGCCGATGAGGAGTACAGGTGCATATTGTTGCCACGGCTTGAAAGAGTAGAGGCGAGGAAGCCTGCTTTGACCAGGTTGCCCTATTTGACAAGGATGTTCCGTCAGGTTGAGCACGGGCTTGTCGCAGTGTAAACTATCGCCGGTAGGCGGGAGGAATGTTACGAGGCTTGTAATTGTGTCCGTGGGGAGCGCTTTCGTTGCGAGAGAGGCTTCCTTGATTTGCGCCCACGAAAAGAGGGGGCAACACATCAGTGCTGCTCCCCCTATGAGGCGAGATAAGATGGAGAGGCTTCGCATCGTCTTATTCATTGTCGAGGTTCGTTTCCTCCAAGGTGTAAGCCGAGCTTCCGTCAAAACAATGGGTGCACACTTGGCACTTAGGCAGGCCAATGGAGGCGATGAGATCTTCTAAGGTTGCAAACTTTAGAGAATCGAGATTCAAGCGTTTGGCAATTTCACTGACCATTCGCTCGTACTCAGGAGAGCCCGTCGTGGCATAGCGATCAAGGTGTTTGTTGGCATCTCCTTCAAATTCTTGAATGAGTCGTCGAGTGATGAGTTCCAATTCGCTCTTTGAGGCCGTAAATCCGATGAACGGGCAACCATGTATGAGTGGTGGGCAGGCAATGCGCATGTGCACCTCTTTGGCTCCATATTCGTGCAATACAGCAGTGTTGTCGCGCAACTGGGTGCCGCGAACGATGCTATCGTCGCAGAAGAGCACACGTTTTCCACGTAGGATGTCGCGATTGGCAATGAGTTTCATCTTGGCTACGAGCTCACGCATACTTTGATCGCGAGGGGTAAAAGAACGAGGCCAAGTGGGGGTGTATTTGGAAATGGCGCGCTGGTAAGGAATCCCATGCCCCGCTGCATACCCCAAGGCCATTCCTACGCCGCTATCTGGAATGCCCGATGCACAATCTACCTCCGTAGGATCGCTTTCGCCCATGGCTTTTCCGCAAGCGAAGCGCACTTCTTCAACATTGCGCCCTTCGTAGCAGGAGGTGGGAAAGCCATAATAAATCCATAGGAAGGAGCACACCTGCATGCGCTTGTTGGGGCGTCGCAGTTGCTCAATGCCATCGGGGCGAAGGTATACGATTTCGCCAGGCCCTAAGAAACGCTCTGTTTCATAGCCTAAATTGGGGAAAGAGGTGCTTTCGGAGGCAGCGGCATAGGCCCCCTCTTTTTTTCCAATCACGATAGGAGTGCGTCCCCAGGCATCGCGGGCGGCGATGATCCCTTCTTCCGTGAGGAGGAGCAGAGAGCAAGAGCCTTTGACTGCACGAAACACATTTTCTATGCCCTCTACAAAATTCTTACCTTTGATAATGAGCAGCGAAATCAACTCGCTGATGTTCACCTTACCCGAGGAAAATTCTGACAAGTGCATGTTTTCGCGGAGGAGTTGAGCCACCAGCTCGTCGGCATTGTTTACTTTGGCTACAGTGACGATAGCAAAGCGTCCCAAGTGGGAGTTCATCAGAAGAGGCTGGGCATCGGTGTCGCTGATGACGCCTATCCCCAAGTTGCCTTCAAACTTGTGCAGTTCGCTTTCAAATTTAGTGCGAAAATACGTGCTTTCCAAGCTGTGAATGGAACGTATGAACCCCTTTTCTTTGCTATAAGTAGCCATACCTCCGCGAGCAGTGCCGAGGTGTGAGTTGTAGTCCGTGCCATAAAATAGGTCGGCGATGCAGCGCACCTGCGAAGCTGTTCCAAAAAATCCTCCCATGCTGTATTGGTGTTTGTCGGTTGTCTATGTAGCCTTGCTGTAAGGGCTTTTTCAAAGAAAGGGCAAAAATACGATATTTTAGTGAAATGCGTGCGCTCAAAAGTCTACTTTTTTACGTGCGAATTTTCCTTTTTTGCCAGCAAGCGGCGCTGAGTAATTTTCGAGCTTTGAGGCAGAAAATAAAAAACAGAAATTCCCTCTCCTCCCAGTGTGAGGGAGGAGAGGGAAGGGGGAAAATGCTTTAGAGGTCGTTGCGCTTCACTTGCCCGTTTTGCATCACGAAGGTCACCTCGATGTTCTTGTCGAACATGATGATGTCGGCATCGTGTCCAGGCTTGATGAAACCCTTGCGATCGTCAATCTTCATGATGCGTGCAGGGATTTCCGAAATCATGCGGCAGGCGTCTTCCATCGGGATGTCGGCTTCTTGCACAGCCGTGCGCACCAAGCGGTCCATCGTGGAGATTGAGCCTGCAAGCGCAGAGCGGTCAGAGAGTTTGCACACGCCGTCCTCGATAATCACACGAGGGTCAAAGTTGCTGCGACTCTTGGAGGCAGAGCAGGCCAAGGAGTCGGTCACGAAGCACATGTTCTTCACGCCCTTGGCATAATAAATCTGCTTGATGAGCACAGGAGGAACGTGGATGCCGTCGCTAATCACCTCGACAGTGAAGTCGGGAATGGCGAACACGCTTTCCACAACGCCCACCTTCTTGTATTCGCGCGCCTTTGTGAGGCTACTCATCGCATTGGTGAAGTGTGTGGCGTGGTCGGCACCTGCTTTGTAGGCCATGAGCACATCCTCCCAACCGCCATCGGTGTGTGCGATAGAGGGCTTGCAGCCGTTGGCCACGCAGGTTTCATAAAACTCCTTCGCGCCTTCGAGCTCGGGAGCGGCGTCCCAACGCTTCACGCAGCGCGTCATGGCAAAAATTTCCTTGTACTCCTTGGGATCGGGCTTGCGGATGATGTCGGGCATCTGTGCACCAGCCTTGTTCAGATTGAAATAGGGCCCCTCCAAGTGCAGGCCCATGACGGGACTGCCGGGTTCTTCCATAAGTTTCTCGCAAGTGCGAATGGCTGCGTCGATTTGTTCGCGCGTGCTTGAGGAGAGTGTGGGGTAAATTGCCGTAGTACCGTAGTGCATGTGGGCTTCGATGGCTGTGCGGAAAGCCTCTTCCGTGCCTTCCATGAAGTCGCGACCGCCACCTCCATGAATGTGCAGTTCGATGCCACCAGGCACGATGTCGCAACCACGTGCGTCGATTTGTTCTGCGCCCACCACAGGGAGGGTCGTATTGAGTACTTCGCGGATTTTTCCACCCTCTACGATGACGCTACCGCCTTCGAGCCAACCCTCGGGAGTGAGGATGCGGCCATTGGTGATTTGTTGAAGCATAAGTATTTTTGTTTTTATTGAGTACAAATGAGAAGAGAGGGAGCTTTTCCCTCCTTTGCGAAGCAAAAGTACGACTTATTTTGCAATTCTCTTGCGCTGGCACACAATAAAATCGAAAACAGTCAGTTAATAGTTGCGTATGCGACTATTTTTACTCTTTTCCTCAATGCTTTTGTTGCTCGCTTCGTGCGGGTCTTCCTCGCGTAGCCAGCGCAAGGCCGAAGCGGCATTGGCCATAGGTGAATATGCCACTGCGGCTCAGCACTACAAGCGAGCCTATCAGCTCACACCCATCAAAGAGCGTGGCGAGCGCGGTAGATTATCCTTTCTGATGGGCGAGTGCTATCGCCGCTATGGTTATGCTGCGCGAGCTTTAGGCAGTTATCGCACGGCCGAGCGTTACAAATATACCGATACCACAACTCTACTGCGAGTGGGGCAAATGCTTCTTTTGCAGGGCGACTACCGTGCTGCCGAGCGGGCTTTGCTGGCCTACCAAGCGAGCCACCCCAGCGACACGATGGTGCTGGCCTCCTTGCGTTCTTGCCAGCTAGCTCCTCAGCTGAAGGAAACCGGATCGCTCTATACCGTGCGTTTGGCAGCACAGCTCAATTCTAATCGCTCCGATTATTCTCCTGCTCTTTGGGGCAGCGACAAGGAGCAACAATTGTATTTTACTTCCAATCGTTCGGCGGCGTTGGGCGATGAGATATCGGGCATCACGGCACAGAAAACGTGCGATATTTTCATGATGAAACGTGATGAAAAGGGACGATGGACGGCTCCCGAACCCTTGCCCGAGGGGGTAAACAGTGCTTCCGATGAAGGGACGCCCGCTTTCTCTCCTGATGGCAAAACGATGTATTTCACGCTTTGCGATACGCATCCTGAATATCCTCGCATGGCCGCAATTTACAAGTCTTCGCGTGCCGATGCGGCATGGAGCAAGGCGCAGGAAGTGAAGCTTAGCAAGGATACTTTGTCGAGCTATGCCCACCCTGCACTCTCACCCGATGGCCGCTGGCTTTATTTTACGAGCGATATGCCTGGAGGATATGGCGGCTTCGATCTTTGGCGTGCCGATTTGCGAGCTGAAGGAGGGCAGAGTGTGATCGAAAACCTCGGTGCCAGCATCAATACTGCTGGCGATGAGAAGTTTCCTTATTGTCGTGCCGATGGTTCGCTCTACTTCTCGACCGATGGACGCGAAACGATGGGCGGGCTTGACTTGTATCGTGCCGTCGAGGATAGCCTCGCCCACACCTGGAATCTGGAACATCTGCCCGCTCCGATGAATTCCAATGCCGATGATTTTGGCATCACCTTCGAAGGCTTGCATCATCGAGGTTATTTTTCTTCTTCGCGGAGTACGAGTGGCCGTGGTTGGGATAAAATTTATGAGTTTTCGCATCCCGAAACTTTGCTCACGGCCAAAGGCTGGGTCTATGAGCAAGATGGCTATGAACTACCCGCGGCGGTGGTGCAAATCATCGGCTCAGATGGGACGAATGTGAAGCTTCCTGTCAAGACCGATGGCTCTTTCGAGCACAAGCTCACTCCTGGTGTCGACTACTTATATATGGCCTCGTGCCGTGGCTTTCTCAATTTTCCCAATCGTCTGCACGCCGATAGCATAGAGCGCGAGCATCAGTATGTTTTGCAATTTCCTTTGCCCTCGCTCTCGATTCCCGTGCTCGTGCGCAATGTTTTCTATGAGTTTGATAAGGCCGATTTGACCCCTGAAAGTACAGAAGCGCTCGATCGCTTGGCCAAACTACTCACCGAAAATGGACACATCACCATCGAACTGGCTGCTCATACGGACCATCGAGGCAGCGATGCCTACAATTTGACTCTCTCTCAGCGTCGTGCCGAGAGCGTCGTGCGCTATTTGACGAGCAAGGGTATTGCTCCCGATCGTCTCACCGCCAAAGGGTATGGCGAAACGCAGCCCAAGGTGGTGAACAAAAAACTACTCGAAACTCATCCTTTTTTGCACCAAGGCGATACGCTTACCACGGCCTACATAGACTCCTTACCGCCCTTGCAGCAAGATTCTTGCCATGCCTTGAATCGTCGCACGGAGTTTCGCGTGCTGCGCACCACTTATGGACTGTTTGATGCCAATGGTCGCCTGCGCCCGCAAGCACTGCCGAAGAAGAAGGAGGAGGCCAAGCCCTCGGAAGAGGACGAATATGAGTATGTAGAGGAGTAGAGTGGGGGAGAGCATCTCAGAGTTTTTCAAGCATCAGTCTCGGAAGTTTTTTTATGCTTGTTCGCGAAGCGTATGAGTGGTGAGCGTCGTGAAGTGCGTTTTGTGGAGAAAAGGAAGACTCTGGGCAGGCGGAAAGCAAACCGTACAGAAAAGCGCTTGAAGGGGGAGAGAGGGACATGAGAGTGATTTCCTCTCTCCTCCTCTTTTATATATATGGTAGAAACATCGTGACGCATCTTCAGAGGCTTGGGCTAAAGTTTGCCTGCTGAGCATTGGGAAAATCTTCTTCCCACGTAGAAAATCCTGCGTCCCACGTAGGATTTTTTCCTTCCCACG
>JAUNKN010000054.1 GCA_030532685.1 Bacteroidales bacterium | reverse complement strand
CGGCCCTCGTTCGCGTGACATTCTCGACAAAATTGCTGTAACACTCCAAGTGGGACACATTGAAGAGCTTTCGCACAAGGTGATCCTAACTCCTGCAGAGAAGAAAAACCTGAAACAGCAATACCGCAGTATGATTGCAGCCTTACTCCAACAACGTCTCTCGGAATTGCGAGTCAATCACACCAGCCCTCAAGAGCGTAGCTTTAAACCTGCGGCCCAAAAGGCCATCGAAAACATCGAACGTATGGAAAATCGTGTGGTGCAGATGCAGGCACAGGGAGAAGTGGATTCTAATGTGATTTTACAAGCTGATGTGGCTCTCAAGCAAAGCTATGCGTTATTGCGCACTTATGCCGACCACGTAAATTTCAAGAACGTAGATAGAGACCAGTATGTAGCTGATCCCGTCATCACCCAGCCCACTCGTTTGCTCAGTGTCATCGATGTTTGGAAGGACTATTTGCGGGGGTATTACGATGGACGTGGTTTCATTTATTGGATTCTGCTCTCCATAGTCGTAGACTTTGGTGCTTTCCTCTGTTTTGGACAGGCCTTCAAGCGTGAGGAGTAATCGCGCGCCTGTACAATTTCTTATTCACAATCACTTATATTTACTGTTCTATGCCTGAATTTAATAGTTCTTCTCCCATTGAGGAACTTCCCGTAGATTTCTCTACCACTGAAGAGCCTACATCTTCATTCGAATCAGCGATGTCCGAACTTCAAAGTACTTCAGACTTTTTGAACCCCATGTCAAGCAATGTTACATCTGAATCGCAACATTCGGGAATGACAGCTGAGGAACTGTCTGATCCCAATCGCATCGAAGTGAGCATTGCCGATGGTGAGGCCCCCTTAGTGGTTTTGTTTGGACCTCCCTCCTGTGGAAAAACGATGACTTTAGTACGACTCACACGCTTTCTGGCAACACAAGGTTATCAGGTTGCGCCCATCCGTACTTTCCGCCCCAGTTATGACACGCACTATCGTGGATTGTGCGACAGCTTTAACACGATGGTAAATCAAGTGGGCGCTGCCCGTTCAACTAACCTCATCAGCTTCATGCTGGTAGAAGTCTTAAAGGATGGACGTCGCGTGTGCCAGATCTTAGAAGCACCAGGCGAATACTACTTTGATCCCCAAAAACCGCAAAATCCTTTTCCGGCTTATGTAAACAAAATTATTCATTCTAATAATCGCAAGGTGTGGTGCACCTTTATCGAACCCGATTGGCAGAACGAAACCGACCGAGCCAACTATGTTCAACGTATCACGCAACTCAAGACGCAAATGCGCCCTAAGGATAAAACAGTGTTTGTGTTCAATAAAATCGACAAAACCAATTTTGTGATAGGACCAGGACAGGTGCATTTGGCGCAAGCCCGTAAGGAGGTCGACAATCTGTTCCGTGGACTTTTCCAACCATTCCGCAACCTCAATCCTATCACGAGTTTCTTCTCACCATGGCGTTGCCAGTTTGTACCTTTTCAAACAGGTACTTATACACAAGACCGAGAGGGGCGCCTCACCTATCAGCAACGAGCCGATGAGTATCCTCGCATGTTGTGGAGAAGCATTCAAAAATATCTCAAAGGATAAGAGTATATGGCTTGGGAAATAACAATACATGGCACTCCTGAAGGACAAAAAGTTGCAGGAGTCAGAGATGCCAACATCGAAGCTTGCTATGGCACGGTTGGTGCGAAAGATATTCTTTTGATGATAGAACAAAAGATAGTCGAAGGTAAACCTTACTGCTACTATCACTACCTGCTCAACGAGGACATAGCGCAATACAGTGGCCGTCTTGGTGGTTACATTGGCATCAGTCTACGCACCGATCTCTTCTCAGATATTTGGTATTTATGGATTGCTCGACCAAGCATTCCGTACGCTTGTGCAACCTCAACTCTTAGCACGCCAGGGCAGTGGCTTTCGTTTCAAAGGTCCAGATATTTCTTCAGAATTGCAACAAGCGGTTGAAAAAGCTGTGACGTTTGGCGTCGATACCTACTTTGCTCTGCAATACCAAAGTCAGATACGGGTAACCCCTCAGGCTTTAATCAAGGACTGCAATCTTCTCGAATGCGAAAAACCACAAGTCATCGACTGGTTGACGAAAGGCAATAGTCTGCGTGTGTCCGCATGGGCACCAAGGGATGATGAGCAGCGGCGTATTAAGCAATATCAAGCAGAGGTGGCACAGGCAA
>JAUNKN010000028.1 GCA_030532685.1 Bacteroidales bacterium | reverse complement strand
TGCGGTCGATGGTAAGATAATACTCAAAACCCTCGATAAAGGCTTTGTCCAACTGTGAAAGGGGAATGTCTCTTACCTTGTGCTTCTTTTGTACATACTCACGGAGCAGGGAGAACTGGTAGGTACGGAGTTTGAATGTCTTTAAAGCTCTATCAATGCCTATACGCTCCTTTGTCTGTGTGAGATACTCCCCGAAACTCTCCAAGAGCAAGGCTTGGTGGTAGATTTGTCCTTGATAGGCATCCCTCACGTCTGTGGCGGTGAAAGTTTCTTTCCTTTCACTGAGTTCGTGAAAGCGTGTGTGGATGAGTGCGGTGCATTCACCGAGTTTCTGATTGACGGACACCGCCATTGCACTCTTGCCGATAAGCCTTTGCTTGCGGCTGTCCCAAAGAGCGAGCGGAGTTTTGCACTTGGTGGAGAAGCCTGAATGGGTTCTGCCTACTGAGATGCGCCCGATGACAGGCACAAGTCCTTTCTTGTCGGTTCGTTTCGCCTGAACGAAGAACGATACTTTCAGTTTGTTTTCCTTCATTTTTCTGTCGTTTTTTCTAAATTTCCTTTGCTTGCAAAGGTACAGATAAACAAGTATTCCCCAGCGATGCAGAAAAATGAAAGATGATGAATAAAAACCTATGACACAGTTGTTTACATTCAATTCGTAACCCCTTTTTGCTTTTTCCCTGATGGGTTACGATTTGGTAACGGAACTCCTGCCGTTTGATGCTCGTTTTCGCTTACCATCAAAATAGCAGAGGAGTACTAAATAGTACTATTTCAAATAGTTACATTCCCTATAACTCCTCCTGTTTCCCTTAATTCTTAATGACTGATTATGCGAGGACAAGAAGTCTGAGCCATTGGCAAAAGAGGTGCGCAGATTGCTCTTGCCCTACAAGAAACACATCAAGACCATAACCACAGATAATGGGCCTGAATTTGCAGCGCATAAGCAGATAACGAAATACTTAGGAGCGGTCGTTTACTTTGCCGATCCCTATTCATCATGGCAAAAAGGAGCTATTGAGAACACAAACAAACTCATCAGACAGTACATACCAAAGCATGCATACTTTGATGACTATACGGACAAAAGAATAGCACAAATACAGAAGAAAATAAACAGAAGACCAAGACAGAAACTCAACTTTGAAACACCTAAATCAGAGTTCTACAAGAGAATATCATAATTTTGCACTTGCTGGTTGACTCTACGGCATGCAATAACAAATAACTATGGTAAGAAACCAGATAAAAGAAACACCTATATAGGTAAGTCTAAGGATGGGAAAGTCACAATCAACTTCTTTTATGAGGAAGGTGAGATAACTTCGTATTATCCGATATTAACAGAGTGATTATGCATTATTCTTTCAAGAAAACAATCTATATGGATGGTGATGGTAGAAAAAATAGCTATCCATCAGTTGTTATAGAGAATTCAGAAAAGTATGGAAGCTTCTTTCAGGATGAAATCGATCATCTATCTTTAGATTACGTTGAAGAGATTTTCGGAGAGATTGAAGCGGTTCTAAATGGCGAAGTCAACTTTTATGAAGGGTTTGGCTTTGAGGTGTATATGATAGAGTGTGATAGAGAAAAAGCGGTAGTAAAGAATGTATACGAAGACGACCGGGTAGAAGCAGTTATCCCTATTGAAGAGGTTTACGAACTGATGAGAGACTGGCGAGATTTTCAACGAGAGTATTATCACAGCCATACCTCATCATAGAAATGGTAGGGTATACTACTTCCCCATCTCAAAAGAGGAGCTGGAGAAACTTTGGGTAGACTACCCGAAGTTCGGAGAATATGATCAACTCATACGCTTGGTTCGCATCCCAAAAGGTGCTCTCGATCGCATTCTCGAGTATACAGACAAGGAGTTTCCTGCGTTTAGGCAGTATCTCCAACGAGACATCGAACGCTATCAAGAACCTAAGAAGTGAATTTGAGTGGAGATGCTGGTCTTCTATGAGGCGCTTGCTAAGTTCGATCCTTACAAAGGTGGGCATTTAGAAGCACCAAAGAAAGAGACAAAGGTGGCTGGAGAGTCGCCTGCAAAACATAAGTATGTAAGATTGGATTCGTACGTCCCCAATAAAGAGATTGTATCTCGTAAGTATACCCAGTTCGATGAGGTGTCGGAAGAGACAGCTATTCTTTACCTAAAGAAACTAACGGATAAGTACTCACCTGGTTCGATCATTGCCAATGTGCCATCCAATATAAGTAAGGCTAATGCCGGTATCTTCAAAGGGAAGAAGGGAAGAACGCCTCGTGGACAGATGATTCAAGATAACCAAGAAAAGGAAATAAGAACTCAATAATAGATAGTTAAGCACATGATGCATCGTTGTATGAATACTTTTTGGTGGAGCTGCAAGCTCATTTTGCTCTCTCTGATTCTTGTTTTGGGAATCAGTGAGCGCGCGCTTGCGCAATACTTCCCCATTCATGCGACGGTGCAATGGCCTGCTCCACAGAGTCCCTATTTGGCTGACTACAGCACAGCCGGCCGAGACCGACTCATCGTCACGCTGCTCAATCGCGACCAACAGCAACCGCTGCTCTTTGCCAAACTTCGTTTGCAACTGAAGTCGGGAGGTTTCACAGCTAAGAATCGCGAGGAGGTGGCTTATCCGATGTTGGAACTCAACACCGGCGTTCCCTTTCGCCTGACCGGTATCGACCTGAGTCCTTATCTCCAACCGCAAAATCTTCAGAGCAACGGCAATCTACGCAATGGACAATTGCCCACGGGCTATGCCGAGTTCTCGGTGCAAGTCGTCGAATACTACACGGGGCGTCCGCTTTCGGATTGGCATACCGCACGTGCCTACCTCGACGTAAAGAAGCCACCCTTCCTCAATCTTCCTGAACAAGATGCGCAAGTCGCCTTGCGCAATCCGCTTTTCATCCGTTTCCAATGGACACCTCGCCACCAAGGACTCAGTGGTACGGAATATGAATTTGTGCTCAAGGAACTGCCCGACAACGGAGTTGCTCCTCAGTCTGCCTTTGCCTATGGACAAGAAATCTATCGCACCCATACGCGAAGCACGAGCCTGAGCTACACTCATCTCGATCCCCTCCTCCTGCCCAATCGCAGATATGCCTGGCAAGTGCGTGCTTTGGCACGTGAGGGAGTGAACGAAGTCGGGATGTTTGAGCATGGCGGATATAGCGAAATCAGTTGGTTCACCCTCAACGACCAGTGCGATGCCCCACGAGGTCTGAAAGCACAACCTCGTTTTGCGAAGGTCGACCTCTCTTGGTCGAAAGTTATCGGCACGACAGGCTATATCGTTGAATGCCGTCCCAAGACCAAGCTCAATGTCTATGAATGGGCACAGACAGAAGTCGCAGGAGAGCAGCTCATCCTTGCCCAGCTCAAGCCGGGCTGGACCTATGAATGGCGAGTCGGCACGCGATGCACTGGTAATCGTCCCGTTTTCTCCGAGGTGCGCGAGTTCACCCTCAGCAAGTACAATGAGAACTTACTGGCAGATTGTGGCAAAGAACCCGTGCGCTCCGACCTTGCGAAAGAACCACATCTCGGCATTCGAGCAGGAGATGTCGTGACCATTGGCGGTGACTATCCGATGACCATCACCGAAGTCACCCCACTGGGTGATGGCTGGTATGCAGGCAAGGGAAAGACACGCCTCAAAACCATCATCGATGCGCCCATCGCCTTGCGCTTTGACCGCTTGCGCATCAACGTCGACAAGTACCAAATAGACGGCACTGTCGAAGCTTCCTATGATGAAGGCAAAGGGAAAATCGCCAACACGGACTATGTCGATGACGGGGGTAAGGACTTGCGCCCTGCCACACTCCGCATTCGCGAACAAAAACTCGGCTTTTCTTTGCCAGAATCTCCGAGATTTTTCTTAAAACGTCCCACAAATTCTTCAGAAAGTGGGAGATTTCAGCTCGAAACCCAGGATGCAGAGGGCAACCCTCAGACGATTCAGCTAGAACTTCCCGAAGGTGCGGACTATAAGAGCATCTTCCCCATGACGGTCACTGACGCTGAGGGGAATAGCTACCAGATTCAGCCCGAGGAATCAGGATCGCAGGATGATGACACTTCTACCACACAGGGGCAAATCGCCCTCAAGGCGGAGCGTGTGGCGCAAGTCGGCGACTTCAATGCCGATGTGCTCTCCAAGAAATATGGTCAGGTTCGCTTTGAACGTGGCCCGGGGAAGTATGCCTTCGACGATGGTAAAGAAGCGTGGTACCGGAAATCAGTCAAGCTAGATCGCTTTTATAAGCCATTTGCCAAGGACTATATCGCCCCTTGGAAGCTGATTCCCGAAGGGGAAACGGATGTTGTCACCGCACGTTATGAGGGAAAGAAAAGCATTGATGTCTCAAAACTGGTCTTCACTTCCGATGCTAAAAGCCCAGCTCTGCCGGCGAGCTATGATGAAACGAGCCAGACGTGGAGCATCAAGTTGCCGTCTGTCGCCTCGGGAGCTGCTTATGATGTCTTTGCGGTCTATGAAGGTGAAGTCTTGGGCAAGCTGCATGTGGTGAGCTATGCCAAGCAGCGGCACAAAGTCACGCTCGTTCCCATCAACGATGCCAAGCTCGATAAGACACACATCGAGCGCGAACTCAACGCTGTCTACACTCCTGTGGGCATTCACTTCGATGTTGAGGTGGATGAGCGCATGCGCGGAGACTACAGCTGGGAAGTGCCCAGCGAACAGGACAAATTGCTGAGCCTTGTGGGCAAGTCCTTCTGGGGCTACGACAAGGAACTCAAAGAAAGCACTGAGATGCTTCGTCTTCAGCAAGCGTACCAAGCCAAGGCAGGTACGCTCGAGGGGGCATATCTCTTCGTTCTGGATGGTGCTAAGGGTATTGAGGGGCAAAAAGGCAGTTTGCTTGGTGAGATGCCTCGTAAGAGTAGATTCGGCTACATCTTCGCAGCCAACAGCCCCAATACAGAAGAAATTGTTCGTACCATTGCTCATGAAGTAGGGCATGGTATCTTTACCTTGCAACATACTTTTGATGCAGAGTATGGCAAAGGCACGCAGGGCACTTCTTTCAACCTGATGGACTATGCCAAAGGCACATCCCTCGCTGCCTTCCAGTGGAACATCATGGCTAATCCTGCCATCTTCACAGCGACGGATAAGGTGGAGGAAGGAAGAATCGAGAGCTATAAGAGCCACATAGTGTGTATTCCCAGAGAAATATCTAATGCCATCCTTAGCTCACAAAACTCCGTCCTTGCTCCTGACGGAAGAAGAATGAAACTACCCAAGGACGCTATAATTACAGCTTTGTTCTTTGGTGATACTTCAGAGCATCCAGCACCAGAGGGAAGCATTGCCCAGTTTCAGGTTCGACAGAAAGTATACAAGACCTGGTATATAGTTAAGGATGGTAACTTCGCATCTTATAATTATCAGAAAGACTCAAAGACAGACTACAAGATTGAAAGTTCACAAGCTCCTCCAGTCTCCATAAAGATAGATGCACAACACCATCGGGTTGTTGTAAATGGAGTAAACTTTGAGATAGATGCAACAAGCTTCTATTGTGAAGAAAAGCCGTTGCAAACGATAGACTCTATCTCGTTCCGTATTCGTCCTACTACAGAACAAATCTTAGTAAAGACGAATAAGGAAGGTAATCTAATCTCTGATAATCAAGATGTCATCAACGCTTTGGTTCGCGCCTACAATAAGATGTCCAATCATGCGACATCCATCACTCCGAATGAGCTAAAGAAGAAGCTCTCAGATAAGTTAGAGTACAAAGGACTCGGACTTTCATCTGATAGAAGATTCATCGTACTCTCTTCTCTCCTTACGAAGGGCAGTTCTGATCCACGAGATTGGAATACACTCGCCCATAATGTTTTCCGTAAACTGGGGCTTGGAGAGAAGGATGTTCTTGTTATCTTACCATTTGCAGCCTATAAAACAAAGCTCAATCATGTTGTCACACTCTACATGCCAGGATTTGCATGTGGGGCAAGTGCTGTTATAGATAGAAATCGCCTTAAGGAGACATACGACATCAGCGATGGAAGTGTTGGTAAAACGGGGCAAGGAATGGGTGATTATGCCCTTGATATCTTCACTATGACAGAAATTCCAACAATCAAACCTCGAGTACTAATTCAAACTGTAACCAAACCAGGATATGGTGTGAAAGAAGACCGCAACAAGTATGAATTTGAAGATGCAAATGGTCGTGGGCTGACCCCTCCATCTACGTTTGTAGCAGAAGATATGAGCTATGGTTCTTCTTTCAATCTATCCACGATCAATGATGCTAAAGTAAGGGAAAACCTTGAAAGATTGAGTAAAAAAACAGATGATGAACTATTTAAAAAATTGATCAATTTGGCAGAGTGGGTATCTCGTGGTGAACTTGAAGATAATAATAAACGAATGATTGCAGAATGGCGACAACAGAAATATAAGACTCCAGAAGAGTATTATATAGACTCCAGACTGACAGATGCTGTATATGAAGATTCGACTTTTGCTTCAGAAATAAAGGAAGTAGTACGCGAATCTATAAAAAAATCAAAAGGTCACATTGAGAAATTAGTGATAGACAAAGAGTATATTAGCAATCTTCGACGACCCACCTTCCCCGTAAGTAAAGACAAAGGCGGAGGTTTGACTTTTGCACTCAATGATATCTGGGGATTCCGAGTGACGTTGCTGGGGTACAGATTTGATGCTACTAAGAGATATTTTTGGGCTAAAATACGTATAGATATATTTGACCATTTTGGATTAGATAAATCAGACGTTGAGAAGTTTGGTTCATTGGAGAATGTTCGAGATAAAGCTGCACCTTGGGGTGAAATCCTTAGTGAAGCAACTCGCCCTAGAGATGACCAAGGGGTTGCTCTAACGGAATATGGAGCTTCCGATGTACTCTTCGAAGAAGCTGCAGAAGGTTTTTGTGCATGGTTTATCTTGCAATACATGAGGGGGTATAAGCCCTTTGTGACAATGATGTCGAAAGAAATTATATTACAAGGCCAATTAAAGTGACATACAATGCGACATAAGAAGATTTTTATTGGACTGGCATTTCTCTGTTTCATAGTGATGGCCGTAATCTTTCACTTTAGAAGAGATATTGTTGTTGCACCAATAAGGTGTGATGTTTTGGAGGCTGATACAACAGTCTCGGATTCAGGAACGAAATCAGTATACCACACAGTATTGGTTGATAATGCTCCGTATCTGGAACAAAATATAAGGCAATGCTTAGAGACGTATTTTTGGAAGAATATGTGTCTGGATTCTTTGGACCGATATGAAGAGTATAAGATCCGTTTTTATAGAAAAACCAAGTATTTGACTCTGAACTTTAAAGAGGGTGGGCAATATAATCCTGTATATAGCCATTGGGATAATACAATGGATTGGAGAAATCACTATGAGGATAGATTAGGCAGAGTGAGCTACTACAGACGTACAGATGGAAGCGTCTGCTATTTTGTCTTTATCTATGATTCTGGTTGGGGCATACGTATGCTTGTAGACACTCCAAAATCTGAAATGTATAGTGAAGACTATAGGGACGTGGCAAGTCTTTATAGACTAAAAATGAGAGAGATTGGAATAAGTCATTGATTATGAAATATAGAAGTATTATAATAGCAGGTCTCTTGATAATTCTCTTCTCCTCCTGCCTCCACGAACAGTCAGTTCCAATATCCTCTTCCTTCTCTATAGAGGTGGCGGAGGACAAGACCTCTCCTGTGGTTGTTCAGCTGAAGAATGAGAGCTATGGAGCAGATGAGTACGAGTGGACCTTTGAGGGCGGTTCGCCAAGTTCTTCACGAGAGAAGCAGCCTGGTGTAGTGACTTTCACCGAAGCTGGTGAGCATAAGATACGTCTTCGTGTGAAGAATGCCGTTGAGGAGAAGGTGAGCGAGCAGACCATTCGAGTAGATTCTGCGCTTTCATTGAACTTCGACTATGAGATAGCGATTAACGACATAGCCCCAGCTGTGGTATCACTCCGTAACTTAAGCAAAGGAGGCCGTCACTATGAATGGACTTTTGAAGGTGGAGAGCCCAGTTCATCCACAAGCGCATACCCTTCGGCCGTAACCTTCAAAGATGGAGGTGAGCATAAGATTCGCCTTCGGGTCTTCAATGGTAGTCGATATGAGGAGCTAAGCAAGACTTTTACCCTGCAAGCACCGATGCATGCAGACTTCAGCTATACCCCAAGTGCTGTAGACCAAGATTGGGAAGCCCCCTTGACGCTGATAACCAAGAACCTCACGACCAGCGGACTCACCTACGAGTGGCAATGTGCAGGGGCGACAGTGCATCAAACAGAGGCAGAAAGCACGAGTGTCCGCTTTGAACGCGCAGGTAACTACAAGCTCACTCTCCTTGCTCGCAATGGAAAGGAAGAGCAGCGCATAGAGAAGACACTGACCATCAAGCCCAATAGTGGCATCATAGAGCAAAGCGACTTGAAGTTCGGCATCAATGAAGCCAAGAACACCATCGGCTGTTTCTATTCCGCCTATGCAGGAGGAGTAGTGACCTCCAAACATATTGCAGATGTACAGCTTGGGGATAAGGTCGATTTCGGCTTCTTTGCTCTAAACTCCGCCTTCAACTACTGCTACTTCTTCGCTCCCAATGAAGCTGCTGCAAGCTCTTTTCCACCCATAGCAGGCGCACGAGGAGCAAGCTTTGTTCATCAACCGGCAAGCTATGGCATCACACTCAGTGATGCAGATTTTGAAAGCATCAAACAAGCAACAGACTTCAATCGCTTCCAGCACTGGCGCGAAACAAGTCCTGCACACTTTGATAAGAACAGCTCACCTCATTTCGTGTTGCTTCGCACTGCTGACGGACGTCGTGGCATCCTCCGTGTGAAACGCTATGTCTCTGCCGGTGCAGCATCTTATATTCTAGCTGATATCAAGCTGGAGAAACGTCCCGAAGAATAAAGCACTCACTGCCTATGCCCCAGCTGTATCTTATAACAAAACCAATTCTTAGACCATCACTCAGAATCTGTTTGTTCTTAGTCCTTCTTCTTTTAGTGGCTAAGCCAGTTTATGCTCAGAATGTCGAAGAAGTTCTTGCCTTTCGCAAGAAGAAACCCTTCAAAATCAGTGGTAGCATTTCGGCAAGGGCTACGCAGTTTAGCAGCAAGCCCCATGAAGCACGCCAAGGATTTACCTATCAACTTACGGGTTCAGTCAATCTATCCCTCTATGAGCTGCTCAATATCCCTCTTGCGTTCAATCTAAACAACTACGGTTCCAATTTCTCTTACCCCTCTCTCCCCAATCGATTGAGCCTACACCCTTCTTATAAGTGGATAAAGGCACACATCGGTGATGTCTCGATGAGTTTTAGCCCTTATACTCTGAATGGACATCAGTTTACAGGCTTGGGCGTAGAGCTTACCCCTGGAAAGTGGCAGGTCTCAGCGATGGCAGGACGGCTGCTAAAACGTGTAGATGCCGACCCTAACCTCCCCTCGCTACAGGTAGGCTATGAGCGTTGGGGCTATGGGCTTAAGACACGCTACGAAGGAAGCAAGTTTGCCCTTGGCGCAAACTTATTCACGGCTAAGGACAAGGCAGGGCAAGTGTCCTTTGATGCAGATGCTTTAGGCATTCATCCTAAATCGAATGTTGCTTTGGGGGTAGAGGGCAATCTTAGTCTAATCAAAGACCTCAAACTATCCTTGGAATATGGACTCAGTCGCATGCAGCAAGACCAAAGAAGTTCAGAGATCACCTACTATCACGCGTTGAAAGCAGACCTCGCCTACAGTTTCTTGGGCAACACTTTGGGCGTCGGCTACGAACGAATAGACCCCGACTACGAAACGCTAGGAGCTTACTATTTCAACAACGACTATGAGAACTGGCGATTGAATTATAGCCGTAGCTTCTTTACTAATAAGCTCAGCCTAGCCCTCAGTGGCGGTATTCAAAGAGATGACTTGGCAGGGCAAAAGCAAGAGCGCAATCGACGCTTTGTCGGAGCTGCACAAATAGGCTTCAACCCAAGTGAAACCTTCTCTGCTTCCGTCTCTTTGTCGAGCTTTCAGTCCTATCGCAATCTCAAGTCCAGCTTCGACTACATCAATGCTCAGACGCCTTACGACAACTTAGACACCTTGCGCTTTACGCAGCTTAGTAATAGCCTCGATGCCGATGTAAGCTGGCGACTGAAGCAGAGCGAGACCCAAACGCAGACTTTGTCAGCAAATCTCAGCTACCAAGAAGCAGCAGATAGACAAGGGGACTACATCCAACCTGGGCAACTCACACGCTTTATGAACCTCGGGGCGAACTACAGCTTAGACCTGACATCGATAGACCTAACACTAGTGGGAGGATTCAATGCCAGCAGCAACTATGCCGACCGTAAAACGATGCTCACCCTAGGACCCAGCCTCAGTGTGAATAAGCGCTTTCTTAAGAAACAACTGACGACAGGACTAAGTCTCTCCTATAATGAAACGCAAGAAGCTGGGCATCGCATGGCTCAAGTTTATAACCTCCGAGCTTCGGCAGGGTATCGCTTTTGGGGCAAACATGGTCTCAATGCCAGCATCGCCTACCAAGGACGTCACTTCTCTAGTGTTCCCAATCGGCAAAGTTCTTCCTTTACAAGTGAGCTTAGCTACAGCTACTCCTTCTAAACTCTCCTCAATCAATTCTGAATGATATGATGCTACGCATTACCACCTATACCCATCTGCTTCTTCTCATCGTTACCCTCTTGTTCTTCTCTTGCAAACAAGAAGAGATAACTCCACCTATCTCCGAGCAAAAATCCTTTTCAGACACGAACTCAGCAAAAGAAGCCGCCAGTAAACTCTACAAGGTGGGCTTGTCCAAACTCTACTTCGATATAGAAGCAGAGGAAGGTGTGACGCTCGCTTGGTCGGCTTATCTCAGTGGCTTAATTGAGAGCGAAGCGCGCACGGCTTACTATCCTGCCTTGAACGCGCAGAAGCTTAACTCTCCCGAGATTCAGAAGCTCGCGCAAAAGCTCTCTGACGAATGCATAAAGGGCATAACACTTGCGGACTCTGTTATCCTTCGACTTCCGCAGACCCAAGGATTAGCAGCCGATGAACAGGCACAGCTTCTTGGAGAAGCGCATTTCTTTCGAGCATTCAATCGCTTCTATCTCCTGCGTACGTTTGGTGCCATTCCCACAATCCACGAAGAACAGAAGAAATCTTTGGAGACCAGCTATCGTTTAATAGAGCAAGATCTTCAGCGAGCGATAGCTTTGCTCCCTAGTAGAGAGAAGATACCGACCTCTTTCCATGTATCACAAGACGTAGCACGCGCCTTGCTGGGAGAAGTCTACCTACAGATGAGTGGCTACCCCTTACGGCAAGCCAGATACAAGGAAGCTGTGGCAATTCTTAGCCCGATAGTAAGTTCTGGGAAGTACCATTTGATGGCTAATGGAAGCAGTGAGGAACAATCAGCTTTTAATAAGCTACGCACAGAGTCTCATTGTGAGGAGTATCTCTTTACGTTTCGTGGAGAGAGTTCCACGCCACTTGCTGCTTATGCTTTCCCCTATGAAGCCAAAGCATGGGGAACGCTTGGTACATCCACTACTTTCAATGCCTTTAAGCCCACCCAACTCTTGATGTCCGCCTATGGCGAAACAGACTTAAGAGGAAAAGATCGGCAGTACTTCCACACCTTCTATAAGGTCTCAGAAGGCGGAAAGACGGTCTTTGAAATCTTTGACCCGGCACCTTGGTTTTGGATACAGTCTACAGTCGAGAGCATCGGTAGCAAACAAGTAGAAATAGGACTCTATCCCTACTCAGAAGTGCTCCTGATGCTTGCCGAAGCCCTTCTCAACTACGAGGAGGGAACGAATACCGCTATCAGCTACCTTGCTGAGGTGAGAGCAAGAGCATTACAAACAGAAGTAGCAGAAGCAACCTTAGCACTTGCTCCGCTTTCTAAAGAAAGGCTACAAGAAGAAATCTGGCTTGAGCGTCTCCGAGAACTTCCTTTTCAAATGAAGCAGTTGTGGGACATTCAGCGTACAAGGAAATACCCTAAACTCCAAAGAACTGGTCTTAGATTTGTTCCTCTAGCGCAGAGTCAAACACCACAAGGGCATCAGCTTAATCCTCTGGCTTTGTATCTTCCGCTTCCTACTCCTTAATCAGTCCTTTGAGATTTGGGTCGTTTTTGATTCGCTCAATCTCGCTAGCGACCAGGGATAGGATGTCCTGCTTCACACACTTGTAATTGGCTTCGATAGTCTCACGGAGATTATCGGAGCCATCTTCATTTTGGAAGTCTGCGATGATGGGAATGGGCTGATACGCCTTCATTTCGGCAGAAACCTTGGCAACATCCACCACAATCTCAGCGTGGAAAATCTTTTGCTCGATACGCTCATCGAAGTTATCGGAGACAGCTCCGACAAACATTCCTTGTGTGAGGTTCGAGATTTTGGAAGCAGGGATAAGGCTATCGAGTTGCGTGGAGATGGAGGTAGACTTGTCGTTGCGATTGATGGTCATAGACTGTCGCTGTTGGAGGACTTTCTCGAAGCGTTCGGAGAGGGTCTTGGCTGTTTCACCTACGACTTGTCCTGAAAAGACGTTTCCCACGGTGTTTTGGATAACCTTACTTTCCTTGTCGCCAATTCGTCATAGGCGGTGAGGATGGGAAATATCTGCGCATAGGGACGATTGAGGAACTCTATGGCGTGTGGAAAGGTACAGTACTTACCATTCTCGTAGATTTTGAGGAACCAAATGATGGCAGCGAGTAAGATGATAGGCGACTCCACAAAGAAGTCGCCTTGTTTTTGAATCCACGAGCGATTGAGATTGAGCATAATCGTGTAAGCCCTCTCGTAGGCATCGGAGATGTCCGTCATAAAACTAGGATTGATGGGATTGCAGCGATGACTCTTACGTGGGTCATCAAAGTTGATGACGAAGAATTGGGGTTTTACTTCATAAGCATCCAAATTATTGCTGTCCGGTAAACACTTTTCTTCTGATATAAAATTAGGCTGAAGTCCTCTTGGAGGTCTCCAGCCTTTTTTGCTACTTTGTATGTAAAGAAAAACACGAGTAGCGTGGGCAAAAGTACATATTTTACCGGACAGCCGGTCTATAGTCAAGTGATAAAATTGTTGGACAAGGTAAAAATCCAACAAATAAGCCTTGAGACCTTGAGTAGCGAGCGTTACGTCAAACGTTTGACAGGGTGGAATCATCTTATCATCATGCTTTTTGGCATCCTCGAACACTTTGATTCTCTGCGTGAATTAGAGATTGGCATGAAAGCCGAAACTAGGAAACTCTCCCACTTGGGACTCAACTACCTTGTGCGTCGCAGTACATTGGCAGAAGCCAATCAACGTCGCCCCCAGGAGTTCTTTGCCAAGGTCTATGCCTCTCTCTTGGAACGCTACAGCCCGTTTTTAGCGGACATCCGCTCTGCAGGCAACGAAAAACTATGGATAAAACAGCTCTATATGATGGATTCGACCACCATTACTCTTGACAATATCCTAAAGGGAGTGGGGCGACATCCGAAGAGTGGCAAGAAGAAAGGGAGAATGAAGGTGCACACGGTCATGAAATATCAGGTGGGCGTTCCTATGGTAGTTCAACTTACCTCTGCTGCCAAACATGACCACTACCTGCTCAAAGAGGTGCATCTTCCCAAAGATTCCACCCTAGCCATGGACAGAGCCTACATTGATTATGCCCAATTTCAGAGACTCACGGAGGAGGGAGTATGCTATGTGACAAAGATGAAGAAGAACCTCAAATACAAGGAGTTGTCTTCTACAGCCTATGTTTCTCCCGATGAACAGGTAACGCATATTGACAAGCATATCCTCTTTGAGAAAGGGGAAATAAGGCATCAAGCAAGATGCGTAGAGTTATGGAGTAAGGATACGAAGAAGTCTGTCGTTTTGCTGACCAACAATTTTGAACTTTCCGTCACGGATTTAGCCGAAATCTACAAGCGCCGATGGGTGATAGAAACGCTTTACAAACAGCTCAAACAAAACTTCCCCTTGCATTTCTTCTACGGAGAGAGTGTCAATGCCATACAAATCCAAACTTGGGTGGTGCTCATCGCTAATCTGCTCTGTGCGATACTCTCGAGGATGATAAAAAGGCACGTTTCTTTCTCTCAAATCGTGACCATGCTCCACTTGACCTTGATGTATTACACCAACTTCATGGCTTTCGTGGAGAATCCGATGAAAGATGAGTGCGCCATTCTTGCGGAAAGGGAAAATTCACCACCACCGGAGCCATCATTATTTGATTAGGGGGCTTGCTTTTTGAAAATAGAAGCCCGAAGGCCTATTATAAAGGCCTTCGGGCTGGAAAAATATGTGATTTTGAGTTTTACCGGACAGCAATAATTCTGAAAGGAAAAGGAAGTGTTTCCCATAGAGAGGCTATCGAAAAAGCTGAGCGAGAATTCACGGCTTATCGTCAAAGAGAAATGGAGCAGCTCGAAAGCGATTTTGATAAGATGGTAAAGCAATTACCGAAATCAGGGAAGGCTTCAGAGTAGAACAAAAGAATAACAAAAGCATTCCACCCAAGACAGCTGCCTTGGGTGGTGTTTTTTTGCTCGTAAGTTTTTGGGTGTAGAAAAGGATGTAAATCGCGTAACTCGCTGATTTGCACCCTTGTTTGCGGAAAGAGAGGGATTCGAACCCCCGATACAGTTGCCCGTATACCGCATTTCGAGTGCGGCGCTTTCGACCACTCAGCCATCTTTCCTTTTTGGTGAATGCAAAGGTAAGCATTTATTTTGGAGTATCCAAATGGGAGGCCCACTTTGAAAAGAATGCTCAAGTGAAAGAAGAGGCGTGAAGTCGCTTGTTACAATTAGGTGCAAATGAGAGCCGCAATGGAGCCATGAGGACACCCCACCAAGTAGTTGGCCTTGCTGCGTGTGTGTAGCAGTGTAGAAAGGTCCTCTTTTCAGGAGCGAGGTTTGGCGCGTTAGCCTATGTGCGTTGCTGAAAACTCTACGACGCACGTAGATTTTTTTTCGTGGGACGCAGGATTTTCTACGTGGGAAGAAAAAAATCTTACGTGGGACGCAGGATTTTGAGTTTGAAACAGCACACTTTTGTGAGTGGGAAGAGAAGTTTCATAGCGTGGCGATGATGAAAGAAAAAGAGGGGGAGAAAATGCCCTTGCAGAGCTTGCGAGGAAAGGGAACGATATGGGGAAATGAGGCGACCCGACAAAATCACAAAATCACCGAAAAATAAAGCGAAAAGCCTTTGTTCGTTTACTTTCTAATGTGTAACTTTGCCAACCGTACACAACAATAGACGCCCAAACTGGCATTCAAACACAAAAATCCATGAACAAGCACTTCTACGCTCTACTCTTTGGAATGGCCCTCTCTAGTGGTGGCCACGATGCGTGGGCTCAGGTGGTGCGCGGCAGCAATGGTTCGCAGTCGCCGCTTGCCCCCCTTACGCTCAATAAGAAAAGCGCACGCCGTCTGTCGTCGCCCCATATCAAATTTCGCGCGGACTTCGTGCCGAGCAACCAACAATACTTTGTACTCGGTTTTGACAAATTTCTTTCTGCCCAAACCGAGGAAATCGTGACACGTCATGCTCAGATTTTGACCTACGTGTCCGACCACATGTACATCCTAACCACGAGCCATGCCCCCGAAAAGGCCATCGCAGCCATCAAGCAAGAGCTGCAAGGCTTGGCCACCATCACGGCCGAGGGAACACTGCCCGCCAACTATAAGCTCACGCCACGTCTCTACGATTGCGTCAAGGAGGCGCGCGAATTGCCTGAGGAAATCACGCGCGAAGGAGTAGTCGTGGCCACATTTACTCCCGAGGACCGCGAGGCTTTGGAAAAAACGCTCGACAAGTGGAAGGTCAACTACGAATTGACGAATTACCAACAAGTGCGTTTGGTCGAGGCAACCACACAGCTTGTGGCGCAGGTTGCGGCCTTGCCCTATGTGAGCTATCTGAACATCTATGAGGAGCCCAAGGAATTGGCTTTCAGTACCTCGCACATCATGCAGACCAACCGTGTTTTTAGCCTCAACTACGATCGCAAGGGGCCCACGGGCGAAGGCGTGACTTTTGCCAATTGGGAGACTTTTGGTGCTGAGTATGAGCACGACATCAACACCTATGGGCGTAATGTCGAAAGAGGCCCCAAAGGTGAGAAGCTCACAGATAATACTACCAACTCGCATGGTACGCACTGCGGACTCATTGTGTCGGGAGCCGACAACATTGAGGAAAACATGAACCGCGGTATGGCACCTGGGGTGCAAATCATCGCGATGAACAACTCTGTTTCGCCTTGGGGTATGCACCACAATGGTGTGCGAAAAGCTTTAGATTTGGGCTTCAAGCCTCTCGTGTCGAACCACTCTGCGGGTTGGAACGTGGCCAATCCCAATACTTACAACGATGCGGCTTCGACCGTCGACGACCTGATCTACAAGAGCAATACTTATATGTGTTGTTATTCGACGGGCAACTCGGCCGAGGGTAAGGCAAAGTATGACAAGTATCAGGATTATGACTACGGCCGTATCACAGGCGACATCAAAACCAATAAAAATGGCTTTGCGGTTCACTCTGTAATTTATCCCGGTGTCGATGTGACTTGGGCCAATTTTGGCCCCACTTTCGATGGCCGCATGAAGCCTGAACTTTGTGCCGAAGGTTCGGGAGGGACGAGCTATGCTTCGCCAGGTATGGCTGGTGCCACAAGTTTGCTCTTGGAGCAATGTAAGAATAGCCTTGGCAGCCATCGCATAGACGTAGTCAAGGCGGTGATGCTCAACACGGCACTCGACGTGCGTACTTACGACAATCTGGGTAAGGAAGCGGGTTTCGGCATCGACTATCGCACGGGTTATGGTGAGGTACATCCTATTGCTGCGGCCAGGAGCTTAGAAGAGAAGCGCGTGGACTACGAGCAAAAGGTGAGCAATGGCGAAACCATCGACTATCCTATCACCGTGCCCGAAGGGCAAGTGGAACTCAATGTGACGCTCTATTGGAACGATCCTGCGGCACCAGCCGGTACTTCTAAGGCGCTGGTCAACGACCTCGACCTCGAAGTCATTGCTCCCGATGGAGAAACTGTGCTTCCTTGGACGCTCGACCCCACTCCTGCTAATGTGACCAAGCCTGCAAAACGTGCGGTGAACGATCGTGACAACCACGAGCGTGTGCGCATCACGGCGGCCAAGGCTGGCGATACCATCAAGCCTGGTACCTATAAAATACGAGTCAAAGGTACGAAGGTGACAACTAGTTCACAACGCTTCGTGACGACGTGGCAATGGAAGAAGCGTGGCATTGAGTGGACCTCAATACCCGAGGGCTTCCGCGTGGCTGCTGGCGACCGTCTACTCCTCACTTGGGACATGACCGTGACCGACGAAGAAGACCGGCAGGCTACCAACTTTGCCCCCGGCAAGATGACTCCCAAAGTCTACTATCGTACCACCCCCTTAGAACAGGGCCAAGACGACCCGACGAAGCCCGAATCAGGATGGCAGCGTTGTGAACCTGTCGAAGGCACACGCTACTGGTACAACGACATGAAAGGAGGGCAGCGTTCAGAATTTGGTACGCTTTATGGTAAGAACTTCTTGCAATGGATTGTCCCCGAGGGCTTGGAAAACACCTCTCAGTTGCAATTTATGGTTGTTGCGGGAAAATTGGAGGAAGGTGGTATCAGTGCTATTTCCTCCAAGGCGCACGTGGGAGAGCAACCCACCACTCGCCCAACAATTCTCTCGCTGAGCGAAGGCAAGGTGAAGCTCGAATGGGAACCTGCGAAAACCGTTAAAAAGGGTATGTACCAAATCTATGCCCTTTATGATAAATATATGACTAAGGTGGGCGAAGTACCTATCGGTCGGACCACTGCCGAAATTGCCGCTCCCGAAGGAGTAAAATGGAATCAAAACCAGTTCTTCGCCGTGGGCATCTACGATGAAGAGGCAAAGGTACAAGGTAAACGTAGTTTGCCCGTAGGTCTTGACCCCTACAACTATGAAGCCGTAGACAAGAAGGAAGTATGGCAAGAGGACTACACCCTTTGCCCAGGTGAGGTGGTGCCTTTCTCGACCAACCGTTTAGAGGGCGACATCCAGTGGTACAAAAATAATAAAGTTCTCGAAGGCGATCGTGGAAAGCTACGCGTGCTTCCGCTCACTATGGAAGACACAGGTAGATACCACTATACTGTAACGCTCGACGGCAAGCTAGTATTCTCCTCTCCAAAATTTAATATCAAGTCGGGAGGAATCAAGCGTAGCGATACCGAGGTCTGGGGCGATTATGCTTGGTCTGGTCTTGTCTACGGCAAATCATCTGGCAACAATCTCCCAGAAATCACCGATGAGATGCCTTTCCATGGCAAGTTTGCTCTGAACAAATTTACTTTCAACTCTCACAAAGACCTCTTCGATTGGGCAAAGGATAGCCCATCAAATATCCCTGGCTACGTGGGTTGTGAGTCGGGCAAAAACGATAGGGCACTCATCGTTATGAAGCGAAGAGGCTTCCGAGAGGGTACTTATGTGCTAAAATTCCATCGTGCTTCGGGCATTGCGAAGGCCATCATCACCGATGCCAATGGCAAGCGCACTGAAAAAACAACGCCAGTCAATAGCCACACCACTTACATTGGCAACTTCAAACTCGATGCCAATTCTACCATCGAACTGCATTGGACTGGTGTACATTGTGCTTTTGAAGCCATTTACAACTCTTCGGCTGCCGAGCGCACGGTGCGTCCTGCACAAGTCGCAGTTCCATCTCCAAGCTTCTGGCTCGATCCTACGGTGCTCCCAGGCGCTCACGGCGAACAGGTGAAGCGCATCATCGACGGCTACCCCCAAGCCGAGACCTACAACTTGACCAGCCGTACGGGGGCGCTGCTCAATAAGAGTGGTTCGAACTATAATGCGGCTCTACGTTTCAACGGGAATTGCAGTTATGTAGGTGGTATGCGTACGCCCAATACAGGAAAGAGTGCCGTCGATTTCCTTGTGCTCTCTTCTACGCGCAACCTTGGCAGCGATCGCGTGCTATCCTATGGCACGGGCGAAAGAGAAGACGGAAATATGGCGAGTTATACCCTCTACATCAACAATAGCAACCAGTTGGCTACGATGCGCAACTACCAGAAGGCAGAACAAACGGGTAGCAACACCGCTCGCACGATGCTCTATACTGTGGCTCGCAACGAAAAAGATGTAACGATTGCAGCCAATGGTGAGAAAATCACGGGACGCTCTCAAGGCTACCCCGATGCACTCGATTTGCAACAGCTTAGTATCGGTGGCTCCTTTGTTACAGCAACGCCCAACTACTTCCGAGGTACGCTTGCCGAGGCGGTGCACTACGATGCCGAGGTGAAGCCTGAGGATCAAAACAGCATCCGCACTTATCTGGCTATCAAGCACGGTATTACGCTCGACCACGACTATGTGGAAAATGGCACGAAGGTGCTGTTCCCCGTGTCGGCTACGAGTACATACCGCTACCAGATCACGGGAATTGGTCGTCAGGACTATTCGCGCTTGAACCAAAAGCAATCGCGCGGTCAGCTGCTCAATGGCAACGCATCCTTGCTCATTCTCTCGCTGGGCGATTTGGCCAATAGCAATGAGGAAAACAGCTCCAAGTTTGCCTATAATGGGAGTTACTACATCCTTGCTGCTAATAGCAACTATGCGCCCAATCTTGCCGAAGGCAATGTGAGTCGCGTGAGCTATCAACTGCGCAGCACCACTCCCAATAACCAAAAGGCCGATATGCTCAGCTTCATCGTGCCCAAAGCCAGCTTTACTAAGGAGAACAAGCGCGCTTACATTGAATTCTCCAACAAGGAGCTTAATGCTAAGACCATTGGAGAAGGCCAAAGCGAACTGGTGGAACTCAAAAACTACACCGCCGATGGCGTGCAATACCTCCGTGCGCAATATGCCCCCAAAGCGCACGACACTTACTTCCGCATTGTTTGGAAAGACGGTGGCGTGACGGGCATTCACAGTGCCGAGGCCGCAGCCGAAGGCGTGAGCTATGAGGCTGCCACTCGCACAGTTTCGGTCAATGTGGCTGGTGTCGAGCAGCTCGATCTCACGGATTTGAGCGGTCGCACTTTGGCCGCGGGTATCTCCGTGGTGGGCGGCAAGGCTCGCTTGCCAGAGCTCGCTCCTGCTCCCTACATGCTCACTCTGCGCAACGCGACGAGCACACTCGCTACGGTAAAACTCAACGTGGTGAAGTAAGCTCAGCTTGTGCAACGCACGATATGAAAAATCCGCGTCGAAACTCTCAGAGTTCCGACGCGGATTTTGTTTTTGTCTTCTCACGATGAGGTTTTGCCCCTTGCATCTCGTTCTACAGCCCGAGCTCGAGGAAGAGGCTCCTCAAATCTTTTATCGAGATTGGCGAGCGCGGCTCAAATTGACCAGTATCACCCCCAGAAAGATGAGAGCCACGGCCATCGCTTTGACCCAGTTGAAGCTGTCCATACCCCAAGCGATGGCCACCGCCGTAGCGGTGATGGGCTGTACATAGTTGTACATGGCCGTTACGGTGGGGCGCAGCACTTTCTGCCCGATAGGCACGAGCAGATAGCACAAGAAAGTGCCTCCTCCCACGATAAAAGCCAAGCTCCACCAGTCGCTCTCAGGCACGCTCTGCCAAGCTGTCTCGGCAAGTGTGCTCCAACTGAAAGGCAAGAGCATCAGCGTGGCGAAAGTGAAGACCCAGCGCATCAGTGTGAGGGGAGAGTAGCGGCGAATGATGCCTTGAAAGAACACCAGGTAGAGCGCGTAGCTGGCTTGTGCTGCCAGGCAAAACAAGTCGCCTTGCAGCTGCGTGATTCCCGAAAACGACAATTTTCCCAAGCCTCCTACGCTATTGAGCACCAAAATCACCGCCCCCGACATGCCCAGCAATACCCCTCCGAGCTTGCGCCCAGATATGGGTTCGCGCAGGACGACTGCCGCCAGCAGCATGGTGAGAATGGGCATCGTCGTGGTGATGATGGTTGCATCGACAGGCGAAGTCATCGACACGCCGCGTATGAACATGACCTGATTGGCGATGACCGAGAAGACCGCGGCACACACCATGATCAGCAGGTCTTTGCGCGCCACGCGTTCTCGGGGCGAGAGGGGAGCGATGAGCCAAAAGAGAAGTGTTGCCCCCAAAATGCGCAGGCTGGTCACGCCCAAGGGCGATACGATTCCGCCCGCCATAACGGCTTTGCTGAGGGGCGACATGAGTCCCCACATGATGCCTGCGCCCAGCAATGCGAGGTGGGCACGATGAGTAGAAGACGACATAAGCGATGAAAATAAGAGCAACGAGCCAGCTCCTCTCCGATTCAGCATTGAAGGAGCCCTGTTTCAAGCAGGTTCCAAAAGCGGTGGGAAGGCCCGTTGCGAATGTGCGGGTGCAAAATTACGCATTTTGATTTGCGCAGACAATGTTTCTCTTCCGCTCTCCCTCTCCCCCTCCTCGTGTTTTCTCCCCTCGGGAGGC
>JAUNKN010000027.1:13058-23266 GCA_030532685.1 Bacteroidales bacterium | reverse complement strand
AAAAAGCCACAACGGAAACCGAATCCCAGAGCCACGGACGATTCGGGCTGGAAACTCAGTGAGGCATCGTTGAGTTGCAGCTTTTCGAGCGATGCACGAAGCATCTCAAAGTCTTCTGTTTCGATGGGATAGACTCCGGCAAATACCATAGGCTTGACTTCCTCGAAGCCTTCGATAGCTTGCGCACAGGGATTTTCGACTGTGGTGATGGTATCGCCCACCTTGACCTCGGTAGCCGTTTTGATACCACTCACGATGTAGCCTACATCGCCACAAGAAAGCACTTTTTTGGACGAAAGGTCCATTTTAAGCACACCGATTTCGTCGGCTTTATACTGCTTACCCGTATTGACAAAAACTACGTTGTCGCCCGCTTTGATAGAGCCATTAACAATTTTGAAGTAGGCGATGATACCGCGGTAGCTATTGAACACCGAGTCAAAGATGAGCGCTTGCAAGGGTGCATCAGGGTCGCCCACGGGAGCGGGAATGCGCTCCACGACCGCACGCAGAATGTCCTCGACACCTTGCCCTGTTTTTCCAGAAGCACGGATAATGTCCTCGCGCTTACAGCCAATGAGTTCGATGATTTCGTCCTCGACTTCCTCGGGCATGGAGTTGGGCATGTCGCACTTGTTGAGCACTGGAATAATTTCCAAATCGTGCTCAATGGCCATGTACAAGTTGGAGATGGTTTGTGCCTGCACGCCCTGTGTCGAATCGACCACGAGCAAACAGCCCTCACAAGCAGCGATGGAGCGGCTCACCTCGTAGGCAAAGTCCACGTGTCCCGGTGTATCAATGAGGTTGAATACGTAGTCGGTGCCATCAAGTTGATAGTTCATTTGAATGGCGTGGCTCTTGATGGTGATGCCGCGCTCCTTCTCCAAATCCATATCGTCGAGCATCTGCCCCTCTGTCACCTTGATGGTCGAGGTGCTTTCCAAGAGTCGGTCGGCCAGGGTCGATTTTCCGTGGTCGATATGAGCAATGATGCAGAAATTGCGAATGTGCTTCATGCGTGAGGCTGTATAGTTTAGCTGATGAGTCTCAATAATCAAGCGCAAAGATACACATTTTTCACGATTTACGCACAAGCCAAAGGCTCGGAGTGCGCAGTTCGCGTTGCGACGGTGCAAAAAGCGAGCAGTTCTCTCCTCTCTTCTCATCTTTTTTCATCCTTAGAGAGGGGCTTCCTCTCCCTTTTTGAAGTTGGACGTACAACGGCTAAAATAGAACACGCCAGGCAACGCGGAACTATGCCAAAATCCGTTCCACCACACTTTCCTCCAGACAGGATTTTCGACGAATGGAGAGCTTGAAAAAAGGAGAACGGCAGCAGCTCCTCTCCCACTCTTGCGGCAAGGCTTAGAGGACGGAGGATAGGCACACTTTTCGCCGCTTGTCCTTTGTTCCTTAGAGGTGCAACACTCCTCGTGCAATTCTCCTGCATTTCTTCCCTATTTTGCAGGTGCTCTCCTGCTTTTTTCAGCAAGTCGCACTAGTGTCTCGCTCCTTCCACATTGTCATAAATTCGCCACCAGTAGGAGCAAGGCATCGCTTCTCTTAATTCCCATCGCTCTCCAAGGAGTTTTTTCGGGCTCAACATAGCTACGACGTTTCTACTTCCCACACGCGCATTTCTACGTGGGACGTAGGATTTTCTGCGTCCCACGTAGGATTTTTTCCTTCCCACGTAGAAAATCCTGCTTCCCACTTTCGTTTTCTCGCTTCCCAACTCCTTCTTTTTTCCTCCTCAACATGCTCCCTAAACAAGAGGATTGCTCGCTCCAATCCTCCTCCTTTATTCTCCGCACATCAAAGCCTCACAAACAGCACTAAAAACAAGAAAATAAATACCTGTATTACAATAAAATAACCAACACTACCCATTCCCCTTATATAAGTATTATTTCTAAGAATATTTGAGCCCTATACTCACAACATCGTTCCCTCATCCTCCCTCTATGCTCAGGCCTCCTTGCTCCCTCCCTCGCAATTTCAAGCTTCGCTTCCTTTTGTTCAATAGCGGCCCCAGACCTCTTATAAATAAAGAATGCCAGCACGAGGTATCGCCGCCTACGCAAGCCAACTGAAAACGAAGAGCAGCACGATGCGAAGCTCCAAAACCAGACACCTGCATCAAGCAACAAAACTCTCTCAAAGACCAGCCCTACACGACAACAAATACCCAAAAATCAAAAACCAGCCGAAGAAAAGTGAAAAGCACACACCAGCTATCTCATGAGCGACAAAAAAGCGCCGCAAAAGTTTTGTGGAGCACATATTTTCTGCTATATTTGCAGACAGGTAAAACATACAATTCAAAATAAGAAATATGGAACAAGTGAAAAGAGTATACACCTTCGGCAACGGTAAGGCCGAGGGCGATGCTTCGATGAAAGAGCTCCTCGGTGGTAAAGGAGCTAACCTGGCCGAAATGAACAAAATCGGCGTGCCTGTGCCTCCGGGCTTCACCATCACGACCGATACCTGCAACGACTATTATAAAGTAGGTCAGGAAGAAATCATCCGCCAACTCACCGCAGAAGTAGAGGCCGCTATCGCCACTACCGAAGCGTCGATGAACAGCAAGTTTGGCGATGCCACCAACCCTCTACTCCTCTCCGTGCGCTCGGGGGCTCGTGCCTCTATGCCCGGTATGATGGACACCATTCTCAACCTCGGTCTCAACGACGAGGTGGCCGCTGGGCTTGTGGCCAAAACGGGCAATGCCCACTTCGTGTACGACTCTTACCGTCGTTTCGTACAAATGTACGGCGATGTTGTGCTCGGTATGAAGCCCGAAAACAAAGAAGACATCGATCCCTTTGAGGCTATCATTGAAGAAGTGAAGGAAGCTCGCGGTGTACACCTCGACAAGGACCTCACTGTCGAAGACTTGCAAGGTCTCGTAGCCAAGTTTAAGGCCGCAATTAAAGAGCAAACTGGACACGACTTCCCCACCGATCCCAAGCAACAGCTTTGGGGAGCAGTTTGTGCCGTGTTCCGCTCTTGGATGAACGAACGCGCCATTCTCTATCGTAAGATGGAAAGCATCCCCGACGAGTGGGGTACGGCCGTAAACGTGCAAGCCATGGTATTCGGTAACATGGGCGAAACCTCGGCAACGGGTGTTTGCTTCAGCCGCGATGCTGGTAATGGTGAAAACCTCTTCAACGGCGAATATCTCGTCAATGCACAAGGTGAGGACGTTGTAGCAGGTATCCGCACTCCTCAGCAAATCACCAAGATTGGTGCACAGCGTTGGGCAGAGCGTGCTGGCATCAGCGAAGAAGAGCGCGTGGCCAAGTATCCTTCTATGGAGGAGGCTATGCCCGAAATCTACAAGGAGCTCGACGGCCTGCAAAAGAAGCTCGAACAGCACTACAAGGATATGCAGGACATGGAGTTTACCGTACAAGAGGGCAAACTCTGGTTCCTTCAGACACGTAATGGCAAGCGCACGGGCACAGCCATGGTCAAGATTGCCATGGACTTGCTGCACGAAGGCATGATCGACGAGAAAACCGTCATCAAGCGTTGCGAACCCAACAAACTCGACGAACTCCTTCACCCCGTATTCAACAAGAAAGCCTTGGCTCAAGCAAAGGAGATCACTCGCGGTCTTCCCGCATCGCCTGGTGCTGCCACGGGACAAATCGTATTCCATGCCGACGATGCAGAAAAGTGGAATGCCGATGGCAAGAAGGTCATCATGGTGCGTATCGAAACCTCGCCCGAAGACCTCGCAGGTATGGCTGCCGCACAAGGCATCCTCACTGCACGTGGAGGTATGACCTCGCACGCGGCAGTAGTGGCGCGCGGCATGGGTAAGTGCTGCGTATCGGGAGCTGGTGCCATTCAGGTAGACTACAAGGCCCGCACACTCACCGTAGAAGGTGTAACTTATAAGGAAGGCGAATTCATTTCGCTCAACGGTACGACAGGCGGTGTATATGCCGGCGAAGTTCCCACGGAAGCTGCCGAACTGAGCGGAGACTTCAGCGAGCTGATGGACCTCTGCGCCAAGTACTCGAAGATGGCCGTTCGCACCAACGCCGACACTCCTCACGATGCCAAAGTAGCTAAGGATTTCGGTGCCGTAGGTATTGGTCTCTGCCGCACTGAGCACATGTTCTTCGAAGCCGAAAAGATTGTCGCTATGCGCGAAATGATTTTGAGCGAAACAGTTGAAGGACGCGAAAAGGCACTCGACAAGATTCTCCCCTATCAAAAGGCCGACTTCCTCGGTATTTTCCGTGCCATGGATGGTTGCCCCGTCAATGTACGTCTGCTCGACCCCCCTCTCCACGAGTTCGTACCTCACGATCGCGCTGGCCAGGAAGAAATGGCAAAGGCTATGAACGTAAGCGTAGAATACATCAACCAACGTGTACATAGCCTCGTCGAAGCCAACCCCATGCTGGGTCACCGCGGTTGCCGCTTGGGCAACACCTATCCCGAAATCACAGCGATGCAAACACGCGCTATCCTCAGCGCTTGCTGCGAGTTGAAGAAAGAAGGTCTCAATCCTCAGCCCGAAATCATGGTGCCCCTCACAGGTATCCTCCACGAGTTTGAAGCTCAGGAAAAGGTTATCCGCTCTACAGCTGCCAAGGTGTTTGCCGAGGAAGGCATCGAAGTAGACTTCAAGGTTGGAACAATGATCGAAGTGCCTCGTGCTGCGCTCACTGCCGACCGTATTGCTACACGTGCCGAATACTTCTCTTTCGGTACCAACGACCTCACCCAAATGACCTTCGGCTACTCTCGCGACGACATCGCCTCCTTCCTTCCCGTCTACTTGGAGAAAAAGATTCTCAAGGTCGATCCTTTCCAAGTACTCGACCAAAACGGTGTAGGTCAGCTTGTTGAAATGGCTGTTGAGAAGGGCCGTTCCGTACGCTCTGAGCTCAAGTGCGGTATTTGTGGCGAGCATGGTGGCGAACCCAGCTCTGTGAAGTTCTGTGCCAACATCGGCTTGAACTACGTGAGCTGCTCTCCCTTCCGTGTACCCATTGCTCGCTTGGCTGCCGCCCAAGCCGCGGTAGAGAAGGCTTAATTGCTTTTCCCTAACTAATAAATATCTTAGGCTGCAAATCCAATTTCACAGGATTTGCAGCCTATTTTTTGTATCTTGCTCATCACCACTTTTCTCTCCCTTCCTGCAAAGCCATTCTCCCCTCCCTGTGCACCATTCATCCATTCTATGAAGTTTCTCAACCTCCCTCCTACTCCTCAACCCCAAAACGAACAAATTTTAAATTCCCCGACAATCTCGCAAGCGAAATAAACAATTTTCTCCTTAAAAAGGGGTATTTATACCAATTTAGTGGGATTAAGCAGCATCTATATGGATATTTGTATGTATATTTGCGGTGTAAAACAAAAAGATACATATAATTATGAAATCGAGAACAGAACGACTCGAGGTGCTTCGCCTAATTCTCTCTAATACAGAGATAGGCAGCCAAGAGGAGTTGCTCAAAGAGTTGGCCGCAGAGGGCTATGTGGTGACACAAGCTACCCTCTCGCGCGACCTACAAAAACTCAAAGCGGCCAAAGTAGCCAGTATGTCGGGCTATCGCTACATTCTCCCAGACAACCCTATGTATCGCCGCCGCATATCGGCCAATGTGCCCGACTTTCTCCGCAACACAGGCTTCGTAGGTTTAGAGTTTTCTGGCAACATCGTGGTCATTCACACTCGTTCTGGCTATGCCGCGGGCATCACGACCGATATTGATGCTCACAACTTCCAAACCATTTGTGGAACGCTGGCCGGTGACGATACGATATTGGCTGTAATGCGTGAAGGAGTGGAACGACAAGATGTCATTGACGAACTTGCTACTATCCTTCCTGCGGTAAAAAGCGTACACCTCTAAACTTTGGACCTCATTGCTCGCAAAAGGAAATAGAAGTGTGAAAAGAAAATGGGAGTATGAAAAGACTATCGGAGTATGACAGGAGGAAGCCCACAAGAGAGAGGTTTCACGCTATGCCTTTCTCTTGCGCAATACACTCCTCCTTTTTATTCTCCTGCACAGCTCCAATTCTCTTAGTCACAAGATTCGTGCATAGCCGTTAAACCTTAGGCTAAGGAGTACTTATAAATACACTACTCACACGCATATTATTCTATTGAGCAAACGCTTCTAGCTGTTTTCAACAAAGAAAATCCGCCCCAAAACGTTCTTCGTTTTGGGGCGGATTTATCTTTGAATAAGCGTCAATGACTTACTTGAACTTTGCTACGGCCTTAGTAAATTGAGCCTTAGCCTTGTTCAGTGCCTTTTGAGCCTTGGCCTTAGCCTTTGCATCTTTGGCCTTCTTCACATTGTCGTAAAGATTCCAAAGATTGAGCTTCTTGGTTGCAGCTACGTTAGCATCAGTATAAGCTTGGGCAGCAGCCTCAACAGCAGCCTCGTCGGTCGTGTTGTAAGCATGCTTGTAGCCTTTCACTTGGTTCCAGTTACCACGAGTAAAGTCGGGGAATTCTACTGCTGCGCAGTTGTTGTCCATAGAGAGGGTACCGAGTTCGGCCAAACAGCTCCATTCGGCCAAGTCATACACGTCCATATCGAGGGGAAGGCCATTTTGCAAGCAATATACCAAGCGAGCATCCATCATATAGTCCATACCGCCATGGCCCATCTTGCGGCCTATCTCACCATACTTCTTGATGATGGGGTGCTTGTACTTATCTTCGAGCTTCTGGGCTTCGCTCTTGGGCAAGAAGCCATGCGCATTAAGGTTGTCGATCACAGGTACACCGCTGCTTTGCAGTTGCTTTGCATCGAGTGCATATTTAGGATCGGGATACTTCGTCGCATAACCCTTTGTACCAGTGAGCTTGTACAAGCGGTTGTAGGGCTGAGGGTTCATCACGTTGTGCTGAATCTCTACAACCTTACCGCCAGCTGTACGCATAAGCGTAGTCGTTTGGTCGCCATTGCGGAAGTTGTCGCACTTTTCGCCCGTGATTTTCTCTACCAAAGCCTTACCATGAGCCGACTTCGTGTCCATAGCCGTGAGTACGGTGAAGCGGTCGCCACGGTGAATGTCGAGCACTTGAGCTACGGGGCCGAGGCCGTGAGTGGCGTAGAGGTCACCACGATTGTTCTTGTTGTACTCCAAGCGCCAGCCAAGCTTCTTTTGTTCGGGCTTGTTGGGGTTAGTCCAATAGGCCTTCCAGAAATCATCGAGGGCATGGATGTAAGCACCCTCTGCGCGGAGCACCTCACCAAACACGCCATCTTGCGCCATGTTCAAAGCATTCAGCTCGTAGTAGTCATAGCAGCAGTTCTCGAGAATCATGCAGTGCTTGCGTGTCTTCTCGCTCAAGTCAATGAGTTGCCAGCACTCATCAAGGTTCATGGCTGAAGGCACTTCGATAGCAGTGTGCTTGCCATTTTCGAGGGCGCACTTTGCTACGGGGAAGTGGTGGTCCCAATCGGTGGCTACGTAAACGAGGTCGATATCGGGACGCTTGCAGAGTTCCTTGTAACCGTTCTCGCCCGAATAGATATCGGCAGGAGCCAATCCTTTATTGCGCAAGAACTTTTGGCTGGCTTCGGCACGGTTTTCTTCATAATCGCAAAGTGCAACAATCTCCACACCAGGGATATGGGCAAAACGATTGACGGCACCAGGGCCACGCATACCCAGACCTACGAAAGCCACACGCACCGTCTTGAGGCGAGGAGCCGTCAAGCCTAATACGTGTTGCTGACCAGCAGCACGCTCAGGAGTTTGGGTCACAATAGTACCCTTATTCCAGTGCCAATTGGCAGGATCAGAGTACTTAGAAGTCGATTGTGCAAGCATTCCACCCGCAAAGGCGAAAGCGGCAAAACCAGCTACAAAAAAGCTCTTGAAATTCATAATTAGCTTAGTTGAGATTAAGATATAAAATAGTTATGATTCGATGTTTAAGCTGGCCGCTCCGATGAGCTGACCATCGCAAAAGATATGGGCGGAATACTTGCCCGGAGTCAAGAAGTCATTGCTTACGCTCACAACGAGGCTCTCGCGCGTTTCTTCTCCGGTATACTCCACGCGTTTCGCCGCGGAGTAGTCCAACTGTTTGCCTTGGTATTCAAACTGACCTGCCGTTCCCAAGACTGAAGCGTTGGGACTCATCAAACGCACATAGACCATGCGCTCTCCCGTTGTCGCAGTGACGTTACGGTCGATGGTGAAGTTCACGACAAATCTCACCACATCTTTCACTTTCTTGGCAGTCTTTCCATTTTTCTTCACAGGCGAGAGACCTACTGCCGAAGCATTGAGTTGAGAGGCAATGGCCACCTTATCGCTGAGTGCCGCACGTTCATTGTCCAAATTGGAAATGCGACTATTGGCATCGGTCAAAAGATGTCGAGCTTGGTCTCGCTCATCGGTGAGCCTCCCATTTTCGCGTGTCAAGCTGTCCACCTGCATAATATAGGAACGCAACACTGCTCGCACGCTCTCGAGTTCGCGCTTCAAACGGCGTATTTCTGCCGCATCGTTTTTCTTGACAGCACGCAGCTCGGCCAACAAGTTTTCGGCACGCTGCTGCTCTGCTTCAAGACGCACCAAGAGCGAATCGTCCTTGATGCCCTTTTTCAGTTCGTCATATTGTAGCGTAAACTGCTCGTATTGATTTTCCATTTCTCGACGATCCATTTCGGCGAGTTGGCGCAGTTCTTCCAGCTCCTTCTCTTGCTGTTTCTGCTTCTCATTGTTTTGACAGCTGGCCAGTGCAAGGGGAAGGAGGAGGGCTAAGAGGAGAGTTTTCTTCATTGGCCTTTATTCTATCACTGTGACCCAACCATGGCGATCGGGAGTAATACCATATTGAATGTTTCGCAATTCGGTGTAAAGTTGTTGCGACACGGGGCCCGGCTTACCATCGGTCGAAAAGACGTAGCTCTTTCCCGTAGCAGGGTCGTCCAAGCGACCAATGGGGCTAATCACAGCCGCCGTTCCGCAAGCACCTGCTTCTTCAAAAGTCGAGAGTTCTTCCTCTTCGACGGGACGCACCTCTACTTTATAGCCCAAATCCAGAGCTATTTGCTGCAAGCTCTTGTTGGTGATAGAGGGCAGAATCGAGGTGGACTTAGGTGTAACATAAGTGCCGTTCTTGATACCGAAGAAGTTGGCAGCACCGCATTCGTCAATGTAGCGCTTCTCTTTTGCATCGAGATAGAACTCGCTGCTATATCCCAAATCGTGTGCCCACTTGTTGGCTCTCATTCCAGCGGCATAGTTGCCCCCCACCTTGAAAGTACCTGTTCCCAAGGGAGCTGCACGGTCAAATTCGCGCGTGATGACATAATTGTTCGTCGAAAAGCCTCCCTTAAAATAAGGCCCTACGGGGGTCACGAAGATGATGAACAAATACTCTTCTGCTGGACGCACACCCACTTGAGGCCCCGTGCCGATGAGCAAGGGACGGATGTAGAGCGAAGCACCACTTTCGTAGGGAGGCACAAAGCGTTCGTTGAGCAGGACCACGCGACGCACCATTTCCATGAACAGTTCGGTGCTCACTTCGGGCATCATGATGCCTCGACAAGTGGCCTGCAATCGCTCTGCATTGGCCTCTGGACGAAACACGCGTATTTTGCCATCGGGACAACGAAAAGCCTTCAAGCCCTCGAAAGCCTCCTGACCATAGTGCAAGGCCGTAGCTGCCATGTGGATGTTGATGCTATCGGACGAGGATACTTCGACCTCGCCCCACTGGCCGTTGCGATAGTAGCAACGCACATTGTAGTCGGTGGGCATATAGCCAAAAGCCAAATGGCTCCAATCTATTTCTTGCATAGGATAAAATAGGTTTTGGGAGAGAATAAACGCGTCGGGAGCAGGGGTATCCGCTCCCTGCCATCGCCCAGGCGTCAAACCGCCTGCGATTTTGCCAACTATGTACTGCAAAGATAGGCATTATTGCAGAAAGAGCACGCACCTTTTCATTTTTTTGAAAAGGAAAAAATGCGTTTCTTCCCCTTCATGCTGATCACCTCACCACTTCCCCACTCTTTCATGCCTTTGCTATTCCTTGCCACCTCATCCTCTCCCCTTGCCCTTGCCCCCCTCGCTCCATCTTCCACGCGCGCGTATCCCCTATAGTTTTTTATTTCTTCCTACATCCTCCACAAAACACCCACAACTCACTATTTTTCAAGCATCTACTCTACACTTTTGCCTCCACA
>JAUNKN010000027.1:0-13048 GCA_030532685.1 Bacteroidales bacterium | reverse complement strand
TTTTATTCAAAACAATATTTATTAAATATGTGTAGGAAAGTGTAGGCAATGTGGAGGTAAAAAAGTATTACAACTATCTAAACGACAATAGCTTACTCTTAATTTGTGGAGGATGTACCCAAAAAAGAAAAACTCTTAAGAATACGCGCACACGCGCGAGGGAGCAGAAGGGAGCCATTCTATGCTACTTTCCTTTTTCCATTCGAACAAGGGAAGAAGGTCGATGAAAGTAGGATGCAGGAATTCCTAAGTGGGTCGTAGGATTTTCTAAGTGGGAAGAAGATTTTGCGTGATGCCATAGAGGTACGAAAAGAACACAGGTACTCATCGACAATCTACAGTATACAATATTTCCTAAGATGATAAAACGGCACATGCCTTTCTCACAAAACAGAACTATGCTCCACGTGACCTTAATGTATTGTATCTACGTCATCGATTCCATAGAAAATCCGATGAAAAACAAATACTCAATGCTTGTAGAAAAACTAAATCATCTTAGGGAGTTTGCCTAAAAAGGGGGCGTCCGACATTCCGCGTGATGGAAATATAGATTAGAAAATAAAGAAAGCCACCATCATTTCTCATATTTGAATGTACGCTCAACAAATATCTAACCCTAATCCGGGAAATTCTCAAAAAAACTTATCCCGAATTGGGGCTAAAATAATTTCAAAAAAGAATAAGCTCTTTCCATCAGCACAAGAAGAATTCTGTATCATTCCCAAAACTTTATCTAAAAAAAAAGAATACTAAATGTTTGGGGAATCAATTTTCTTTCCCTACTTTTGCTTCCGCAACCCAAGAATTAGTTTTTTTTAACTCAAATATCTATGGAAATAAAACTTCCTCGAATAGAAATGCCTATTGAGATAGACATTCCTTACGGACTCAACGACTTTGCTCGTACCATCATGAATACGGACAAACTGGGGGCTAGCTGCACCGAAAATACAGCCAACAGTTACAAATCGTATATCAATGGCATTTACAAGCTCTATGACAATTGTCTCTCAGGAGACACTCCCATTCTCCACCTCTATCCCATCTATTTCGGTATGGACGAAGAATTGGGTGAGCAAATCCACTTTATGGTCGACGAACACCTTTCAGAGCTGTATGCTACAACCAAGGAAAAACGCTACAACGACTATCGTTCGGCTTGGCGCAAATACGGAGAGTTTATTCGCACAGACGAACGTCTCAAGAGTGTTCATACCTGGTGGATGTGCGAATACATTGACCCTCTTGCCAACTTCATCCCGGAACCACTTCGCCTGTCCGAACAAATCGCTACGGTCCCCCAAGATTTGCAAATAGCTTCCCACCAGGCCTTGACCGACCCTACAACTGGTAAGGAAGTGAGCTACCAAAGCATTACCATTCCTCAACTTGTCAATAGCCTCTACCGCCGTTTAGTTACCCAAGATCGCTATGGAAAGGCAGAGGATGCGGTGTACCTGCCCATGAGACTTATCCAAGGACTTTTTAAAGATGCAGGACGCGATGATTTTCAAGCTTACGTGCATCGTTGCGTGGAAAATATCCGCTTGTACACCGACCAAGGCACGCTACTCATTGCCGAACTAAAAAAAGCTTATAAACGCGGAGAATGCTCCGATTGGATTTTCACTCCCTCAAAAACAGTATTTACTTTGAGAAATCTTGAAGGACGTGCCACGACCTACGAACTCTGCAACTCTCAGCAGGTGGGAGGCGAAAATATCGTTGCACAAGGGTTGAGAAACATCCACATTTCACACGAAACCGACATCGCTGACTTTTTGACCACGGCACGACCTTGGAGAGCACTCCACAAACTCACGCAAATTATCGATCAGACTTTCGGCAAGGAGCACGTGAAGCAAGTAGATGCTTCCAGCATCGCCAAGGTGATTCGCGAAATTTACGGGAAAAAGTTAATCTCACTTTGTGACGATTTGCTCCACGACCTCCAACTCATCGAGCAGCATATACCCTTATCATTGATGCAAGATACGATCAACTTAAAGAAATACTGATGACCACTTCACCATTACGAGAACGAGCCCTCTCTCTTCTCGATGAAATGGGACTTGGGACAGGACCTTTTAATGTCCCTACGAAAGTGCGACAAAGCTATTGGGAATCCTACACTTCGGTCGTTGGTATTGTGGTGAAGGATATTCGGGAAAGCACTTCTGACCTTATCCTCCAAGAGTTAGAGCAATGCACACAGCAGGCGATATCCCTGCAAACTCATACTCAAGCCAGGGGTTGCCTCTCTTGCTTCTACTTTCCGCAAGGTTTATTTGACTGCGACGAAAACTTTTTTTGGAGAGTTAATGAGGTTCTACATCGATTTGAGGAACATTTTTTCGTTGAAACAATGAGGAGTTTTTCTGGTATGCTCGAAATGTCCTATAAACATCCGCGCTGGGTATGCACTCTATGGAATTAATTCAGCCTTGTTGTGAACCTTCTTCAACAAGAAATGGCTCTCCGCTTTACCTTGTGTAAAACCATCAAACCCCAATTCAGGATAAGTCTATGCTTATCTCGAATTGGGGTCTTTCAATGAAAACAAAAACTCTTCTGAGCAGGAGCGAATCCTTGGTTAGAAGAATGAGTTACTTTCTTGGTAGCAAGCTGCACTTGATTTGGTGCATCGTATGAGCAAGGAAGACTTTGAGGAGTTTGACTACTTTCTTTCGTTCGATACCGAAAATTTAGTCAATTTCCATCCGTAGTTCCTGCAGTCGATCGTCGTAATCTCGGAGCAATTATAGGACAATATCTGAGGTAACGACTTCTATCCGAACGAGGAATGCTTCTACAAATCGCCACTGAGTTTAGAACGCCTTCTCTGGTTCATCATCTGGAGTGATGTATCGAACTGGGTTTTGCGCTCCTTTTGAGTTGCATAAAGCAGGTAACTTTTTTTCCATATAATAGTCTCGAATAGGTTGAGGAGCATCCTTTCCTTCAAACTCTGCACGACCAGAAACTTCTCTTGATTTTACCCAACGACCTTTATATACACCTCCGATAATCCCACGATGTACAGCCAAGAGATATGAAGTACTATTAGCCCTATCCCGAGACAATCTCCAATGTTTTCTTGCAGCGTCATAGACGCCTCTACCTTCCGAAATGGCTTTATCAATCTTCACTGCAATAACGGAATGTTGTACAACAAGTACTGCTGAACAACGTATGTGAAGACAAATCAACAATATGCGGAAAACACATGACACGTTGATTCTACCAACTTACCCATTCAAAATGTTGTAGACACTGTCGATTAGGGGACATAAGCCCCCTGTTCCTTATTGCTCCAAGAACTCGCTCACCACCCGATAAATGTCGGCTTGAGCTGTAGCCAAGTCGTCGTTGACAATGATGGTGTCAAATTGGGGGGCGAAACTCATTTCGTAAGCAGCCTTGTCGAGGCGCATCTGGATGGCATCGGGAGTTTCGGTGCCTCGGCTTTCGAGGCGCTGGCGCAACACATCGACCGAGGGGGGCTGAATGAACACGCTAAGACAACGCTCGCCATAATGACGTTTGATGTTGACGCCGCCCACGACATCGACATCACAAATCACGTTGTCGCCCGCAGCGAGCTGGGCATCGACTTGGCTGCGCAGAGTGCCGTAGAAGCGATCGGGATAGACCTCTTCATGTTCCAAAAATTCGCCCGCTTCGATGCGTTGGCGAAACTCTTGGGGCGTGAGGAAGAAGTATTCGACGCCATGTTGCTCTGTACCACGAGGAGGGCGACTGGTGGCGCTAATAGAGAAGTGCAGATTGAGACCACGCTCGATGAGATAGTTCACCAGCGTGCTTTTGCCTGAGCCCGAAGGGGCAGAAAATACGATAACTTTGGTCATAGCTATTGTTACATCACGTTGAGCACCTGCTCTTTAATTTGTTCCAATTCGTCCTTCATGCGCACCACGATGTTTTGCATTTCGGCTTGGTTGCTCTTTGAGCCTGTCGTGTTGATTTCGCGCCCCATTTCTTGGGCAATGAAGCCAAGTTTCTTGCCTTGTCCCCGGCCGTTGGCCATTGTTTGGCGAAAATAGGCAAGGTGGTTCGTAAGGCGTTGGCGCTCCTCATTGATATCAAGCTTCTCAATATAGTAGATGAGTTCCTGCTCAAGGCGATTTTTGTCATAGTCCACCCCTCGCAATTCTGCCAATCGCTCTTCGAGGCGTTGGCGAATGCGCTCTACGCGACCTTGCTCGTAGGGGCGAATGTCCTCCATGAGCAGAGCAATGGTGGAGAGATTTTTCTCCAACTTTTGCATCAGCGCAGCTCCTTCTTGCTGGCGGAAGGCCGTGAGCTGAGTTAGCGCTTGCTCGATGGTATTTTGCACCACTTTCCACTCTTCTTCGCTCAACTCTTCGGTAGTCGCAGGTTGAGTGAGCTCGGGCAGGCGAACGATGACGTCCCAAAAATTTTCAGAAGGAGCACTCAAACCTACGGTGCAGCTCAGCTCGTTGATTTGTCGCACGTAGGAGCGCACCACATCGGGATTGATGATTGCCCCGGCTTGCTCAGGAGCTTTCTCGACCCAAAGCGAAAACTCGACCTTTCCACGCTCAAGCTCGGCCCCGATGAGCTTGCGCAGCTCCATCTCTTTCTCACGATAGAGGGAGGCGATGCGTGTGCTCAAATCGAGCGATTTGCTGTTGAGCGATTTGATTTCGACATGAATCTTCTTACCTTGGTATTCGGCTTGGGCTTTGCCATAGCCAGTCATGGAATATATCATTGTACAGGTATCATAAAGCCATGGGATTGCACGCTGACGGCATGTCGGCGTGCAATCCCACGAAAAAAGGTTGCGATTTTACTTTTCAAGAGGACGCAGGTCGAGATGCAACTCGTCCAACTGCTTAACATCGACCACCGAAGGAGCATCGAGCATCACATCACGGCCAGAATTGTTCTTGGGGAAGGCTATTACGTCGCGAATGGTATCGAGCCCAGCAAAGAGACTCACGAAACGGTCAAGGCCATAGGCCAAGCCACCATGAGGAGGCGCACCATACTTGAAGGCATTCATCAAGAAGCCAAACTGCTCCTGAGCCTTCTCGGGAGTGAAACCGAGCACCTTGAAGATTTTGGCTTGCAGCTCTGCATCGTGAATACGGATAGAACCGCCACCCACTTCGACACCGTTGCACACCATGTCGTAGGCATCGGCCAGAACGTTGGCAGGATCGGTGTCGAGTTTTTCGATGTCTTGGGGCTTGGGCGAGGTGAAAGGATGGTGCATAGCCATAAGACGGTTTTCCTCCTCGCTATACTCGAACATGGGGAAATCTACGACCCAAAGGAGAGCAAACTTGTTCTTGTCGCGCAGACCAAGACGCTCGCCCATGAGCAGACGCAACTCGCAAAGTTGCTTGCGCGTCTTGTTGGCATCTTCGCCCGAGAGGATGAGGATGAGATCGCCTGCCTTGGCGCCCATGGCATCGCGCAACTGAGCCAACACTTCGGGCGAATAGAACTTGTCGACACTACTCTTCACGCTACCATCTTCGGCCACACGAGCATAAACCAGCCCTTTTGCGCCTACTTGTTGGGATTTCACAAAATTGGTGAGCTCATCGATTTGCTTGCGTGTGTACTCGGCACAACCTTCTGCGCAAATACCACCAATATAAGCGGCATCATTGAACACGCCAAACTCTCCCGTACCGCGGAGCACGTCCATAAGCTCCACAAACTCCATGCCAAAACGCATATCGGGCTTGTCGCTACCGAAACGACGCATCGCTTCGTGCCAAGGTAGGCGGAGGAAAGGCTCGCTGCCCAAATCTACGCCGCGTACTTCCTTAAAGAGGTATTTCGTAAGGCCTTCAAAGGTATTGATGATGTCGTCCTGTTCCACATAGCTCATTTCGCAGTCGATTTGCGTGAATTCGGGCTGACGGTCGGCACGAAGGTCTTCATCACGGAAACACTTCACAATCTGAAAATAACGGTCCATTCCCGCTACCATCAACAACTGCTTGAGCGTTTGAGGACTTTGAGGCAAAGCATAAAATTGGCCAGGATTCATGCGCGAAGGCACAATAAAGTCGCGGGCACCTTCGGGAGTAGAACCAACGAGCACAGGAGTTTCGATTTCGAGGAAACCCAAGCTATCCAAATAGCTGCGCACAGCCAAGCAAAACTTGTGGCGCAATTCCATATTAGCACGCACGGGGGCACGACGCAAATCGAGATAACGGTACTTCATGCGCAAGTCGTCGCCACCGTCGGTATTGTCCTCGATGGTAAAAGGAGGCGTATCTGCAGCATTGAGCACGGTGAGCTCATCGACGATGATTTCGATATCGCCCGTAGGCATCTTGTCATTCTTCGAATAGCGCTCGTTCACCTTGCCCACAACTTGAATCACATACTCACGCCCCAGCTTATTGGCCTGCTCACACAGCGCAGCATTGCTCTCTTCATTGAACACGAGCTGAGTGATGCCATAGCGGTCGCGCAAGTCTACAAAAGTCATGGCGCCCATCTTACGCAGGCGTTGCACCCAGCCTGCCAAGGTTACGGTTTGCTCCACTTGCTCAATGCGTAGCTCGCCGCAGTTGTGAGTTCTGTACATAAGTTATGATGATGTATTTGTTGTTGATTCTATGAAATGTATATGCTGCAAAATTACTCATTTCCAAGCAACGCGCCAATAAGAATGGGAGGGAAGTTGCCCGAGAACACACTTTTCTCACAGTCGGCATAACAAAAACAAACCATAATTGGTCATTTCCGCCTGCTCAAAGAACGAATACAGCTCGCAAAAGGGCGAAAAGCCGTAGAAAGAAGAAGAAAACAGCTCCCAAAACGAAAAAAGCGAAAGAAGATTTGGAAGAGCAAAAAAGTTTACCTACATTCGCCCTTAGAACAAACACCCAAACCTCTAAATACTGAAAGACATGAATATCGAACTCTTCATGCAGCAATTGGAAGCTCGCCACCCAGGCGAGCAAGAGTACTTGCAAGCCGTCCACGAGGTCATCACCTCTATCGCCGATGTCTACGACCAACACCCCGAGTGGGAGCGCGCTTCGCTCTTGGAGCGACTGGTCGAGCCAGAACGCATCATTACTTTCCGCGTACCTTGGGTAGACGACCGCGGTAAGGTACAGGTGAATATCGGCTATCGCGTGCAGTTCAATTCGGCCATCGGCCCCTACAAAGGTGGGTTGCGCTTTCACGCATCGGTCAATCTGAGTATCCTTAAATTCCTCGGCTTCGAACAGACTTTTAAGAACGCGCTCACCACTCTTCCCATGGGAGGTGGTAAAGGCGGTTCCGACTTTTCTCCTCGCGGCAAGAGCGATGGCGAGATTATGCGTTTCTGCCAGGCCTTCATGAACGAACTCTATCGCTACATCGGGCCCGAAGTCGATGTGCCCGCAGGCGATATTGGTGTTGGTGCTCGCGAAGTGGGCTATCTTTTTGGGCAATACAAGAAGCTCACACGTGATTTTTCGGGTGTACTCACTGGAAAGAACTTGGAATTTGGCGGTTCGCTCATTCGTCCCGAAGCCACAGGTTTTGGAGGACTTTATTTCGTGAACGAAATGCTCCAAACTGCGGGGCACTCCATGTCTGGCAAAACCGTGGCTATTTCAGGTTTTGGCAACGTAGCTTGGGGGGCAGCCCTCAAGGCTACAGAATTGGGAGCTAAAGTCGTGACCATCAGCGGTCCCGATGGATATGTGTACGATCCCGAGGGCATCAGCGGCGAGAAAATCAATTATATGCTCGAGCTTCGCGCCTCTGGCAATGACATCGTGGCCCCTTATGCCGAAGAGTTCCCCTCTGCCACTTTTGTTGCAGGCAAACGCCCATGGGAAGTCAAAGTAGACATCGCTCTCCCCTGCGCCACACAAAATGAGCTGAATGGCGACGATGCTCGTCAGCTCATTGCCAATGGTGTGCTCTGCGTGGGCGAAATCTCCAATATGGGTTGCACCCCCGAGGCCATCGACCTTTTTGTGGAGCACAAAATACTCTATGCGCCTGGAAAAGCGGTCAATGCTGGTGGCGTAGCAACCTCGGGCTTAGAAATGAGCCAAAACGCTATGCACCTTTCTTGGAGCGCAGCCGATGTCGATGCTCGGCTGCATCAAATCATGCACGGCATACACGAGCAATGCGTCAAGTACGGCACACAGCCCGACGGCTATATCAACTATGTGAAAGGAGCCAACGTTGCTGGCTTCATGAAGGTGGCTAAAGCCATGATGGCACAAGGTGTGGTGTGAACCTCCCTACACGATTGCCCACTCTCTCGCACCCAAAAGCCCAGCTCCAAATATGGAGCTGGGCTTTTTGTTTTTTTTTCGCCACGGAAACGTGTTCAACGATCCATCGTCTTGATAAACTCTTCGTTGGAGAGTGTATGTTCCAAGCGCTTTTGGAGGAAGTTCATGGCTTCAATACTATTCATATCGGCCATATAGTTGCGCACAATATGCATGCGCTGCAACGTCGTTTCATCAAGCAAGAGGTCATCGCGACGCGTGCTGCTCTGCGTGAGATTGACCGCAGGGAAAATACGTTTATTGGCCAACGAACGATCCAGCTGCAACTCCATGTTGCCCGTTCCCTTGAATTCCTCAAATATCACTTCGTCCATTTTCGAGCCCGTGTCAATAAGCGCCGTTGCTATGATCGTGAGCGAACCTCCCCCTTCAATGTTGCGCGCAGCACCGAAGAAACGCTTGGGTTTTTGCAAAGCATTGGCATCGACACCACCCGTAAGAATTTTGCCCGAGGTGGGTGCCGTCGTGTTGAAAGCACGAGCCAAGCGGGTGATGCTATCCAGGAAAATGACAACATCGTGTCCACATTCGACCATGCGTTTAGCTTTCTCCAGCACCATTTGTGCAATGCGCACATGGCGCGCTGCAGGCTCGTCAAAGGTTGAAGAAATCACCTCAGCATTGACAGTACGAGCCATATCAGTCACTTCTTCAGGACGCTCGTCGATGAGGAGCATCATGAGGTAGGCTTCGGGATAGTTGGCAGCAATAGCATTGGCTATTTGCTTCATGAGAATCGTCTTACCCGTCTTAGGCTGTGCCACAATAAGCGCACGTTGGCCTTTACCGATGGGAGCAAAAAGGTCGACTATGCGGCAAGAAAGCGGAGCATTGCCCTTGCCGCTGAGACGATATTGCTCGTCGGGAAAGAGCGGGGTGAGGTGCTCAAAAGCCACGCGATCGCGCAGGGCCTCTGGTTCCTGTCCATTCACGCGTTCAATAGCCGTGAGCACATAATACTTCTCGCCCGCTCGGGGCACTCTTGCTTTTCCTTCGATAGTATCGCCCATTTTCAGAGAATACTGTCGTAGAAGAGTGGCCGAAAGATAAACATCGTCGGGAGAGGGCATATAGTTATAATCGGCCGACCGCAGGAAACCTGCATTCTGATTGTCCAACTCGAGCACGCCTACGACATTGATCAGCATCTCAGGTTCGGGCATTGGAGCAGCCACACTGGCTGCTGCAACAGGAGCATCCGTCGTAGTAGAAGTTGTGTGCGAACTGCTGAACTGGTGGAAGCGTGCCAAGGGATCGGGAGCAGCCATTTTTTGAGCAGCGGCTCCTCCTGTAGCAGGCGAAGAGGAGGGCGCCACAAGCGAAAAGTCAAGTTGTTCCACCACAGGAACATCTTCGGAAACAATAAAATCGGCTCCCTCTTTCAACAAAGGAGCAACGCGTTCCCACTCCTCTGGAGAGAGTCTTGCAGCAGCCACTGGAGCCGTTGGTGTTTTCGCCACGAGTTGCTCTTGCAAGTCGACTGCATCCGTCACCGAAACTCCAAGCTCTTCGCTGGCCAATCCTTCGCCCAGCGATAGGGATTCCCCAGCCTCCATGTCCTGTGGCTCTTGGTGTGCTCCTACTCCCTGGAGCATCTGGGACAAGTCGCTTTCGCTAATTTCGACTTCTTCCTCCCAATGTCTATCTTGCATTTGTGCCACGATAAAATCGGGTAAATCACTTTCTTGCTCCTTGGCCAATACGACCGAGGTGTCCTCGCCTCGGGAGGCCTCTGCGGGAGCCGCCTCTTCCTCCATCTCGATGTCTTCTTGCATGGCACGTGTGGCCTGCTCCATCAGCATGGTTTGGCGAGCTTGCATCTCCTCCAGCGCTTTTCGTGCCGCCAACTCTTCCTTAGAGGGGCGTCCTCGTTTGCGCTTCGGTGTCTCAGCAGGCTCGTCGCCCAGCAAGGCTTGTGTAGCCTCTGCCTCAGCAGCTCGTTCTTTGGCAGCAATGCTGCGTTTGAGTGCCCGTTCCTCTTTGGCCGTATCGAAACTCTCGCTCTCTCCCGTTTGTGTGGCCAGATAGACATGGTCAGAAGAGCGCTTAGTGATACGAGGTCGGCGAGGTTTTTCGGGAGCAGCACTCACGCTGTCGGCTTGAGCATCAAGTATCGCATAGATGAGCGCATCGCGATCTTCCTCCTGCGCCAAGGCAGGATTGGCCATCGTGGCCACTTCGCGCAACGCACTCATGTCCATAGCAAGGAGCTGCTCTTTGGTAAAGGTATTGGACATCGTCGTCAGTGTATAAAGTTTTATACAACACAACGCACCCTCTACTACGCCTTGTCGGCGCATGGGGTTTCATTGCATCAGATTTCGTAAGAGCTAAATAGAATGGATTTTTTCTCGATCGTCGGTATAAAGAAAATCACTTCTTTCTGATTTTCACGCGGCAAAGATACAACAAAACTATAAAATGGCGCGTAGCCCCACTTAGATTTTCGTATTTTTGCAGGCAAAATTCTTCCCCCATGGCTATTCCCTATCTCGACATACAACATCTGACCAAACGCATAGGCGATTTGGTACTTTTTGAAGACCTTTCTTTCTCCGTGAGCGAAGGGCAACACGTGGGGCTCATTGCCCGCAATGGTGCAGGCAAGAGCACCCTACTCTCTCTCATCGCAGGCCGCGATGGAGCCGATGGAGGGGAAATCGTGTTTCAACGCGGTTTGCGCATCGGTATGCTGGAGCAAAGCCCAGAATTCGACCCCAATATGACAGTACTACAAGCCGTGAGTTCACGCTTGCGCTCGGAATACTCTGGACTACTCATTTCTGAAGAGGGCTCACAACTCGACGCTCACACCGCCGCCTTCAATGCCGATGAGGAATGGGCCGACATCCAACTGCGTGCTACACAAATTCTCACGCAGTTGAAAATCAAAAACCTCGACAAACCTGTGGGGCAACTCTCGGGTGGTCAGCAAAAACGCATTGCGCTCGCCTCGGTGCTCATTGAGAACCCCGACTTGCTCATCCTCGACGAACCCACCAACCACTTGGATTTGGAGATGATAGAATGGCTCGAGCGCTATTTGCAGCGCAATAGCAAAGCTTTGCTGTTGGTAACGCACGATCGCTATTTCCTCGACCGAGTATGCTCGACCATCGTCGAGATGGACAACCACACGACCTACACCTACCGGGGCAATTATGCCTACTACCTCGAAAAGCGCGACGAACGCATCGCGGCGACCAATGCCAACATTGACCGAGCCCGCAATCTCTACCGCAAAGAGCTGGACTGGATGCGCCGACAACCGCAGGCACGCGCCACCAAAAGCAAATCGCGCAAAGAAGCCTTCTACGAACTCGAAGCTCAGGCCAAGCGCCGCACCGAGGAGCGAGCTGCCCGCCTCAACGTGAAAGCAAGCTACATCGGCTCCAAAATTTTCGAAGCCGAGTATGTGTCCAAGACATTCGATGATGGAGTAGTCATTCTCAAGGACTTCTACTACAACTTCTCGCGCTACGAGAAAATGGGCATCGTGGGCAATAACGGTACGGGCAAATCGACTTTCATCAAGATGCTCCTCGGCCTTGTGCCTCCCAGCAGCGGACGCTTCGTAGTGGGCGAAACCGTCAAGTTCGGCTACTTCTCTCAAGATGGGCTTCCCGTGGACGAACAGAAAAAGGTGATCGACGTGGTTCGCGACGTGGCCGAAGTCATAGACTTGGGCGGGGGGCGTCGCATGACAGCCATGCAGTTTCTCACTCACTTTCTCTTTCCCCCTGCACGCCAACAAGACCTCGTCTACAAGCTATCCGGAGGAGAACGCCGCCGCTTGCAGCTGTGCCTCGTATTGATGCAAGCTCCCAACTTTCTCATCCTCGACGAACCCACCAACGATCTGGACATTGCCACTTTGCAAATCCTCGAGGAGTACTTGGCCGACTTCCACGGCTGCGTCATCGTCGTGAGTCACGATCGCTACTTTATGGACCGCGTGGTAGACCATTTGCTCGTGTTCAAGGGCGAGGGAGTGGTCGAAGACTTTCCTGGCAACTACTCTCAATTCCGAACCTTTCAGGAACTCAAAGACAAGGAGGAACAACGAGAGCAAAAGGCACAACGTGACACCAATGCTTCTCGCAAACCAGTGGACGAAGGTAGCACACGCCGCCGTAAACTCACTTTCAAGGAACGGCAAGAATACGAACAACTTGAAAAAGACATAGCCACCCTCGAAGCCGAGAAAGAACAAATACACCATGACCTGGCTTACGGTATGCTCGATGTAGACACCATCACCACTCTATCCCAGCGCCTTCCTCTTCTTGACGAGGAGCTCGACGAAAAATCGATGCGCTGGCTCGAACTTGCGGAGTGGGCATAAATGACCTCCCTCCCCTTTCTCCCCTCCTCACACCTCTTTGTTTTGTGGTAGCGCTTTGCTCCACTGAGCAAAGAGGCTTTTTCTTTTTCCTCCTCTTAGCACAACGTGTCTCCAGTTTTCCCTCCTGTCCACCATCCACACCTTCCCATTGCCTCGCGCTTCCCTCCTCCGCAGCATTTCTTCTCCATCAATCTTGGCCTCCACTCTTTGCATGTAGCGCCAGAGAGTCCTTTTCCCTCTCCCCTCCTTCTTTTTGTCATGGCCTCCCTCTTTTTTAATCATCACTTCCCTTATTCATCTCTCTCGCAAGTTCAGAGACTCCTCCGACTGGGAAGAAAACTCTATTCAAAGCCTCTGAATGTACATCCAACGGCAC
>JAUNKN010000053.1 GCA_030532685.1 Bacteroidales bacterium | reverse complement strand
TTTCTTCCCACGTAGATTTTTTTTCTTCCCACGTAGAAAATCCTACGACGCACGTAGGAATTTCGGCTTACCTTTTCGGCGACTCCCCCTCCATTCTCGCACTCAGAGGCTTCAACTTCTCACCTTTATATATATGCGCGCGAAATATGCACAGCAACCCAACAGCCTCCGAGTTGGGCATAGCGATGAGATAAACGCTCAGTTGCTGCTCTCGCTCTCCAAGCCTGGACAAATGCGACGATGAGCAGGCACAAGCAGCACGAAGAAGGGGCTGCGCCCAGAGCAGGCCTGTCACGCATCGCGCGTCAAAATGTCAGTTTTGTCAGTCCCCGCGCCCCCCTCTTTTAGTTGGCACACGCCTTGCATTGAAGAGAGTGTGCGCAGCTCCTTGCGCCATCCATTGGGGATTTCACCTATTCTGATTTGCTCCGCTTCGCTCCTTTTCCAGAGCGTAAGAAAAGCCAACAGCAGGCGCTCCCCTCCAATCTTGAACAAACAAAATAAAACATACTATTATGGGAAAAATTATCGGAATTGACCTCGGAACCACCAACTCGTGCGTATCCGTATTTGAAGGTAGCGAACCTATTGTTATTGCCAACAGCGAAGGTAAGCGTACCACTCCTTCTGTTGTCGCTTTCGTAGGCGACGGCGAGCGCAAAATTGGCGATCCTGCCAAGCGCCAAGCCATTACCAACCCCACCAAGACCGTCTACTCCATCAAGCGCTTCATGGGCGAAAACTTCGAGCAAGTGAGCAAGGAAATCGGTCGTATGCCCTACAAGGTGGTGAACGACGGTGGCCTGCCTCGTGTGCAAATTGACGATCGCAACTATACGCCCCAAGAAATCTCGGCCATGGTGCTTCAGAAAATGAAAAAAACGGCCGAAGACTATCTCGGACAAGAGGTGACCGAAGCGGTAATCACCGTGCCTGCCTACTTCTCTGACTCTCAGCGTCAGGCCACTAAGGAAGCTGGCCAAATCGCAGGTTTGGAAGTGAAGCGCATCGTGAACGAACCCACGGCAGCTGCTCTTGCCTATGGTGTAGACAAGGCCAACAAGGACATGAAGATTGCCGTGTTCGACCTCGGTGGTGGTACCTTCGACATCTCTATCCTCGAGTTTGGTGGCGGTGTGTTTGAAGTGCTCTCGACGAATGGCGACACCCACCTCGGTGGTGACGACTTCGACCAAGTCATCATCGACTGGCTTGTGCAAGAATTCAAGAACGACGAAGGCGCCGACCTTACAGCCGATCCTATGGCCATGCAGCGCCTCAAGGAGGCTGCCGAAAAGGCCAAGATTGAGCTCTCCAGCTCGGCTTCTACCGAAATCAACCTCCCCTACATCATGCCCGTGGGCGGTGTGCCCAAGCACTTGGTGAAGACGCTCACGCGTGCCAAGTTTGAACAGTTGGCTCATGGCCTCATTCAGGCTTGCCGCATCCCCTGCGAAAACGCTCTGCGCGATGCAGCTCTTTCCACCAGCGACATCGACGAAGTAATCCTCGTGGGTGGTTCGAGCCGTATTCCCGCCGTTCAGGAGCTCGTGCAAAACTTCTTTGGCAAGGCTCCTTCTAAGGGCGTGAACCCCGACGAAGTAGTAGCCGTGGGTGCAGCTATCCAAGGTGCCATCCTCAACAAGGAGGCTGGTGTGAGCGACATCGTTCTGCTCGACGTGACTCCCCTCTCTATGGGTATCGAAACCCTCGGTGGCGTGATGACCAAGCTCGTCGAGGCCAACACGACCATTCCCTGCAAGCGTAGCCAGGTATTCTCGACCGCCGAGGACAACCAGCCCGAAGTGACCATCCACGTGCTCCAAGGTGAGCGCACCATGGCAGCTCAAAACAAGAGCATCGGCCGCTTCAACCTCGCAGGCATCGCTCCCGCTCGTCGTGGTGTGCCTCAAATCGAAGTAACCTTCGATATCGACGCCAACGGTATCCTCAACGTATCGGCCAAGGACAAGGCTACAGGCAAGGAACAGAGCATCCGCATCGAGGCTTCCAGCAATCTCTCGCAGGAGGACATCGACCGCATGAAAGCCGAGGCCGAGGCCAACGCCGAAGCCGACAAGGCCGAAGCCGAACGCATCGCCAAAATCAATCAGGCTGACAGCATGATTTTCCAAACGGAGAATATGCTCACCGAAAATGCCGACAAGCTCCCCGCTGAGGTGAAGGGCGAAATTGAAGCTGCACTCTCCAAGCTCAAGGATGCCCACAAGGCACAAGACCTCTCCGCCATCGATGCTGCTACCAAGGAGCTCAACGACGTCGTAGGCAAGATGTATCAGCAGCAAGGCGGTCAGCCCGGTGCTGGTGGTTTCAACCCCAACGACTTCGCCCAAGGTGGTGCTCAGCCTGGCGCTGGTGCTCAGCAAAACGGCAAGGACAATATCCAAGATGCCGATTTTGAAGAAGTGAAGTAAGTATCGATAAAGAACAATAAGGAAATCATTATGTGGAATCCGTGTAAACCCTGTGTTTACACGGATTTTTAATTGAGTCTAATCTATTGCTGTCCGGTAAAGTTTAAGAGGTTAGAGATTTGGGGGTAAAATCTTTCAT
>JAUNKN010000026.1 GCA_030532685.1 Bacteroidales bacterium | reverse complement strand
AAAATCCTGCGTGGGAAGAAAAATTGGCTGCGTGTGAAGGAGGGTTTTCCTAGGAGCCAAGGGAAAGAAAAAACAACCATCGCTGCAAAACTGAAGTCTTACAGCAATGCTTGCTTGTGGGCATTGTGAAACACCGCACTGCTGAGCGGTATTTGCACTTTGAAGTGGACCAGCTAGGGCTTGAACCTAGGACCTCCAGATTATGAGTCTGTTGCTCTAACCAACTGAGCTACAAGTCCGAGAAAGCAAGAAAGCCTTCCAATGTGCGCCAGATAGGACTCGAACCTACACGTCTCGCAACACCAGATCCTAAATCTGGCGCGTCTACCATTTCGCCACTGGCGCGGCATTCTGATGCAAAAGTACGCAATACGATGGACAGTGCAAAGAAAAGAGGGCGTTTTTTTTGCATATCGGGGGCAAATGGGTATATTTGCAAGTCGAAAATACGACTTTTGATGGGCGATTTTTCGCCCTCCTATTCTTAGCCCCCATGAAACAAGTGCTGCTTATGCTCGGGTGGTGGCTGTCCATACTTATGGCTTGGGCGCAACCTCCTCTCCCTACTTGTCGTCCCGCCATGTTAGTGGTGAAGGGCGACGGCGCACGTGTGGAAGTGAGCGAAATCGTGGGCGACGAGGGCAATGCACCACTGACTGTGCGCTTTGAAGCGCGACCTCAACAGCTGGGGCAGCACACCGCGCGCTACGAATGGCGATTTCTGCGAGAGGGAGAACGCTCGCCTTTCCTACTGCGCTACGAGGAAGCAACCGACTATGTGTTTACGCAAAGTGGTAGCTACACGGTGCAACTATTGGCCACTTTCGTGCTCGATGGTCGCGAAGTGAGCTACGAGCAGGATGCGCCCTTTGTCATTTCGATCAGCGATAGCAAACTCGAATGGCCCAATGCCTTCACGCCCAATGGCGATGGGGTGAACGATGTGTTTCGTGCCAAAGATGGCTTTCGGAGTTTGGTGGAGTTTCGCGCCACCGTTGTGAATCGCTGGGGCAAGAAAGTAGCAGAGTGGACACGCCCTGAAGAGGGGTGGGACGGGCGCATCAATGGGAACGACGCTCCCGATGGAGCTTACTATTTTCACTGCGAAGCCCGAGGTGCCGATGGCGTGCGCTATCGTGTGAAGAAAACCATCAATCTGCTCCGAAAATACATGGAGACCAGTCAATAGAGATGAAGTCAAGTACAAACCCAGAAGCCCTCGAAGGAGGCAAAATCGAAATACTCGGTGCTCGCGTGCACAATTTGAAAAATGTGGATGTCGAGTTGCCGCGTCATGCCCTTACGGTCATTACGGGCGTTTCGGGTTCGGGAAAATCATCGCTGGCCTTCGACACACTCTATGCCGAGGGCCAGCGCCGATATATGGAGACCTTCTCGGCCTATGCGCGCAACTTTTTGGGCAATATGCTCGAGCGGCCTGATGTAGACAAAATCACGGGACTATCGCCCGTCATCAGCATCGAACAAAAGACCACCAACAAGAATCCACGTTCCACCGTAGGAACCGTAACGGAGATTTATGATTTTCTGCGACTGCTCTATGCCCGCGCAGGCGACGCTTATTCCTACAAGAGCGGCGAGAAGATGGTCAAATATACCGAGGAGCAAATCCTCGAGTTGATTCTTACAGACTACGCCGAACGTAAGGTCTATCTGCTCTCTCCCCTTGTCAAGCAGCGCAAAGGGCACTACAAAGAACTCTTTGAGAGTGTGCGCAAGAAGGGATTTATCAACGTGCGAGTCGATGGTCAGTTGCGCAACGTAGAGCCCGGCATGCGCCTGGACCGCTACAAGAACCACGACATCGAGGTGGTCATCGACAAACTCAAGGTGCAAGCCAAGGACGAAGAGCGCTTGAAACGCTCCGTGCGTCAGGCTTTGCAGCAGGGCGAAGGCTTAATGCTCGTGCTCGATGCCGATACGCAGGAGCTACGCTTCTATTCCAAGCGTCTGATGTGTCCTGTCACCGGGTTGGCCTATCGCGAGCCAGCACCTCACAATTTCTCTTTCAATTCGGCTCAAGGAGCTTGCTCCAAATGCAAAGGATTGGGCGTGGTGAGCGTCATCGACCGCGATAAGGTGTGCCCCAATCCACAGCTCTCCATCAAGGAGGGAGCCCTCGAGCCACTGGGAAAGTATCGCAACGCGCTCATCTTTTGGGAAATCGAAGCTGTGCTCTCGAAATACGGCTACCAGCTCACCACCCCCGTAGCCGAAATTTCGGAAGAGGCTATGGACGAAGTGTTCAATGGAGCCGGCGAACGCTTGCGCATACCCGCCAGCGTGGCCAAGACCAGCGACGACTATTATGTCGAATTTGCAGGATTGGTGAAGTACATTCAGCAAATGGCCGATGCCGAGATGTCGGCCGCCGCACAGAAATGGGTGGAGCAGTTTAGCGCACAAGCGCCCTGCCCCAAGTGCCACGGGCAACGCCTCAACGAGGAGGCACTCTCCTTCCGCATTGGCGATAAAAACATCGCCCAACTGGCGCGTATGGATATTGGCGAACTGAGCGAATGGCTCGCAGACGTCGAGCAGCAACTCGAAGGCAAACAACGCGCCATCGCTGCCGAAATTTTGAAAGAGATACGTTCGCGCCTTTCCTTCCTTTTGGATGTAGGCTTGGACTACCTTTCGCTCGACCGCAGTTCAATGTCGCTCTCAGGTGGCGAAAGCCAGCGCATTCGCCTCGCGACGCAGATTGGCTCGCAGCTGGTCAATGTCTTGTACATCCTGGACGAGCCCAGTATCGGGCTGCACCAGCGCGACAACGTGCGCCTTATCCGTTCGCTCCAACAACTCCGTGACACGGGCAATACGGTGGTGGTCGTAGAGCACGACAAAGACATGATGCTCGCTGCCGACTACGTCATCGACATTGGCCCCAAGGCAGGCCGCAAGGGCGGAGAGGTGGTGTTTCAAGGCACACCGCAGCAGATGCTGGCCACCCCGACCATGACGGCACGCTATCTCACGGGCGAGCAACGCATTGAGGTCCCTGCCGAACGCCGCAAGGGCAATGGAAAAAGCTTTCGCATTCTCGGGGCTCGCGGCAACAATCTGAAAGGCGTCGACGTGACCTTTCCCCTCGGTACCCTCATCGGTGTGACGGGCGTTTCGGGCTCGGGCAAATCGACCCTCATCAACGACACGCTGCTGCCCATTCTCTCTCAACACATCTATAAGTCCGTGCGCGAGCCCTTGGCTTACGATAGTCACGAGGGCATCGAGCATATAGACAAGGTGGTGGCGGTCGATCAGAGCCCCATCGGGCGCACCCCGCGCTCCAATCCAGCAACCTATACGGGGGTGTTCAACGATATACGCTCGCTTTTCGTAGAACTCCCCGAGGCCAAAATACGCGCCTACAAACCGGGCCGCTTCTCCTTCAACGTGAAGGGCGGTCGCTGCGAAACCTGCAAGGGCAATGGTTACAAAACCATCGAAATGAACTTCTTGCCCGACGTTTACGTGCCCTGCGAAACCTGCCACGGCAAGCGCTACAACCGCGAGACGCTCGAGGTGCGCTTCAAGGGCAAGAGCATCAGCGACGTGCTGGATATGACCATCAATCAAGCCGTCGAGTTTTTTGAAAACGTGCCTTCGATTTTCCACAAAGTCAAGGTGTTGCAGGATGTGGGCTTGGGCTATTTGAAACTCGGTCAGTCGTCGACCACGCTCTCTGGAGGCGAAAGCCAACGCGTCAAGCTGGCCACCGAACTCTCCAAGCGCGACACGGGACAAACCGTCTACATCCTCGACGAGCCTACCACTGGGCTTCACTTCGAGGACATTCGCGTGCTCCTCGAAGTGCTGCAACGCCTTGTGGAGCGTGGCAACACGGTCATCGTCATCGAGCACAATCTCGACGTGATCAAGGTGTGCGACCACCTCATCGACATGGGCCCCGAAGGGGGACGTGGCGGAGGCACGCTGCTCGGCGCAGGAACGCCCGAGGAGATCGTGGCCAGTGGTCGCGGCTATACCGCCCAGTTCTTGCGCGACGAGCTCACCCCTACTTTTCCCTCTAAAATCTCTACTAATCAATAACCCCTAAATTCAATTTTCCTCTATGTTTGAAGGACAACCCAAAGGGCTTTTCGCCCTCGCGCTGGCCAACACTGGTGAGCGTTTCGGCTACTACACCATGCTGGCCGTATTTGTCTTGTTCTTGCAAGAAAACTTCGGTTGGGACACCAATGAGGCCGGATGGGTCTTTGGTGGATTCCTTGGTTTGGTCTACTTCCTGCCCCTCATTGGTGGTATGCTCGCCGATAAATTTGGCTTTGGCCGAATGGTAACCACGGGTATCTCCGTTATGTTCATTGGCTATGTGCTCCTTGCCCTGCCCATGGGCAATGGTTGGGCCGCTATCGGCACCATGGCAATCGCCCTCCTGCTTATCGCTTTGGGCACAGGTCTCTTCAAGGGCAACCTCCAAGTGATGGTGGGCGACCTCTACAATTCGCCCGAACTCGCCCATAAGCGCGACTCAGCTTTCTCGCTCTTCTACATGGCCATCAATCTCGGTTCGCTCTTTGCGCCTACCGCGGCCATTGCCATCATGAACTACGCCCAAAACTCCCTCGGTTATAGCCTCGCCGACTCCTACCACTTTGCTTTTGGTGTGGCCTGCGTATCGCTCATTGTGAGCATGGGCATTTACTTTGCCTCGCGCTCCACTTTCCGCCACGTTGAGGGCGGCCACAGCAAGCATGCTGCAGCTTCCACAAGCCCCGGAGAGGTGTTGAGCCCCGAGGAAACGAAGCAACGCGTTGTTGCCCTCGTGCTCGTCTTCGCCGTGGTCATCTTCTTCTGGATGTCCTTCCATCAGAACGGCCTCACGCTCACCTCGTTTGCTAAGTTCTATAACGAAGAGACCGACTTCACCATGCGCGGTATGCTCTTCAACGTGTGGAACCTCGTAGCCATCATCATCGCCGTTTATGGTGCTTTCGCCATTTTCCAAGGCAAGGGCAACGGTCGCCTCTTCGGCTTGGCCGCTGTGGCTGCTGCCGGTATCTTCTTGGGCTACCAGTTTGTCAACTTCGATCCCACTATTGGTGTCAAGGTCGAAGCTCCCATCTTCCAGCAGTTCAATCCCTTCTATGTTGTAGCCCTCACACCCGTCAGCTTGGCTTTCTTCTCGTGGTTGGCCAAGAAGGGTAAAGAACCCTCTGCTCCCCGCAAAATCGCCCTCGGTATGCTCATCGCTGCCGCAGGCTTCGTGGTGATGCTCGTAGGCTCTATCGGTTTGGACGCTCCCGCCGTACAAGAGGCCGCCGTCAAGAATGGCCAAGCGGTGACGCGTGTGTCGAGCGACTGGCTCATCTACACCTACCTCGTCCTCACCTTTGCCGAACTCCTCCTCTCGCCCATGGGTATCTCCTTCGTGTCGAAGGTCGCTCCTCCCAAGTACAAGGGTATGATGATGGGCGGTTGGTTCGTTTCGACGGCTATCGGCAATTTCCTCGTAGCCATTCCCGGCCAGTTGTGGGGTACGCTCCCCCTCTGGTTCGTCTGGGCTGTGCTCGTGGGCTTGTGTGTTCTCTCGTTCTTCTTCCTCTGGTCGCAGATGAAGAAGCTCGACCGAGTAGCCTAATCCCTCTTTCTTATATCCCCATTGGCCCCACTGCACAAAGCGTGCAGTGGGGCTTTTTGCGAGCTTCTTTCTCCTCGCTTGGCCGCTCGGAGATAAAGGTGGGAAGGAGAATTTTCTACGTGGGAAGAAAAAAATCCTGCGTCCCACGTAGGATTTTTTGCGTGGGAAGAAGAATTTTCCGCTTCCCATATCTTTTCAAAACTTTCCTGAGGCGTAGCTTTTTCGTCCTTCCTTCTTGTTCCTTGCTTGGTAAATGCCATTTTATGTCGCCTATGAGTTTGGGAAAGAAATGTGCATTTTCATCAACAAGGTTGGCTTTTGTGAAAAAATATCGCTATATTTGCACGCTCATAAGTGTGTACTTGTGCAAAAAACGCTACGAACAAATAACAAAAACAATACATAAAATCAACTCAACACAATGCAAAACAAAGGATTTGTAAAAGTCATTGCGGTGCTCCTGAGCTTGATTTGCATCTTCTACCTGAGCTTCTCCTTCGTGACCTCACATCACGAGAAGAAGGCAGCAGCGATGGGCGAAGTGGCAGGCCGAGCTTATTTGGACTCGCTGCGACAGAGCGAAGAGAGCGTGTGGCTCGGCTACGACTACAAGCACTGCGAAGCCCTGCAAATTGGTTTGGGTCTGGACTTGAAGGGTGGTATGAATGTCATCCTCGAAGTTTCGGTGCCCGACGTAGTGAAGAACCTTGCTGGCACGGGCATCAACGAGCCCAAGGTCAAGCAGGTATTTGACGAGGCACGTGCCGAAGTGGCCACCACTGGCGAAAACTTCCTCGACGTGTTCGTTAGCAAGTATCAAGCACAAGTGGGCAAGAACCAATTGGGTGGTCTTTTTGCGCTCAAACTCAAAGATGCTGGCATCACTCCCAACAGCAACGATGCTGAGGTGAAAACAGCACTCGAGACCGAAGTAAAAGCTGCCGTGAGCAACTCGTATCAGGTGGTGCGTCAGCGTATTGACCGCTTTGGTGTGGCTCAGCCCAACATCCAAATCCTTGAAGGCCGTGGCCAAATGGGCCAAATCATGGTCGAGATGCCCGGTATCAAAGAGCCCGAGCGTGTGCGCAAGCTGCTCCAAGGTTCGGCCAACCTCGAATTCTGGGAAACCTACAAGCTGGCCGATGTCCAAGGCGCCCTTTCGGCCCTCGACACTCGCCTTGCTGGCAATGGCACAGCGGCCACGACCGACAGCACGGCTAAGGACACCACCGCTACAGCTCCCAAGGCCGAAGAGAAGGCCATGGCTTCGGCAGCCGAAGCCCTGAAACAGGGTGCCAAGGCTGGCGCAGCTCAGCCCGAAGCCAAGAAGGCTGTTACTATGGCCACCGATGCTGCTCGCATCAAGGCCAATCCCCTCTTTGGTCACTTCGTGCAAATGGGCAATCCTAACTATGCCATCGTAGGCTATGCCTTGCCCAGCGACACGGCTGCTATCAATACAGCCGTACAAAGCGCCGCTGCACAAGAGATTCTCCCTGCCGACCTCCATCTCGCTTGGAGTTCCAATGCCGAAGGCGGTGTCTACTCGCTCTATGCCCTCCGTGCTACCAATGGCAAGCCTGCTTTGGCTGGCGAGGTGATTGCCGATGCCAAGGACGACTACAACCAAATGCACAAGCCCGTGGTGTCCATGACCATGACCCCCGAAGGGGCTCGCGAATGGGCGGCCATCACCACGCGCAACGTGGAGAAGCCCGTGGCCATTGTGTTGGACGGTGTGGTCTACTCGGCCCCCAACATCAACGAACCCATCACTGGCGGTCAGTCGCAGATTTCGGGTAACTTCACTGTGCTCGAAACGCAAGACTTGGCCAACGTCTTGAAGAGCGGTAAGATGCCTGCGCCCACCAACATCGTGCAGGAAGAAACCGTAGGGCCCAGCCTGGGTGCTGCCTCGATCGAAGCAGGTTTCACGGCTTGTGTCGTGGCTTTCGTACTCCTCATGATCATGATGTGTGCCTACTATGGCCTCATCCCTGGTATGGTGGCCAACGTAGCGCTCATTCTCAACTTCTTCTTCACCTTCGGCGTGCTCACCTCTTTCCAAGCCGCTCTCACCATGAGTGGTCTGGCAGGTATGGTGCTCTCGCTCGGTATGGCCGTAGACGCCAACGTGCTCATCTACGAGCGTACGAAGGAAGAACTCCGCAATGGTAAGAACCTCAAGCAAGCTATCGCCGATGGCTATGGCAATGCTTTCTCTGCTATCTTCGACTCCAACCTCACGTCTATCATTACAGCCGTGATTCTCTACAACTTCGGTACAGGTCCTATTCGTGGTTTCGCCATGACGCTCGGCATCGGTATCGTCGCTTCCTTCTTCACTGCCGTATGGCTCACTCGTATCGCCTACGAACACTTCCTTGAGCGCGACAAGTGGCTGGGCATCACCTTCGTGACTGGCCTCTCCAAGAATTTCTTGATGAAGATCAAGGTACAGTTTATGCAGAAGTTTGGTCGCAGCATTGTGTTCTTCGGCATTCTCGTGCTCATCGGAGCTGGTGCGCTTGCCATTCGCGGTTTGCAGCGCGGCATCGACTTCACGGGTGGTCGCAACTATGTGGTTGAATTTACGCAAAAGGTGCAACCCGAAGAGGTGAAAAAAGCCATCGAGGCCGAAGTGGCCAAGACGGGACAACAAGCCACCGTTTCGACTTTGGCTATCGTGACGACGCAAAATCCTGCCGTGCGCATCTCCACATCTTATAAGATTGAGCAAAACGATGCCGCCACCGACCAGGAAGTGGAACAGCTCATTTGGAAGGGACTCAAGTCCGCCCACCTCGTAGAGGCCGACTACAACACCTTTAAGGATCGCGACAACCGCGAGGGCGGCTCTATCATCTCTGCCCAAAAGGTTGGTCCCACCGTAGCTGCCGACATGACGCGTGGTGCCATGATTGCCGTGGCGCTCTCGCTCATCGCCATCTTCATCTACATCCTCTTCCGCTTCCGTAGCGTGGCTTTCTCCGTAGGTGCTGTAGCAGCTTTGGCTGTCGATACCTTTATCATCATTGGTCTCTATGCGCTCTGCTGGGGCTTCCTCCCCTTCTCGCTCGAGGTAGACCAAACCTTCATCGGTGCAATCCTCACCGTGATTGGTTACTCTATCAACGATAAGGTAGTCGTGTTCGACCGTATTCGCGAAGACTTGGGTCTCTATCCCACCCGCGATATTGAGCGCGTCTTCAACGAAGCCATCAATAGTACGCTCACACGTACCATCATGACTTCGGCCACCACCCTTTTGGTGCTCCTTTGCATCTTCTTCTTGGGTGGCGACGCCATTCGCTCTTTCTCTTTCGCCATGATACTCGGTGTCATCTTCGGAACGCTTTCGTCCATCTTCTTGGCTGCTCCTATTGCTTTCAAGTTGTATGGCAAGCGTCAAAACAAGAAGCAAGCTCAGGTTGTTCAAGCCTAATCTTATCCACTCATTGCTCCGCTACTCTAAACTTTAGGGTAGCGGAGTTTTTTTGTTTTCCCTCGCTCCGCATTGGAGTCAAGGGAGGAGAGAACTTCGCTGTTAAACAGATGGCTTTCGCCTCCGCTATTCTCGTCCTCTTGGATATTTTAGACTTTTTGGGAGGGAATGAGACGGATGTCCTTGCGAAATGTTATCTTTGCAAAGACTGCCAATCTTTTTGCCTTGTCGAATGCACTCGAAGCCAAGCAAAAATGCAGCATTTCCTCCGACCGAAACTCCTAAAAGTCGCTTTTAGGAAGCAAGGTCGCAATGGGGGGTGAGCACAAGCCCATCTCTCTCCAGCTGTAGAGAGTGGCTATTCTCCTTTCTCGTCTTTCCTTGGGCAAATGCCCATCGCCACATTCATTGCCGCCTATGTCACTTCCCATCACCGACCCTACCTGGATTTTCTTCCTCGTTTTGGGCATCATACTCATCACCCCGCTGCTGCTGGAGCGTTTGCGCCTGCCCTCGATTGTAGGTCTGATAGTAGCGGGCATCGTGGTGGGGCCACATGGTGTAGGCCTGTTGGATAGAGATGCGAGTTTTGAGATTTTCGGCAAGGTGGGCCTATACTATATTATGTTCTTGGCTTCGCTCGAGATGCAGCTCGGAGATGTACGCAAGAATTTAGGCCGCGCTCTTGGTTTTGGGCTCATCTCTTTTGCCCTTCCTTTTGGTTTGGGAATACTGGCCAATCGCAGTTTATTGGGGCTAAGTTTTCCTGCTGCGGTGATGGTGGCTTCGATGTATGCCGCCCACACGCTGCTCACCTATCCCCTCATTATGCGTTGGGGACTTTCTAAACATCGTGCCGTCGGCATTACCGTCGGAGGCACCATCGTGACCAACGTCATCACACTGCTTGTACTTGCGGTCGTAGGCGGTACTTACAAGACCGATGGAGGCGATTTTAATCTACTCATTCTCGTCGGGAAGGTATTGCTCGTGGGAGTGGGGATTTTGTTGCTTTTCCCTCGTGTTACGCGTTGGGTGTTTCGTCGTGTGGATAGCGGTGTGCTGCAATACGTATTTGTCCTCTCCCTCGTATTTCTGGGAGCCGCCCTCATGCAATGGGTGGGTATGGAAGGCATCTTAGGAGCTTTCTTGGTCGGCTTGGCGCTCAACCGCTCCATACCTCCTGCAGGCCCTTTACGCAACCATATCGAATTCTTGGGCAATGCGATTTTTATTCCTTACTTCCTCATCGGAGTAGGTATGATTATCAATATCCAATCAGTCTTCTCCGGTTGGGAAGTTGCCCTTGTGGCCAGCGTGATGCTATTGGTGGGGACAGGCGCAAAGTGGTTGGCGGCTTGGGTATCGCAGCGACTTTTTGGACTGTCCAGTAGTGAGCGCGGCCTCATCGTAGGTTTGAGCACCGCTCGTGCTGCCGCCACACTCGCGATTGCGCTGGTGGGCTATGAAATACTGCTGCCCGACGGCTCGCATCTGCTGGGCGACACCATTATGAACGCCTCGATGGTGCTCATCTTGGGCTCGTGCATCGTCGCTTCCATGTTTACCGAGCGAGCTGCGCAGCGCATCGTGCTTTCGGGCGAGGCCACACAAGAGCGTGCCGCAATGGCCAAAGATACCATGCTATTGGCGCTCAGCAATCCCCGCACCGTTATCCCAATGGTCAATATGGCCTTGATGCTACGCACTCCCTCGCCCACCGCACAAGTTACGGCCGTCAGTGTCATCTTGGACGACGACCCTGAGCGTCGCAACGAAGCTCAGAAGAATCTGGACTATGCCGCCAAAATGGCCGCAGCCATCAATGTGCGTATGCTCACCCATTGCCGCTGGTCGGTCAATCCCGTGACGGGCATTGTGCACTCAGCCAAGGAGTATGAAGCCTCCGACATTTTAATCGGTTTGCACCAAAAGGCTCACATCAGCGAAACTTTCTATGGTAAGTTTGCCGTCGATTTGATGGCCTCGGCCCATCAGCAAATCATTGTTTATCGCGCTTTGATTCCCCTTTATTCGGTGCGCCGCTTGCACATTGCTGTACCGCACAAGGCCGAGTACGATCCTGGATTTGCACACTGGACGCATCGCATGGCAACTCTTGCCGAGCAGCTCTCTTGCCGCATCAGCCTGTACAGCAGTCCCAAAACGCTGGAAGCCATCGCTCAGAATTGGGCTGCCCAGCGGCATCATCCCGAAACGGAGCAAGTAGACACCACCCTTTGGAACGATTTTCTTCCTTTGGCCAGCCGTGTGCGCACCGACCACATGGTCATTTTCATTACCGCTCGCCGCGGTATGCCTTCTCACCACCGCTATCTCGACACCCTCCCTCAGCAGGTGGAGCGCTATTTTTCTGCGCGCTCCTCGATGATTGTCTTGCCCGCTCGCGAAAGTGCATTATCCAGTCCTCTGCTGGCTGCTCAGCGCGAAGACTAAACCAGCATCAGCTCTCACTCTTCTGCGCAATGCACCTTTTGCGCGCAAGTATCCTCCTCGCATGAAACAAAAACTCAATATCGAAGAAATGGGGCGTATGGACATCGCTAGTTTCAAAAGCAGCCCCAAACTCCCTCTTATCGTCGTGCTCGACAATGTACGTTCGCTGCACAATGTAGGCAGCATCTTCCGCACAGCCGATGCCTTTCGCATCGAAGCCATTTGGCTCTGTGGTATCACCGCAACCCCTCCCTCTGTCGAAATACACAAAACAGCATTGGGGGCCGAAGATGCCGTAGATTGGCGATACTTCTCCTCCACCCTCGATGCCGTAGCCGAATTGAAGCGTTTGGGCTATTGTGTAGCAGCCATCGAGCAGTGCCACGACTCTCAGATGCTCACCACGCTCTCTATCGATTCTCGTCCACATGCTCTGATATTGGGCAACGAGGTCAAGGGAGTAGCGCAAGAGGTGGTCGATGCGGCCGACGTCGTGTTGGAAATTCCTCAATATGGCACAAAGCATTCGATGAATGTGAGCGTAACGGCTGGCATTGTCATGTGGGAGTGGCTGCGCCAAATCGGAGTTTAGGAATCCACTCTTGTATTTCTGCTGAAAAAGAGAGGACTTCCTCTTTCCTCTCCCTTTTCCTTATAGAATTAAAAGCGGCAGCGTCCTTGATAGGACGCTGCCGCTTTTGTGGCATCGATGAAGTATCGTTTCGGGCTTAGGGCTGTACCTTTATGCTGAGCTTTCCAGCGCGCACGAGTAGCGCAGAAGTATGTGTGGGGAGGGCAAACTGCTGTTGGGCATTGGTAATGGCATAGCTGGCCAACAGACGCCCCGAGAGGTCATGCACGGTGAGTGTTTCGCCCACGAGATGAGTGGCTGTGATGCGCCCAGCTTCTACACTCAAGCGCGCAACGTGCGTGCTTTGCGCAATACCTGTGGGCCCGTTGCCCACTTTCACGAGATAGGCCGTCATGTTGAACAAGCCGTTGTTGCCCACCGTGATCAACAGTTGTCGCTCGCCATCGCTCTTTCCTTGCAAGAGGATGTGGTTTTCCTTCACGAGCACTTCGAGCACCTCGTCTTCGTCCTGTTCCTTGTCGATTTCGCCCACTTTTCTGGCCACGGCATTCAACAGAATGTTAGCGCTATGGCTGTCGGCATCGCTCATGGTGAAGCTCAAGTCCTTGCTTTCGCCCACGCCCAGCTGTGTAGGCACGGCGTCGCTGAGGGTGAAGGTGGGAGCTTGCATATCGGGGAATACGGGCATCGCAGGAAACCAATGGTGCTGCTCTTCGAGAGGGTACTGACCCACTTCTTTGCCCATTTCGTCGATTTCATAGAGTACGTAGGTCTTGTCGCTCCAATCCTTGAAGGCTTGAAGGAAGATGTGCTCGTCCTCGGGGCGCAAACCAATGGCAGCTCCATAGAGGTAGGGCGTGGTCTTTCCCGTCAAATCATAGATGAGTTGCGCTTTGGGGCTTTCTTCTTCCAAGTTCAAGCGATACACTTGCTGAGCCCCTTGGGCAGCCTTGCCCGAAGCCCAATAAAGGCTATTGGTCTTCTTGCCTGCAAAGAGCGTTCCCGCATTCCAAGCCCACTTGTTGGGGGTGGGAGCGCTCTCGCCCAGCTCCACTTCTTGCACCATCTCGAGCACTTCAGTGTCGTAGGCCACGAGCTTTTTGTCGCGCAGCACCCAGAGGCGTCCGTCACTGGCCAGGGTGGGCCAAGTGGCGTTTTCGATGCGTTGCACAACTTGTCGCTCTTCAGGATCGAGCACCAAAATTTCGTTCTTGCGCGTCTCGACAAAAAGGTAGTAGCCAGCAGGCACAATGCGTCCGCACTCCTCATTGACCTCTTCAATAGTTCCGTCAAACTTCATCTCTTCTACATCGTAGAGCACGATACCCTTGTTGGTCGTGATGAAAGCGACATCATCGTCGTTGCGGGGGAAAGCGATGGCGCGCCCATCTCTCCCGCCAGGGAGTTCCTTTTCGTCCACTACTTGAGCAAGGTTGGCCGCATTGGCAATGACAAGGCGACCACCCGTTGTCTGAAAATTCTGCTTGGAGATGAAGTAGAAACGTCCGCCGTAGATTGTGCCATATTGTGCTGTCGCTCCCAAGGTGCGGCCTGTGTTGGCTTGGCGATAGGCGCGATAGCTCCACGTTTTGCTTTCCGTATCGAAAAAGTTGACCGTGCCACTCTGCTTGCCAAACTGGTCCTCATTGACCATAAACACGCCACGCTTGTAGAAAGTTGCAGCAGGTACGGGCGTGTAGGTGGTCAAGGCAAAGGGAGCATCCCAAGTTTGGTAGCTCCACACGTCGATGCTTCCCTCCGAGAGTTGGCGGCTCGAAGCTCCTTGAGAAGCCTTGAAGGCCTCTCCCTTGTCGCTCACGAGGTGGACAAAGTACTTTTGGTTTTGCACATTGTAGCCTCCGAAGAAGTGGTCGGTCCCGTCCATGCTCGTTGCCATTCCCCCCTTGGCACGCATCCACCATCCGTCGGGCACATGGGCAAAGGCCGAAAAGTCGAGGTTGGCCATGGCGATTTCGCCATGATTATTGCGGTCGTAGCCCAAGCCCTCGACATAGAGACCATAGGAGCTGGACGATACCGCCGCATAGAGGCGAGGATCGCTCTTGACCACGGCCTCGAGCATTTGTGCACTGGTTGTGGGTGCATCGAAACGATAGCCCCACACGAGGGTGTCTTGGTTCAGACCATTGTTCCAGGCAATTACGAGTGCTGCCTGCTTGCTACCTTTTCCCGTCCAGTGTTGCACCTTGGGGAAGGTCACGGTCGCGGCCGTTTGCGCTGTGGCAACGAGCGCCACGAGCGCCAGAAAAAGAGAGTAGATTTTTTTCATAAATAGGTATTGAATAATAGAGAATGAATCTGCTTTATGGCAACTCGTACACATTGCTCACCTCGGTCGAGGTTTCGCCCAGCCAACCTGCACTTTGGTGCAAGGCCGTAGTGATGCGCACGAAGTCGATACCCTCCAGGAACACACGACGGCCCTGTGTGTCGACGGCCCAATCGATGTCGAAATCGTCGCCCATGGGGCTATTGTCGGCCCATGCGCCTGCCACTCGTGGCAGCACCCATAGCGGAGTTTCGCCCGTGCCCTGTTGTCGGGCCGTGTTGGGCAGTCGCCAGCTCGTGAAGCTCACGCTTTTACCGAGCTCCCACAAGGGGAAATAAGGTTGTGTGTGCCACTCGTTGCGCTCCACAACTCCCGAGCCTCCCTCCTTGTCGCGCCAGGGCACAGCTTGCGTGCCGAGCTGTTGCGGGCGGTCGTAGGTAGCCTGGTAAGGGCGCAATCCTGGCGCGCTTGCTGGAGCCAACAAACGGTACCACTGGTTCTCGTCGGGCTGCCCGTTCAAATTTCGGTCTACGGCCACTTCAACCAATCCCGCTTCGGCATTGCCCTCAAAGGCATTGCCATCGATGTGAAAGTCGGCGGCTTGCTTGCGATTGGCTATGCGATGGTCAAAACCCACCACGACATGACCGCCCCACGCACCTAAGCACACCAAACCTCGACGATTGTGCCCAATGGCCTCGAGCACCTTTTGGCACATGGTCGCTTCGGTGTCGTGCGCCGTGCCTTCGGGTAGCACGTTGATGTGCTGCCCAGGGGCAGGGCGGTAGGCCAGCACACGCGTCACATAAGCACTTCCCACAGTGGGCGGAGTGGGACGCTGCGAAAAGTCGGGAGTGCCCAGCGGTGCAGGCAGAAAAGCAAAATGAGCAGGGATGTCGCCCGTGGTGCTCTGCCAGCGATGCACTCCTGTGGGCGAAAAGCAATGCAGCGTGCCCGGAGAGGTGAAATTGCCTGCATCGGCCAGGAAAATCTCTTTGGTCTCGGGATGCACGGCAATGCCATAGGGCATGCGCAGGGCAGAAAAGGCTGCCGGATCGACGAGATGAGCAAGGGAAGGAGAGGGGGAGGAAGACGCCCATCGCTGTTGCGCAGGTAGAAAATCCTGCGTGGGACGTAGGAATTTTTCCTTCCCACGTAGAAAATTCTCCTTCCCACGTAGATTTTTTTGCGACGCATGTAGCCATTCGCCCTGTCCAGAGAGGATGGCACGGCGACGCGTGTCGTAGCACACGAGGCTGCGCGCGTAGCCGCCTGTGGCCTTATCATAGTGCGCGCCAAGGGCATAGATGCAGTGCGCGTCGAGCCACCAACTGGTGGCCACGAAGCCCAAAGGCTCCGATACGCTCCACGTGGTGGGATCGATGCGTTGCACCGAAGGAGGCACATCGCTGTAGTTGCCGCGTGCCGACACATATACCTGCCCGTCGGGAGCGGTGAGCAAGTGCTGAGGGTTGAGCCCCACGGTGAGGGTGCGCTCTACGCGCAAGGAGGCCAACGAGAGTACGCTCACCGTGCGAGCATAGTGAGGGGCGCGATATCCGCCCGAGTTGGCCACAAGGAGGTGTTCGCCTGTAAGGGTGAGCCCTTCGGGCTGTTCGCCCACGGTGCAACGACGACCTATGGAAAGGGTCAAGGTGTCGATCTCGACCACTTCGCCCAGTTGCTCGGTGGGGTTAAAACCTATAGGGCTGGCAAAACTGGTGGCATAGAGTTTGCCACCGCGTGCAGCGAGCTGGCGGCAGTTGGGCAGTGCTATGCTCCCAATGTGACGGCCGCTCCCAGCGTGCAGCACCTCGATGAGCCCCGAAGCATTGACCGCAATATAGAGGCGAGCGCCATGCAGCAAGATGTCGTTGCCCACATCGCCCAAGGCCATGACAACCCCCGGATTTAAAGCACCGTAAATGTTGCGATGATACTGCCCCGTACGGAAGTCCATATAGTCCAGACTGGCCTTGTTGCTGCCCATATTGCCCTCGCAGAGCAAGACCATTGCGCCAATGCGAGCGTGAGGACGTGGAGCGTCTACGACCTGGCTGGTGATGGGAACGAGTATTTCTTCCTCTCCGCGGCAAGAAGCCAGAACGAGCAACCAAGAAAGTGCTAAGAGGGAGAACAAGCGGAGGCAAGCGGTGCCACCAAGACGGAGCATCCAGCAGGCGCAGCGCGTGCCGTGTGAGGGGAAAAAGACGAAGGGGAAATAACGAGGCATAGGAGAAAAAAAGAAGGAGCTGCCACACTACCAGCGGAACGTGGTGCTGAGACGAAAGGCTCTGCCTGGCATGGGATAGCCGCGCACGACGTCATAGCGCTGGTCGAGAAGATTGGACACTTCGGCCTGCACTTGTATTTGGCAGGAAGCCCAAGGCCAACTGTGCCCGAGGGCAATATCGGAGGTGTACCAAGGTGGCGCATAGTTGGCCGCGATGTTCGTTTGCTGGTCGTAGCGTTCGCCTGTGTAGATGAAGCTGTAAGAGAGCCAAGCACTTTTGCGCACAAGGCGAGCCGTGCCCGAGGCGGCATGACGTGGGGCATAAGCGATTTGGTGCCCGTAGTAGGGCGTGAGCGGCGAGGTGAAATCGCGTGCCAAGAGGTAGGAATAGCTCCCACGCAAGTGGAGAAAGCTCTGGTAGGGGAGGCGAAGCGTCCCTGCGACACGGAGGTCTAAGCCCAGCATTTTCACTCGCCCCAGATTTTGCATCGTCCAGCGAAATTGGTTGTTTGTGGGGACGGCTACGATTTTGTCTTTCACCACGTTGCGATAGGCATCGGCCTCGAGGCTCCAAGTGCCTACGTTCCATGTTGTCCCTACGTTCCACTGGCTGGCTCGCTCAGGCTGTAAGGCTGCATTGCCCACGAGGGTGTAGTAAAGGTCGCTCAAAGTGGGCAGGCGGAGGCTTTCTTTCCAGTAGGCACGAAAAGTCCATGCTCCCCGCTGGTGACTCCATGCGAGCATAGGGCTGAGATATTGAGCGGTGGGAGCTGCAGTCGCAGTGGCCGTTCGATCGTGTAGTAAGGTGTGTACCAAACTACCCTGCAAACGCCAACGCGATGTGCTGTAGTCCAAGGCGAGAGCTTGAGTGAGGTGGTGGCGGCTGGGGTTGGGGAATTGGGCCGCATTGCCCTCCACGTGGGCGTGGGCATAGTCGCTGGCAGCCTCCAACCTCCAGCCTTGCCGCACGTAGGAATGGCTCATGGAGAGGTAGGCCTGGCGCTGCACGTAGCGATGGTCCACCCACATCACGCCTGCGTCTCGACTCGGATCGGAGCGATAGCGCAGGTGGTCGAGCGATAGTTTGCCGCGCAGGTGCAAGTGGTAGTGGCGGTCGTGGTGCTGCCATGCGCCCTGCACAAATGCGTTGCTATCCCACTGTCGGTCGGCATGGACAAACTTTCCGCGCACCACAGCTCCTGGAAGACCGCGCTCCGAACCATACCAATAGGCTTGTGCATGCCACTGCGTGCCGTGCAGGGCCACTTCGCCCCGTAGCCAGCGTACATCGCTGTTTTCGCGTAGGGCGGTAGTGTCGTGTGCCAAACGGCCATCGTGGGTGAAAGTGCGATAGCTGAAAGGGTATCGCCCGGCGGTGTGCAACCCTTCCCAATGTGTGGTGAGCGAGAGCTGGGAGGCAAGACGCTGCTCCCAGCGCACACTTGGCTGGTAGGTCGAAAAGGAAGCCCAACGCCAACGCCCTTCGAGATGGCTGTGCTCCGTAGCCTCCCAGCTGGGGTGACGCAGAGAGAGCTGCAACACTTGAGCCACCGCATGTTGCGTGGCAGTGCGCCCCAATTCGCTGTCGGTGCCTTGAATGAGACTTAGACTTTCCATTTGGTCGGTCGAGAAGCGCCCCAGGTCGACAATGCCATTTTGCGCCGTGCCAATGGGCAAGCCATCGAGCGCCACAGCAGTGTGTTGTGTGCCCATGGCGCGCACGTCTATCGTTTTGAGGCCCCCCAAACCTCCGTAGTCTTTCATCTGTACACCAGCCAAATGCCGCAGGGCATCGGCCAGAGTCAGGGCAGAAAGTCGCCGCAGGGCCGCACCGCTTATGCTTTGTTTAGGAGCAGTCGCCAAGGAAGTTTCCCGACGCAAAGCCACAATTTGAGCAGCCGAAAGCTGCACTTGGCGAAGGCTATCGGGTGGGGAAAGTTGGGCCGGAAGAGGGATACAAAGAAGAAGTCCCAAGGCTAAAAGCGTGGGGCGAAGCTGAAACATGCAACAAGAGAAAGAAGGCACGCGAGGCATGCCCAAATCGTAGGAAAGAAGGAGAGGAGCTGGCTACACCTAAGTCGCGAGGTGCTCCCAGCAAAGAGGAGTATCGGCAGGTCTTCTGGCTCGTCCTCGCCAAAGAACTTGCCCCTTCCCAGTAGCCTCTCTACAAGAGGCTACCAGTGGTTACTGGCAAGTGCGAAAAATAGGACTCACAGCAGCGCGTCTGCTCGGGATTTGCACCCGATTCCCTTTTCAGCTCCACGCTTGAGCTTTTCTTCAAGTGTGGAGCACCGATGACAGCGACAAAGTTACGCATTTCGTACCAAAATGCTGGAAGAGCAGCTCAAAAATCGTGCAAGACATAGCAAAGTTTTCTATCTACTTGTTCTTTATTTCCTGCATGGAGAGTTTCCCTACATTTTTTAGCGTGGAAAATTTGTGAAACTCGGAGGGTCCGTGTAATTTTGCCTTAGATTTATTTAGTATTTAACTATTTCGTAGAGATAAGTGGGTCGCGCCTTCTCTAACCTGTGTGTTAGAGATTCCTGTATAAAAGCTTCCAAATCCGTGCATCCAACAGAACTTTCTTGGACGATATTTTGTACGTTTTAGTCCCTTTTTCGTTCCCCGTATCTCTATCTTATTTTTTAGATATTCCCATGAAGTTTGTTTTTACTCTTCTATTTCTTCTTGGGGGGAGCGTGTCTATGCAGGCCGAGGCTATCGACCAGAAAGAGGCACAACAATTAGCTCAGCAATTTTTTGCCAGCAAAGGAAAACACTTAAAGGCTCCCCAGCTTTCTTTGGCGCACCGCGCGCCCAACCGTTTGGCAAAGGGGCAGAACAAGCCTACAGCCTACTACGTATTTAATGCGGAAAAAGAGCAAGGCTATGTCGTCGTTTCGGGCGATGCTCGCAGCGAAACGATTTTGGCTTATGCCGATAGCGGACATTTGGATGTAGCCACAGCACCTGCTCCTGTCAAGGCTTTCCTTCAGAATTATGTAGAAGAATTGGCCGCGCTCAATCATTTCGCACAAGTTAGAAAAACACCTGCTCAAGGAACGCCAACAGAACGTGCCAAGCGAGCTATTCCTCCTATGCTCTCTACCCGTTGGAACCAAGGTGCTCCTTATTACAACCAAATGCCCCAAAACACTACCTATCGTCCCGCTGCCCCAAAGCACTATACGGGATGTGTGGCTACGGCAATGGCGCAGGCGATGTATTACTACAAGCAGCCCGCGGCCACCATTGACGTGATCGACGGCTACAAAAGTGAAACTGTAGACTGGTCGGGCAATTATAAAAAGGATATACCCAGCATCGCCGCCCAAACGAGTATTGCGTGGAACAAGATGAAGCCCATTTACGGAACGTCCTATACGGAGGAGCAGGGAAATGCGGTGGCTCAACTCATGGCGATGTGTGCGACTTCTGTACGTGCAAAATTGCATTTTAATGAGACCTCTGCGGCACTCTCCGAAGCCGATCGTGCGCTCAAAGAAGATTTTGGCTACGATGCCAGTACACGCTATGTGAAACGCGATGCCTATGATAGCCGTGCATGGTTTGAGCTTATGTATAGCGAATTGGAAGCAGGACGCCCTGTGCTCTACGGAGGACGTTCGAGCGATGGAGGACATGCCTTTATCCTCGATGGCTTCGATGGCAATGGCTATTTCCACGTAAACTGGGGCTGGGGAGGACTCTCCGATGGCTATTTCCGATTGTCGGTGATGAAACCTCAAAATACGGGAATTGGAGCGCAACTTTCCAATGGATATTCCACCAGCCAGGAGGCTATTGTGGGTGTACGCCCCAGCGGAGGCCCTGCTTTGCCCGTTGATGAGAGCTACTACCGGCTTACGGGAGAGAACTTCTGCGTTAAACCTGCTGAAGCAGGGAAAGAGGCCATGATTACCTGTGACTTTGTTAATCGTACTTCGTGGAAAGGAATATTTAATTATGGTTGGGCCGTAGTCAAGTCAGATGGGGCTTTGGAAGGCATTCTGTCTAAGTCTATAGAAATTGGTCCCAATTATATGGTAAAGGCCGCAGAGTTTTCTTTACTCAATAGCGATCTCAAAGCAAAAGGCAATGGGGAATATAAAATTGTCCCCATCAGCTTCCGCCAAGACCCTAAAAAACTATTGGCCTGCTGCGATGTGAATCGTCAATTTGTGATCGCAAGAGTGGCAGGCAATAGTGTGAGCTACGAAATCGTACGCCAAGACCCGAAGCTCTCTTTGCTGAGTTGGAATTTGGTAGGTACGAAGGTGGCTTTGGCACCTTTGGAACTTCAGATGAACTTGCGCAATTTAGGAACGATAGAGTACAATGGACCGCTCTACTTGTGGCGCAAAGATCGTCCAAACGAGCTTCAAGCTCAGACTGGTGCGGTTGTTCCTGCGGGCGAAACGGTGAAAGTGGCACTCAGTGTGCGCATCATCCATCAAGGCACACTGACCTATCAAGTTTCGACCGATTTGGAACGCACCAACATCTTGGGAGAAACGAGTGTCGATATCACCTCCCATACTTTGGGGGCAAAGTTGGAAGTGACGCGCGTGGAAATCGAAGGGGCGCAAGAAACGACGCCTCAACAGGTGCATCACGTACTGGGCAAAAAGGTCAAAGCACGAGTAAGCATTAAGAACAAGAGCGAATCGACCTTTGGCAATGCGATACAAATTGGCCTATTGCCCGAGACCACTCCAGGATCGGGCAACTACTCGGGCACGGACATTCGCACGATGGCTGAGCGAATGGAAGTGGGAGCTACTCACGTTTTTGAGGTAGAATTTGACGGGTTGGATACGCGCAAGAACTATCTGCTTCAGGTGCTGAGTAAAGATGTGGTGGTGGAAACCGATCGCACACCGATTGTATTCACACCTTGTGCTACTATGGATAAGGCGGATGGTACAAGTGTTTCGGTGCCCCAAGCCACGACCTACACCGTTCCCGAAGATGTGCTTACAGCGGACTTTTCTGCAGTGAGCGGAATGGCTTTCACGCCCAACTCCAACCCGAATACCATTTACGTGTTGGCGGCAGACGCCCCCATGCTTCCTGCACTGAACGGTAAAAATGTGGTACGTGACGGCGAAAGTGACCTACTGACCCTCACCGATGGTCATGCTTTCCTCAACACTGTACCCATCACCGCTCGTCGAGTGGTTTATCGTCGTTCTGTTTCTCAAGGAAGTCAAGGAGATGGAAAGGGCTGGGAAACCATCGTTCTGCCTTTTGCGCCGAGTCGTATCAGCGTTGTTGGTGAAAACCGTGATATCGTTTGGCGCAAGCAGGAAGGTGATGACGGAAAGTTTTGGCTTCGTCGATTCACAGGAGTAAATGGCACTACTTGCTATTTTGCCGATGCCGAAAACTTTGAGGCTTTCACGCCCTACATCGTTTCCTTCCCTGATGCTACTTTGGGAGAACTTTCGCTCATAGGCAAGACTTTGGAATATAGTGCAGAGCAAGTGAATATTCCTGCGCAAGCTCCCATGCAGCTCACGACAAGCACCTATTCTTTTGTCGGTACAACAACCTCACAAAACCCAAAGAATGCTTATGCACTCAATGCCGAAGGTACGGTCTTTCGTCTTTCTGCTTCGAGCGTACTTGCTCCTTTCCGCGCCAACTTTGTAACGACGACTCAGGGAGTGTACTATGCTCCTGCTTTGCGTATCGGCTGGGATATGACACCCACCTCGATTGCCTTCTCTAAGACTGCTATTCCCTCCAGCACCACACCTGTCTATAACCTCGCTGGGCTGCGTGTGGGCACAGCCCAATATATTGATGGGCAGTGGCAGTTGGGCACTCTTCCTCGCGGTCTGTATATCGTAAATGGACAGCGAATTTCACATTAACCATTTTTCTTATCCTTGTCTCTAAAACAAAATGAAGAAATACACAACTCCTTTACTTCAAGTCGTACTTTTCCAAGGTGAACATCTACTCGCTTCCTCCCCATCTGGTAAATTACCAGATGGACACACGAGCCCCTCGGTAGGAGAAAGCAGAGAAGAGTATTTTATGCCCGATGAATCGGAAAGTACTACTTGGTAGTAAATCTGAAGAGACAATCCCCTGCAATCACAGACTGCAGGGGATTGTTGGCACTTCTATTTTCGTGATACAAAAATTAAAGTTAGATATGAAAAAAGCACTTCTTCTTCTTTTGACCTCTATACTGAGCCTCTGTGCTTCTGCGCAAGCGCTTACAACAGATGCTCTTAGTCATCGTAGCGGGGTCGAAGTTGTTATTCGTTTCAATAACCCTACAGGAAAGACTGCCAATTTTGATATGGGGGTAGGAGTTTTTCACTCCGAAGGTTATGTAGAGCCATTGAGTGTTCTAACCAGCACCTCAGGTATTGCTCCTGGTTCCATGCGCAATAGTCAGTTTTTTAACTTGAACGGAAAACTTGATAACTTACCGAATGGATCCATTGTTGTTCCCATTTCTCGTTTTGTCAATCTTTATCCATGGTACATTGCTAAGAACCCTTCGGAGATACATTTTCAGAAAATAGTACGTGGAAATAAGGCTGTTCTGACCACAAATGCGGGCATTGCCGTAAAATATCCACTGCTCGCTCCTCATTTTGAGAACTTCGAGCATTCTATCAAGCGCGGCCAAAACACAAATATAAGTTTGCGCGTGAGTAACCAAGGCTATGCTCGTTTCCACAACACAGTCTATTTGTTGAGCAGTGATCCTGCACATCGTGTTCTTGGCAAAAAAGCATTAGCACTTGATGTAAAAGCAGAAGAAAACCTTTCCGTATCTTACTCTCCCAGCATTTCGGGAAAAGTTACGCTTACCCTTGCATTGGACGAAGCGGGAACAAAAGTCGTGGCTCAGCAAGAGATTACGGTCGAAGAGAAAAGCAATGTTGGTCTTGTGAGTTATTGGACCAATGAACAAGTCGAGTTGGACTATGATGAAGAAGGAGTCGTCGAAACTCCCGAGGAGGCAATCGCCATTCGTTGCAAGGATAAAGATATTCAGATTCGTCCAAACACGAATCCCAATACCCTCTATTTCCTTCCTGCCGACGCTACTATCCCTGAAAGTTTAGCAGGACACAACGTAGTTTTGGGGAATCGTGCTAAAAATATTTCTATCGAGGATTTACATTCTTTCGATACTCCCTTGCCTTTCACGGCCGAACATGCCGTTTATCGCCGTGAAGTAGGGAAGACGACGACGGGCAATGGCTCTAACTGGCAAACTATTGTGCTGCCTTTTGCTGTGCAACAGATTTGCGTGGAGAGCGACAAGCACCCCATCACTTGGCGCAAGCAAGAGGGCGATGAGGGCCACTTTTGGCTACGTGAATTTAACCGCGTAGAAGGCGATGTGTGCTACTTTAGCGACGCTCAGTCTTTTGCTAGCCACACTCCCTACATTGTGTCCTTTCCTGGAACAGCCATTCAGGGGCGTTCTTTGGAGGGAGAAACACTTCTGTGGAAAGCCGATAACGTCGAGTTTCGTGTGGCAAAGGCCGAAGTGATACATGGTCGTTTTTATTTCGTAGGCTCACTTACAGGAGAATCGGTTCAGTATGATTATATATTGAACGACGCTGGCAATAAGTTCGAGCGCCAACCTCGAGGGTATGTTCCTGCACAACGTGCTTCCTTTTACATCGCAACAGCAGACCAGCATCCTACTCAAGCATTGAACATCGCTTTCGACCATCGCCTCACAGGTCTTAACACCCAATGGAAGGAGTCTTCTGTCGCTCCCACCATGGCCTATACTCTTGCAGGTCGCCCCGTAGGTCGAGTGCAGCAATCCAATGGAAAGTGGCAAATCGACCACCTTGCTCCTGGTGTTTATCTCATTGCTGGACAACGTATTGTACGCTAAATAGTCGTCCCTTAAAAAGCGATGCTAAGCGAGAGGTCATCAACAAATAACTTCTCGCTTAGCATCGCTTTTTAATGGACGGCTAGAAATGTCTTAAAATACCATTTGAATAGCAGCAAATCACGGCGAAAAACATT
>JAUNKN010000025.1 GCA_030532685.1 Bacteroidales bacterium | reverse complement strand
ATAGGTGTGTATATCATTGAAGGAAAAAAGGTGATTAAGCCCTAAGCGCGTTGATAGAAGTGAACTCCCTCGTGGCTCTCCCAAGAGCTGCGGGGGAGCTTGTTTTGCCCACATGTGCACGGCGCGCCTCCTGCTCCTTGTGAGTGTACAAGACAGGTGCGCCAAGAAAAGGAGGGCGGGAGGAGCACGAAATTTCGTCAGCTCCCAGCTTTTGTGTAACTTTGCGCCATAGAATGGGGCATCGAGCCCGACGAATATTACTGCATGAAACACCTATACCTCTCCCTCCTCTTGGCCGCCACGAGCACGATGGCACAAGCCCACAACAACGACGCACGATGGATGCGTTATCCAGCCCTCTCGCCCGACGGCACAACCATAGCCTTTGCCTATCAGGGCGACCTTTATACGGTGCCCGCTGTTGGGGGACGAGCCACACAGCTCACCACCCACGCAGGCCACGACACGCGTCCGCACTGGAGCCCCGATGGCAAGCACATCGCTTTTGCCTCCGATCGTTTGGGAAGTTTCGACATTTATGTCGTGAGCCCCGAGGGAGGAGCTCCGCAGCGTCTCACCAGCCACTCGGGAAGCGAAATCCCCATGGGCTGGCTCGACAATGGGCACGTGCTCTTCGAGAGCGCCCTCTTGCCCACGGCACAGAGCATACAGTTTGCCAGCCGCTCCTTTCCGCAGGTGTATAGCGTAGACTTGAAGGGCTCGCGCCCCAGCATTTTCTCCACGCTGCCCATGCAGGACATTAGCGCCAATGCCGACGGCAGCGCGCTGCTCTATCACGACGTCAAGGGCTATGAAGACCCCTGGCGCAAGCACCACACGTCGAGCATAGCCCGCGATGTGTGGATGGCCACGCGCGACGACAAAGGACAGTGGAAGCATCGCCAGCTCACGCACTTTGCAGGCGAAGATCGCAACCCCGTCTGGGTGGCTGGGCAAAAGGCTTTCTACTATCTCACCGAGGAAAACGGCACCTTCAATGTGGCACGCCGTGCCCTCGAAGGCGAAAAAGCCACCTTGCTCACCGACTTCAAGCAGCACCCCGTGCGCTTTCTCACCGCTTCGACCAGCGGTGTGTTGTGCTTTGGCCACGACGGCAGCATTTACACCCTCGCTCCCCAAGGACAGCCCCAGCGCGTGAACATCGACTTGCGCAACGACCAGACGGAGCGTGCCGTGACGAAATATCTGCGTGGGCAAGGCGCCAGCGAAGTCGTGCTCTCGCCCAACGAGAAAGAGGTGGCCTTTGTGCTGCATGGCGACGTCTACGTGACGGCCATGAACTATGCCACCACGCGCCGCATCACCAATACTCCTCAACAAGAGCGCAACATCGACTTTGCCCCCGACGGGCGCAGCCTGGTCTACGCCTCCGAGCGCGATGGCCGTTGGCAGATTTATCAAACGAGCCTCGTGCGCAAAAACGAGAAACAATTTGCCTACGCCACCGACCTCAAGGAAGTGCAACTCGTCAAGAGCGATTCGACCTGCTTCCAACCCAAATATAGCCCCAATGGGCAAGCCATAGCCTACCTCCAAAATCGCACCACACTGCGTGTGATGCACCTGCGCAGCAAACAGGTGCGCACGGTGATGGAGGGCAAATACGAGTACTCCTATTCCGACGGCGACCAGCACTTTGCCTGGAGCCCCGACAGCCGCTACCTGCTCACGGGCTACATCGGCACGGGAGGCTGGAACAATAAGGACATCGCGCTGGTCGATGTTTCGCTGCGCAAACCCATCGTCAATCTCACCGAGAGCGGCTACGTGGAGAGCGGTGCTCAATGGGTGCTGGGCGGCAAAGCGATGCTCTTCACCAGCGATCGTGCCGGCTATCGCAGCCACGGTAGCTGGGGCGCCGAAAGGGACTATTACCTGATGTTTTTCGACCTCGAAGCCTACGAGCGCTTCCACATGAACAAGGAAGAACTCGCACTGGCCGATGCCGAAAAGGCCGAGAAAGCCAAGCGCAAGGCAGAAGCCGAAAAGGCGGCCGCAGCGCAGAGCAAGAAGAAAAGCAAGAGTAAGAACAAGAGCGCGGCCAACGATTCGACGGCAGCTCCCAAGCGTTTGCAGCTCGACTTGGAGCATCGCTTCGACCGCATCGTGCGCCTCACTCCTACCTCCACGCATCTGGGCGATGCCGTCCTCTCGAACGATGGCAGCAAGCTCTATTATCTCGCAGCCTTTGAAGGAGGCTACGACCTGTGGGAACAAAACCTGCGCGAGCGCGGCAGCCGCATTGTGGCCAAGGGCTTGGGCGGCGGTAGCCTCACGGCCGACCGACGTGGCGAGCATCTGCTCTTTGCTGGGGGCAGCGGCATCAAGAAGCTCAACACGAGAAACTTTGCACAGGAAACCATCACCTACGAAGCTCCCTTCGACTATCGTCCTGCGCAAGAACGCGAATACATCTTCGACCACGCTTGGCAGCAGGTGAAGGACAAATTTTATCTCTCTGACCTCCACGGCACCGACTGGGAGTTTTATCGCAAGAGCTATCGTCGTTTCCTCCCCTCGATCAATAACAACTACGATTTGGCCGAATTGATGAGCGAAATGCTCGGCGAACTGAATGCTTCGCACACAGGAGCGCGCTACAACAGCAGCAATCATGCTCCGAGCACAGCCTCGCTGGGACTTTTCTTCGACGATCAGTACCAGGGCGATGGCTTGCGCATCGAGGAGGTCATTGCTCGTGGCCCCTTTGCCGTGCGCCACACGGGCGTGAAGCCTGGGCACATCATCGAGCACATTGACGGAACGCCCATCAAGGCCAAGGCCGACTATTTCCCTCTGCTCGAGGGCAAGACAGGTCAAGCCCTACGCGTGGGAGTGTTGGAGCCTGCCACGGGCAAGCGCCGCGAGGTCACGGTGCGTCCCATCAGTGCAGGGCATCAAGCCGAGCTCCTCTACAAGCGTTGGGTGAAGCGCAACCGCCAAATGGTGGATAGCCTCTCGGGAGGCCGCTTGGCCTACGTGCATGTACAAGGCATGAACAGCAGCAGCTTCCGCGAAGTGTACAGCGACCTGCTGAGCAACAGCAATCGCCAAAAGCTGGCCGTGATTGTCGATACGCGCCACAACGGCGGCGGCTGGCTGCACGACGACCTCGTCACGCTGCTCACGGGCAAGGAATACCAGCAGTTTGTCGTGCGTGGCCAGTACATCGGCTCCGACCCCTTCACCAAGTGGAACAAGCCCTCTTGTTTGCTCGTGTGCGAGGACAACTATAGCAACGCTTCGGGCTTCCCGAGCATCTACAAGGATTTGAACATCGGGCCCATCATCGGTGCGCCCATTCCTGGCACGATGACCGCCGTATGGTGGGAGCGTCAGATGGACCCCTCGCTCGTTTTCGGCATTCCTCAAGTAGGCGTGCGCGACAGGCAGGGACGTTATGGCGAAAACCTCCAACTCACGCCCGACTACGTCATCTACAACACGCCCGAGGAAGTGGCCGCAGGACGCGACCGCCAGCTCGAAACGGCCGTGCAGGTGATGCTCCAAAAGGTGGGCGCGCAATAAAGCTACCTCCCCATGCCCGCTTCTCGACATTATATCACAGTGCTACGCCTGCCGCTTGCGGTGGGCGTAGTCTTCATCCACGCACAGCAAGGTGCGCTGCCCCGAGGCGTAGCTCCCATGCACTTGGGGCTGGTGGAGCAGCTACGCTGGTGGCTTTCGAGTGCCCTGCCCTCGCTGGCCGTTGCTACATTTTTCATCATTGCAGGCTTTCTCTTTTTTCAAGGCTACACGCCTCAGCAAGGCCTGCGCTTCTTCCTCCGCAAGTGGCACAAGCGCCTGCGCACGCTGCTCCTCCCTTACCTGCTGTGGAACCTGCTCAAATTCCTACAGCTTTGGGGCAAACACGGTTGGGACTCCTTCGCCAGCCATTGGCGCCGCGTCGAAGGTTTCAACTTCCTTTGGGGCGAGCACACCATAGGCCGTCCCGACGGCGGCTTTTGGGGCCTGCCGCTGGGCAGTTTTGACGCTCCGCTCAACGTGCCCCTATGGTTCGTGCGCGAACTGATGATTTTTCTCCTCCTTTCGCCCCTCCTCCTTCCTCTATTGCGGCGCAAATGGCTCGCTCTGGGAGTTCTTTTGCTCCTCTTCGCGCTCTATGGGCTCTACGCCTTGCCCTATCCCTTGGGCATCTCCCTGCGCAGCCTCCCCATGTTTGCCCTTGGCGCTGCCGTGGCTCTGCAACAAGGCGACCTTTACGCTCCTCTCCGTCGCTGGCGCTGGCCCATTTTGACCACCTATGTCGTGCTGCTTCTGCTCCAATGGAGCGGCCATAGCTCGCAAGTCCTCCTGCTGCTCTCCACGGCAACGGGCATTGGCAGCTATTTCGTGCTGGCTGGCAGCGCCGTCGAAGTTTGCGGCCCTCCCTCGCGCCGCCTCTCCTCGCTGGCCGCGGGAAGTTTCCTGATTTATGCCGCCCACACGGTGGGCGTTCTGGGCAGTAGCATTTGGCTCGTCAAGCACTATCTGCCAGGCACTTCTCTCCTGCATCAAAGCCTCCACTACCTCCTCCCTCCCTTGCTCTGCACGGCAGTCCTCTTGCTGGCCTTTGTACTGCTGCGCCGCTTCTTGCCGCGCTGGTCTGCCCCCCTCACAGGCGTTTGGGAGCGGTAGCTTGCACGTTCTTTTGTTTTCCTTGGGCAGGGCCCAAAGTCTCGCTGCGTCTTTCGCCCCGTGCCCTTTTTCATCGCCCAACCTCTTTTCTCATGACTCTCCACGAAGCCCAACAAAGCGTCGATGCCTGGATCAAACAGCACGGCGTACGCTATTTTTCCGAACTAACCAATCTGGCCATTCTCACCGAAGAGGTGGGCGAACTGGCTCGCCTCATGGCACGTCGCTATGGCGACCAAAGTTTCAAGCCTGGCGAAAGCGACAATCTGGCCGACGAAATGGCCGATGTGCTATGGGTGCTCCTCGCTCTGGCCAACCAAACGGGCGTGGATCTCACCCAAGCGCTCGAAGCCAACCTCCTCAAGAAAACCCAGCGCGACCACAACCGCCACCACAACAATCCCAAACTGCAACCGGAGTAGCCCGCAGGCCATGCCACTGTTCCTACGGCTGGAGTTTGCCCTCTCGTCTTCTCGTTTCCTTCCATGTTTCGTTTTTTACTTCTCGCCCTGTTTCTCCTCGTCATAGGTCTGCTAGTGTGGCTTTGCGACTACGCTTTCAAGCACCTCTTGTGGCGGCTCATGAGCGTGCAGCAAGCCCTCGCCGTGCGTTGGGGGGCAGGCCTGCTGTGCTTTCTTGCCCTGTTTGGCGCCCTCATGTATGGGCACCACTATGGCCGCTTTGGCATCGAGGTGCACCTTGTGCCCATCGCCTCCAAGCGTGTGCCCCTCGCCTTTGAGGGCTATCGCATCGCCCAAATCAGCGATTTGCACCTCTCCTCCTTTCGAGGAGAGCGCGACAGAGCCTTTGTGCGCCAAGTCTTCGACAGCGTGCTGGCGCAAAAGCCCGACCTCATCGTCTTCACGGGCGACCTCGTGACCTACCAATCGCAGGAGGCGCAAGCCTTTCGCCAGGAGCTGACCCATCTGGCGGCCCACGGCATTCCCGTGCTCAGCATCATGGGCAATCACGACTATGCCGACTACACCCGCCTCACCCCACGCCAGCGTCTTGCCGACCGCCAGCAGCTGCGCCAACTCTTGGCACAATGTGGCTGGCAAGTGCTCGACAATCGCAGCCTCTCCCTGACTCGCGGCAGCGATACGCTTCAGATCGTAGGCGTCGAAAACGTAGGCGAACCGCCCTTTGCCACCTATGGCAACCTGCGAAAAGCCATGGGCGGCGACCTCTCGGCAGCTCGCCAGCACTTCACACTCCTCCTCTCGCACAATCCCATTCACTGGCGGCAAGAGGTGCTCCCTTGCACCCACATCGACCTGACGCTCTCGGGCCATACCCACGCCATGCAGTTGCGCCTATGGGGCTGGTCGCCCGTGAGCTGGCGCTACAAGGAATGGGGCGGACTCTATGCCGAGGGCGAGCGCTGGCTCTATGTCAATACGGGCATCGGCTGCACCGGCCCTCCCGTTCGCCTGGGTGTTCGCCCCGAGATTTCGCTCTTCACGCTCCATCACCAGCCCGTCTCCTCGCGCTAATCGCCCTTTCCGCTCGCTCTCGCCGCCCTTCAGTTTGCTCCCTCTCCGCGTTTCTTGAGCGGCTTCGCAACGAGCCACCCTCCGTTTGCGTCGCCCAAAATCCTACGACGCACGTAGAAAATCCTGCTTCCCACGTAGAAAATCCTACGTGGGACGTAGGATTTTTTTCTTCCCACGCAGGATTTTCTACGTGGGAAGCAGATTTCTCTTACTCCCCCTCGCGGGTTGTACTCTCCTCCCTCGTCGCTCCCTCATCGCAAGCATCGCCGCGAACTGCTCACTATCGCTATCAAAAAATGGCTTTCGCCCGCGCGCGGACATTATATATCAGAAAGCGAGAGGGGGAGAGTGAAAAGAAATGCGTAACTTTGCCCCAAATCTACACATTGAATCTATGAATATCCTCGAACTTAGCGAACAAGAAATAGCCCGTCGACAATCGCTCGACGAGATTCGTGCCCTCGGCATCGACCCCTACCCTGCTGCAGAATATCCCACCGATGCCTGGAGCGACGACATTCTCGCCTCCTTCCAAGACGAGGCCGAGCCTCGCCGTGTGTGCATCGCGGGCCGTATGATGGGACGCCGCGTGATGGGCAAGGCCACTTTCCTCGAATTGCAGGACTCGCGCGGCCGCATACAGGTGTACATTTCGCGCGACGACGTTTGTCCCACCGAGGACAAGACGCTCTACAACTCGCTCGTCAAGAAGCTCCTCGACTTGGGCGACTTCGTGGGCGTGAAAGGCTTCGTGTTCCGCACGAAGACGGGCGAAATCTCCGTGCATGCCGAAGAACTCACTCTTCTGGCCAAGAGCCTCAAACCCCTCCCCATGCCTAAGGAAAAAGATGGCGAGGTGTTCGACGCCTTCTCCGACCCCGAGTTGCGCTACCGTCGTCGCTACATCGACCTCGTGGTGAATCCTCACGTCAAGGAGACTTTCCACAAGCGCGCCAAGGCCGTGACCACCCTGCGCGCCATTCTCGACGAAGCGGGATATACCGAAGTGGAAACGCCCACGCTGCAAAACATTCCTGGTGGCGCTTCGGCACGTCCTTTCATCACGCATTTCAATGCGCTCAACCAGCAGATGTATTGCCGCATCGCTACCGAGCTCTACCTGAAGCGCCTCATCGTGGGCGGCTTTGAGGGTGTGTACGAAATCGGTAAGAACTTCCGCAACGAGGGGATGGACCGCACGCACAACCCAGAGTTCACCTGCATGGAGCTCTACGTGCAATACAAGGACTACAACTGGATGATGGACTTCACCGAGCGTATGCTCGAGCGCATCTGCCTTGCTGTGAACGGCACGACCGAAACGGTGGTAGACGGCAAGACCATCAGCTTCAAGGCGCCCTATCGCCGCCTGCCCATCCTCGATGCAATCAAGGAGCAAACGGGCTACGACTTGAACGGCATGAGCGAGGAGGAAATGCGCGAAGTGGCCAATAAATTGGGCATCGAGGTGGACGAGACCATGGGCAAGGGCAAACTCATCGACGAAATCTTCGGTGAGACCTGCGAGGGCACTTTCATTCAGCCCACCTTCATCACGGACTATCCCGTAGAGATGTCGCCCCTCACCAAGATGCACCGCAGTAAGCCCGGTCTGACCGAGCGTTTTGAACTCATGGTGAATGGCAAAGAACTGGCCAATGCCTACTCCGAGCTGAACGACCCCATTGACCAAGAGGAGCGTTTCCAAGAGCAAATGCGCCTGGCCGACAAGGGCGACGACGAGGCAATGCTCATCGACCAAGACTTCCTGCGCGCCCTTCAATATGGTATGCCTCCCACTTCGGGCATCGGCATCGGCATAGACCGTTTGGTCATGCTCCTCACGGGTAACACGGCCATCCAAGAGGTGCTCTTCTTCCCCCAAATGAAGCCCGAGAAGGTGGCTGCCAAGGACAAGCCCGAAGCCTATGCGGCCTATGGCATTCCTGCCGACATCGTGCCCGTACTGCAAAAGGTGGGCTACTACCTCGTGCAAGACCTGCGCGGCGCTAACCCTCAAAAGGTGCAACAACAAGTGGGCGAAGTGCTCAAAAAGTACAAGCTCGAACTCGAAAAGCCCAGCGTGGCCGAACTTCAAGGCTGGATAGAGCAAATCACAGCTGCTCTGGGCGAATAAACGACTTCAAGTCATCGCACTCCCTCGATGGCGCATCGAGTAGCCTCGATAGCCCCTCTTGCCTCCACTTTCAGATGGTGGCCAAGTGCTCTTTTTCCTCTACCTCCGACTGGTCGCAGGACCACTCGGAGGTAGGAGAGTTTTTCTATCCTCCTTTCACCTCAATCCCCCTTCCCGATGCCCAGTCTTAGTTCTCTTTTCGGTTTTGGTGGTTCGCAGGGCGACAATGCTGCGCTTAGCGCATTTCCCGGTCGCATCGCGATAGTGGGCAGTGGTTCTTGGGCCACAGCCATCGCCAAGATTATGCTCGAAAGTGTCGAGGAGATTTGGTGGTATGTGCGCAGCGACGAGACTATCGCCCAGTTTCGCCGCCTGGAGCACAATCCCAGCTATCTGACCAGCGTGAAATTTCCGCTCCATCGCATTCATTTTTCCTCCGACATCAACGAGGTGGTGCGCCAGAGCGATACACTGATTTTCGTGACCCCATCGCCCTACTTGAAGGCACTCATCAAGAAAATCAAGCTGCGCCTGACCGGCAAATATATCATGACGGCGGTCAAGGGCATCGTGCCCGACGAAAACGTCGTGTGCACCGAGTATTTCCGCACTGCCTTGGGCGTGCCCGAGAATCAGCTGCTCGTGCTCGGTGGCCCGAGCCATGCCGAGGAAGTGGCCTTGGGGCGCCTCACCTATCTGACCATCGGCTGCACCGATGCGCAGCGCGCCAAAACCATGGCCGACCTCGTGGCCAACGACTACGTCAAGACCACCACTTCGGCCGATGTCATCGGCATCGAATATGGTGCCGTCTTGAAAAACGTTTACGCCATCGCCGCCGGTATCTGTGCCGGCTTGAAATATGGCGACAACTTTTTGGCCGTACTCACGTCCAACGCGATTCAGGAAATGAACCGCTTCCTGCGCGCTGTGTATCCCTTGGAACGCAATGTCTACGACAGCGCTTATACGGGCGACCTGCTCGTCACAGCCTACTCTTCCTTCTCGCGCAATCGCGTATTTGGCAATATGATAGGCAAAGGCTACAGCGTGAAAAGCGCACAGGTCGAAATGGAAATGATAGCCGAGGGCTACTATGGCGTCAAGTGCATGCACGAAATCAATCGGCGCTACCACGTGAACATGCCCATACTCTCGGCAGTCTATAACATTTTGTACCAGCGCATACCTCCAACCATCGAAATCAGACTGCTCACCGAATCGCTACGATAAACACACCCTCACTCCAACTGTAACGTTCGCAACATGGCATTCAATCTCCCCCAAACCGACAAAAAACGTGTGGTCATCGTAGGTGGCGGCTTCGGCGGCCTCAAACTGGCTAATTCGCTCCGAGGCAGCGGCTACCAAGTGGTCATCGTGGACCGCAACAACTATCACCAATTCCCCCCGCTCATTTACCAAATCGCCTCGGCAGGCATCGAGCCGAGCAGCATCTCTTTCCCTTTCCGCAAAATCTTTCAGGATCGCGACGACTTCTTTTTCCGCATGGCCGAGGTGCGTAGCGTCTTTCCCGAACAAAAGATTTTGCAAACCTCCATCGGCAAGGTGAGCTACGACTATCTCGTCTTTGCCGCTGGCACTACGACCAATTTCTTTGGCAACAAGAACGTCGAGGAGCACGCTATCCCAATGAAAAACGTGAGTGAGGCCATGGGCTTGCGCAATGCCCTGCTCGAAAACTTCGAGCGCGCACTGACCTGCGCCTCCGACACGGAGCGACAAGAATTGCTCAATGTCGTGATTGTGGGCGGTGGTGCAACGGGCGTAGAAGTCGCAGGCGCGCTCTCCGAGATGAAGAACTACGTGCTCCCCAAAGACTATCCCGACATGTCTTCGAGCCTGATGAACATTTATCTCATCGAAGCTGGCCCTCGCTTGCTCCCAGCTTTGAGCCAAGAAAGCTCGGCCAAGGTGGAGCAATATCTGCGCAAAATGGGCGTCAATGTGCTCCTCAACAAAATGGTAACGGACTACCAAGACCACCGCGTCATGCTGCGCGATGGCTCGCAGATAGCCACGCGCACCTTCATCTGGGTGAGCGGTGTGGCTGCCGAGCGCATCGACAACCTCTCGGCTTCCTGCTTAGGACGCGGCGGTCGCATCATCGTCGATGAGTACAACCGCGTGAAGGGCTATGAGAACATTTTTGCCATTGGCGACCAGTGCATCATGCCCGAAGGCGACCCCACTTGGCGCGATGGGCACCCCCAGCTGGCGCAAGTGGCCATTCAGCAAGGCAAACTCCTCGCGCGCAACCTCAAAGCCATCGCCAAGGACAAGAAGCTGCACCCTTTCCGCTACCGCAACCTCGGCACGATGGCCACCGTGGGGCGCAATCGCGCCGTGGCCGAATTTAGCAGCATCCGCATGGCAGGATTCTTCGCCTGGTTCATGTGGCTCGTGGTGCATCTGCGCTCCATTCTCGGCGTGCGTAACAAGACTGTGGTTCTGCTCAACTGGGTGTGGAACTACTTCTCCTACGCCCAATCGCTGCGCTTCATCGTCTATGCTCGCAAGGCCAAGGAGGTCGTAGACCGCCAGGCGCGCCTGGCCTCCCAACACTGGGGGCACGACCTGATGAGCGAAGGCGCCGATGCCGAATAAGCTCGCGCCTCACAGCTCTCCTCCTCTCCATGCAGGCAAGCGCAGCCCCCTTTGGTAAGGGCTGTGCCCGTGGGCCTGCCGTGGGCGGAACTATTCTTCACTTCTCTTCTTTATCATTATGTCTCAACGCGAAACCGAAGGACTCCAGCACTTGGGCAGTCAGGGCACCCAATATCCCATGGACTATGCCCCCGAGATGCTCGAATCCTTTGAAAATAAACATCCCGACAACGACTACTGGGTGCGCTTCAACTGCCCCGAATTCACCTCGCTCTGCCCCATCACTGGACAGCCCGACTTTGCCGAAATCCGCATCAGCTATATCCCCGACGTGCGCATGGTCGAGAGCAAGAGCCTCAAGCTCTATCTCTTCTCCTTCCGCAACCACGGCGATTTCCATGAGGACTGTGTCAATGTGATCATGAAGGACCTCATCCGCCTCATGGACCCGAAATATATCGAAGTGACGGGGCTGTTCACCCCTCGCGGCGGCATCAGCATTTATCCCTATGCCAACTATGGTCGCCCTGGCACGAAATATGCCGAGCTGGCCGAACATCGTCTGCGCCAGCACGACCTTTAACACGCTACGCTCATGTCTCGTTTTCTCTCCCTTCTGGCTCATCTGTGGCAGTTTCGCTCCTTGATAGCCTTCCTCTTTTTTGTCGTGACGGTGGGTTTTCTCGACGAAAACAGCTTCTACAATTACTACCGCCTTTGGTCGAAAAACAAGGAATTGACGGCCGAAATCAAGCAATACGAAAAGCAATACGAGGCCGACACACGCGCGCTCCACCAAATGGCCACTTCGCCCGAAGCTGTCGAGAAAGTGGCTCGCGTGAATCTCCTGATGAAAACGAGCAACGAGGATATTTACGTAGTCGTCGAGGAGTAAAAGCGTGCGGCCTCAGTGTCGCGCTCCTTGTGGAGCCTCGCCTCTCCTGCTCTTCGTCGAGGGGCAGGAGGCAAGCACCGCAGTTTTTCCCCCTCTCCCTTTGCTTGGCATCGTGCGTGCGAGCCACGGCATTCTACGTCCCACGTAGAAAATCCTGCGTGGGACGTAGATTTTTTTTCTTCCCACGCAGGATTTTCCCGCTCGCACGCAGCTCGCCCTCCTTTTTTCTTTTTTCTCTCCTCCCTCTATTCTTCGCTCCCTATGCGCCCTCTCTCCACTCTTCAAAGCCTGCTCTACCAGCTGGGTGGCCTCTTGCTGCTGGCTGGTGCCGTGTTGCCCCTCGTCCCCTCCTTGGGGCTCTATGCGCCCTACGTATTTACGACTGGCGTACTCATGTTTGTTTCTATGCAGCTCTTGCAGCGTTATGAAGGGCACAGTGTTGTGCTGCGCCGCTTGCGTCGTCAGCAGCTCATCGGGGCAGGACTTCTCGTGCTCTCGGCGGCAGTGATGTGGGGCAAATGGCTCAACATCGGGCCTTTGCGAGGCGACGAATGGAAAATCGTGCTCCTCATTGCCGCCGTGCTCCAGCTCTACACGGCTTTCCGCATCCCCGCCCAGCTCAACAAGGAGGGCGAAGCCCACTAAGGCCTCGCCCAGCAATCGTTCTCCCAACCCGACCGACTCCCATTGCCTACTTCTCGTTGGCAATGGGAGTCGGTCGGTTTTGTGTTCCTTATTTGAGACGATAGCCTATGCTAAACGCCACCTCCATGACACTCGCAGGGCTCGCGAGATAGAAGCCTAAGCCTTCAGTACTTGACCCCTCGAACGTGCCATTATAGTTCTCTCGCTCATCGACTCCAATCACACCCTTCAGGCCCAAGTCAAAGCCATAGAACCAACGGCGCCCCAGAGGGCGCTGCACCCCCAAACCTAAGCCACCTCCTGCGAAATGCTCGAAACGCCAACTTTCAGAGGGCTCAAGCAGCTTGCCGCCCATCGCCTTGGCCCGCAGATAAAGGCCATTGCCCACTTCGCCTGCAAAATACCATTTGAGGTTGCTGGCCAGTGCCACCATACTGGTGCGCAATTCGGACGACCAGCTGGGCAGATAGAGTTCGTTTTGTACACTCAGTTTGCGCGTGAGCGTGCTTTCGAGTTGAAGGTTCATCGCAAAAATCAAACCTTGGGGTTTAACGCTCAAGATGTGACGAGGCAGTTTGTACTCTTGTGAGGCAGGTGTGTGCTGCGCATGGATGCTCAGCCCGATGCCCATACCAAGCAAAGCGAGCAGAAAAGAACGAAAAGTCATAAATCGAAATATAAAAAAACAAGAACAAAAGCCTCCACGCGAAACTGCGACCTCAAGAAGAGGAGAAAGAAAATTTGAGGTTGTATGATACTCCACACCTTGCCAACTTGCATCGAAGCTTCGCCACCTGGAGACTTCGCAGCCGAGGCAACATTCGACAGGGGAAAAACTCAGACGATGGGGGCAAAGTGCCCCTCGCAGGAGGGGAAGCGAGGGCGAACTATTTGAGGCGATAGCCTATGCTGAAAGCCACGTCAAAAACGCTGGCAGGACTGAGCAGATAGAAGCCTCCGTGCCCCCCTCGATCGGTATAATAAGAGTTAGGAAGCCTTTCTCGCTCATCAAAGGGAGCTACGAGTTTTATGCCCAAGTCGAAGCCGTAAAACCAGCGTTGCCCAATGGGGCGCTGCACACCGAGACCTATGCCTCCTCCCGCGAAATATTGGAAAGTCCACAGTTCGTTGGGCTCCAAAATTTTTCCGCCGATGAGTTTGGCGCGCAGATACATACCGTTGCCCACTTCGCCTGCAAAATACCATTTGAGGTTGCTGGCCAGCGCCACCATATCTGTGCGCCATTCAGGATTCCAGTTGGGCAGGTAAAGTTCGTTTTGTACACTCAATGTAGGCGAGAGTGTGCTTTCAAGCTGGAGGTTCATCGAGAGAATCAAACCCTGAGGCTTAATGCTCAAGATGTGACGAGGCAGCTTGTACTCCTGCGGGGCAGGCGTGTGTTGTGCGTGGACACTCAAGCCCATGATACAGCCCAGCAAAGCCAGTAGAAAAGAACGAAAAGCCATAAATCGAAACGTAAAAGCAAGAAAAAACCTCCTCATCTCGGCGCAAAAGCTCCGAGATGAGGAGGAGGAAAACAAAATCTTATTGTTTGTGGGCCTCTACCCACTTACGGGCATTGACAAAGGCCTCGAGCCAAGGCGTGCACTCGTCGGCGCGACGCTCACTGGGATAGTGGGGGCACTGCCAGGGATAGAAAGCGCGCTCCAAGTGAGGCATCATGGCCAAGTGGCGACCATCGGGGCTGGCAATACCAGCCACGGCAAAGTCAGAGCCGTTGGGGTTGGCAGGATAGCCCTCGTAGCTGTACTTCAGCACGACGTTGTAGGCATCTTCGCCCATGGGCAGAGAGAACTTGCCCTCACCGTGGGCCACCCAAATGCCGAGTTTGTCGCCCGAGAGCGAACCGAGCATCACGCTGCGGTTGGTTTGCACGGTCAGTCCCACAAAGCCGCTTTCAAACTTGTGCGAGTCGTTGTGCAGCATGCGAGAACGTTGCTCATGGTCGGGGTTGATGAGATTCAGCTCGACCATCAGCTGGCAGCCGTTGCACACACCGAGCGAGAGGGTGTCGGGGCGCGCATAGAAGCGATCGAGCGCAGCCTTGGCCTTGGGGTTGTAGAGGAAGGCGCCTGCCCAGCCCTTGGCCGAGCCGAGCACGTCCGAGTTCGAGAAACCGCCACAGAACACAATCATGTTCACCTCGTCGAGCGTTTCGCGGCCACTCACCAAGTCGGTCATCGTTACGTCCTTCACGTCAAAGCCTGCAAGGTAGAGCGCATAGGCCATTTCGCGCTCGCCATTCGTACCCTTTTCGCGGATAATGGCAGCACGGATGCCCGAGGGCGTGCGGCGGTTGGGGTCGATGCCCAAGCTCGCAAACGTACCCTTGAACTCGGGGTGGAAATGGTGCTCCAAGGGCTGCTGCTTGTAGTTTTCAAAACGAGCGGCGGCTGTGCCGTGGAAACTCTGCTCTTCGTCGAGCAGTGCCGAAGTCGAGTACCAAACATCGCGCAGGTAGTCCACGCCCAGCTGGTAGGTCGCGCCTTCGTGGGCCACGAGGATGTGGCGTTCCTCACAGGGCTGACCGATTACGGTGCTGTCCACACCAGCGGCTTCGAGCAGCGCATCGAAAGCCTCGACCTTGTCGGCAGCTACCTGCACGAGGATGGCGGGGTTTTCGGCAAAGAGGAGCTTGATGAGGTCGGCCTCGTTGAAGGCATCGAGTTGGAGCTCGATACCGCCCTCAACATTGGCAAAGCACATTTCGAGGAGAGCAGTGATCATACCACCCGCGCTCACGTCGTGGCCTGCCAATACAAGACCTTCGGCGATGGCTTTCTGCACGGCGTGGAAGGCTGTGCGGAAATAGGAAGCGTCGCTCACCGTGGGCACATCGCTGCCCACCTTGCCCAAGCTCTGAGCAAAAGCCGACCCACCGAGGCGGAGGGCATCGCGCGAGAAGTCAATGTGATAGAGCGTGCTGGGCACGTCGTTGCGCAACACAGGGCCTACGACCTTGCGCACATCGCTCACCTCGCCACCCGCACTCACGATGACGGTGCCGGGAGAGATGATTTTTTCGCCACCGGGATATTGCTGCGTCATCGAGAGCGAGTCTTTTCCCGTAGGCACATTGATTTTCAGCGCGCAGCAGAAGTTGCTCAAGGCTTCGACTCCGGCATAAAGGCGAGCGTCTTCGCCCTTTTGCGAGCGGCAGGGCCACATCCAGTTGGCCGAGAGGCTCACGCTGTCAAGGCCTTCGGCCAAGGGCGCCCACACGAGGTTGGTCAGGCTCTCGGCCACGGCCAGCACGCTGCCCTTCGCCGCGTCGGCCAGACCCGCTTGGGGAGCATGGCCAATGGCTGTAGCGATACCAGCCTTGCCACGATAGTCGAGGGCCACCACACCGCAGTTGGCCAGCGGCAGTTGCAGTTCGCCCTGACACTGTTGGTGAGCCACCTTGCCCGTTACGGAGCGGTCCACCTTGTTGGTGAGCCAGTCCTTACAAGCCACAGCTTCGAGACGCAACACGTTTTCGAGATAGCTGTCGAGCTTCGTGGCTTCATATTGTACGTTTTCGTAAGTGCGCACCACCGTTTCGTCCTTCATCACCGTTTTGGGCGAGTGGCCAAACATCTGTGCCACATCGAGATCGAAGGGACGCACGCCATCGGCTTGCTGGAAGGAGAAGTGGGCATCGCCTGTGGTTTCGCCCACGACATAGAGCGGAGCGCGCTCACGTTCGGCAATGCGGCGCACATGGTCGATGTGCTCTTCCTGAATCAGGAAGCCCATGCGCTCCTGGCTCTCATTGGCAATGATTTCCTTGGCCGAGAGCGTTTGGTCGCCAATGGGGAGCTGCGACATATCGATGACGCCGCCGCACTCTTCGACCAATTCCGACAGACAGTTGACGTGGCCTGCCGAACCGTGGTCGTGAATGGACACAACGGGGTTGATTTCTTCTTCGCAAAGCGCACGTACGAGATTATTGGCGCGCTTCTGCATTTCGGGATTGGCACGCTGCACGGCGTTCAGCTCGATGCCCGAAGAGTAGCGCCCCGTGTCTACGCTGGATACTGAGCCACCGCCCAAACCGATGCGGTAGTTGTCGCCACCCACGACAACGACCTTGTTGCCCTTTTCGGGCGTGCCTTTCAGGCAGTCGCGACGCGTGCCGTAGCCCACACCACCGGCGAGCATGATGACCTTGTCGAAGGCATACTTCTCGCCATTTTCCTCATGCTCAAAGGTGAGCACCGAGCCCGTGATGAGAGGTTGACCAAATTTATTGCCGAAGTCCGAAGCTCCGTTGGACGCCTTGGTCAGGATTTGCTGAGGCGTTTGGTAGAGCCAAGGACGCTCTTTCATACCGTTCTCCCAATCGCGGCCCTCGCTGAGTCGAGGATAGGCCGTCATGTAGACCGCCGTACCAGCGATGGGCCAAGACCCCGTACCGCCTCCCATGCGGTCGCGAATTTCACCTCCCGTACCTGTCGAAGCTCCATTGAAAGGCTCTACGGTCGTGGGGAAATTGTGTGTTTCGGCCTTCAAGGAGATGACACTCTCGATGTCGCGAATCACGAAATAGTCGCTCGTGTCGTGCGCTTTGGGCGCAAATTGCTCCACCACAGGACCAGCCGAGAAGGCCACGTTGTCCTTATAGGCCGAAACGATGCGGTGAGGATTTTCGGCCGTTGTCTTCTTGATCATTGCAAAGAGCGAAGAGGGCTTTTCCTCGCCATCGATGATGAAAGTGCCCCCAAAAATCTTGTGGCGGCAGTGCTCCGAGTTGAGCTGTGCGAAGCCAAAGACTTCGCTGTCGGTGAGCGGACGCCCCAACTGCTGCTCCACACCATGAAGATAGTCGATTTCGGCAGGCGAAAGTGCCAAACCTTCTTGCTCGTTGTAGGCTTCGAGGTCGGCGATGGTTTCGATTTTAGCCGGCTCGTGATTGATGGTGAAGATGTCTTGATCCAATCCCTCGTAGAGGCGTTGCAACATTGGGTCGTGGTCGGCCTCGCCACTCGCCACGGGGAAAAACTCCTCGATGCGGGCTATGCCTTCGACGTTCATGTTTTGCGTGATTTCCACGGCGTTGGTGCTCCAAGGGGTAATCATTTCGCGACGTGGGCCGATGTGCCAACCTTCGACATGGTCGGCCTCGATGAGCGTGGCTTCGCCATAGAGCCAGCACAGACGTGCCACCTCGTCGGCTGTGAGCTTGTGATCTACGCCCGTGGCGATGATGCTCTGCGATGGGGTACGGAAAAAGAAAATCATAGGTCTTTGGGTTGAGATTTCGGTGGGGAGAGGAAAAGTGGGGCTGGCCTCAGCTACAGATGCGGAACAAAATCGCATCAGAATGGACCAATATCCTCGGCAAAGTTAAGCATTTCTTTTCACTCTCTGCCCCTCTCTCTTATACATATATCGCACGCTCGCGCGCGAAATCCCCACTTTTATGGAATTAAGAGCTTTTTCTTTTCATAAGGAGTCTTCACAATGTCCCTTTCTTGAAAACAAAAAAAGATTGAGAGTAGGCGCCAGCAGCCCTCAATGGGAGATTGCTACCGCCCAAAACGGCACGGCGCCGTTCCTCTTTTGTCCAAAAAGAGCTGCACCCGACCATCGGTGGGGTGCAGCTCGTCAGCGTTTACTACCTATGCAGATAGGCAAAGAAGAAAAGTTATTTTTTCTCTTCGGGCAGCATGATAATGGTGGCTCGGTTCATATCCTTGAGCAGCCAATCGTTGGCAAAGGCCTTAACGTCTTCGCTCGTTACAGCGTTGAGCGTTTCGACATAGCCCTTTTGCCCATCCTTTCCCCAGAGATTAAGGGTAGAAATGAGTTCTTGCCAATAGCCATTGCTGCGCTGAGCCTCGGTATACTGCTTGTTTTCAAACTTCTTGATTTCTTCAAGCTCGTTGGCACGTGCGCCGTCCTTTGCAATTTCGTCAATGCCCTGCTGCATGAGGAGCAGCACGCTATCGACTTTCTCGGGAGTGAAGGGACAGAAGATTTGGAGCGTGTAGCTGTCCTTAGCTCCAAAATCTACCGAAGCCGAAGTGCCTACGCTGTAGGCCATACCGCCATCTTCGCGAATGCTCTTGAGGAGGCGCTTGTCGAGAATGTCGCCAAAGACTTTGGCCACGACAGCTTGCTTGAGGCTGTACTTGGCATCGCCTTTCCACATCTGTATGAGCATCGCCTGAGGCGTTTCCATGGTGCGGCGGAAGCGATTCTCGATTTTTCCACGACGACTGTCGAGTCCAAGATCCGTGTATTTCTCCCGCTTGCCAGCAGCAGGAATCGAAGCGATGTACTGCTCGGCAAAGAGGCGAACGCTATCGGGATTGAGCGCTCCTGTGAAATAGAAATCAAAGTCGCTGGACGACTTGAAACGCTCGCTGTAAAGACGACGAATCGTTGAGAAATCTACCTTATCGAGGTCGGAAAGATGCACACCCGTGAAGCGAGGATGATTGGCATAGAGCGTGCTGTAGATGCTGTCGCGGAATGCCTGCTGGGGGAGCTTCTCGGCGTTGGCCAACTGCGTGCGCATGTCGGCAATGTAAGAGTTGTAAGATTCGACATCCTTACCAGGAGCCGTGAAACTCAGGTAGATGAGTTCAAAGAGCGTGCGCAAGTCCTTGGGCGTGGAGCTACCATTCATGCCTTCGGTGTAGCGTCCCATAGAAGTCGAGAGGCTCACCTGCTTGCCAGCCAATTTCTTGGAGAGTTCGGTCGCGGTGAAATTGCCGAGGCCCACGCTACCCATCACATCGTCCACCAGTTTACCATTGAGCACATCCTTGTCGGCCAACTTGTAGCTGCCACCAAAACTATTGGCACTCAGGAGCACTTGCGACTCGTTAAAGTCGGTTTGCTTGTAGAACACGTTGGCGCCATTGGAAAGGGCGAGCTTCGTGTAGCCAAAGGGAGCGGCGCTCGTCTTCTTGATTTTTCCCGCCTTGGGCAACTTGGCGATGAGGGGTTCATTCTTCACATTGTCCACATAAGGTTCGAGCTGTGCGGCACGAGCCTTGGCCACGGCCTCACGCAGCTGCTCTACCGTGGGCACTGCCACGCCCTCCTTGTCGGGATAGAGCGCAAAGACGATGAAGTTGGTGTCTGCCTGAGCCGTATATTCCTTGAGGCGAGCATTGATGGCCTCGAGGGGCACTTGCGACATAATCGATTTGCTCAGCTGGAACTCTGTCTCAATGTCGGGGATAGCATTGCCGTCGAGGAAGTGGCGCACATACTGCTGGGTGTAGAAGTTGTGCTTCTGCTTTTCACGGTTGTTATAGATAGCCTCGAGCCTACTCTTGATGTTCTCCTTCGTGCGGTGCAGTTCGGTGCCCGTAATGCCATGACGCACGGCGCGTTCCACCTCTTGCATCACCATTTGGAAAGCCTCGACATCGTGCCCTGGTTTAGGCGCAACGGAGATGGTGAAAGCGTCCATTTGCTTCGACACGATGTAGTTGTCGTAGTATACTCCGGCGGAGTTAAAGGGGCAATCGGCCTTGCGGCTCATCTCGCTGAGACGGCCATTGATGGCACTGGCGATGGCATTGTTGACATAGGTGTGCACGATGTAGAGAGGTGTGCCACGCATTTCACGAGGCATGGGCTCGTGCTTATAGTAGGCATAAATCGTGCTGGTCGCCAGCTCCTTATCCTTGTCTACGATGTAGATGGGTTCGTTGTTGGCAGGTACGGGGTAGTATTCATACTTGGCAGCCCCTGCAGGCATTTCGATAGCGCCGAGTATGGTCTTGATTTTCGCCTCTACCTCGTCCACGTTCACATCGCCCACCACAACGATACCTTGCAGGTCGGGGCGATACCACTTATGGTAGTAAGCGCGCAGTTCTTCGGGCTTAAACGCATCGACCACCGACATCAGTCCAATGGGCATGCGCTCTCCATAGCGGCTACCGGGATAAAGATTGGGCAGCTGGCGCTCATAGATGCGCATGGCACCCGTGGTGCGCATGCGCCACTCTTCGTGAATCACGCCGCGCTCCTTGTCGATTTCCTTGTCGAGCAGCAAAAGTCCTCCCGACCAGTCGGCCAAGATGTGCAAGCAAGAGTCAAGATTATTGCCCACCATGGGCACATTGTCGATGTTGTACACCGTTTCGTCGGTGCTCGTATAGGCATTGAGGTTTTCGCCAAATTTCACCCCGATTCCCTCGCAATACTTCACGAGCTGGCCAGGTGCAAAATGCTTGGAGCCATTGAAGGCCATGTGCTCCAAGAAGTGAGCCAGCCCTCGCTGGTTTTCCTCTTCCTGCACCGAACCCACCTTTTGGGCGATGTAGAAATTGGCCTGGCCCTTGGGCTCGGCATTGTGGCGAATGTAATAGGTCAAACCGTTAGGCAGCTTGCCATGACGCACAGCAGGGTCGATGGGCAGCTGAGGCACCTGCTGTGCCCATGCCGAAGCCACCACGCTGAGCAGGGCAAAGAGAAGAATTTTTGTCTTATTGCAAATCATAATAAAGAGTGGAGTAAAAAAGAATAATGGTTTGTTGAAAGTTCGGTGCAAATATACGTTTTTCCCTCCGAAGACTTACACTCTTTCCCTTTTTTTGTGCAAAAAGAGCGAGCATTCCGTTTCCGCCCAACTTCCCCTGCTCCCACAAACAACCACGGCTGTGTGCCATGACACACAACCGTGGCTGTTAATTTGGTGCTACCCCCCAAAAAAATGGCTCGATGCCGAAGCTGTAGCTTTAGGGCAACACCTTCCCGGCACTGCCATGTTGATAAAAATCGGGCACTACGATTTCTGACTTAGGCGTCGAAGAGTCTTTCTCTAAGAGCAGCACATTGAGCACCCAAAGCCCTTGTATCTCGTCGGTACCTCGCAAAATGGGATTTTTCTTGTCTATCCTGCGGTAAGTATCTTTGGCACTTTTCGTTTGGGTATAGTTTGGAAAGAAAGGGCGCCCCAAATGGTCGGCCTGCAAGTGCCACATCTTATTCTTGATGTACACCTCCACGATGGGAGATACATAGGCCGCATCGCTCCTTTCCGTGATAGGCCTGAGCCGCTGTTTGTGCGCACGTGTATTCATGTAGCCCACAAATCCTGCATCGGCTTTCCTTTGGTTGGGATCAAAAAAGAGCCCATACAGGTCACGAGGGTCGGCAGGTTCTTTCATGTCTGAGGCTCCTGGCTCTTTGGCACGTCCCGAAGTCCACGCCACATGATGACAGGGTACGCGAGGCAGTATTCTGTTCTCCTCAAAGTCTTTCCAATCCTTTGTATTGGTAAAGAGGGCCGAGAGCACAATCACGTCATACTCATCGGCCGAGATGTTCAGATTGGCATCAGTGATTTCATCGTCAATGTGCACGATATTGGTGACGGGGTCCACTTGGTTTTGCACGCGAAAGAGCAATTGGGTGATTCTCGTTTTCACGGGTTCGGCCTTTTGCACAATCAGCCCTTGCTCTCCCAACGGCACTCCTGCCCCCGACTTCACCCCCACGAGCTTTTGCCCCACGGTCGTTTCAAGTAGTGGGGGCACGACACGCACCTTGCCGTTCACGTCCAAGGTTTGGGTGGGCGTGTTGTGGTTCACTCCGACTTTCGGCGCAACGGATTGCCCCCACAGCGAGGCTGTTCCCACAGCTCCGCAAAGCAAGCTCAGAAAAAAGAGGAGGATTCTATTCATAGAAGATTAGGGAGTTTTTTTAGGAATGACCAAACAGTCGATGATGCGTACGGACTTTTCCTCCGTACCATGGTAGCGAAACTGCACGCCTACGAAATCGGAGGCCAAACTATAGTTGCCCGTGCTCGCCACGCTCACTCCCCAGTCGAGATCGGGGGCTTGCAGCTCTTTGGAATAGTTCGTTTCGACACGCCCATCCGCCCCAACTCGCAGCGTAGCCTGTCCAAAAGAGCTATGCTCTGTGATGGGCTTGTAGACGGTGCGTCGTATGGGAAATTCGACCCTAACAGGCGTCAAAGTAGGGAGATAGTTGTAGTCGCGAATGCCCGTAATCATCAAGTCGTACTTGTGGGAAGAAACACCCATATCAAAGCTTATCATCCAATCGTCCCGCAAATTTCTAAAAAAGACGTAGTAGCGCACCCTATACATCGTGGGGTGCTCCACTGGCGGGAAAGGCAGCACCTCGACCAGCGTCTGATTGCTTCTGTCCCAACCCAAATAAGAGCAGTCCTCCGTGAGCGGCAATTCTCGCAGCCGCAACCCTCCATTGATATCCAGTGCCTGCTGGGGACGGCGCGTGTGGATGCCCACTCTCGACAAGTCCAAGAGCGTCACCGTCGTCAGGCACGACAAGGGCGCCTGGCTTCCCGACGCCCCCTGCTCTATGGCCAGCACTTGCCCTTCGGCCAGCGGGCGAGCCGCCAGCCCCTGCAAGTTGCCTTTCCACTCGCCCGAGGCTCCCACCTGGGTCGTGAGGTAGGTCCAAGCCCTGGCGGGGGGAGCTGGCCTGCTCTTCACCGTGATGGTGGCACCGGGCGTGCCCCTCCCACTGATCGTCTGGTCGAGGGTATAGACCGTCTCGCAGCTCAGTGGCGAGACGAAAGGAAGAGGCTGGGTTTGAGCATGCGTAGCGGCGACCACCATTCCCCAAAAGAGGAGGAGGCTCATGCGAAGCAGGGCTTGAAAGCGCAAAAACATAGGCCAAAGATTAGAGTTGACGAATGAGGGAGATTTGGGAGGGCGAGGTGCTATTGGGGCGCCCCGGATTGGTCACTCGATACTCCTGACCGTGCACCTCACTGGCCCAAGGCACAGAGAGGAGCACCAGCGAGATGTGCCACTCTTTTTGCCCCTTGCCAATGCTACCACTATCGCCCATGTCCAGATAGAGCGACCAATAGCCCGTCCCGTCGGGCTTGTTTCGGAAAGAGACGAAGCCCATGGGCAGGGTGTAGAAAATGGGCGAATACTCCATGCTACGATAGTTGGCCCCTACAGGCGGCTCGTTGAGTGTGGCCACAGGATAATGGGGATTCTGGAACTTATGGTCCACCACACTAAGCTCGTTGTTGCTAATGACGAGATTGCCAATGCGGCGATCCCAAGCTCCATCGGCCGCAGAGCGGGCCCGAGCAGCGGCGAGCAAGGTGTGAGAATATCGGCTTTTGTCCTGCGGATTGCTCTTCTCGACCAGCTGCATGCTGTTGAGCATCACGACATAGTCTCTGGGCGAGGTGGTCACGTTGTAGGGAGCTTTGGCCAAAAGGGCCGACAGGTTGTAGCCCTCCGTTGCAGGATCATCATCTTCCAAGATAGAACCCACATACGCCCCCTTCACTGGAATTCTAATATCGTGAAACATGCGCACCTCCTTAACAGATTCGGGCCGGCGAAAGGGGAGCACGGAGAAATCGCCCGTACGAGCATCGGCCTGCACTTGATAGATGTCTTGTCCCGGAGGCACTTTGGGCAGATGGCGCACACGCATCGTGCCGTTCACGTCGAGTGTGTTTTCGGGTTTGGCGATGTTGATGCCCACCTGCTGGGCCAAGGCCGTGCCCCCGCCCAGCAAAAAAACCGAAAGCACCCAGACGAGCGCGCCAAACCACGCCCCAAGTTCTCGAGCCAACGTGCTTCCCTGCTGGAACTCGCCACCGCAAGCGCGCCAAGGGCTTGCAGCAATCGCCTGCTGCCGACAACTATCTTTCTTATGCATAATCTACAATATAAGGAGGCATACAATTATAATTGAGAGCGCAAATATACAATTTATCTCACATAAGTTCGGCTTAAAGAGCTGCATTTTGTTGCTTACAACCTCACATTAGGTCTATTTTCCCACACAAAAGCAGCAACAAGCGCCATTCTAATCGCCAAAAGGAACATCACACAATTTCCAACTCGATGGTTTTCCTCCGCCTTCTCCATGGCAAAAGGCAGAATGGCAGCATCCCTTTTCTCCCCCCTTGTCTTTGCCCCACGAAGTGCTCTCTCCACACCTCAAGGTGAGCCTCCCTTATCTCTGACCTCCCTCGAAAAAGCATCCCACAGGCATATCCCTCCCCTGATATCTCTTGAGGAGCACGGAAAACAGCAGGCCACACCCTCTACGGGCCTCGCCCAAAATTCTACATGGGAAGGAAAAAATCCTACGACGCACGTAGAAAATCCTTCTTCCCACGTAGGATTTTTTGCTTCCCACGTAGAAATTTCTATCTGCGTCGCAGATTTTCCCACCCCGTTTTGCAGGAGTCTCCCCACCCGTTGCAGCAAAACCGCTTGCTCCCTTCTTTTGCCCCGACCTGTCATCTCTCCCCCTGTGTTTATCGGGGCTCTCGGCCCAAAGTGTCAAATAATGACAGGT
>JAUNKN010000024.1 GCA_030532685.1 Bacteroidales bacterium | reverse complement strand
CTTCCCACGTAAAAAATCCTACGACGCACGTAGATTTTTTTTCTTCCCACGTAGATTTTTCCCTATGCGTCGTAGATATTCGAGCTCTCGCACGGGCCAAAGCGAGAAACCGCTGTAGGCACGAAGAGCTGCAAGCAGCCGCTCGTCGACAAGGCAGCTGGAGAACGGAGCGGGCTGGGATTGAGGAGCGGCAGGTGCTTTTTCGAGCGAAAAGGCGTTTTTTTCGGGCTCTTAATGTATCTTTGCATGCAAAACCAAATTCTCGTTGTTCATGAAAAACCTCTTTCGCCGATCGTGGCCAGACGCGCTGGTAGTGCTCTGCTTCCTCCTGCTGAGCTTCTTTTATTTTGCCACTCCCATCATGGACGGACTCGTGCTGGGCGGCCACGACACGGTGGCCGGTATGGGACAAGGGCAGGAACAGGCCAACTATTTTGCCCAGACGGGCGAGCGCACGCGTTGGACCAACAGCATTTTCTCGGGCATGCCCACCTATCAAATCGCGCCGACCTACGGTTCGAGCAGTTTGCTCAATGAAGTGGGCCGCGCCGTAGGTTTGTTCACGACGGGGCCTTTGGGCTATCTGTTCATGTATTTGCTGGGCTTCTATATTCTTATGAGAGCCCTGCGTTTTCGCCCCCTGCTGTCGGCTTTTGGAGCTGTGGTGTGGGCTTTTTCGAGCTATTTTTTCATTATCATTGCCGCAGGCCACTTGTGGAAAGTAGCCACCTTAGGTTTTATCCCTCCTACCCTGGCTGGGCTCATTTTGGCCTATCGCGGCAAATATCTTTGGGGCTTGCTGCTCACCGCCCTGTTCACCGCCCTGCAAGTGCTGAGCAACCACTTGCAGATGACCTACTATTTCCTCTTCCCCATGGCCTTTATTGTGCTGGCCTATGGCGTTCAGGCCTTGCGCCAGCGCACACTCGGGCAGTGGAGCAAGGCCACTGTGGCCATTGTCGTGGGAGGACTTTTGGGCGCACTCATCAATTTGCCCAACCTCTACCATACCTGGGAATACTCTAAGGAGTCGATGCGTGGCGCGGGCGAACTGACCAGCAAAGTGGCCGCTGCCGATGGCAACACGGGCGGTTTGGAGCGCAGCTACATCACGCAGTGGAGCTACGGCATCGACGAAACGTGGACGCTGCTCATTGCCAACTTCAAGGGAGGTGGTTCGCAAAGCATTTTGGCTCGCGAGGGCGTGGAGGATTTGGAAGGCTATCCCGCCTTTTATGAGCATGCCAGCCAGCTTCAGCAGGCACTCGGCAGCGGCTACTTGCCAGGCATCTCACAGTATTGGGGCGAGCAGCCCATGACGGTGGGCCCCGTCTATGTAGGCGCCATCGTGTGCTTCCTTTTCGTCTTAGGCTTGCTGCTGGTGCGCGGTCCTCTCAAGTGGGCTTTGCTGGCCGCCACGCTACTTTCCTTCCTCTTTGCTTGGGGCAAATACTCGCCACTCACGGACTTCTTCATCGACCACCTGCCGATGTATGCCAAGTTCCGCACACCCTCCTCGGCCCTTGTCGTGGCCGAATGGACCATGCCACTGCTGGCCATGCTCGGGCTGGCCGAGGTGTTGCGCGAGCCCGGACGCTTGCTGGGCACGCGTCGCGGTCAGATAGGATTGGGGTTGAGCCTCGCCCTGACGGCAGGCGTTGCCCTCTTTTTCGCGCTGGTACCCACGTCGGCCAATTTGCTGGCCACGCAAGACCTACAGGCCTTCCAACAACTCCAAGCAGCGGGCGTTCCAGCCGACTTTATGATGGGCTATCGCAACAGCTTGGAGCAAATGCACGCAGCCATTCTCTCGGCCGATGCTTGGCGCAGCTTCTTCCTCGTGGCCTTTGCCGCCGCTTTGCTCCTCTTCTATGCGCGCAAGCCTCAGCTCGTGCCCTCGTGGCTGGTGGTGGGTCTGCTGTTGCTGGTGTCGCTGGCCGACATGTGGAACGTGAATCGCCGCTACCTCAACACCGACAATTTCTCGGCCCCCGAAGCTCGTTTGGAGGGCTTTGCCAAAAAGCCAGCCGACGCGGTCATACTCAAGGACAAAGACCCCAACTATCGCGTGCTCAATCTCTCGTTGGGCAATCCCTTCAACGAGTCGACCAACGAGACGGCCTATCACCACAAATCCATCGGAGGCTACCACGCAGCCAAACTACACCGCTACCAAGACCTCATCGACAGGCATCTTGGGCGCGAATGTGCCGCGCTTGAGCAGTCGGTGGCACAGCTTCAAGAGCGCCTGCTGGCCGATAGCCTCAACTTGATGCAAAGAGGCATCACCACGCCCGAAGCCCTCGCTGGTGAAATTGCAGGGCAGCTTCCCACCGACAGCCTTGCGCCCGTGCTCAATATGCTCAACGCCAAGTGGCTCATCGTGAATGGAGGCAAAATGGCCCTGCGCAACAAGGCTGCTCAGGGCAATGCATGGTGGGTAGCTACCCTGCAATTTGTGCCCACGGCCGACACCGAAATGGCTGCCTTGGACCAACTCGATTTGCGCCACCAAGCCGTGGCCGACGAGCGTTTCAAGGCACAGCTCGAGGGGAGTGCGCTCGATAGCGGACGTGTGGTGCTCACGCACTATGCTCCCAACGAATTGCGCTACACGGCCGAGAGTGCGCGAGGAGGCGTTGTGGTCTTCTCCGAAATTTACTACCCAGGCTGGAGCGCCACTATCGATGGGCAAACGGCCGAATTGGGACGCGCCAACTACTTGCTGCGTGCGCTGCGCCTCCCTGCGGGCAAACACGAAGTGGTGCTCACCTTCCGCCCCACGAGTGTCGCAACCACCGAGGCCGTGGCCTATGCCGCGCTGGCATTGCTCGCTTTGGGCTTCGTGTTGGGCCTGCTGCGTCTACGCAAGCGGTAAGGAAAAAGAAAGAGGAGTGGAGCTTCATGCGTGAAGCTCCACTCCTTATTTAGATAGGGGAGGAAGTGTCTATTAAAACAAAAAAGGGAATTGGAGCGCAAGTGCGTGCAAAGCGAGAGCACAAGCGACTTGGCATGTGAGGTTTGGTTTCTACAGTGGAAGGGTGCGACACTGATAATCCCATTTGTACTTGGAGAAGGAATACACGAGTACTCCAGCCCAGGAGGAGGGAGCTTTTCGAGCAAGAAGAAAGGATACGCTGCTTTCCTCCTTGTCGGTATGGCGCAGCATCTTTCCTCTTGCTCGAACGATAGAAGCCCTCTCTGCGAAATAAGGTCGCAGAGAGGGCTCCTAAGAGATAAGCATGAATTGTTTGCGTGGACTATCCACGTATCATGGTGAGCAACATTTTGAAAGGCTTTCGCGCGAAGAGTGCGTGGGGGATATTGGCTGGCATGATGAGCATTTCACCGGATTTGGGCGTGTGTACTTGCCCGCCAACGGTGATTTCGGCTTCACCGTCCAAGATCGTGACCGTGGCATCAAAGGGAGCGGAATGCTCAGAGATACCCTGCCCCTCGGCAAAGGCAAAGAGCGTGAGCGTACCTGCACTGTTGCGCATGATTTCGCGCGAAACGACACTGTGGTCGGCATATTGTACGGAGCCCTCGGGCGAGAACACCGTGTTTTTCTCAATGTGTGACATAAGCTATAGAATAAAATAAAGTTAGGCCTTTTTCAGAAAGCGGCGAGCAGCTTCGGCAGCAACGAGCAAGCCACCTGCACTCATGATAATGTCCTTGATGACCAAGCGTCCCGCACCAGAGAGATAGGGGAAACCATGGTTGGGCGTGGGCATATCGCCACCCAAATTGGGAACCCAACATTCGGGTGTGGTGATGAGGAAGGAAAGTGTCACGATACTCATACCGAAAGTGAGCAGTCCGCCCAGCATTCCCACACGAGGACACCAAATGCCCAGTAGTGTGAGCGTCCCAATCAAGCAAATGAATGTGCCCAAACCATAAGAGAAGATGTAGGTTCCGTTTTTCTTGTGCCATTCAATGTTTTTGGCCACCATTTTTCCCTCAGGATTCTTGTGGAGCACATATTCCTTCACCTCCTTACCCGTTTCGGGGTGGATGGCTGTCTTGTCGGAGTTGTTGTAGAGGAAGCTCATAAAAGGGCTGTTGCTCACGAAGTGCACAATTCCGTCGGCCTCATACTGAAAAGCTTTCAAACCGCCAATCCAAGCCATTACGACAAAAATGGCAATGCGCATGTAGTTGAAAAAATGTCGTTCTAATCCTACGACAATGTTGCCTGCGAAGGCAAAGAGATTGTTGATGGTGTTCATTGTATCACTGATTTTGTGGATAAAATAAAAAAAGTCGGATTTTTTGCTCAACGGTGGGGCAAAAATAACACCTATGCTCCAAGCCTACAAAAAATAACAAGTAAAATTCCAAGTGCGTTAGGAAAAGATAGTAACTTTGCACGATAAGATTGTTCACACAGCAGCTTCACATTCTATGAAAACTCGTATTCTTTTTCTCCTCTTTGCGTTTTTCGCCATGACTTCGGTCTTCGGGCAGCAGACGGCGCGATATGGCACCTTGAGCCGTGATTCCCTTTTGTTATCGATGCCCGAATGGCAAATGGCTCGCCAGCAAATGGATAGTCTTCGCGTGCAGTACGAACGCGAAGCACAATATAATGAACGCAGTTTCCGTCGTCAATTTTCGGAGTATTTGCAAGCGCAAAAGAATCTTCCTCAGCCCATTCTTTTGAAGCGTCAGCGCGACCTGCAAGTGGCCATGGAGAGTGCGCTGGCCTATCGCTCGCAGGCTGAACAGCTCCTACTCAAAGCCGAGAAAGAGCTGCACGCGCCCATCTACCAAAAATTGGACGCCGCCATTCGTGCCGTGGGCACGGAGCGTGGCTACGAAACAGTGGTCAATCTCGACACCCACACCCACCTCTATCTCAATCCTTCCCTCACGGAAGACGCCACTCCTTGGGTCAAAGCCAAACTGGCAGGCAAATAATCGGATTTGCCCTCCGTCGGCGACAGTGCCGCACGAGGCTTCACTTCCTTGATAGAGACCATCACACCGCGTTTTCTCTTCTATGATAGGCATCTTCGATTCGGGCTATGGCGGGCTCTCCATTCTGCGCCAAATCCGCCAACACCTTCCCCAGTACGACTACTTGTACTTGGGAGACAATGCGCGTGCACCCTATGGTGCGCGCTCTTTTGAAGTCGTGTATCGCTACACGCTCCAAGCCGTCGAGTCTCTCTTTGAGCGCGGTTGTCAGCTTGTCATCCTCGCTTGCAACACCGCGTCGGCCAAAGCCCTGCGCAGCATTCAGCAGTACGACCTGCCCCGTTTGGGCGAGGAGAAGCGCGTGCTGGGGGTGATTCGCCCCACGGTCGAAGCCCTCGGCGCCCTCACCCAGTCGCGCCACGTGGGCATCCTCGCCACAGCGGGCACAATCAAGTCGCAGAGCTACGATTTGGAAATTCGCAAACTCTACCCCGAGATGCAGGTCACGGGAGTGGCCTGCCCCATGTGGGTGTCGCTCGTCGAGAATGGCGAATACGACTCGCCCGGTGCCGACTATTTTGTGGAGAAACGCATCGGCGAAATCCTGCGCCGCGACCCCGAGATAGACACCCTTGTGCTCGGTTGCACGCACTATCCGCACCTGATGCCCAAAATCTTGAAATATACGCCTCCTGGCGTTCGCGTCATTGCTCAGGGCGACTATGTGGCCACGGCTTTGGAACATTACCTCTCGAGCCACAGCACGCTCGATGCTCGCTTGACGCGCGGAGGAACGGTGCGTTTTCTTACCACTGAGGACTGCGAAAAATTTCACGAGAACGCCTCTATTTTCATGCCCGACACCAACGTCGAAGTCGAGCATATCACCCTCTAAATTGCCACCACTATGGCCCAGAAAACCAAAGGCACACGCCTTACCAAGAAAGAAATACGCAATCGTCTGCTCATCGTTTTTGAGCAGAACGAGGGCAAAGACCTTGGCGTAAAGGACATATTCCGCCTTGTTGGCGCGGCCAATCATCCTTCGAAGATGCTCACGCTCGAGTGTCTCGACGAACTCATTTTTGACGACGTCCTCGTGAGCGATCGCCGTGGCAACTACCGCATGGCCGTGCGCGAAACGCAATGGCTCGAAGGCACCTTTCGCCGCAAGCGCAACGGCCACAACGTTTTCGTGCCCGACGATGGCGGAAAGGACATTCTCGTGACCGAGCAGCATGCCCACCATGCCCTCGACGGCGACCACGTGCGCGTGTCGATGCTGGCACGTCGCCGTGGCCATGTGCGGGAGGCCGAAGTGGTCGAAATCATCAAGCGTGCCAAGGAAACTTTCGTGGGCAAAATCCAAGTGGAACGCGGCTATGGTTTTCTGCTCACCGAGCGCACGCTCAACACCGACATCTTCATTCCTGGCGATGCCCTGCATGGGGGTAACAATGGCGACAAGGTAGTGGTGAAAATCACCTCTTGGCCCGACGATAGCAAGAGCCCCATCGGCGAGGTGGTCGATGTGCTCGGCGCCATGGGCAACAACGACACCGAGATGCACGCCATCTTGGCCGAATATGGGCTGCCCTATCAGTATCCCGAAAATGTGGAACGCGCCGCGGCCAAAATTGCACCGGGCATCACGCCCGAGGAAATCGCTCGCCGCGAAGACTTCCGCGCCGTGCCCACCTTTACCATCGACCCACGCGATGCCAAGGATTTTGACGATGCGCTCTCCATTCGTTCGCTCGGCGAAGGCCGCTGGGAAGTGGGTGTGCACATTGCCGACGTGAGCCACTATGTGCCCGAAGGAGGCGTGATCGACACCGAGGCCGAAAGCCGCGCCACGAGTGTCTACCTCGTGGATCGCACCATTCCTATGCTCCCCGAGCATTTGTGCAACTTCATTTGCTCGCTGCGTCCCAACGAGGAAAAATTGGCCTTCTCGGCCATTTTTGAGATGAACGAAGAGGGCGATGTCTTGAAGTTTCATGCCGCCAAGACCGTCATCGAGAGCAATCGCCGCTTCACCTACGAAGAGGCACAAGCCCTCATCGAGCGCAATGGACAGGCCAGCCCCGACGACCTCGCCACCCCTGGCGAGCACCCCGAGGTAGACGGCTCTTACGACCAACCGCAGGGCGAGTGGGCCCGCGAAGTGCTCACACTCGACCGCCTCGCCAAGAAGCTGCGCGCCAAGCGTTTCAAGGCTGGTGCCATCGGCTTTGACCGTCCCGAGGTGCGCTTTGAAATCGACGAAAAGGGTCGTCCCCTCTCCACCTACATCAAGGTGGCCAAGGACGCCAACAAGCTCGTCGAGGAGTTCATGTTGCTGGCCAACCGCTCGGTGGCCGAGAGCGTGGCCCTCGTGCCCAAGGGCAAACAGCCCAAGGTGCTGCCCTACCGCATTCACGACGTGCCCGATCCCGAAAAGATGGAGCGCCTCAGGAGTTTTGTGGCCAAGTTTGGCTATCAGGTGCGCACCGAAGGCGGCAAGACCGAAGTGTCCAAATCGCTCAACGGCCTGCTGGCCGAGGTGAAGGGCAAGAAGGAAGAGAGCGTGATTGAAATCGTGGCGCTGCGTGCCATGATGAAGGCGCGCTATTCCATTCACAACATTGGGCACTACGGCCTCATGTTCCGCCACTACACGCATTTCACCTCGCCCATTCGTCGCTATCCCGACCTCATGGTGCATCGCCTCTTGGCCAAATATGCCGAGGGAGGGCGCAGCGTTTCGGCCAACAAGTACGAAGCGCTTTGCGAGCACTGCTCCGAGCGTGAGCAGGTGGCTGCCGTGGCCGAGCGCGCCTCGATCAAATACAAGCAAACGGAATTTATGGCCGAGCGCATCGGTCAGGAGTTTGAGGGCGTCATTTCGGGCGTCACGGAGTTTGGCCTTTACGTGGAAGACAAGCTCACCAAGTGCGAGGGCATGGTGCCTCTGCGCGACTTGACGAGCGACTACTACGAGTTTGACGAGGACAACTATCGCCTTGTGGGTCGCCGCACGCGCCGTGTCTACAACCTGGGCGACAGTGTGCGGTTCCGCGTGGAGCAGGCCAACTTGGAGCGCCGCCAGCTCGACTTTTCGCTCATCGAGGAAGGCGGCAACTTCCCGACTCTCCCTGCTGCCGCTCCTCGCAAGAGTAGCCGCACGAAATCGCCAGCCGAGTTTGGGCGCAAAAAGGCCAATCAAAAAACATCCAAGCCTGCCAAGACCAAGGGTAAGGGCAAGAAAAAAGGCGGCAAGCGCCGATAGCCTGCTGGCCCTCCAAGGGTATACATACCGCAAAGTGCCATTGATGCCACTCCGCGAGCTTAAAAAAATATAAATGCACGTTTTTTGTCGCTTCCAGCCCTTTCTTGTGGAGCGATGGACGAAACGCAAATTTCGGAAGGAGCGCAAGAATATCCAGCGAGGCACGTAGCTTTTTCGGCCTCCCACGTAGGAATTTCTACGACGCACGTAGAATATCGTACGTCCCATTTTGAAAACCGAGCAAGGCTTGTCATCGGCAGCCGGCTCTCCACCCGATGCTACGCCTCGTGCACAGCGGCATCTTCTCGCCTCACGCGCGCTCTTGCAGGCATTCCTCACGCGCGGGCGCAAGCGCGCTTCCCCTGTATGGCCTGTGTGCCAAAACCTCCATTGCCTCCACAAGGAGGTGGAAGTCGCTCATTTTCAGCATACTACCTTGTGGAAGCAAATGCCTCGCCGCCAGCACTTCGAGTGTGCAGTTTGTGGAAGGAAATCGCCCTTTGCTTCCACTTGGCAACTCCCCGAAAATCAATGCTTTACCTCTCCTCGTGGAAGCCATGGAGGAGAAAAGTACAATCCATAGGAGGGACGCGCGCATGCGCGCGAAGCCTCGACCAACCGTTCTAACCGACCATTATGCAAAATCCTCTCTTTGTCTACAACACGCTCTCGCGCACCAAAGAAGTGTTCAAGCCCCTCCATGAGGGTCGCGTGGGCATGTATGTGTGTGGCCCCACCGTCTATGGCGATGGGCATTTGGGACACGCTCGTCCTGCCATCACCTTCGACCTCTTGTATCGCTACCTGATGCACAAGGGCTACAAGGTGCGCTATGTGCGCAACATCACCGATGTGGGACACCTCGAGCACGATGCCGACGAGGGCGAGGACAAAATCGCCAAGAAAGCACGCCTCGAACAGCTCGAACCCATGGAAGTGGCACAACACTATACCAACCGCTTCAACGAGGCCATGACGCGTTTGGGCTGCTTGCCCCCCTCGATCGAACCCCATGCTTCGGGACACATCATCGAGCAGATAGGCCTTGTGCAGGAAATCCTCGATGCGGGCTATGCCTACGAGAGCAATGGTTCGGTCTATTTTGACGTGGTCAAATACAACGAAGACTACAAGTATGGTATCCTCTCGGGGCGCAACCTCGAGGAGGTGCGCGATGCCAGCCGCGAACTCGATGGGGTGGGCGAGAAGCGCCACCAGGTGGACTTTGCCCTCTGGAAGCATGCCCAGCCCGAACACATCATGCGCTGGCCTTCGCCCTGGGGCGAAGGCTTCCCGGGTTGGCACTGCGAGTGCACAGCCATGGGCCGCAAGTACCTGGGCGAGGAGTTCGACATTCACGGTGGCGGTATGGACTTGGTGTTTCCCCACCACGAGTGCGAAATCGCGCAAAGCGTGGCCTCGCAGGGGCACCAGATGGTGCGCTATTGGATGCACAACAACATGATTACCATCGCGGGCAAGAAGATGGGTAAGTCCTACAACAACTTCATCACCCTCGACCAGTTTTTCACGGGCCAGCACGAACTGCTCAAGCAGGCCTATTCGCCCATGACCATTCGTTTCTTCATCCTCCAAGCACACTATCGCTCCACGCTCGACTTTGGCAATGAAGCCCTCCAAGCCTCGCAAAAGGGATTGGAACGCCTCATGGACGCCATCGCTCAGCTGGACCGCATCGAACCACAAGCAGGAGGCGCCATCGGCACAGACTACACCGATGCCCTGCGCACGAAGTGCTACGAGGCCATGGACGACGACCTCAACTCGCCCATTCTCATCAGCCACCTTTTTGAAGCCTGCCGCAGCATCAACACGCTGGCCGACAAGAAGGAAAGCATCACTCCCGAAGCCCTCGCAGCCCTGCGCGACATCTTCTCGACCTTCTGCTTCGATATCCTCGGCCTCGTGCCCGAGGAGGGAGGCAATGCCGAGCGCGAAGCCGCCTTTGCAGGAGCCATGGACTTGCTGCTCGAAGTGCGTGCCAAGGCCAAAGCCGACAAGGACTGGGCCACCAGCGACAAGATACGCGACAACCTCACCGCCCTCGGTTTTCTCGTCAAGGACACCAAGGACGGAGCTACGTGGAAACTGAACAAATAAACGCAAAATAGCGTGGTCAAAGCGCAGCCCCAAGACAATGCTCTTGGAGCTGCGCTTTTGAATTTTCGTCCTTGAAAAAACAAAATAAAACGGCTGCCCTATGGGCGGCAAATGGGCAGCTAAGAGAGCGGCAAGAAAAAGCGCAAAATACCCAAAAGCGCGCGCGACTTGCAAAGTTAGGACGATAGTTCTTGTTTATTTTCACTTTCTCCTCGATTCTCTCACAATTTTCGGCACACGAAGCACAGAAAACGGCAGAAGATTTCGTACCTTTGCAGCTGAAAATCAAAACATCACGCAACGTAATGAAAAAGAAAACCAAGATAGTAGCCACCATCTCCGATCGTCGCTGCGATGTGGAGCTCCTCACCGAACTCTACAACGCGGGAATGAACGTGGTGCGCCTGAACACCGCCCACCAAGACCAGGCAGGCATGCAAAAGGTGATAGACAACGTGCGCGCAGTCTCGTCGCACATAGCCATTCTCGTGGACACCAAAGGCCCCGAAGTGCGCACCACCAACTGTGCCGAGGGCGGTATCTTCTTTAAGAAGGGCGAAACCGTGCGTGTGATAGGCGATCCTACCGCCGAGACGACACACGATTGCATCGCCGTGAGCTACACTGGTTTTGTCAACGACTTGCGCATCGGCTCGCACATCCTCTTTGACGATGGTGCACTGGGCATCGTCGTGTATGGCAAGGAGGCCGACCACCTGCTCTGTACGGTCGAAAACGATGCCGTGCTCGATGCTCGCAAGAGCGTGAATGTGCCCGGCACACGCATGGAGCTCCCCTCGCTCACCGAGCGCGACCGCTCCAATATCCTCTATGCCATCGAGCAGGGGATCGATTTCATTGCCCACAGCTTCGTGCGCACGAAAGAAGATGTGCGTGATGTGCGCGAAATCCTCGAATCGAAGAACAGCCCCATCCGTATCATTGCCAAAATCGAGAACCAAGAAGGGGTGGACAACATCGATGAGATTATCGAAGCTGCCGATGGCATCATGGTGGCCCGTGGCGACTTGGGTATCGAAGTGCCCGAGCAGTTCATTCCTGGCATACAGCGTCGTCTCATCAAGAAATGTATCCAAGCGCACAAGCCCGTCATCGTGGCCACGCAGATGCTCGAGTCGATGAAGTACAACCCTCGACCCACACGCACCGAGGTGACCGACATTGCCAATGCCGTGTACACCCACACCGATGCGCTCATGCTGAGTGGCGAAACGGCCAACGGAAACTACCCCGTGGAGGCCGTGAAGATGATGGCCAGCATCGCTTGGCAGGCCGAGCGCGACTTGAGCATCAACTTTGGCAAGGAGGATATCCCCCTGCCCATCGCTCCTACGGTGACAGAGTTTCTGGCCAAAGAAGCTGTGCGTGCCACACAGGTCATGAACCTGCGCGCCATTATCATGGACAGCTGGACGGGCCGCACAGCCCGCTACGTATCGTCCTATCGGGGTAAAAATACAGTATTGGCCATCTGCTATCAACCTCAAACGGTGCGCCATCTTGCACTTTCCTACGGCGTAGAGGCCATCTATATGCCCAACAAGAGCACAGGGCATGCTTTCCTCCAAGCTGCCCTCAACCACCTGCTGGACCAGCACCTACTCTCGCTCGACGACCGCGTGTGCTATTTAGGTTCGCACCGCAAGGAGCAGAGCACGAGCTTTATGGAACTCGACCAAGTGCGCGACTTGCTGGCCGAAGTACAAGAACAACACGAGGACTAAACCTCTCCCACGACCTAAGACAACACTTTCTCGCTTCACATGGAGCGAGAAAGTGTTTTTTTATACCCAAAAACCGAATAGTGGGGCAGAAATTCAGAAATTCAGCATTAAATAACAAAAAATAGACTTTAAAATTTGCACAATCAAATTAAATACATACTTTTGCCATATCCATTTCGCAGATGTCGTTCTTTTTTTCTGAAAAACACCTTAATAAATTGAAGAAGACTCTTGAGAAATGAGCATCCAACCTTAGTCTCACATCTTTTACACCTATTCCTATGAAAAAGAGTAAGAGCACACGCGGCAAGAGAAGCAGCAAATACTTTCTTGCTATGGCTTTCTGTGCCATGAGTAGCACAGGTGTCTTTGCAGAGGGAGTGCCCCTCACTCCCAGCCCCACCACGATGCAGCAACAGAAAACGACTGTGCAAGGCGTCGTCGTGGACGACCAAGGCGAACCCTTGGAAAGTGCCATTGTAACCGTGCCCTCACAAGGCTTGCACACCATGACCGATGCGCAGGGCCGTTTTTCTCTCACTTTGAAGCGCTTCCCCGCTACGCTCCACGTGAGCTATGTGGGCTATGCCGCCAAAGATGTTGTGGTGCGCACCGCAAGCGAACGTGTTGAAGTACAGCTCTCCAACCAAGCCCTTGGCGAGGTAGTGGTCGTGGGCTTTGGCACGCAGAAAAAGGTGAACCTCACAGGTGCTGTGGCCACCATGGATGCCAAGGAGATTGCTGCACGTCCCGTCAATTCGGTGGTCGACGCCTTGCAGGGTGCCGTGCCAGGCATGAACATCACCGCAGGTAAGTCGGGTGGTCAGCTCAACTCAAGGAGGCAGTTCAACATCCGCGGCACAGGTACTATTGGTGCAGGCTCCTCGGTGGCTCCCCTCGTACTCATCGACGGAATGGATGGCGACATCAATACGCTCAACCCACAGGACATCGAAAACATTTCGATTTTGAAAGATGCTGCTTCAAGTAGTATCTACGGTTCGCGTGCAGCAGGAGGTGTAGTCCTCGTCACGACAAAGCGTGGTAAGGAAGGCAAAACGACCATCAACTACAACAACAGCTTCCGCTTCAACTCGCCGCTCAATATGCCCAAGAAGGCCAACTCTTACGAGTATGCCCTCTATTTCAATACGGCGGGCCACAGTGCCATGTTTAGCGAAGAAAAGCTCAAGCAAATCCAAGCGACAATCAATGGTAGCGATGCGCCCACGATGTTTGCCAACAACAAGGGCCGTTGGGAAATTTGGGACGACTTGAACCTGCTACCCACTGCCAACACCGACTGGCTGGATACTCATTTTGGCAATAGCAACTCGCAGGAGCACAACTTGAGCATCAATGGGGGAACAAGCAAAACGCAATATTACCTCTCGGGAAGCTATCTCGGACAAACGGGTATGCTCAAACAAGCCGACGACACCAACGATCGCTACAACATGATGGCACGTATCAATACGGAGCTCAACCGTTGGGCAAAGCTGAACTATACAGCACGCTTCGAACGCACGGACTATGAGGCTCCCGTATTCCTCGACGGCTTGTTCTACCACAATATGGTGCGCTATTGGCCCATCATTCCCGTGACCGATCCCAATGGACACTTTGTGGAGGCCTCAAAGATAAGCCAACTGCGAGATGGCGGACAGCGTGAAAACAAGATAGACCGCTTCACGCAGCAGCTGGCGCTCAACATCACGCCTCTTCAAGATTGGCACATCAATCTCGAACTGAACTATCGCACTTCCGATCGATTCCAACACGAGGATTGGCGCACGGTCTATGCCTACGACGTGAAGCAAAACCCCTTTGCCATTGACCACCAAACCTCTTCGGTCAAGGAATATGGCTTCAAGTCCAACTTCTTCAATCCTAACCTTTACACGACCTATGAGTTTGCTTTCTCCAAGCACAACTTCAAGGTGATGGCAGGTTATCAGAGCGAAATGATGCGCTATCATAGCTTCTTCGCTCAGCAGGACGGCATTCTTTCGGGAGTTCCCACGCTCAACACGACTTCGACCAACCCGAAAGTAGGAGGCGAACTCGCAGAATGGACCACGGCAGGCTTCTTTGGTCGTTTGAACTACGATTATGAAGGCCGTTATCTCGTGGAAGCCAACCTTCGCTATGATGGCTCTTCTCGCTTCACTCGCGACAAGCGCTGGAACTGGTTCCCCTCTTTCTCATTTGGATGGAACGTGGCTCGCGAAGCCTTCTTTCAACCCATCGAGGAAAAAATTAATACGCTGAAAGTACGTTTCTCTTGGGGACAATTGGGCAACCAAAACACCGACAGCTGGTATCCCTTCTATTCTACGATGGGCTACGAAAGCAATGCTGGAAAATGGCTCGTGGGCAATGATAAGCCCAACATTGCCTCACAACCAGGATTGGTGAGTGCACTGCTCACTTGGGAAAAGAGCCGCACTTGGAACATCGGTTTCGATTTGGGCTCATTCAACAATCGTTTGAACCTCAGCTTCGACTACTTCCAACGTAAGACCTACGACATGGTAGGCCCCGCTCCCGAACTTCCCGATGTGCTGGGTGCCAAGGTACCTAAGGTCAACAATCTGGACATGACCTCGAAGGGGTGGGAATTGGCCGTGCGCTGGCGCGACAATATCGGCGGGTTCCGTTATGGCGCTGCGTTAAGTCTTTCGGACAACCAAGTTGTCATTGACAAATATCCCAACCAAGGTCGCGACCTGAGCCAAACTTACTACGAAGGCGCTCACCTCGGCGACATTTGGGGATACGAAACCATCGGAATCGCCAAGACCGATCAGGAAATGAACGACCACTTGGCCAAGGCTAACCAAAACTCTTTGGGTGCCAACTGGGCAGCGGGCGACATTATGTACCGCGATCTCAACGGCGATGGAAAAATCGACGCTGGCGAAAATACCTTCGACAAACCTGGCGACCGCCGCATCATTGGTAACTCCACGCCTCGTTACAACGTCGGTTTGAACCTCGATGCCGCTTGGAAGGGCTTCGACCTCAAAATCTTCTTCCAAGGCGTGCTCAAACGCGACTATTGGGCCGATGGTCCCGCTTTCTGGGGAGCTAATGGTGGCAAGTGGCAATCGGCAGCCTTCAAGGAGCACATGGACTACTTCCGCTCCGATCCTTCCGATCCTATGGGACTCAATCTCGAGGCCTACTATCCTCGTCCCGACTGGACCACCACCAAAAACCAGAAGGCACAAACGCGCTACTTGCAAAACGCAGCCTATCTGCGCCTGAAGAACATTACGCTCGGCTACACACTGCCCGCTTCCGTCACGCAGCGGTTGTCGTGCAGCAGCCTGCGCTTCTTCGTTTCGGCCGAAAACTTCATCACCTTCACCTCGTTCACCAAGACCTCCGACCCCGAACTCATCGACGCCACGGACGCTTGGGGATTTGGTAAGATGTATCCCCTTTCTAAAACCATTTCTTGCGGTTTGAGTGCAACCTTCTAAACACGCCACGACTATGAAAATCAAATATTTAGGCATCTTGATGCTCGGCACGCTCACCACGCTGGTAAGCTGCAACGGCTTCCTTGATCAAGAACCCTTGGACAAGGTGACGCCCGAAAAGTATTTCGCGGCAGAGGCCGACTTAGCCGCCTATTCCATCAACTACTACAAGTTCTCGAGCAACGAGCCTGGTAGCTACCGCATGGGCATTTGGGGGCGCGACAATCATACCGACAACCAAATAGCCAAGGTGAGCAGCAATCGCTGGGATCCAGGACAGTGGCATGTAGGCGATGGAGAGAACCCTTGGAACTTCACACAAATCCGCAATTGCAACTACTTTTTCGACAAAGTGTTGCCCAAGTATGAAGCAGGGAAAATCCAAGGCAATCAAGCCAACATTAAGCACTATATAGGCGAAGTCTACGTGTTGCGTGCCTATGCTTACTTCCAAATGTTGCAAAGCATCGGCGATTGCCCCATCATCACCCAAGCTCTGCCCGACGAAGAGAGCGTGCTGCTACAAGCCAGCCATCGCCAACCTCGTCACAAGGTGGCTCGCTTCATTCTTGAAGATTTGGACAAGGCTGCCAGTCTTTTGTTGGCCACTCCTCCAGGAGGCAGCAAGACCCGCATCTCCAAGTCCGTTGCCCATTTGCTCCGCGCTCGCGTAGCCCTCTATGAAGGCACTTTCCTGCGCTATCACAAGGGCACTGCTTTTGTGCCTGGTGGCAAAGGCTGGCCCGGCAATCCTGCTGACGTGCAAGGACTCAACATCGATAGCGAGATACAATATTTCTTGGGCGAGGCTATGAAATCGGCCAAGGTTGTAGGCGATGCTCATGTCGACAAGTTGGCCAAAAACAGCGACACGCCCGAGGGTATGTCTCCTGCTTTGGAAAGCTTGAACCCTTATTACACCATGTTCTGTGCCGAAAATATGGACCCCTATCATGAGGTGCTCCTTTGGCGTCAGTACAACCGTGATAAGAAAATCACGCACAACATCCAAATGCAGCTGGCACGCAATGGCGGTGGCACAGGTTGGACACGTGGTCTTGTCAATTCCTTCCTCATGGCCAATGGATTGCCCATTTACGCCTCAGCTTCGGGCTACAAAGCCGAGTGGGAAAAGCAAGGTATCAGTGCAACGCTCCAACAGCGCGATTCTCGTATTCGCATCTTCACCAAGGGCGACAACAGTGTCGAAGTGTATCAAACCGATGGTGCCCCCATCAAGTACGAAGTCGACTGGCTCTTGAAGGGCGATGCCGAAACGCGTGCCACAACAGGCTTTGCACTCAAGAAAGGCAAGCACTATTCGGCAGCTATGCAAGGCACACACCATTGGGGCACCTCGGGTAGCCTGGTGATGCGTGCAGCCGAGGCCCTGCTCATCTACATGGAAGCGACCTACGAGCTCAACCACAGCCTCGACGCCACTGCCGAAAACTATTGGCGAGCTTTGCGCACTCGCGCTGGCGTAAGTCCTGATTTTGCCGCCACGATTGCCGCCACCAATATGGCAGAAGAAGCTAAGGGCGATTTCGGAGCTTACTCGCACAAGCAACTCATTGATGCCACGCTCTACAACATTCGCCGCGAGCGTCGTTGTGAGCTGATTGGTGAAGGCTTGCGCTGGGCCGACCTCCAACGCTGGCGTGCTTGCGACCAAGTGAAGGACTACCAAGTCGAAGGAATGCGCTACTGGGACACTCCCTACGAAACCCAATTTGCCACCACTTGCGTGGTCGACGAAGTAGGCGAAAAGGGCAATATGTCTCCCCGTTCTCTCAGCGTTTATGTGCGCCCCTATCAAATCACCAAGGTGAACAATCGCTTCTACGAAGGCTTGCGCTTCACTCCAGCTCACTATCTCGCTCCGCTTCCTCAGTCTGTGTTCCGCAAGACGGCTACCAACAAGAGCGATCTCAACTCCTCTGTGGTTTATCAAAACCCAGGTTGGGGTAAGATTGATGGTGAGGGAGCTTCCGAAGTCGAATAAAGCGACAAGACGAGCATGCTCGTAGGAGACTTGTTCTCCGTTTCACAATTTGCAGATTATCTACTTTTCATAAAGCTGTGCCTCAAGCGACTTTGAGGCACAGCTTTTTGTGAAGAGAGCTTTGTCCTTTCCTTTTCTTTCTCACCTTTTCTCTCTTTTAGGAAAGAAAACCTAAATCACTCTTGCGACTCGCTCACAATCCAATACAAATCAGTATCTTCGCTCTATCATTCACCTTAATTCCCCAGCATTCTCTATGAAGCAAGTATTCTTTTCCTTACTTTTGAGTGCGTGCGCCCTCAGCACCTCAGCACAAGAATGGGCAGGCGCCACCATTCCCCCCGTGGACCGCACGCGCTATCAAGAACTCTTTGTGACGCGTCCCGGTCAACAGCCCTACCGCATTCCCGCCATAGCCCAAGCGAAAAATGGCAACTTGATTGCCGTGAGCGACCATCGCCCCTGTGGCTCAGACATTGGCTATGGCGAGGTAGACATTAAGGTGCGCATTTCCAAGGACAATGGGAAAACTTGGGGCGAAGAGCGTTTCATTGCCAATGGTACAGGCGTAAAGGGTGCTCCCGACTGCGGTTTTGGCGACGCCGCCATCGTGGCCGATCGCCAGAGCAACGAAGTACTCATTCTCTGCGTGCATGGGGAAACGCCCTATTGGAACGGCAACTATCCCGAAGGCAATCCCAACCCTGTGGGCCTGCTGCGCAGTTTGGACGGTGGCGAAACGTGGCAAGCCTACGAGGGTATCAGCGAACAAATCTACTCCCCCTTCCGCCAGTCTAAGCATGGCATGATCAAGAGCCTTTTCTTCGGCAGCGGTCGTCTGTGTCAGAGTTCGCGCATCAAGGTAGGCAGTCACTACCGTATTTATGGTGCGGTGGCTGCCCGCGATGGAGGCAATCGCGTGTTCTATTCCGACGATTTCGGACGCAGCTGGAACGTTCTGGGCGGTGTCGATGCCCTACCCTGTGTAGAGGGCGACGAGCCCAAAATCGAGGAACTTCCCAACGGTAACGTATTGCTCTCTTCGCGCGTGTTCCCCCAAAAGTGGCATCGCCTTTACAACATCTACACCTACGACAACGTCAAGACCGGAACAGGCACTTGGGCGCAGGCCGCCCATACGGGCAATTTGCCCGCTGGCGTTCTGGCCGACCGCAACAACACCGATGGCGAAATACTCATCGTTCCTGCCTTGCGCAAGGCCGATCGCAAACGCGTGCACCTGGCTCTGCAAAGCGTGCCTTTCGGCCCCGGGCGTGCCAATGTAGGTATCTATTTTAAGGCGCTCACCCGTGCCGACTACAGTTCGCCTCAGAGTTTCGGTAGCCATTGGGAAGGTCGTCACCAAGTGAGCACGCTTCCCTCGGCCTACAGTACGATGATCGTACAGGCCGATCGCCGCATCGGTTTCTACTACGAGGAGCAAACTCATGGCAAGGGAGCCGACTATACTGAGGTCTACGTGCCCCTGACGCTCGAGGAAATCACGGGTGGCCGTTATGCCATCGACCCCAAGTACAAACCCTTGGGCCGCCAAAAGCTCGAAAGATAAACCGCTCCTCTTCTCTCCTTTACGTAAATATCCCTGCAAAGCTACTCCAGCTTTGCAGGGATATTTTTTGTTCAAATCGCTCGATAGAGTCTCTGCGAGCTTTCTTGCGCTCCTCCATTTATGGGCCAAAATCCATGCTCATAGGCATGGGCCAATGTCCTGGCCCTACACCTGAGGAGGGAAAATATGCTCGTACACCTTGTCGGCTGCACCCGCATTGCGCAAGATATAGTGTCCCGCCGCTTCTCCAGCTTTTGCCAGCGTTTCGGGCTGTTCCTCCCAGTGTTGTAGCGTGTGCTCGAAGTCCTCGGCAGTGTGCACCTCTACACAACCGCCGCAAGCGATGAGCTCGCGCGCCTCTCGGAAGCGTTGGTTGTTGGGCCCAATCACCACAGGAACTCCATAGACAGCCGCCTCGGGCACATTGTGAATGCCTACGCCAAAGCCCCCTCCCACATAGGCCACTGTCGCATAGCGATAAATGGAAGAAAGCATTCCATATCCATCTACGATGAGCGTGCGATAGCGGCTCAAATCCTGCGATTCGGCTTCGGAGAGTCGCAGGTGTCGTCCCGGTAGGGCGGCTTCGATTTCGCTCAGGTGCGCCTCGCTCACCACGTGAGGGGCAATGACCAAACGCCAGTCCTCATGCCGCTCCAAGAAGGCAAAGAGCAGAGCCTCGTCGGGCGGCCAAGTAGAGCCTGCCACGATGACGCGATGTCCGCGGGCAAACTTCTCGACCAGCGGTAAGGGACGCGCCGCTTGCCGAATCTGCACCACGCGATCCATGCGGGTGTCGCCCACCACCGAGACCTTGTCCTTCACCCCCACTTGCTGCAAGAGTGCGATGCTCTCCTCGTTTTGCACAAAAAAGTGGGTGATGCGGCGCAGGCAGCGGGCATAGCCGCGACCATACCAGCGGAAGAACACCTGCTCGGGACGAAATATCGAGCTGACGCTATATACCGGGATTTCGCGGCGATGCAGGCGGTGAATGTAGTTGCGCCAAAACTCATACTTGATGAGCACGGCCATCTCGGGCTGTGCCAAACGAATGAAGCGGCGTGCATTGAGTGGCGTGTCAAAGGGCAGATAGCACACGAGGTCGGCCCCGTCATAGTCCTTGCGCACCTCGTAGCCCGAGGGCGAAAAGAAGGTGAGCAGGATTTTGCGGTCGGGCTGTTCGCGGCGCAGGCGTTCCATGAGCGGGCGTCCTTGCTCAAACTCGCCGAGGGAGGCCGCGTGAAACCACACATAGCGCTGTCCGGGTTCGATTTGCGTTTGGAGCAAACGCCAAGCCGCTCGGTGTCCGCGCACCATGAGGCGCGCCTTCTTGTGTCCTAAAAGAGCAAGAAGGCGCACCACTAAAGCGTAAAGAAATATGCCGAAGCTATACATTATAGTTCAAAAAGGCTGGACGATTAGAGCGTAGCGAGGGCATGGCGCAGGCGGCGCAATGTTTCCTCCTTGCCCAAGAAGGCCGACAGCTCGTACATGTCGGGACCCTTGCCTTCGCCCACAAGCGCCACGCGCCAGGCGTTCCAAGGCTTGCTGCCCGACTCCTCGGCCCAAGCATCGACTGCCGCTTTGAGTGCATCGTGCTCGAAGGTAGGCAGCTGCTCGATGAGCTCCACGACCTTTTGCATCATGGCAGGCGCATCGTCCTTCCAATTTTTCTTGACAAACTTGTCCTCCTTGTCAATGTTGGTGGGGGCGATGAAACAGAAGTCGCACAAGGGCCAGAGGTCGGCCAGGAAGCTCACATTGCGCTTCTTCGTTTGTCCGCTCTGCGCGTCTACATATTCCACGTTCTTCGTTTTCAGCATGTCGATCACGGCTGCCGCACGTTCGGGTGTCGTGCTGATGCCCTGCGCTTGGAGCAGGTTGCAAAAGGCAGGAGCAAGTTCCAAAGCAGGCTTCGCCAAGAGATATTCGCGGTTGAACCACCAGCCCTTCACGTAGTCGAACTTAGCACCAGCCTTGGAGCACTTCGAGAGGTCGAACTTCTCGATGAGTTCCTGCATGGAGAGGATTTCGGTGTCGTCGCCTGGGTTCCAGCCCAAGAGCGCGAGGAAGTTCACGACAGCTTCGGGCAGATAGCCACTCTCACGGTAGCCGCTGCTCACCGCACCGTCCTCGCCCTTCCACTCGAGAGGGAACACGGGGAAGCCCAACTTGTCGCCATCGCGCTTGGAGAGCTTGCCATTGCCTGTGGGCTTGAGCAAGAGGGGCAGGTGGGCAAATTGGGGCATAGTGTCGGCCCAACCGAGGGCACGATAGAGCAGCACGTGCAGGGGAGCACTGGGCAGCCACTCCTCACCGCGAATCACGTGGCTCACCTCCATGAGGTGGTCGTCCACGATGTTGGCCAAGTGGTAGGTGGGCAGCTGGTCGGCACTCTTATAGAGCACTTTGTCGTCCAGCACGCTGCTGTTCACCACGACGCGACCGCGAATGATGTCGTCCACTACGACCTCCTCGCCTGCTTCGATCTTGAAGCGCACCACATACTGCTCGCCAGCGGCCATGCGCGCTGCGACCTCCTCGGCAGGAAGCGTGAGCGAGTTGCACATGTCGCCACGCGTAGAGGCGTCATATTGGAAGTTGGCCACGCTCTCGCGCTTGGCATTGAGCTGTTCGGGCGTGTCAAAAGCGATGTAGGCCAAGCCCGCTTCGAGCAGTTGGTCCACATATTTCTTATAAATGTCGCGACGCTCGCTTTGGCGGTAGGGTCCATGCTCGCCGCCGAAGCTCACTCCCTCGTCAAACTCGATGCCCAGCCACTTGAAAGCCTCAATGATGTACTCCTCGGCTCCGGGCACAAAGCGCGCGGAGTCGGTGTCCTCAATGCGGAAAATGAGCTGCCCGCCGTGTTGGCGCGCAAAGAGATAGTTGTAGAGTGCGGTGCGCACTCCGCCTATGTGGAGTGGCCCTGTGGGAGAGGGTGCAAAACGCACCCGAACTTTTCTGTCGGACATATCGGTAATCTTCGTTGAGAAATGCGTGAACAATGGGGCAGAAGCGCGAAGCCGCTGCCCTTCGTTTCGACTTGCAAATATACAGTTTTGCCCGCGACAAGCAAAATTTCGCTCCTGCTAATGTGCGGCAAATCGCCTTTCTTACTCAAGGAAAACCAAAACTCCCTCGACACTGCTACAGGTCGAGGGAGGATGAGAGGTGCATCACGATTTGCGAAAGCGATGCGTAATGTCGGTGCTCGTCCCATCGGGAGCGAAACGCAGCATACGCTGGTTGGTCGTGGGGGAAGAGAGCGGCCCCAGCTCCTTGCGCCATGGGCCGAGCTTCACATAGGTCGGGGCTTGCGCGGGTTCAAATCCCGTGGGCAGCTCCTGCCTACCACTGTACCAGCCCGTGTGCAGGCTTGGATGCTGTTCGCGCAGCGTGTGCAGCAGTTGCAGCACAGCCAGCGGGTCGTTGTCGCCGCCCATGAGCGCCACGCAGGTGATGGTTGCGCCATACTGCTCGACCAGTGCCAGAAGCCTTTCGAGCGTGAGCTCCTCGCCATGGTCGCCCCAAAGATAAGGACTGTGACAGCCGGGGCAGGCACAGGGACAGAGCGAGAGGTTGATGGCCAGCGTCACCTCGTCGGGAAACTCCTGGAAAACGATGTCGTGATTTACGTATTTGAGCATGGCAAAAGAAGAAACCCTTGCAGAGAGCGTTCAGCTTGCCGCGGCAGCTGTTATGCCTGTGGAGCAGGGCTGTAATGGCGGCGCGCAGCTTCCTTTTGGCGGTCGGCCGAGAAGTTGGACACGCGCTTCAGGTAGCCGATGACGCGCGTCAGATAGTCCACATCCTTGCTCTTGCAGTGGGGGCACTCGTGCAGGTATCGCTTGTCGATGGTGCCGCACTCGTTGCACAGGGTGTTGGGAATGTTGAAGGTGAAGTAGTTGCAGCCCTCGATGGCGGCCACACGCAGCAGTTGGCGATATTGGGCAGGCGAGAGGTGCTCGTCCAGATTGCAGTGTAGCGCGCTGCCGCCTGTGAGGTGGGCGATGTAGCGGCGACCATGCAGGCGGAACTTGGCGATGGGGTCGGTCTGCTTGTCTTCGACCACGTAGAAGTAGGAGTTATAGCACTCGCGCGGCACGTAGTAGCCCGCCTCCTTGTCCCAGCGTGCGTGCTTCACGCCTACGTTTTCGGCGGGAATCATTTCGCAGTTGAAGAGCAGCTCCTTGGAGCGGTATTTCACGTTGTAGGACTCGATGAGCGAGAGCACATTTTCCACAAATTCCTGATACTCGCTGTTGTCGCTGATGGTGATGCCCAAGCTTTCGGCCGCCTCGACGATGCCGTTCACGCCGATGGTCAGATATTGACGCTTGATGTTGATATAGCCTGCATCGAAGAGGGGGAGCAAACCACGTTCGCGCATCCATTCGAGGTTGGCATTGTAGGCCATTTGCACCTTGTGGCAGAGGTCTACGATGGAATCGAGATATTCCACATAGCTGCGCCCCTCGCGCGTGGCCTGCTGCACGCAGCGGTTAATGTTGATGGTGAGCACCGATTTTGAGCCCGTCGACACGCCTCCTGCTCCGAGGGTGTAGGAGAAACCATTGTCCTGAATTTCGTTGCGCAGGCGGCAGCACGAAGCCAGCGAGTCGGCATTGTCGCTCATGTAGGTGAAGAAGGAGTGTCCCTTGCTGTACATCTCGGCCGTGAAGTCGGCATATTCCTTGTCCATCACGTCACCGTCCTTAGAAAGCAGCGCCATGGTCTCGACGGGGAAGGTGAGCACGCTCTTGGTGCGCTCCTCGTTAAACCAGTTCATGAAGCGCTTTTGCAGCCACGACACGCCCTCCCAGTGGGGTTGCGAGCCGTCGGGATAGCGAAATTCGCCAAAGATAGACTCGAAATAGTGGCGGTCGTAGTAGGACACGTTCCAGAAAACACTCTGGAAATTGCGGGCTCCCGTGGGCTGGTTGATGGAGTAGACGATTTGCTCGAAGCAATCGGTGATGATCTTGTCGATGGTGCGCTTGCGCAAGCTCATGTCGGCTTGCTCGTGGGCACGGAGGTAGTAGTCCTCGCCATATTCCTTTTCGAGGAAGTGGCTCATGTACATCAAAAACTCGGGGGTGGCAATGGCGCCGCTCAGCATAGAGCTGACGATGAAGACCATATTGATGAAGCCGCCGCAAAAGCTCTTCAAGTTGGTCGGAGCGGTGGAGTTGCCGCCTATGCTCTTTGTGCCGCCCAAGAGCCAGGGGTACATCGTGATAGAGGCGCAATAGTTGGCCAGCGAGGTCTCGTCGTTTTTGTAGATGAAGTGATTTTTGAGCAAATAGATGTAGCGGTCGGCCACTTCCTTGCCATACATCTCCTTGATTTTGTCGCAGAGCAAACGACGATTCAGGCGAATAAAGACGCCCTTGTGAATTTCGCCGATGAGCGTGGCCAGGTTCTAGTTTTCGACATTGGCATTGGCGTCAAACTTGGAGCCTGTGGCTGCGTTGCGCGCGTTGCAATAGTCGATGAGGAAGCGCAGCTTTTCGGCTGTTTCGCGATCCTCTGTATGCTTCTTGCGATACACGATAAAGGCCTTGGCTGCCTTGAAATACTGCTCGCTCATGAGCGCCACTTCCACTTGGTTCTGAATGTCCTCGACATTCATACCATTGCATACGCGCAGGCGACTCATGATTTTGGCCAGGGCGTCGGCATTGAGTGGTTCGCCAGCGGCTGTGCAGGCTTTGAGAACGGCAGTTTTGATTTTGTCGAGCGAGAAACTTTCGCTCTTTCCATCGCGCTTGGTGATGTAAAAATTGTCGGTGCTCATGGCAAGAGAGATTGAGGAATGAAAAAAGGGTGAGGGTGAAACAAAGATGCGCGAACCACGCAGGCGTTGGCTCTGTGAGGAGTGCCTGGTTGTCGTGCGGAGCATAGAGAACGAGCCGCGAAAAAAGAGCAAATCAATGCGGCGAGAGAAAGGGGGATTCCTACGTGGGAAGTAGAAAATCCTACGTGGGAAGGAA
>JAUNKN010000023.1 GCA_030532685.1 Bacteroidales bacterium | reverse complement strand
TCACCGAGCCACGCAGGAATATGTTCTGCCCCCGTAGATCTAATTCCGTCCCACGTAGAAATTTCTATGTGCGTCGTAGAAAAACGTAGCTCTTCAAGCACTTTTCCATCGAAAGGCAACTGGCGAATGAAACAGGGCCTACACGTGCTGCTCCATGCTGGTTCCAATCCTGCCGCCACAGGCTCTATCCCTCCCGAGAGGTGAGGCGAGATAACAGCCCTTGCTATGGGGTGCACAAATGCGAAAAGTGGCTTGTTTGCTCGGGCAAAAATCTGTAAATTTGCCGTGCATTGTGCCTCAAGCCACTGAACGAGGCCTTAATTTATGACGAAATTTCAAAAATATGGAGAGCCGCTGCTCTCACTCATCGCACGGCCACTGGTACAGCATGGCGTGTTCCTGCTCACGATGGTCGCCCTGGCCATCGTGACGACAGTTGTGGTCGATTTGCCCCACAGCGACAGAGTGTTTTTTGCCTTTGAATTTTTCGTCGACCTGTATTGCTTAGGCCTACTTCTATCGCTCCTACCTCGCACCGCTCGTGTCGTGGCCAAAGGCACGCTTTATGTCGTGGCCTATGGCCTATCGCTCACAGAGGTTTACCTCTTTTATCGCTTTCGGCTCACCTTCTCGCCCACGATGCTCAATCTACTCGTAGAGACCAATGGGGGCGAGAGTCGCGAATTCTTGATGGGAGTGATGCGTAGCAAAGAGCTGTGGCGCACGCTTCTCCTCTTTGCTCCCATTCTGCTGGGCAACCTCTTTGCAGCTCGTTGGGGCAAACTGCTGGTTCGACGACTTGGGCAACAACTTCCTACGCTTGCCGTGGGGCATTTGCACAGAGCGAGTGCACTTTGGACCAAAGTGTTGCTTCCACTACTGGCCCTTGCAGGGCTGTGCATAGCCCTGCCCGACTGGGTGGGCGAAAAGCAAAAGATGTGGCAATTCCTGACCAACAAGGATACACGACAGGCCGAGGCTGTGCCTGTGCGCACATTCTACGCTCCACACTATCGACTCCTGCATGCTGCTCACTTTCTCCACATAGCCCGTGGAGAAACGGAGCGACTCATGGAGCGTATGGAGAATCTGAAAGTAGACAGTTGCACTGCGCAATGCCCCAATATCGTTGTGATCATCGGCGAAAGCTACAACAAGCACCATGCCGCGCTCTACGGCTATCGGCTCAACACGACGCCCTATCTTTCTCGGTTTGCCAAACGCGGGCACCTCGTCAAGTTCGACCAGGTCATTTCGCCTTGGAACGTGACGAGCCAGGCATTCAAGTCCTTTCTGTCCACACAAAGTGCCGACGAGGGGGGAGCGTGGACCGATGGTGTACTCTTTCCTGCCGTATTTCGGCGTTCGGGCTATCGTGTTTGCTTTGTGACCAATCAGTTTTACCGTTCGGCAGCCCAAGGCGTTATCGACTTCAATGGTTCGTTCTTCCTCAACGACGCGCGCATGGACAGCCTGTGTTTTGACCACCGCAACACTTTCCGTTCGCGCGGCGACGTACAGCTCACGCACCTATTGCGCCACTACCAGCCCGCCCCTCGCAATCTCTATTTGCTCCATCTGTACGGGCAACACATGGAATACGACCAACGCTACCCTAAGGAGAAGGCCGTATTTTCAGAACACGACATTCTCCGACCAGACCTCACTGCACGCGAACGCCGCATTGTGGCACACTACGACAATGCTACGCTACACAACGATGAGTGCGTGGCTCGCATCATGGCCCACTTTCGCAAGGAAGATGCCTTGGTACTCTACTTTTCAGACCACGGCGAGGAGGTGTACGACGGGCAAGCCGGACGCTACGGCCGCAATCACACCCCCAGCCCCGATGCAGCCACGCTTCGCGCGGAGTATGAAGTGCCTTTCATGTTTTGGAGCACCCCTACCTTCCGCCGCAGGCATCCCGAAGTGTGGCGAGCCATACGCGCTGCTCAGCATCGTCCTTTCAGTACCGACGATCTCCCACATTTGCTTTTCGGGTTAGCAGGCATCCAAACACCCTACTATCGTCCCGAACGCGACTTGCTCTCCCCTCACTTTAGAGCTCAGCGCCGCTGGGTGAAAGAGAAGGTAGACTATGACCAAGTGATGCAACAAGCCCAGCCCACTCTTCCTACACGATAAGCCCTCCTCCCACCCACTTCTCCCAACTTTTTCCTTCATGACCCTCTCTCGCCAAGACACGGCCCTGCTCAAAGGTGTGGCTATCCTGATGATAGCCTTGCACAACTTTTGCCACTGGCTACCCATGGCTGTTATCGAAAACGAGTACCAATACGACGCCACGCGCATTTGGAAACTCATGAGCTACTATGAGGCGCTGCGTCCTCATGTGCTGCTCAACACCCTCTCGCACTTTGGCCACTACGGCGTGCCCCTATTTCTCTTTTTGAGCGGCTATGGCCTGGTAAAGAAGCACGAACGTGAAGGTGCCAATCACCTACACATAGGGCGATTTCTCTGGCACAATGCACAGAAACTTTGGTGGATTATGCTCCCCGCCATTGGTCTGTTCATTTTAGGAGAGGAGCTACTACGCGAAGGCTTCCAGCACGATAGTTTGGATTTGTTCCGCATGGTGAGCTATACGACCAACTTTTTCCCGACGGGTCGTATGATGATGGGCCCTTGGTGGTTTTTCTCACTAATCATGCAGTTCTACCTCCTCTACGCCTTGTTTTTTTGGCGTTGGCGCAACCACACCCTCCTTTGGGGGAGCACCTTGTTCACGCTGGCCTTTCAAGTGTGGCTCTACATGAGCGACCTGCATTTTACTTGGGAGGGGCGAGAGATTTATGCCCTCGAATACGTGCGCTACAATGCCGTGGGGCATCTTCTGCCCTTTGCTTTGGGCATCGCCTACGCTCGCCGAGAATGGCAATTCCCCCCGCTACTGATGGCTATGGCAGGCACGCTCCTCACCTTTGGTGCAGCCTTCCGCGTCGAATTGTGGTGGTTCTCTCCTCTCTTTGCCGTGATGGCCCTTCTCCCTTTGGCACGCCTCATTCCCGAGGGGAAAATACGCCACTTTTTGATGTGGGTAGGCCCCATTTCGGCAGCCGTGTTTGCCTTTCACCCCGTGGTGCGGCAGCATCTCATCTTGGCTGCTGGTCGTGCGGTGCGCATGGACGAACCCTCCCTCGTCTATGGTTCGCTCCTCCTATATATCATGGTGTGCCTCGCATTGGCTTGGGGCTACACCCAAATTCTCAACCGCTTGAAGCGATAATTTTATGCTTACTCCCGAACAACGACAAGACATCGCCCAGGCTCTCGAAACGATGCAGCGTGGAGGCGTAATCCTTTATCCCACCGACACAATTTGGGGATTGGGCTGCGATGCAACCAATGCCGAAGCCGTGGCTCGTATCTACGCCATCAAACAGCGCGAAGATGCCAAGGCGCTCATCTCGCTCGTAGATAGCGAGGCGAAAGTACAATTTTACGTGCCCGACGTGCCCGACGTGGCTTGGGATCTCATTGAATTGAGCGAGCGCCCACTGACCATTGTTTACGACAACGTGCGTCACTTGGCCGAAAATCTGAAGGCCGAAGACGGCAGTGCAGCCTTGCGCGTCACAAAAGAGGAATTCTCGCGCACACTCTGCATGCGCATGAAGCGCGCAGTGGTGAGCACCTCGGCCAACATCAGTGGACAACCCGCTCCACGCCGTTTTGCCGACATTTCGCCCGAAGTGTTGGAAGCTGTGGACTACATGTGCACCTCCCGTCGCGATGAACCCGACAACGGCCAGGCATCTTCGATCATCAAGCTCAGTGCTTCGTCCGAAATCACCATCATTCGAAACTAATTCCTCCCATGGACATCCGCCAATCTATACAATCGCGCTTCACGCCCAAGCAGTTTATTCTCCTGCTGAGCCTCGTTGTAGGACTTTCGGCAGGATTGGCGGCCAACGCGCTCAAGTGGTTCATCCACTTTGTCGAACACCAACTCACGCGCAACTTTCACATCGATAGCTCCAACCCTCTCTACCTGCTCTATCCCGCAGTGGGCATTCTGCTTTCGGCGCTCTTCATTCGCTACGTGGTGCGCGACAACATCGGGCACGGAGTGACCAAAATTCTCTACTCACTCTCCCGCAATCAGGGCTACTTGCGGGGGCACAACACTTGGTCGAGCATCATTGCTTCTGGCTTGACCATCGGCTTTGGAGGCTCGGTCGGAGCCGAATCGCCCATCGTTCTCACAGGTTCGGCCATCGGCAGCCGTTTTGGTCGTTGGTTCAACTTGGACCATCGCATGCTCATGATTTTGATAGGCTGCGGTGCTTCTGGAGCAGTGGCAGGCATTTTCAAAGCTCCCATTGCCGGTCTTGTCTTCACCATCGAGGTACTCATGATCGACCTCACGATGTCTTCGCTCGTCCCGCTGCTCATCAGCTGTGCCTCGGCCGCTTGCCTGAGCTACTTTCTTTCAGGAAGCGCATCGATGTTTCATTTTGATTTGACCGAACCTTTTGTCGTTTCGCGCGTTCCCAGTGCCATTGTTTTGGGCATTATTTGCGGTTTGGTAGGGGTCTATTTCACCCGCGTCACCAATGCTTTTGAGCGTGTCTTTGCCCGCATTGGCAATCTCTACTTGCGATGGATTTTAGGAGGTTCGGTCCTGGCCGCCCTCATCTTTCTCTTTCCCCCACTCTATGGCGAAGGCTACAGCACCATAGCGACGCTCATCAACAGTAAGTCGGCACTCGACGCCAATGCTGTGATGAACCACTCCTTTTTTTATGGACACGACCAGCTGCTGCTCCTCTATCTTGGCTTCATTGTCCTGACCAAAGTATTCGCTTCTACGGCCACCAATGGCGGAGGCGGCTGCGGAGGAACCTTTGCCCCTTCGCTCTTTCTTGGAGCTGTCACGGGCTTCATCTTTTCCTCCGTTTGGAACATCTTTCGCCCCTTCGACCTGAACCTACCTACGAGCAATGCCTCCCTCTATGGCATGGCGGGAGTGATGAGCTCCGTTTTTCACGCTCCGCTCACCGGTATTTTTCTCATTGCCGAACTTACGGGAGGCTACCAGCTCCTCGTTCCCTTGATGATTGTTTCGGCCGTGAGCTACCTCACCACACGCGTATTTGAGCCTCACAGCATTTACTCTATGCGCTTGGCTCGCCGCGGCGAACTCCTCACGCACCACAAAGACCGCAGCGTGCTCACTTTGATGAACCTTGAGGCCGTGACCGACAAGACTCGCCCAGTCCTCACCCCCGACATGTATCTCGGACGCATGCTGCAGCTCATCGCCACCTCGCGCCGCCTGCATTTTGCCGTATGCGCACCCAATGGCGAACTACTCGGCGTGATCAACATCAACAACATTCGCCACCTCATCTTCCGTAGCGAACTGTACAACTCCTTTACCGTGCGCGGCCTCATGACCCAACCACACGCCGTGGTGCGCACGGACGACACGATGGCCGACATTATGGACAAATTCCAACGCAACGACGCAGGAACACTGCCCGTGATCGATGTGCACGACCACTATGTGGGCTTCGTGAGCCAAGCGCGCTTGTACAGTGCCTACCGAGAAATACTCAAAGACTTCTCCGAGGAATAAGCTCTATGCTCCGATTCTTGCGAAGCACATCGCCCCGTTTCGCGCAGCATTCGCGACAATTCCTCCCCTTTACTTCCACCTCCTCTTCTCTTACGCCATGAACTATCAGCAAGAAGACATCAAGCCCTACTCCGCCGAAGGCGAAAAGAGCCAGCAAGTCGAACAAATGTTCGACAACATTGCCCATTCCTACGACTTTCTCAACCAATTGCTCTCCCTCGGCATCGACCACTCGTGGCGTCGTGCCGCCATCGACAGCTTGCGTCCCTTTGCCCCCAAACACCTTTTGGACGTAGCCACAGGTACGGGGGGATTTGCTCTTATGGCCATGGAGCGCTTGCAGCTCGACAGCATCTTGGGCGTGGATTTGAGCGAAGGCATGCTCGCCGTGGGGCGCGAAAAAGTAGCACAGGCAGGACTCACCGACAAGATTACCTTGCAAAAAGACGACTGCCTCGCCCTCTCTCAGCCCGACAACAGTTTCGACGCAGTAACTGTGGCCTATGGCGTTCGCAACTTCTCCGATCTCGATCGCGGTCTGCGCGAGATGCACCGCGTGTTGCGCCCTGGAGGACGCCTCGTCATCATCGAGCTCACCGCTCCTACACGTTTCCCCATGCGACAGATATTCTGGCTCTACTCTCACGGACTCATGCCGCTCATTGGCCGCATTTTTGCCAAGGATAGCCGCGCCTACACCTACCTCCCTGCCACGATGGAAGCCTTCCCGCAGGGCGAAGTGATGCAGGAGATTTTGCAAAAAGCAGGTTTCCGCGATGTGCGCTTCGAGCGTTTCACTTTCGGAATCAGCACGCTCTATACCGCTTGCAAATGATGCCCGCTCCCCAACAATATGGCCTCGTGGGCTATCCCCTCGGGCATAGTTTTTCCGCGGACTATTTTGCCGAGAAGTTCTCACGCGATCACATCGCTGCCACCTACGAAAATTTTGAGCTCGCCGCGCTCGATTCGCTCCGCACACTCGTCGAGCAACGCCCACAGTTGAGAGGATTCAATGTGACCATTCCTCACAAACAGGCCATTCTGCCACTACTCGATGGTCTTTCGGCCGAAGCCGAAGCCATCGGAGCGGTCAATGTGGTGCGCGTCGTGCGCAGGCCACAAGGCGAAGTGTTGCTTCTGGGCGACAATAGCGACCTCATTGGTTTCCGCGAGAGCCTCCGCCCACTGCTGGCTGCCCACCATCGCCAAGCCTTGGTTTTGGGCACAGGAGGCGCTTCGCGTGCCGTTGTCGTGGCCTTGCACCAGTTGGGCATCGCTCCCACCTATGTGTCGCGCCACGCTTCGAGCACATTGCGACGAGTAGGGCCACACGCCCTCTCCCAGCTCAGCTACGAACAGCTCACGGCAGCACACTTAGAGCAGTTTTCCCTCATCGTGAATTGCTCTCCCGTGGGTATGCATCCGCACGAACAGGAAGCTCCTCCTCTCCCCTATGCCGCCCTCACCTCGCGCCATCTGCTCTACGATTTGGTCTACAATCCTGCGCTCACTCGTTTTCTGGCCTTGGGACAAGCGCAAGGTGCGACCATCAAAAACGGGCTCGAGATGCTCCACCGCCAAGCCGAAGCAGCCTGGGCAATGTGGCAGCAGTAAGACCTTTTCGCCCCATCTCCCGATGTTCAGTTATTCCCTCTTGACAAAACAACTGGGGCAAGCCTTTCTCCTGCGTCCCACGAAGAAAATCCTACGTGGGACGCAGGATTTTTTTCTTCCCACGTAGAATTTTCTACGACGCATGCAGTTTTCTGCTCTTCCCATCGCGCCCACTCCTTCCCGCTCTCATTCTCTCCATTCTCCTGTTTCTTCTTCATTTCCCTCTCCTCTTTTTTTCCCTATGACCGACTCTCGCCTATCTCACCGCATTCGCCGTCGCTTGCGCGAGGGTGTGAAACGCTTCGAGCTCATTGCTCCAGGCGACGCCGTCCTCATCGGTCTGTCGGGAGGTAAGGACTCGCTGGCTCTGGTACAGCTGCTGGGCGAAATGCGACGCCATTACAATCGCAACTTTCGCTTGGAGGCACTCCACATCAAGATGGCCAACATCGACTATCAGGCCGATTTCGATTTTCTCCATCGTTTCTGCCAGCAACACGAAGTTCCTTTCCATTTGGTCGAGGCCAGCTTTGAGCCCGATAGAGAGGAGCGTCGCTCACCCTGCTTTCTCTGCTCGTGGACGCGCCGCAAGCGCATGTTTGAATGGGCACAGCAGGAAGGTTTCAACAAAATAGCTTTGGGACATCACCAAGACGATATTCTCAAGACGGCGCTGATGAACCTCACCTTCGCAGGCTCTTTTTCCACCATGCCCGTACGCCTGAAGCTCGACAAGATGCCCCTCACCATCATACGCCCGCTCTGCCTGTGCTACGAAGACGAGCTCCGCGCCTTTTCTCAAGCCGAACAGCACGTGCCGCTACGCAAGGAGTGTCCCTACGACCACGAGAGCACGCGCACCAGCATCGACACCGTGCTCGCCACGCTCCAGAGCCTCAATCCCGAGGCACGACACTCCCTGTGGCACGCCCTTGAAAAAGCAGGCAAACTGGTGGAATAATCTGCCCCCTCGCCCTCTCCCCGACACACAGCACAAACGCTCCCCCTGCTTCCCCTCGTCTTTAAGTTTCGCTCTTCATGACCGAGGGCGCGACATGCTATTTTGTACTCCCCTTCGCTGTTTTTTTCGATAAAAGCCTACTTTTCTAACCCAAACCACGAAAAAACTGGGAGAAATCCTTGCACAATTCAAGTGGAAGTTGTAATTTTGCACTCGAAAACAAAACGGTACCATGGCCGAGTGGCTAGGCTCAGGTCTGCAAAACCTGCTACAGCAGTTCGAATCTGCTTGGTACCTCTATCTCAAAGGAGCGCTCAAGTATTGAGATGCTCCTTTTTTCATAAGCCTCGACGTCTATGCACGACCTGAACGACACTGTCCAAGAGCCCCTCTCGGTAGCTCCACTCGATTTGCCAGGATTTTACGACAACGGCCCTACTCCTCTCGTCGCCCCCAGCCTCACCCTACGCACGGAGGGGCTGGTGAAGCGTTATGGCAAACGCACGGTGGTCAATGACGTATCGTTCGAGGTGAACCAGGGCGAAATCGTTGGTCTGCTCGGCCCAAATGGTGCTGGCAAAACCACATCGTTCTATATGACCACGGGATTGGTGGTGCCCAATGGAGGTCGCATTTTCTTGGGCGACAAAGAAATCACAAGGGCTCCGGTCTATCAGCGAGCCAAAGCCGGCATTGGCTATCTGGCTCAGGAGGCCTCGGTGTTTCGTAAAATGTCGGTCGAAGACAACATCTCCTCGGTGCTCGAAATGACAGGAAAGTCCAAAGAAGAGCAGCGCGATATGCTCGAATCGCTCATTGCTGAATTTCGCTTGCAAAAAGTGCGCAAGAATCTGGGCGACCAGCTCTCGGGAGGGGAGCGCCGCCGCACAGAAATAGCCCGCTGTTTGGCCATCGACCCCAAGTTTATCATGCTCGACGAACCCTTTGCTGGCGTCGACCCCATTGCTGTCGAAGACATCCAATTTATCGTTTGGAAACTCAAAGACCGCAACATAGGCATCCTCATCACCGACCACAACGTCGAGGAAACACTCTGTATCACCGACCGCGCCTACCTCTTGTTTGAAGGCAAAATCCTCTTCCACGGAACTCCCGAGGAATTGGCCGCCAACCAAGTGGTGCGCGATAGCTACTTGACCAACTCCTTCAAGCTCCGCAAGAAGGATTTCCAGCTCATCGCCCACCAGCGCGAACAGCAATAATCTCCCCACAAAAAGCGAGGCAAAAAAGCCTCGCTTTTTTTTGTACATTCCCAGCTTTGCCGTACCTTTGTTCCGTTTATTACAGGCCTACAATGAAACGCTTACTTCACCTCTTCATCGCGCTCGCTGTGCTCCTCGCACCCCTCGGCTGCAACCGCCAAAAGGAAACGCCCACAGAGCCTGCAACCGATAGCCTCTCTCTCGACACCGTGTCGCCTGTCGACACCCTGCAGAGCGACACGACCGAAGCCGTCGAAATAGCCCCTCCTCCCAAGAAAGCCGACGAGTATTTCGACGATTTTGTCTTTGCTTTTATGAAAAGCTCCAAGTTCCAGCGCTCTCGTATCGCTTTCCCACTCGCACATATTGTAGACGGGCACAAGCAGATGGTGGAGCGCAAGCAGTGGCGTTTTGATAGAATGTACTCGAAGCGCGAGGTTTATACGCTTATCTTCGACACCCACAAGGGTATGCGCTTGGCCAAGGACACGAGCATCGACCAAGTCCTTGTAGAGGACTTTGATTTCAGCCAGCAACGTGTCAAGAGCTATCAGTTCGCACGACAAAATGGACAATGGCAGCTCCGACAACTCGCCGAAGAAGGCATTGACCAAAGCCTTAATGCCGATTTTTATACCTTCTACCAGCGCTTCGCCACCGATGCACAATACCGCGAAGCCCACATCAGTGACCCGTTACAATTTGTAACCTTCGACGAGGATACGTTCCAGCCCATCACGGGCATCATCACGCCCAACCAATGGAACGACTTTGCCCCAGAACTCCCGACAACTCATCTCACCAACATTCACTACGAACGACAGAACAACAGTAGCCAATATCGTTTCTTGAAAATCTCAACCCTCTCGGGCGGAATGAGTAGTACGCTCACTTTCCGACGCTTCAAGGAACAATGGAAACTTGTGAAACTCGAAAACTAAGCCTCATGCCCTACTCTCTCCGCCAGCACAACACTTTTGGCATTGAAGCCACCTGCACAAAGTTTGTAGAATACGACAACGAAGAGCAGTTGCGCGCAGCACTCGCAGACTTGCAACCTTCGGACTCGCATGCTCAAGCCCCACGCTGGCTACACATTGGGAGTGGAAGCAATCTACTCTTTCTGCATCCTCACTTCGAGGGGCATGTCTTGCACAGCCGCATTCGAGGCATTGAAGTGGTCGAACAAGACAACGACAATGTAACGCTCCGTGTGGGAGCTGGCGAAGATTGGGATGCCTTCGTTGCACATTGCGTAGCCCAAGGCTACTTTGGCTTGGAAAACCTTTCTCACATCCCTGGAGAAGTAGGCGCCAGTGCCGTACAAAACATAGGAGCCTACGGGACAGAAGTAGCAGAGCGTATCGCCAGTGTCGAGACTCTCTCGGTAAACAGCGGAGAACGACGCATTTTTTCGCCCGAAGAGTGTAAGTACGCCTACCGCTCCAGTATTTTCAAGCACGAGCTACGACAGCAGTACGTCGTCACCCACGTTAGCTTTCAGCTCGATCGCACATTTCTTCCCGTCCTTACACACGCAGCGCTGATGCAACAACTGCAAGCCCAGAATATCGAACCTCAAACGGCCACCGCACAACAAGTGCGACAAGCGGTGATAGCCGTGCGCAGTGCCAAGCTCCCAGATCCGAAAGAATTAGGCAGTGCAGGCTCTTTCTTCATGAATCCCGTCATTCCCGAGCAGCAAGCTGCTTCTTTATTGGAGCTGTATCCCTCTATGCCTCACTACCCCGCTGCCAATGGCATCAAAATCCCTGCCGCTTGGCTCATTGAGCAATGTGGTTGGAAAGGCAAGAGTTTGGGGCCAGCTGCGGTACACAAGCAGCAAGCACTTGTTCTGGTCAACGCCAACCAGGCTTCTGGACAAGACATTGCAGCCCTTGCTGCAGCCATTCAACAAGATGTAAAATCTCGATTCGACATTTTCATTCAGCCCGAAGTCTTATATATCACTTAATCCCCATGCAATGGGCGGCATTCGCCCCTTGTGGTAGTAAGACCCAAAAATAAAATAGCACACAAGGAGTTCAGCCCGGAAAAGCGACACCAAGGTACGAGACACGAGCAGTTGGGGGATGTGGCACCCAAACGCCATATTTCTCTCTAAGACCTGAGCAATCAGCCTTCCCACTCTGCAAAACACTCCTTTGCACGGTGTTTTTCTCCTCCTCGCCCCTTTTCTCTGTGCTTTTCACGCATTTTCTGCTCATAAGACTTGGTTGATTCAAAAAAAGAACGTACTTTTGCACTCGCAATCGGGAGAGAAACCCCGAGCTTCGCACGACGCTTGTCAATAATCCCCCATTGACCTTGCCCAAAGCGTTGTCGAACGAATGGAGAGGTGGCGGAATTGGTAGACGCGCTACTTTGAGGGGGTAGTGTCAATTGCGACGTGGGAGTTCGAGTCTCCTCCTCTTCACTTCACACCCTGCGGAAATAGCTCAGTTGGTAGAGCACAACCTTGCCAAGGTTGGGGTCGCGAGTTCGAGTCTCGTTTTCCGCTCTTCGATACAGGATTACATCTTCCTTCTTAGGTTAAGATGTAATCCTATTTTTTTGCGACAATCCGCTAATCCCTTCTCCCCCTCACCCACTATCATTTACGAGCTCCCATTCCTTGCTTTCGACTGACCTATTCATCATTTCCCCTCCCCAGGAGAATTAAGACGTCTATCACAAAAAACTACGGAAAGTCACCAACAACAATCTGCAACTCTACACCCCAAGCCAGTAATTAACACAAACTCTACTCCCCCTCTCATCAGAAACTTTTTTCAAGCCCGAAAAAGCGCCCTTTAAGACATACACAACGCTTTTCTTGTTGAACAAGAGGTTTATTACTCACCCCTTCTAAATCCTCTCTCTACCCCCCTCAAAAACAACACCCACTTTCGAGTAGAAACGACATAGTATTCTCTCGAAAGTGGGTGTTGCGTGCACTAAGGCAAAGGAGCATTCAGCTCCGTACCTAAATATTCATATTCAAAGTTATTTCCCTTAGCCGAAGGGAGCTGGCTGCGCGCATCGATATCTTGCCGATTACGCAGATGCTCAATGATGCGATTGTAGCAATGCTGCGCAGAATGAGCGCGCACATAGGCCGAGAACGTAGTGTCTCGATATTGAAATTTTTGCGTGCCTGGCACGAGAATCACACGCTTAAAATTGATTTTCCCCAAGTACCAGCCTTCTCGAGGCTCCATGAGCTGCATCGTTCGCTCGTCACGATATTGAAAATCCGAACGCACCTCGCCATTGGCCTCAGCTTCTAAATTTGCTCGTCGGTTGGCTTTGAACTGCTCTAAAGTAGAAACGTTGGTTTTAATCAGAATAAAGTAAACCCTTGGGCGCACCTTATAGCGCTTGGGGTAAGAGACATCGCTATTGATATATTCCGTAAGTTCGTCGATAAGCGCCTTGTCAATGGGTATCTCGCCGATGCTGTCTATATAGTCGATAAGTTCATCGAAACTACGGGTTACAGCCTCATGGTCGAAATAGCGAATATAGATGTTCATAATGGGTTCTCAACAGTTACAGGCGGGCATCAACTCAACGCGCTCCTCTTCGTGATCATTCAATAGTAAAGAAAAAGAAGCGAACTGCACAAGGCAATTCGCTTGAGAGCGGAAAACGAGACTCGAACTCGCGACCCCAACCTTGGCAAGGTTGTGCTCTACCAACTGAGCTATTTCCGCAGGGTGTGAAGTGAAGAGGAGGAGACTCGAACTCCCACGTCGCAATTGACACTACCCCCTCAAAGTAGCGCGTCTACCAATTCCGCCACCTCTCCAGTAGTTCTTCAAGTGATTGTCGTTGTTATGAGCAAGGGGGTTATGCTCCGACAGCCTTCGATAGCTAAACCAATTAGAGGTTGCGTGCCCAGAACAGGACTCGAACCTGCACGTCGCTAAACACTCGCACCTGAAACGAGCGCGTCTACCATTCCGCCACCTGGGCTTCTCTTGATTTAGCGTATCAATGGAGCGGAAAACGAGACTCGAACTCGCGACCCCAACCTTGGCAAGGTTGTGCTCTACCAACTGAGCTATTTCCGCAAACATTGCTTTTCGCAATCGCGTTATCTCTCAAACGCGTTGCAAAAGTACAACCAATTTCCGAGATTAGCAAGCCTTTGCACCGCTTTTTTCCATCAGCAATGCGTTTTTCTCACTTACCTATACGTTCTGACAAGCCAAGTCAACAAACTATTGCGTTCTAAGAAAATTGGCAGCAGCCAGCAGAGTGTCCTGTTTCCCCACGTCAAGCAGCTGCAAGCCCTCCTGCTGATAGGCGCGTATGTCCAACAAATGACAATGTTCGATATAAAAATTCATAATCGGAAAGCGACTGGACTGCCCCTCCATACAACGGGCTATGCGAGGATGCACGCGATGTATACCAGCAAAAGCCAGTTGCTTGCAAGCCTCGGGGCGCAAATCGGGATAAGGGCTGCGCACCTCTCCAGTGGCACGATTGGTCCAGCCCACCATACGGCCCTCCTCGTTAAAGAGCAAATAGCGCTGCGTGGGACGCTCACTCACCAAAAGCAACACATCGGCTTGGGGCTGTGCCTGATAAAAGTCGGACAAGTGGGCATTGCTCAAAATATCGACGTTGTGAATCAAGATGGGAGCCTCATCCTGTACAAACAAGGGAAGAGCCGCCTTCAAGCCTCCTCCCGTGTCGAGCAGTTGTTCTCGTTCGTCAGAGATGCGTACAGGTATCCCGTAATCATGATTTTGCAGATACTCGATAATCTGCTCGCCAAAGTGATGCACATTGACGACCACTTCGGTTGCTCCTGCATCCTTCAAGCGTTGCAGGGTGATGTCGAGCAACGGACGCCCTTCAATGGGGACAAGTGCCTTGGGCAGCGTATCGGTGAGGGGACGCAGGCGAGTACCTAAACCCGCGGCAAAAAGCATAACTTTCATGAGAAATACGAAATAGGAGGAAAATTTAAAAGCTAACGTCCGCCCTCTGCCAGCGCTCAAAGGGGGAGAAGAGAAAGAAAGGCTATGTCAAAACCTCAAGTCTTGACACAGCCTCTTTTATAAAAACAGCGCCCTTACACTACTGACGAAAGCGGCTGTAAATGACCGAGAGCTCTATTGGATTCTTTGAGCCACCTTCAAGGCGCAAACTCGTAAGATTGAAGTTGTGACGCAAGCGTTGCAAAGCCCTTTCTTTCTGCAGCCCAGAACCTACAGTACTATAATCGCCCGATACTGGGAGGAGCAACATTTTGTTCCAATCAGGGTGAGCAGCTTCCCAAACGGCCCACTTCTGCTGGCGAACCGCAGGGCTATCTGTGGGCAAGACTCCAGCTCCCTTGTCGCGCGCAATGCGCAGGGCTGAAATGAGCGGTGCCACGTTGTTGAACACGTAAGCCCCCTTGACCGAGCTGGCCAAATAAGCATACGTATCGTCGGGCAATGCGCTGCCTTCAAAGAAACTTTCGAGCTGTTGCTTAGGCAGCAGGAGTAGGTGCTCCGAGGGCTGCAACTTGTATTTGCTGGAAGAAGCAGACTGGTGCACGCGTAGCATGAAGCGAGCACTATTGATGGTGTCGTTGTAGTGTTCTCCCCCTACCACTTCGCCCACGGGGATGGTGAGCTCTGTGTGAATGCCTGCGGGCGATTTGACATAGGTATAGCCCTTATCGTCGGCCAAAAGCTCCTCGGGGAGGTCGGTCGAGAAATTCGAAGTCTGAATCACCTCTTCGGTCGAACCTACGCGCAAGACGGTGTTGACGATGGTATCATTGCCCGTAGCTCCTTTTGTGTGCTGGCGGTAGTACACATTGAGCGTAGTGATGGGGCTGCTGAGCATCGTGCCCACTCCACCTGCATGCTTGAAATAAAAACCAGCACACACGTTGCGTGCAAACTCGTAGGAGTTTTTGAAATGGGCAGGATGAGCATAATAATGCCGCAGGATGTTTGTGCCAAAATCACGACTCAGGCGCACGCTCACTTGACGATACAAGTTGGTATTGTTGAGCACACTTTGACTTTTGGTCTGATCGAGTGCGGTATAGCTCACCGTTTTTCGCTCTGCTCCCGCTCCCATAAGATATTGAGAGGGGTCAAGGTCTGTACGATAAGTACTGGCCTCCGAGAGTGCCTTGGACTTGTCGAGTTCGTGCACTGAGAGTTTCATCACATTGAGCGAATCGCCAAAATAGCTATCGTGATTGATGTACATGACACAGGAGTCTGCTTCGACTTTTCCCTCGGCATTGGTCACCATCTTCCCGATGGGAGGCAAGGTGGTGTTGTCCTCGACGTGAAACTGAGCCAAAAATCCACTTGTGGTGCGTGCTTTCGTCTCGGGATCGACAATGCTGCCGAGAAATCCTCGGGTGGTCGTCCCCGTGATAGCCCCCGTCTTCACCGATTTGGTGGAGATGGTGTAAAGGGCATGGCTTGTGGTCAGGCCATCGGATTTTGGCATGATGTCGCCGCCTATGGTGGCGCTATCCTCATTGCAGCTGGCCAGAGCGACCAGCAAAGAGAGGCTTAGCAGTGAGAGTTTTGCTTTCATACGCAGAAATGGCGTGTAGTATGTTATTCCTCCTCGCCGCCACACACTTGGGCGTAAAAGTCGGCATAATCATCGGCCGTAAGTCCTTCTTCGGGCGCGATGAGTGTGGGGATATTCTTCGACTGCGCATATTCGGCCAAGCCTTGTGCTGCCCCCACTTGCACGAATCCATCGGCAAAATGCACGGCAAGATGCCCCAGAGAGGCAGCTTGTTCAAAGTCGATAGCCGTATCGGCCAAGACCTCGGCATTGGCATCACGAAATGCCACGCGCTGCGCAAATCCTTCTCGAGGAGAAGCGGCAGGCACTTCGTCATAGCCCGAGAACACAATTTTGGCATTGGCAAAGGCTGGGTCCTCGGCAAATACTTTCTTGAGATAAAGCGGCACGATGGACGAAATCCAACCATGGCAGTGTATCACATCGGGAGTCCAACGCAGCTTTTTAGCTGTTTCGAGCACTCCACGTGCATAGAAAATGGCACGCTCGGCATTGTCCTCATATTCCTGGCCTTCCTCATCGACCATCATCTGGCGCTTGTGGAAGAAGTCCTCATTGTCAATAAAGTAGACCTGCATGCGCGCGGCCTGAATCGAAGCCACCTTAATGATCAGAGGATGATCGGTTTCGTCGATGGCAATGTTCATGCCCGAGAGGCGTATCACTTCGTGCAGCTGGTTGCGACGCTCGTTGATGCAGCCCCAACGTGGCATACAAGCACGTATTTCAATCCCTTTTTCCTGTATGGCCTGTGGGAGTTGCCGCCCTATGGTCGACATTTGCGACTCGGCGGTGTAGGGAAACATTTCTTGCGCGATGTACAGGACTCTTTTTACTTTCATTGTATAAGGAATAAATTTCGGCGATAAACGCTGTCGCCCAAGACCTATGGAGCCCAAGGCATACAACATATCCGTGTGCAAAGTTACGCTTTTTTCTTGACATTTCGAGTCTTTTCCCCTCATTTTTCACACTCGACTTACCGAAAACGGCTGCAAAACTCCTATACACTTTCTCCTCCACGCGCCCCCTAAGAGGAGTGCAAGCTCCCATCGTAGCCAGCGTTTTCTTGCGCTTCACTCCATTCCTTACAACTCTCCCTTCCGCGATTTTCTCGCTGCGAGCTAAAAAATCGTGCGTCCCACGTAGAAAATCCTACGACGCACGTAGGACGGAAGGCTTCCTCTCTCACTTTGTTCCAAGCGTTTTCCTCGCCTACTTGTCCTTTTCGCTTCTCCATTTCGCCTCGCGCACGCGCACATATCTCCCTATATTAGACTTTGACTTTTGCTTCCAGCCTTCCACAAAAGCAGCACAACTTACTGATTTTCAAAACAACAGATTGTGGAAGGAATTTTCATTTCACCTCCACAGCAGCATTCGACAGCCCATGCAGAAGCTGTCATAGACGAAAAGAGGGAGAGGTTTCCAAGTCTTAAATTGAGGGCACAGTGGAAGCAAAAGCTCTTCCCCCTTCCACAAACTTACGACTGATTTACAAATACTTAGCTCAGAAGTGGAAGCAATGGAAGGAAAATTCAAGATACAATAGGGAGTTGCGCACGCGCGCAAGAACAGCACACCCTCCCCCTCCCTTCCGGTCAAAATTAAGAGAGAAAATCTGGATGCAAAAAAAACACGTCTGACAAAATGACACTCCGCCCAACGCTGGCAAACTATTTGCTCCTACTTAGGGCAAATACATTTACACACATAACACAACGACTATGCAAATCACTCCCCTTGCAGACCGCGTGCTCATCCAGCCCGCTCCTGCCGAAGAAAAAACAGTAGGTGGCATCATCATTCCCGACACTGCTAAGGAAAAGCCCCTCCAAGGTCAAGTTATCGCCGTGGGCGGTGGCACCAAGGACGAGGAGATGGTGCTCAAAGCGGGCGACCGTGTGCTCTATGGCAAATATGCAGGCACCGAAGTCGAGGCCAATGGCGAAAAACTCCTGATCATGCGCCAAAGCGACGTGCTGGCCATCGTGAAGTAGAGCTCGCCTCGTCAGCATTTTTCTTTATTTTGTAATCGTTCCAACCACAATAAGACAACAACATGGCAAAAGATATTAAGTACGATGTAGACGCTCGCGAACTGCTGCGTCAAGGCGCCGATGCACTGGCCAATGCCGTCAAAGTAACCCTCGGCCCTAAGGGACGTAACGTAGTGATCGAGAAGAAATTTGGTGCTCCCCGCATCACCAAAGACGGTGTGAGCGTGGCCAAAGAAATTGAACTCGAAAACGCCTTTGAAAACGCAGGGGCACAACTCGTGAAGAGCGTGGCCTCCAAGACGGGCGACGACGCTGGCGATGGCACCACCACTGCCACCGTGCTCACCCAGGCTATCTTGACCGAGGGCATGAAAAACGTGGCCGCAGGTGCCAACCCCCTCGACCTGAAGCGAGGCATCGACAAGGCCGTGAATGCTGTGGTAGAAAGCATCAAGAGCCAGGCCGAACAGGTGGGCGAAAACTACGACAAAATTGAGCAAGTAGCTACCATCTCGGCCAACAACGACGCTGAGATTGGCAAGCTCATCGCCGACGGTATGCGTGCCGTGAGCGTGAATGGTGTGATCACCATCGAGGATGCTAAGGGCCGCGACACGGTGCTCAAGACAGTAGAGGGTATGCAGTTTGACCGCGGCTATCTCTCGGCCTATTTTGTGACCGATGCCGAGAAGATGCAGTGCGAAATGGAAAATCCCTACATCCTCATCTACGACAAGAAAATCTCCAATCTCAAGGATTTCCTCCCCATTCTCGAGCCTGCCGTACAGAGCGGCCGTCCTCTCCTCGTGATTGCCGAGGACGTGGATAGCGAGGCCCTCACTACCCTCGTGGTGAACCGCTTGCGCACTCAACTCAAGATTTGCGCCGTGAAGGCTCCTGGCTTCGGCGATCGCCGCAAGGCTATGCTCGAAGATATTGCCATCCTCACGGGCGGTACGGTCATCAGCGAAGAAAAGGGCTTGAAGCTCGAACAGGCCACCCTCGAGATGCTCGGCACAGCCGAGAAGGTGAGCGTATCGAAGGACAATACTACCATCGTGAACGGCTCTGGACGCAGCGAGGACATTGCCGCACGCGTGCAGCAAATCAAGAACGAAATTGCCAATTCTACCTCCGACTATGACAAGGAGAAGCTCCAAGAACGTCTGGGCAAGCTCTCGGGTGGTGTGTGTGTGCTCCAAGTGGGTGCTGCCAGCGAAACCGAGCAGAAGGAGAAGAAGGATCGCTGCGACGATGCACTCTGCGCTACTCGTGCCGCTGTCGAAGAAGGTATCGTGACGGGAGGTGGCGTGGCCTACATTCGCGCACAGCAAGCTCTCGAGGGCCTTACGGGCGACAACAACGACGAAACAACGGGTATCTCCATCATTCGCCGTGCCATCGAAGAGCCCTTGCGTCAAATCTGCAAGAATGCAGGTGTAGAGGGCGCAGTCATTGTCAATAAGGTGCGCGAGGGCGAAGGCTTCTACGGCTACAACGCCAAGACCGAAACCTTTGGCGACTTGCGTGCTATGGGCGTGCTCGATCCTGCCAAGGTGACGCGCGTTGCACTGGAAAATGCCGCTTCGGTAGCTGGTATGTTCCTCACCACCGAATGTGTGATTTGCGACCAAAAGGAAGATACTCCTGCCATGCCTATGGGCGCTCCAGGAATGGGCGGTATGGGCGGTATGATGTAAAAAGAACGCAACTATACTACCTTTAATACTCCCAAAGGAGTCGTGTCGAAGCGATGTTTTCGACACGACTCCTTTTTCTTGTGTTCTGGAGCGATTGGAGAGAGCGCTCGTTTCTTCGATGCGCAAGACTTCTTGTTTTACCACAGCTCACTCTCCCTCGCCTTCCTCCGAGCAAGCAGCAAGCACCGAGCTCTGACAAAATTCTCCCTCAAAGGTGAGGAGAAATGCGAAGAGGAGCTTGCAAAGTGAGCGCATTTTCAGTACCTTTGCGTGCGAAAAAGAAAAATCATGCCAATCGAACTCTCCGTCATTATCGTATCTTACAACGTGAAGCACTACTTGCGTCAGTGCTTGGACAGTGTGTGGCGCTCTGCCCGAGCCGCCCACATTGGGGTGGAGGTGTGGGTCGTGGACAATGCCTCACACGACGGGTCGATTGCGCATTTGCAGCAGGCCTTCCCTGAGCAATTATCGCTCAACAATGAGCGAGAACGCTTATACCTCGTGGCCAATCAGCGCAACGTAGGTTTTGGCCGCGCCAACAATCAGGCGGTGCGCAAGTGTTCGGGCGAATACTTGCTTTTCCTCAATCCCGACACGATAGTCACCGAGCGCACCTTTGCCGACTGTTTGCGACAAGCACGCTCCACAGCTCGTCTCGGCGCTATGGGGGTACAGATGCTCCACTCCAATGGCAGCATGGCCTACGAAAGTCGCCGCGGCTTGCCCACCCCATGGACGGCTTTTTGCCGCATGTCGGGACTGGCAGCGCTCTTTCCTACTTCCAAGATTTTCGGCCGCTACTACATGCGCTACTTGGACGAGGAGCAGGTGGCTTCGATTGAGATTGTGAGTGGAGCTTTTATGTGGTGCTCCCGCCAAGCGATAGACGAGTGCGGCGCATTTGACGAAAGTTTTTTCATGTATGGCGAGGACATCGACCTTTCCTACCGTTTCCTGCTCGCTGGCTACGACAATATCTACGTGCCCACACCTATTTTGCACTACAAGGGCGAAAGCACCCACAAGAACACCTATCGCTACGTGCACGTATTCTACCAAGCCATGCTCATCTTTTTCCGCAAGCACTTCCCGCTCTCGGCGCGCATCTTGGCCCTCCCGGTCTATTTAGCTATCGTCCTGCAAGCACTGCTCACCCTCATCAAGCAAAACTGTAAGGCTTGGAGTCGCTATCTTTTCCCCAACGCTCTGCGACATCCCTCGACAGTGCTCTACGTGGGCAAGACCGATAGCCATGCCCACCTCTTGGAGCAGCAGGACACTTGGGGCTTGCGCATCAACTGCACCACTGAGTTTCCTCGCCACGCCGAAGAGGAAATCGTGGCCTTTTCGACTCAAGATTTTAGTTACGAGTGCATGCTCGAGGCTTTCAAGCAATCCGATCATCGCTCGCACATTGGCACCTACTCGCCCGAACATCGTACCCTTATTTTTGGAAGCGAGGTCTTCACTTAAAACTCACCCTCATGCAGCTGCGAGCACTCGAACCCTCTGATCTTAACTTGCTCTTTACTCTCGAAAACGATAGCGACCTTTGGCTCTCTTCCTCCACGCGTGCGCCCTACTCACGAGTGGCTTTGAAAGAGCACATCGCCTTGGCCACCCGTCACGACATCTATGCCCTGCGCCAACTTCGCTTAGTGGCCGAAAAGATGATTGGAGAAAGACGCGAAGCTGTGGGTTTGGTAGATCTCATTGACTTTTCGCCCGAACATCACCGTGCAGAAGTGGGCATCGTGGTGCTGCCGCAATATCGCAGAAAAGGCTATGGACGCGAAATCTTAGGCTCATTGGAGCACTATTGCCGCACGATTCTTTCTCTGCATCAGTTGTATGCCTATGTGCCTGCCACCAACACGGCTTCCTTGGCCCTCTTCGCACAGTCGGGCTACACCACAACGGCACAACTCGAAGACTGGCTTTTCTACCAAGGTCAATACTGGACCACCCATTTGCTTTGTCTAAAATTATAGTGCATCTGCCGATGCCCTGCCACGAAGCACCATTCCAACAGCTCTGTCCCTCCACCAAGTGGGAACAGAGCTCTTTTTTACAATATGCCATACCCATTTGTCATATGCCATGCTCGCTTTTGCTCAAAGTCTACTCGATGACGTCGCACGCTTTGGAGATCGCTGCCAAGTGCATCGCTAACTTCTATCGCCAAAGCTCACTGGCAAAATGTGGGAACGCTTTGCTCTGCTGCCGAAAAAGTCGTACTTTCGCGCTAACTTATGACACACACCAACGCATCTTCTGTTACCTCTCGCCGATTTAGCTACCGTGACATCTGGAAAATCGCTTTCCCGATGCTCATTGGCACGCTCGTCGAACAACTCATCGGCATGACCGATACCGCTTTTCTCGGTCGTGTGAGCGAAGTAGCCTTGGGCGCCTCGGCCTTGGGCGGCATCTTTTTCATCTCGGTGTTTATGCTCATCATGGGCTTTTCGACAGGCACCCAAATTTTGATGGGACGTCGCAATGGCGAGGGCAATCATCGCGACATTGGCATCGCCTTCTACCATAGTTTAGGCTTCTTGCTCCTTTTTGCGTCCTTATTGCTGGGACTCACCCACTGGCTGGCGCCCACCATTTTGCGACTCATCATTTCCTCGGCCGAAGTTTGCGAGTCGGCTTGGATCTATCTCGAATGGCGCATGTGGGGCATCTTTTTCAGCACCATAGCCGTGCTTTTCCGGGCCTTTTATATCGCTACGACCCACACCAGCATCTTGAAATGGAATTCGCTGGTTATGGTAGTGTCCAATTTCGTATTTGACTACCTGCTCATTTTCGGGCATTTCGGTTTTCCTGAAATGGGAATTGCGGGCGCAGCCATCGCTTCGGCCTTGTCGAGCATGATGTCCATGAGTTTCTACATCATCTATACCTGGCGCAAAATCGACTTTCATCGCTATGGGCTCGACAAACTTCCGACCTTCAAACCACGGCTCCTCCAGAAACTCTTGGGCGTGAGCAGCAACTTGATGATTCAGAGTTTTCTTTCGCTCTCCACGTGGTTTCTCTTCTTCATTTCCATCGAGCACCTTGGCACGCGCGAGCTGGCCGTGACCAATGTGCTGCGCTCTATCTCGGCTTTTACATTCATGAGCCTCATCTCTTTCGCCTCAACGGCTTCGACACTCACGAGCAATCTGTTGGGAGCAGGCGATATTGCGGCCGTGCGTCCCATGCATGGGAAAGTCATTCGACTCTCGGCCTACATCATCGTCCCGATGTGGTTGATTATCGCTTTGTTTCCACGTACGGTGCTCGGCATCTTCACCAACGAGCAACCACTAATCGAGGCTGGCGTCCTCCCGCTTTTGGTCTTAGGTACGAGCTATGTGTTTCAAATCCCTGGCACGATACTTTTTCATTCCGTATCGGGAACGGGCAACACACGCATTGCCTTGTGGATTGAGCTGTTTGCGCTCGTCATTTATTGCATCTACGTGTACGCACTCATTTTCCAGCTTCGTTGCTCACTTTCTGTCGCTTGGGGCAGCGAGCTTCTCTATGCTTTTCTTTGCCTACTGCCTTCTTATGCCTATTTCCGTTGGGGCAAGTGGTATCACAAACAGCTGTAAGTCTTGTCTTATTCTATCCCAACAGACCATTCTCCCCGTTCAACTTGCTTAAAGCGCGAGGTTGAACGGGGAGAATGGTCTGTTTAATAAGTTGGAATCTGTCCTGTGCCCATCGCCGTGAGTACAGGAGCTTCGGGAGAAAGGTAAAAGAGAGAGTGGGTCAGTGCCTTACATCCTCAAAGTCTACGTATTCGCTACTGTCTCGTTCAAAAATCTTCTCCTTCAAAGGAGCATTTTGCGTACGTGTCTGCTGGCGATTTCGTTGAGTCTGTTGCTGTTGCGAGTAAGCCTGTCTTTGCCCTTTCTCTTCGTGAGGAGGAGTAAGCCCTAAGAGGCCTGTCAAAAAGCGCAGGACACCTCCCAATAAGGCGAAAGCAAAAATAAACAGACCAAGAACGCTTGCGAGTAGGCAGCCAAGTAAAGACATAGTGATTGCGATTGAAAAGTGATGGAATAGCATCGAGACATCTGCCCACGACACCTTCCTTAAAGGAAATTCTGCTTCTGTTCAATGCAAGCCTTGTGCCAATGCGTCATTGTGTCACTGCCTTGCGCTGCGTAGCGGCCGAAAGCAGCACGTATAGCAGAATGCTGGCCGAAATGCCCAAACCATAAAAGCCCAAGAGCCAGCCGCCTATGCTCAGTACCAATGCCGCCAACAGGAAGAGGTAGCGCAGACGATTGTTTCGCCACGAGTAATCTTTCACTTTGAGGGCAAACATCGGGACTTCGGCCACCAAAATCCAGCAACTCAACGCTACGATAACAATGAGCGAGATGTAGAGCAAGAGTAGCTCATTGGAGGGCCAATCGCGCAAGGGCATTTCCCACAAACTGGCTACGAGGGCAGCCCAAAAGAGAGCGTTGGCAGGAGTAGGCAATCCAATGAAGGAATGGCTCTGACGGGTGTCGATGTTATACTTGGCCAAGCGCAGCGCAGAGAAGGGGAGAATGAGCAAAGCTGCATAGCTCAACGCGAAGTAGACAAAAGGCAACTCACGACCAATGTTGCCCAAAAACATCAAGAGCATCATGGCAGGCGCAAGGCCAAAAGTGACGACATCGGCCAGAGAGTCGAGCTCTTTGCCCATAGGCCCTTGCACTCCAAGTAGACGAGCCGCAAAACCGTCGAAAAAGTCAAAGACAGCTCCCAAGACGATGCACAAAAGGGCAAACGTGGGCGAAAAATAAAGGGCATAGATGGTGGCCATTGCGCCGCAGAGCAAATTGGCACAAGTCAGCATGTTGGGAATGTGACGTTTCATGATGCTAAGGCATGATTAAAAAACGACCGCCCACTATCACGGAGCAGGCGGTCGGTAGGAATGAAAATATTAGTCGTTTTTCGGAGTGAGACGAGCCAAGATGGTTTCATTGCCCGTTGTAGCCTGTCCCAATTCTACGCACACCTCGGTGCCTACGGGTAGATAAACGTCTACGCGCGAGCCAAACTTGATAAATCCCATGTGATTGTCGAGCTGGCAGTTTTGGCCTTCCTGAGCATAGGTCACAATGCGGCGAGCCACAGCTCCAGCCACTTGACGCACCAAAATATCATGCCCCGAGGGAGTACCAATCACGACGGTGCTTCGCTCGTTTTCGACACTGGCCTTGGGCAACCACGCTTTGTAGAAATTGCCATTGTGATGGCGCACCAGCTTCACCTCGCCCTCGACGGGGAACCAGTTGGCATGCACATTGGTCACGGACATAAAGACAGAGACCATGAGGCGGCGATCGTGGAAATACTCATTCTCCTCGACCTCTTCAATCACCACCACACGGCCATCGGCAGGTGCCACGACGACATTCGTCGCATCGCCTTGGAAGGAGCGCAGAGGGCAACGGAAGAAATTGACGATGATGCCATAAACCACCGCCGCGATGAGCAACACCACAAGATAGCAAACCAGGCAGCTCTCGGCCAGTAGCCAGTAGCCACCAAAGGCGATGAGTGCCAAGACAAGCCCACCCAAAATCAGTGTGGGGCGGCCTTCGTTGTGCAGTCGGTGTCTTTTTATTGTGTGCGATTGTGCCATAAGCGAATTGTCGTTATCGCTGCAAATTTACGTTTTTTTTATGGATTATGCAAGCTCTTGGCTCGCAAACTATGCGCTCTCCAGCCCCAGCGTCGCAGTGAGGCGACTTTCGAGGTCTTCGGCCGAGAGTTTGAGGAAAAGCTGCCCATCTTGCGCGATAGAGATGTTGCCCGTCTCTTCGCTCACGATGATGATGAGTGCATCGCTCTTTTGCGACAATCCCAAGGCCGCACGGTGGCGCAAGCCCAACGATTTGGGAATGTTGCTATCGTGGGCCACGGGCAAGATGTTGCCTGCCGAACGCACGCGCTTATTCCCTATCACCATCGCGCCGTCGTGCAGTGGAGAGTTCTTAAAGAAGATGTTTTCAATGAGTCGCTGGGAGATGGCAGCATCGAGGGTTTCGCCATTGGTCGCCAGGTCGGTCACGCTCGTTTCTCGCTCCACCACGATGAGAGCCCCCACCTTTTGCTTGCTCATACTCATACAAGCCATCACGAGCGGCATGATTTCTTCGCGATGGTGCACATCGTCGCTGTTGCGACGCATCCAGCGCAACCAGTTGGCCGCGCGTTGCGTGCCCAGTGTGGAGAAAAACTGGCGTATCTCCTCTTGAAACAGAATAATCAAGGCCAGCGCACCCATATTGATGAGTGCATCGAAAAGGCTACCCAGCAAGCGCATCTCAAACACTTTGGACACGAAAATCCAAATGACCACGAAAGTGAGCACGCCTGTAAAGATATTGGCCGCACTCGACTTGCGCATCACGCGATAAAGATAGGTGAGCAGCAGGGCTACGAGAGCGATGTCGATGGCATCTTTCAGCCCGAAATCAATCATAGGGATGAAGCGTTTTGAGCGTTATTGCACGACACTCGACTGCAGCGCGCACATCGTGCACTCGCAGGAAGTGAGCCCCTGCGAGCAGCGCAAGCGTATGGAGCGTGGTGGTACCCGTGAGGGCCTCGTCGGGCGTAGTGTCGAGCAGGCGATAAATCATGGATTTGCGGCTCACTCCTACGAGCAGGGGCACATTGAGCTCGTGGAAGTCCACGAGGCGTTGCATCAGTTGGTAGTTGTGCGAGAGCGTTTTGCCAAAGCCAAAGCCCGGGTCGACAATGACATCGCGCGCGCCGTAGTCGCGCAGATGCTGCACGCGACGTGCCAGATGCTCGATGACCTCGGCCACAACATCCTCATAGTGTGGTTGTTGTTGCATCGTTTCGGGGCGTCCTTGCGTGTGCATCAAGATGTAGGGCACGCCCAATCGGGCCACGGTACGATGCATGGCGCGGTCGAAATCGCCTCCCGAAATGTCGTTAATCATGTCTACCCCATAGTACTCGACACACCAACGTGCCACATCGGCCCGAAAGGTATCGACCGAGAGGAGTGCATCGGGCGCTTCTTGCTTCACAATCTCAAGAGCCTGGGCCAAGCGGCGCATCTCTTCCTCGGGGCTAATATCGTCGGCTCCGGGGCGTGTAGAATAGGCCCCCAAATCTATAATATCCCCTCCCTCGTTCACAATTTGGCGCACACGAGCGGCGATGGCTTCGGGCGCATCGGCAGGCGTGCGCGAAGAGGCATAGAATGAATCGGGGGTCACGTTGAGTATGCCCATAACGAGTGGGCGGTCGAGCGTGAGTAGCCGACCACCAAGGTTGAGCGTATGAGGGGGAATTGTCTGTGTGGCGTACATGAATGTGCATCGTGCTCCCCTACCCTTATAAGCAGCCAGACGGCAGCAACGTTGTGTCACGCCAAGGAGCGGCGTGCAAACGGAAAAAGGGGCA
>JAUNKN010000022.1 GCA_030532685.1 Bacteroidales bacterium | reverse complement strand
AAAGAAACTCCTCCCTCACCCTCGAAAGTGGGAAGAAGAAAAACCGCGCTGCGAGCTAGAATTTCCTAAGTGGGAAGGAAAAACAAAAAGCTTGCAGCGCGGGAAGAAGTTATGCTAAAATCTGATAGCCTGCTTGGGTAATAGCAGATTTTATTTGGGTGATATGTTCAAAATTTCTCGTTTCGAGCACAATACGAAGATTGCAGCTGTTCACATCGGGACTTTCGCCATTGCGCTCGTGGTGAATGGAGATGATATTGGCCACTTCGCGAGTAATGACTTTTGTCAACCCAAGAAGAGAACCTGGACGATCGGGAAGTTCGATGAGCATCTCGGTGGTGCGACCTCCTTTCATCAAACCGCGATTGATGACGCGCGAAAGAATGGTCACATCGATATTACCTCCACTTACTACGCAACATACGTTTTTGCCCTCTAAGGGAACTTTTTCAAACATGGCAGCGGCTATGCTCACAGCACCTGCTCCCTCGGCAATGAGTTTGTGGCCTTCGATAAGGGCAAGAATAGCGCAACATATTTCGTCTTCGGTGACGGTGACGATTTCGTCGAGATATTGCTGGCAAATGGAAAAAGTGTTTTCTCCTGGAGCTTTCACGGCTATACCATCGGCAATGGTAAGAATGCTGGGGAGAGTGCAGATATTGCCACTCTCGCGGCTCATGCTCATACAAGCTGCTCCTTCGGCTTCTACTCCTACAATGTGAACCTCTGGTTTGAGGGCTTTGATAGCAAAAGCTACTCCTGCAGCCAGCCCTCCTCCTCCAATGGGAACGAAAACGACGTCGATGTCGGGATTTTCGGCCAAAATCTCCATTCCTATCGTGCCTTGCCCTGCAATGACTGCTTCGTCGTCGAAGGGATGCACAAAGGTCATTCCTGTGCTATCGCGCAGTTCTAAGGCACGGGTATAGGCATCGTCGTAGACTCCGGGTACAAGCTGTATGTCGGCGCCAAGCTCACGGGTGGCTTCGACTTTGGAAATAGGAGCTCCCTCGGGCATACAAATGAGTGCAGGGATGCCGAGTTTTTGTGCGGCCAAGGCGACACCCTGAGCATGGTTGCCAGCGGAACAGGCTATGACTCCTTTCTTGCGCTCTTCCTCGCTCAACTGGGCGATGCGAAACCCTGCTCCACGTACCTTAAAGGAACCCGTGACTTGAAGATTTTCGGGCTTGATCCATACCTTGCATCGTGGATTGACCTTGTCGGTGGCAATGAGCTCGGTGTGTCGCACCACGGGTTTGAGTAGTGTAGAGGCTTTGTAGATGAGATCGAGTGAGAGCATAAAAAAGCTATATAGGGGTTGTGCTTGCAAAAGTACGCATTTTTTCCACGTTTTCCCCACGTCTCTTTTATTTTCTATGTATTCTCTTTTTCTTTTGAAAGAATTCTTTTTATAAAAGAGAAAGAATGTATTGGTACTATGATATGGCTGTGGATAGTGGGGATAAGTGTGTGAACAAGGGAGGTAGCGGCTTAAAATAGAGTGTATTGTAGATGAAGTATGATTGTGGATAAAAGTATAAATAAAGGTGGATAAACCTTTGAATTCGGGTGGGTATATGTGGAAAGTGAGAGAGGAGAGAAGCGGGAAAGGAGGGGGAGAGTTTTTCGCTGGTTTTCCACTATATTTTCCTCAACTTTTCCACAATATTAAGTGAGTTTTCCACAGGGTGGAGTCGCCATTTTTCTTCATTTTTTAGCGCAGAGAGTTGTGCTTGTCGAAAGGGCTTTTTACCTTTGCAGACGATCTGAATAAATGATAGTGTTATGTTTACGATTCTCTATGCTCATGGTTTTGCGTCGAGTGGAAATTCTGGTACGCCTCAAATGTTGCGCCAGCAGCTGTACCAGCAGGGTGTGCGCGTGCTCTCGCCCGATTTGCCTGCTTCGCCTGCAGCAGCTATGGCACTCTTGAAGCAACTGGTAAAAACGGAAACTCCCGATCTTATTGTGGCTACTTCGATGGGCGCGTTCTATGTCGAACAGCTGAAAGGTGTGACGCGTATTTTGGTGAACCCTTCGTTTCAGATGTCGCGCCTACTCACTTTCTCGGGAATGGGACGCCGCGAATGGCGCAACAAGCGAGAAGATGGCGAACGAGAGTTTAAGGTGGACAAGGCGATGATAGCCGAATTTAAGGACTTAGAAAAGGGGGCCTTCAAAAGCATCACTGCCGAGGAAAAAGCAAAGGTGTGGGGCCTCTTTGGCGACAAGGACGACCATGTGAACCACCAAAAGGATTTTGCCAAGCACTACGGCCGCGAGCACATGCGTGTGTTCGACGGCGGGCACTATCTGAACGACCAGGTGTTGAATCGAGAAGTTTTGCCGCTGGTCAAGGAATTGTTGGGATTGTCTTAGAATAATGGCTGTGTAGAAACATTCTACACAGCCATTATTTTATCTGTTGGATAGCAAGACCTCGATACTTTATACTTGATGATAGAAGGTATCAAAAGGTAGACGTTGACGTTCGCCCCAAATTCCTTTAGGAGTACGAATGCCGCAGGTGATAATCATGTTTATTTCACAACCATAGCGTGGCAGGTTAAGTGCCTTTTTTACGCGTAGAGAATCGAAACCTTCGAGTGGACAGGTGTCGTAGCCTGCTTCGGACATGGCAAGCATAAAAGTCTGAACGACCAGCGCACAGCTCTTGTGAATGGACACGCGAATGTCAGACTCCGATACTTGTCGCATCATGGGACGGAACAGACCTAAAACTTGTGTCAATAGGACACGGAAAATTCCTAACAATCCGCAGAAGCGTGCGTAAACAAAGGGCATGAGTCGTGCGTAGTATTGTTTTTGCAACTGAATGCGAGCTGTTTGTTTTTCTTGAGGCGAGGTGTGACGAATATTGTCGATGTTCATTTGCAGATTGAGGTCTGCATGACGGCGGGCTCTGTCGGGGCGCGTTACAAAAACAACCATCTGTTGTGCCGTCGTGGATGTACCTTGATCCAAGCAAGCGTGTGCCAAAGATTTGAGCACGGTGGGATCGGTCACGTGGTAGGCTTCCCACAGTTGCATATTGCTGCTGGTGGGAGCCAATACAGATTGTTCGATGCATCGACGCACTACAGTCGAATCAATGGGTTGTTGGGCATCGAAGTGGCGAACGGCACGGCGGTGCTGAAGTAAATCTAAAAGAGACATAGAAAAGAAGAGGCATAGGGAAAGGGAAAAACTGAGTGTGCGAACTTTTTATTCGCAATCATTGTCCAGTGAGAATGCTGCGGATGTCGTGCAGTTTGTTGAGCGCTTCCATGGGCGTGAGGTTGTTGATGTCGAGGTGTAAAATCTCGTCGCGAATGGAACTGAGCACAGGATCGTCCAGTTGGAAAAAGCTGAGTTGTGGTGCGTTGTTATTGTTTGTTTCGGTGGTGGTATCTGTGGGTGTCATCTGTCCGTTGTGGGCATTGTTGGCTTCGAGTTGTTGCAAAATTACTTCTGCTCGCTTCACAATGCTACTGGGCATACCGGCCAAGCGTGCCACGTGGATACCGAAAGAGTGTTCCGAACCACCGCGCATCAGTTTGCGCAGGAACACGATGCGGTGGTCCACCTCACGCACCGAAACATTGTAGTTTTTAATGCGGGGGAAGAGGGCTTCCATCTCGTTGAGTTCGTGGTAGTGCGTGGCAAAGAGCGTTCGAGCATGAGCTTTGGGCTGCTCATGAATGTGTTCGACAATGCTCCAAGCGATGGAGATGCCGTCATAGGTCGAGGTGCCGCGTCCCAATTCGTCAAAGAGCACCAAACTACGTTCGGTCAGGTTGTTCATGATGTTGGCCGCTTCGCTCATTTCGACCATGAAGGTACTTTCGCCCACCGAAATGTTGTCCGATGCACCCACGCGTGTGAAAATCTTGTCCACCATGCCGATGTGTGCGCTCGCTGCTGGCACGAAACTACCCATCTGCGCCAGTAGTGCTATGAGTGCTGTTTGACGCAGCAGGGCACTCTTACCCGACATGTTGGGACCCGTCACAATGACGATTTGTTGCTTTTCAGTGTCGAGTTGCACGTCGTTGGCCACATATTCCTCGCCAGCTGGCATGAGTGTTTCGATCACGGGGTGGCGGCCTTCGCGAATGTCGAGCGTGAGGCTCTCGTCTACAATGGGGCGCACATAGCGCTGACTTTTGGCCAAGGAGGCCAAAGAATGATAGCAGTCCAAATCGGAGAGAGCCTGTGCATTGCGCTGCAAGGCTGTGATGCACTCGGCCGCTGCTGCTACGAGTTCGCCATAGAGGCGCGTTTCGAGCACCACAATTTTGTCCTCGGCACCGAGGATTTTTTCTTCATACTCCTTGAGTTCCTGCGTGATGTAACGCTCGGCTTGCGTGAGTGTCTGCTTGCGTATCCATTCGGGGGGAACAAACTCCTTGTAGGTATTGCGCACCTCGATATAGTAACCAAAGACATTGTTGAAACCTATTTTCAGGCTTTGTATGCCTGTGCGTAGGCTCTCGCGCTCTTGTATTTTGAGGAGGTAGTCTTTTCCCGAAGTTTGGATGTCGCGCAGTTCGTCCAGCTGAGGGTCTATGCCGCTGTTGATCACGCCTCCTTTGTTCACGGCAAGGGGAGGTTCGGGACGTAGTGTCTGCTCGATGCGTTGGCGCAGGGCTATGCAAGGTTCCAACTGCTCGCCGATGTGGCGAATGCTCTCTTGCGAAGCGGTGGAACACACGTTTTTGAGAATCATCACCGTCTCGAGCGAAGCCCGCAGTTGTTGGAGTTCGCGCGGATTGATGCGTCCCGTAGCCACCTTCGATACGATGCGTTCCAAGTCGCCTACCTTGGAGAGTTCCATCTCGCAGAGGTCACGGAAATTGGGTTCGCGAAAGAAGTATTCTACACTGTCCTGTCGCTCTTCGATGGCCTTGACCTCGCGCAGGGGGAAGAGTACCCAGCGACGTAGCTGACGCGCTCCCATGGGGGTGAGTGTGCGGTCTATGGTTTGTAGGAGTGAGCGCCCGTCGCCATGGTTGGTGGTGACGAGTTCGAGGTTGCGAATGGTGAACTTGTCGAGGCGAACGAAGCGTTCCTCCTCGATGCGTACCAGGCGCGTAATGTGGTCGGTGTGATGGTGCTGCGTGAGTTCGAGATAGGTGAGGATGGCCCCTGCAGCTGTGGTGGCCGCGTGCAAATGGTCTACGCCAAACCCCTTGAGATGAGCCACATCAAAATGCTTGAGTACGCGGCTGCGTGCTGAGCTTTCGGCAAAGGCCCAGTCTTCCAACTCAAAGACGAAGTAACGACCCGAAAAGAGATTGTCGAACTTGCTCTTTTGTCCCCGTTCCACGAGGATTTCTTTGGGTTGAAAACCAGCGAGGAGTTTGTCGATATATTCTACTGTTCCTTCGGCCACCAAATACTCGCCCGTCGAGATGTCCAGCAACGAGAGTCCCACGGCTGCCGATCCAAAGTGGATGGCGGCCAAAAAGTTGTTTTCGCGGCTGGTCAAGACATTATCGCCCAAGGCCACACCCGGTGTGACGAGTTCGGTGATGCCGCGCTTCACGAGTTTTTTCGTGAGTTTGGGATCTTCGAGTTGGTCGCAAATGGCCACGCGAAAGCCTGCACGAATGAGTCGTGGCAGATAGTTGTCCAACGCATGGTGTGGAAATCCGGCCATCTCCGTGTGGGCACTGGCTCCTTTTTGATTGCGTTTGGTGAGCGTGATGCCCAGCACCTGCGAGGCCACGACAGCGTCCTGGCAATAGGTCTCGTAGAAGTCGCCACAGCGAAACAACAGAATGGCATCGGGATTGGTCGCCTTCATGTCGTGAAACTGGCGCATCATCGGCGTGAGTTCGTCTTTGGCCATGGGGAATAATTTCGTTTTAGAGAATGATGAGTTAGCAAGCAAAGATACGAAAAAAGCAGCATCCTCGAGGGGAGAATGCTGGCTTTTAGAACTTATTTCAATGCAGCTATTCTGTTTCGTCCGTCTTTTTTATTGACTGTGCCAACAGAGATTAAGGACATTGAATGTACGGGATGTTGGATTACTTTCGACAAGATATAAAACGAGAGTAACTCTCTAAACTCAGAGAGTTTGGAGAGTTACTCAAACATATTAGTTAGCGATTAGAGCTGGGGACCAGCAGCTACGAGAGCCTTGCCAGCTTCGTTGCCAGTGTACTTGGCGAAGTTCTTGATGAAGCGGCCAGCGAGATCCTTAGCCTTCTCTTCCCACTGAGCAGCGTCAGCGTAAGTGTCGCGGGGATCGAGGATGTTGGGATCAACACCGGGGAGAGCCGTGGGCACAACGAAGTTGAAGAAGGGGATAGTCTTGGTTTCGGCCTTTTCGATAGAACCGTCGAGGATAGCGTCGATGATACCACGAGTATCCTTGATGGTGATGCGCTTGCCAGTACCGTTCCAACCAGTGTTCACGAGGTAAGCCTTAGCGTTGTTGGCTTCCATCTTCTTCACGAGTTCCTCAGCATACTTTGTGGGGTGGAGCGAGAGGAATGCCTGACCGAAGCAAGCAGAGAAGGTGGGAGTGGGCTCAGTGATGCCGCGCTCTGTACCAGCGAGCTTAGCGGTGAAGCCAGAGAGGAAGTAGTACTGAGTTTGACCAGCGTCGAGGATAGATACGGGAGGCAATACACCGAAGGCATCGGCCGAAAGGAAGATAACTTGCTTAGCGGCGGGACCTGCAGAGATGGGACGTACCTTCTGAACGATTTGATCGATGTGGTCGATGGGGTAAGAAACACGAGTGTTCTCGCCGTTAGACTTGTCGTTGAAGTCGATCTTGCCATCTTCAGCCACTACTACGTTCTCGAGGAGAGCGTTGCGCTTGATAGCCTTGTAGATGTCGGGTTCGCTCACGGGATCGAGGTTGATCACCTTAGCATAGCAACCGCCTTCGAAGTTGAACACACCGTTGTCGTCCCAACCGTGCTCGTCGTCACCGATGAGCAGACGCTTAGGATCGGTAGAGAGGGTGGTCTTACCGGTACCAGAGAGACCGAAGAAGAGAGCAGTGTTTTCGCCCTTGAGGTCGGTGTTGGCCGAGCAGTGCATAGAAGCCATGCCGTTGAGGGGGAGGTAGTAGTTCATCATAGAGAACATACCCTTCTTCATTTCGCCACCGTACCAAGTGTTGAGGATGATTTGCTCCTTGCTGGTGATGTTGAAGACAATAGCAGTTTCGCTGTTCAAGCCAAGCTCAGCGTAGTTTTCAACCTTAGCCTTAGAAGCGTTGTAAACCACGAAGTCGGGCTTGAAGTTTTCGAGTTCTTCGGCAGTGGGCTTGATGAACATGTTGGTCACGAAGTGAGCCTGCCATGCTACTTCTACGATGAAGCGTACAGAGAGACGAGTGTCCTTGTTGGCACCGCAGAAAGCATCTACCACGAAGAGGCGCTTGTTGGAGAGCTCCTTAACAGCGAGATCCTTGAGCACAGCCCAAGAGCTTTCAGAAAGGGGCTTGTTGTCGTTCTTGTACTCCTCAGAAGTCCACCATACGGTGTTTTCAGAAGTAGCGTCCTTGACGATGAACTTGTCCTTGGGCGAACGACCAGTGTAGATACCAGTGAGCACGTTTACAGTGTCGAGCTCAGTGTTTTGACCCTTTTCGAAACCTTCGAGAGTAGCCTTAGTCTCTTCTTGGAAGAGCACTTCGTACGAGGGGTTGTGTACAATCTCCGTCGTACCGGCGATGCCGTACTGGGTAAGATCTAATGTTGCCATTGGTTGAATATTTATTAAAAGGTTTGTATTCGATTTTAGGGGGAAGAGAGGGAGCGAGAAAAGGGAGGGAATTCGTCTTTTCCTCTATCCGATACAAAAATACGACTTTCTTTTGTGCACCAAAAAAATATCTTTGTTTTTTATACTCCAATCCTCTGTTTTGCGCAAAAAATAGGGCTTTGTGCAATTTGTTGGAATGATATTGTATTTTGGACTTGTCAAAGTGCTGATATATAGGTCGTAAACGATTTTATATAAGTCGTTTATACTGATTTTTAGACTTGCACATAGTTGTGGGTGTGCAGGGGAAAAAGTTGCTGTTTTCCTCGCGTGCGCGTGCGCGCGCTTTTCCCAATGGCTTTAAGTTTTTGCTTCCATTGCTTCCACTGTTCTTCTAATTATCTGATAAACAAAATATTATGTATTGTAGGAAAAGGTGTATTGCTTCCACATTCTTTCCACATTTTCTGTGTCGAAGGATGAGTAGAGAAAAAGAGAGTTTTTGGCTTTTTGACGTGAAGATTAGACGAGGTGGAAGACAATTTGCTTTTTCGCCCTTGGTATGGAAGGAAAGTGTTTATAGTCTACACTATTCTACTCTCTGATTATTAGGTGTTTATGAAATATAGTGGAGGCAGTGGAAGTGAAATACAAAAAGCAATGGGTAAGAGTGTGCGTGCGTGTGCGCGCGAGCCAAGGGGGCGAAATGTCGAACGAGCAGTGATAGGAGTTTTCCTGTGAGAGGGAAGGATTCGAGAGAAATGGGGAGAAAATGATTGTTCGTGGGAAGAAGAAAATCCTGCGTGGGAAGGAGAAAATTCTGCGTGGGAAGAAAAGTGAATTGTGTGGGACGTAGCTATATCGTTTTCTTCGTTGAGTAGCTTGAAAGGGAGAGAAGAGGGTTGCTTAGGCAAGCGTTGGGATAAGGAAGAGAAGAGAGAGAGAAAAGAGCCTCTCCTTGTTTTGTGATAAGCAGATGTAATGGAGGTTAAATTAGAGTTAAATGAGTTCTCAGAGGGGCATAAAATGATTTTCTCCGTATGTATACCCTACAGAAGCTTTGGAGAAGAAGAGAGAAGAGGGTTTCTCCCGCCCAAGAGAGGGCCTCGAGAGGGAAGAATGGAACGATTTCGGCAAAGCTCTACAAGACTTGTGCATACAAAAAAATGGAGCAAAGCCCATGAGCTTGCTCCATTTTGAAAGGGAAAGTGTTTAGAGTTTGTCGCCATAGCACAAGTCGCCAGCATCGCCCAGGCCTGGCACGATATAGGCGCGATCATTGAGTTCGGGGTCGATGGCAGCAATCCAAAGTGTTACATCGTCGCTGGGGAAGAGTTCTTGCAGGCGGCGCACACCTTCTTCGCAACCCACAACGGCACAGAGGTGCAAGCGAGCGGGAGTACCTTTGGTAAGGTAGGCTTGGTAGGCGAGGTTGAACGAGCCGCCAGTGGCCAGCATAGGGTCGACCAAAAGGAAGGTACTACCATCGAGATTGGGGGCGGCAATGTATTCGACACACACCTCAATTTCGTCCTTGCGGCCTTCCTTACGGTAGGCACTTACGAAGGCCGAGTCGGCATCGTTGAACACATCGAGAAATCCCTCGTGGAGGGCTAAACCTGCACGCAACACGGTACCGATGACGAGGCGGTCGTCGATGGTATTGACCTGGGCGGGAGCAAGGGGAGTTTGCACCACCTTGGTCGAATAGTGGAGTGTGCGCGACACTTCGTAGGCCATGGCTTGGCCTATGCGGCGCAGGTTGTGGCGAAAGTGTGCGCGGTTTTTCTGAATGTCGATGTCGCGGAGTTCGGCAATGTAGTTGTTGATGACGCTGTTTTGTTCGGCAAAATTGATAACTTTCATACTAGGGTCTAGTAGAATGAATGGGGATGGGAAATGAGGTGAATAATATAATGAAATGTCCGTAGCACAGGCTGTATTCTTGTGGAGTCTGGAGCTTCCGGATAGGGTCCTATATAGAGTGAGGGAGATGCCCAAAGGCTCATCGACGCTGGCGACGCACCGATAGGCGAGGAGCGGTACTCTTGCTGGAGGAGGCTTTGGGAGTTTTGACCTTGAGGGCACGGCTGCTTTTGCTCTTGCTGCTCTTCACCTTGGTCGTTTGGGCTGCCGAGGTGGCTGTGCGGCGGCGTATGTCGTCAGCGTCCTCTTGCTCCATTTGTGTGCTGTCGGGGCGGTTCACTTTTAGACCGTCGCCCCAAAGTTTCTTCTCAAAGGTGCGCATTTCTTGTTCGATGCGTTGGCTTTCTTTGGTGCGAGCAGAGTCGGTCGGCGCATATTGGGCGATGATGCGATCTTGGAGATTGGTCGTTTTGTAGATGTCGCCCTGGTAGCGGTTGGTGGTGAAGTAGTCGTCGGCCGTGATGAGAGCCGCATTGTTGTAGTTGCTACCCATCAGACTCAGTTTGGCCAAATGAGGAGCAGCTTCTTCGTAGTTGACCCAAAAGAGGGGGATTTGCTGCTGGTCGCTCTCGCCAAATTCGTTGCTGCCGCTCACAATGACGGGACAAAGGGCCGTGACTTTGGTGCGGAAAGTGGCAGCGTGCTGGTCGTAATAGACGCTTTCTTTGAGAAAATAGGCCTTCACATCTTCCGAGGGTAAGTCGGCATCGTTCACCCGCATGCGCCCGTCGGCAGCCTCGTAGAGGATGCGGTTGTCGTCCATGATTTTTTTGGCTTTCACCACATGCGCTTCGTCAAAATGCTCGTTCATGTCGGCCGTGTATTCGTAGGCCTTGATTTGTCCGCGCAGAATGAGGCGAAAGAGCCGCACGAAGAGATTTTCGCGTTCCTTGGTCGGTGTGATGGGGAAGTAGAGGGGAGCATTGGCATCCTTGGTCAAATCGATGCGACGATACACATCGCGACGCCAAGCCACATCCTCGGGCATACGCTTGGCCACGGGAAATTCGCGGATGCTCTCGTGCTTGGCGGTCTGTTGGCGGGAGGAGTTGTTTTTCTCGCTTTTGGCGGCCTCGCGCTGACGAGCAGGAGGTTGAGCCGTAGCACTCAGTGCGAAAAGAAAGAACACAAAAACTCCTGACCACTGGCGCAAGGACAGCGGACGAGAAGGGAGGAAAACAGAGACAGGCATCATAGTAAAAAATGACTGAAAGGTGAGAGGATGAAAAGGCGTCTAATTGATGATGACTTCGAGCGAACCGCTCAGTGTGCGCTCTATACCATCGGGGCCCACGGCGCGTACAGAGGAGATGTAGAAGCGGCGACCACGCGAGAGATCGCGTATCATGGAGCGTTGGTCGTCGGTGAAGTTGGGCCCTTCCGAGCGGCGAGGCAACACGTTGCCCATGCGGTCAAAAAAGACGCATTCGAAGGAAAGCACGCGGAAGGGGATGTTGAGCAGGCCATCGTCGATGGCAGCTCCTAAACGCTGCGCGCCCACAATGCCTCCTTTAGCCACCTTACCTCCGCGAAACATATCGTCGCCGAGTTGGATGAATGCCGAAGGGTCAGGGAGCTTGCGCACCTTGAAAGCAAAAGCACCCATGGTTTGGGATTTCCCATTCACATTGCCCGTCACGGTGAAACTCACTTCCTGTCCCACTTTGGCAGGGCGTGCCACGTATTTACCATTGCCCTTGGCAGTGAGCGTTCCTCCGCTCATGGTGAGCGAAATTTTGTCGGCATTCAGCCCTGAGGCGCTCACTGAAATGGGGTTGTCATAGCCAGCGTAGAGCACGTTCATCAAATCGGCCGCTACGGTAGCTCCCATGGGGGGCGCGATGACTTGATATTTTTGAGTGAACTGTCTGCGAATCATTTCGCCCGCGGCATTGGGCATCGTGATATAGCCCGAAAAGTTGTATTCGCCAGGTGCTCCTACTCTAAAATTGTAGCGACCATCTCCATGAATGGGGCGACCATTCACATAGATTTCGGGCCGCTGTGTGGTGTCGACAGCGGCCATAAAGATGCGACTTTTGAATTCGTCGCCAGGAAAGAGTGTGGTCGCCTCGGGGAGTACATAGGCATTGAGCTCGTTCACACGGATATCCTTGACATCGATGTTGCTCATAAGCGTGTGGAGCACTTCGCTCTCGGCTTTGCGCACGTCGCTTTGTAGCTTGCTCAGCATCGTGATAGCGGCAATCGAGGGCATGGACTCGAACATGTATTCCTGCCAATTCTTGCCCAAATTGTCGGGCGAAGAGGGAATATCGGTCGAAAGGTTGGAAGCGATGATGGCTTGTTGGCGCTTGTCGTTCACGAAACTGAGCACAAAATTGCGGTAGCGATTGATGTGGGCAAAAAGTTTTTTGCCGTGTTGGCTCACGGGATTGAGCATGATGGTGGCTGCCGCTTCGAGATCTTCTTTGTTTTCGAGCTGTCGTGGGTTGCCATCGGCGCCGTCCACTTCGCGGGCAATGGCCCACTTGAAGCGTTCGGCCTCGTTGCACAAACTATCGGAGGCTGCACGCAGCTGTTGTGCCTTGTCGTGCCAAGGGCGCACCTTGGTGGGATTGGCTTGTAGCTGTGTGGCGAGGTCTTCGTAGATGGCGCGATTTTCCTTCTCGGCATTGCCAATGGTGCGGTCGAGGCTGTCGCCCACGAGGACAAAACCCTTCAGCACGTCGTTCGAAACGTTGAGAGCCAACATGGCCATCAACACGACGTACATGAGGTTGATCATCTTCTGGCGCGGCGAGATGGGATTTTTCTTCATAATCGTGTGGGAAAGGGCTTATTGAGCCGTTTCGTCATATTGAGGAGCTGGCGTGATGGAAGTCGGTGTTGTCGGAGCGGCATTTTGAACGGAGCTGCTCACGGCTCCAGCCATGGGATTGCCCATGATGTTGAGGGTCTGCATCATGCGGCTGTAGATGGCATTGACCTCTTCGATTTTAGCCGCGAGTTGCTGGGTTTGCGTATTGATATCCTCGATGGTTGTAACTTGGCGAGAGATAGAGGCAAAGTGCAGGTCGTAGACTTTGTTGATGCCCACGAGTGTGCGGTTGAGATTTTCCATCTCCTGCGAGTCGCGGGTGAGGCGAGCGCTCTGTTCGTCCACTTTAGAGAGTGTTTCGTTGAGCGTTTGGAGTTTGGCGATATAGTCCTGCGTGGCAGCTTCCATATCGGGCGAGAGCACAGCTTGGGCGCGACGAAGGAGTTCGTCGTTGGCCAAGCGAATGATAGTGGCCAGTTTGTCGGCTTCTTGCTCCACGGTGGCTACTCCTTCGGGCGTATTGTAATGCTCCGAAATGGCCGAAGCCAATGCTTGCTGCACGATTTCGGCCTCCGTGTTTTGTTGGGAAGCAACCTCGCTCATTGCGGCGGGTGTTGTGCCCAAACCTCCACCCACGATAATGGTTTGTCCCGCAGGAGCTCCGCCTGAAAAGACCGTTCCCCCCGTGTTCGTACCACTGTTGGAAAAATCTGTGTGAGCTTGAGGGTTTGAAACGATAGTTTGTTCCGGAGCAAAAGAGCTTTCTGAATCGATACTTGTAGAGCCATTTTCTTGCTTGGCTTCGGCACGTTCGATTTCTTCGTCGGTCTCAAAGTCTGCGGCCAACTCTTTGCCTATTTCTTTCTTGTCGAAGGGGCGGTCGAAGGCGGCCAAGAAGAATACCACAGCTTCGGTGCCCATGCCCAAGAACAGCATTAAGTTGCCACCAGGAAGGTGCGTGAGCTTGAAGAGCGCGCCAAGAATCACCACGGCTGCGCCCCACGAGTAGGCATAGTTGAGAAAGGTTTGTCCTGGAACACTGTCCATCCAGTGTTGTAGGCGAACCACGATATTGAGTTTGCTGGCCATAATGTGCTGTACTTTATAAAAAGATGAGGTTGAGAGGCTGCTAAGGATTATTACTTACCCTTTTCGGCACTGCTGGTGGTGGCGCCTTTGGAGCGCACGCAGCGGAAACCGATGTAGGAGCGCGGTTGATTTTGATATTCCCAAGTGCGCCAGGCTGAGCGAATGAGCGAGAGGGGATCTTTCCACGAACCTCCGCGAACGCTCTTGCGTTTCAAGATGTAGGGGTCTTCCTTGGCGGCTTCGTAGCGCAACTCTGGGTTTACGTCGGCCATAGATTCTACTCCTGCTTCGGTAAAGACGGTATTGGTCATTTCAGCCACGTTGCCCGCCATATCAAAAAGTCCATTGCTATTGGCACCATAGATGCCTACACGCGAGGTGATGAGGTTACCATCTTCGGTGTAGTTGCCTCGTTCGGGTTTGAAGTTGGCATAGAAGCAGCCTTTGTCATTTTTAGACTCGTCGCCTTGCCAAGGGAAAGGGTTGGCTTCTTTGCCGCGTGCGGCATATTCCCACTCGATTTCCGACGGCAAGCGATAGCGCTGGATGTAGCGCGCTTCGGGACCCATGCCACGGAGCAAGTATTCCGTGCGCCAAGCACAGAAGGCTTGTGCCTGCTCCCAAGTAACCCCCACTACGGGGTAGTCATTGTAGGCCGGCGAAGAGAAATAGTTTTTGAGATATGTACCGTTGTTGGCATTGGGGAAGTCGTTCACCCACACGGTGGTGTCGGGATAAATCGGAACGATGTAAGTGTTCAAAAAGTCGTAGAGCGAAGAGAGGGGACGATTGATGGTTTCGCGCACGATTTCGCCATTTTCATTGACATAAGCGGTGTCCTTTGAAATCATGACCACCTCGTCCAAATCAGTTGCGATGTCTGTGTTCAAATTGCGCTCTTTCGGGTCGAGACGATATTTGCGCAGTGCCGCCTTTTCGTAGTCGAACACTTCGTAACGATAGTTCAACTGTTTGTCGTCGAGCATGCGTGTCCCGTCGATGGGGTGAATTTTGTAGACACTGTTGAGGGCGCGTTCTTGGTCCTCATTGGGTTTGCGCCAAGGCAAAGGCTTGTTCCAGTTGAGGTGTGGTTTGACGGGATCTCCGTAACGATCTACCTCTATTTTATAGGTTTCATCGCCTCCAAAGGCAGGGTCGGCCAAACGCTCGCGCAGCAAGCTGTCGCGCACCCACATCACAAATTGTCGATACATGGAGTTGGTCACTTCCGTTTGGTCCATCCAAAAACCATCGACCGAGATTTCTCGATCGGGAATGCGTGTGCCCCATAGGCTATCGTTCTCGCCCAATCCCACTTTGAGATAACCTCGCTTCACCTCGACCATACCGTAGGGTTGAGGCTCGAGAGGCAGAGTGGAGCGTGTGCCCGTCACTTCGCCGCCTACACCCAAAGACGAGGAACGAGAACCCGCGCACGAACCGAGGGCTGCGATACTAACGATGCCGAAGAAGAGGGAGAGTATGTGTTTCATATCTTCAAGATGTCCTGTTGTGCAAGAGCGTTGGGCTCTTGCCTATCCATTGCCCAAGCGTTTAAGTCGCAGGGCTGTTTTGTTTACAACGTGATTTTTCGCTTCTTATTGTACCCTCCACAAGGGTAAACACTCACGAAGCGGCGATTTCTATCACTTTGTAAGCCTAAAAAATTATAACCAGCGCACACTTTTGTGCAAATTGCGTCCTCGTTTGCCCAAATTTAGGTCCATGCGATAGGCCACACTGATTTCGTGTTGTCCAGCTCCCCAGCCCAAGCCCGAGGTGTTGGCTTCGTAGGAGTAGCAAAGGTCAATGCCGCGTAGCGTACCACCAACAAAGGCCGTGAGCGAGCGCGTTGGTGCATAGCCCAAGCCCGCTACGATGCGTCTGCCTTCGTAGCGATAAGTTCCGCGCAGGGTGAAATCGATGCGATGGTCGCGCAGATCGCTGCGCAACATGACCGAGGGAGTGAGCCAATAATAGGGCGAAGCTAAGGAGAGGTCGTAGGCTCCCATGAGGTGAAAATTGCGTTTCACCTCATAATAGTGCGTTTCGCCCATCGATATGGTGGGAGCAGCCAAATGCTGGGCAGCAAGTGCCACTTGCCACCCTTTGTGCTCATAGTGCAAGCCTCCAGAGAAGTCTACGGCTGAGCCGCTCACTTGAGAGGAGGGAAAAGCAGGGTCTGAACCCGTACCGAAATCGGCCTTTGAACCGTCAATATCCTCTTGTAAGAGGTCGATTTGCGCTCCCCAAGAAAGCCTACCTCCCCAAAGTTTGTGGTGGTAGGCATATTGCAAAGCAAAACGCTTGTGTGAAAAGAGGCCAATGCGATCGTTCAAAAAGGAGGCTCCGACACCATGACGCGTGTTGCCCAACTGCAAAGCCATATCGGCTCCTGCCCACATTGTACTGCCTGCATCCTCATAGCCCATGGCGTGAGATTGCAGCATACCATTGATGCTCAACTGAGGCGTGCGGCCCACGGCCGCAGGATTCCATTGTGTGCTGCTGAGCCAGTATTGTGCAAAGGCTACATCTTGCTGTGCTCGCACGACACCCTGCCCCGCTCCTCCTAAGAGAAGAAGCGCGGTCAAGAACTTAGCGAAGAGGTGTTGTTGAGCCGTAAGCATAGTTTTCGGAACAAATTTACGACAAAGCTCTCAAAGCTTCAATGTTTTTTGGCGATTTTTTGCTCGCTTGTTTTTTTCTTTGTGTGCGCACGCGTGCACTCCCTATAGTCTTAGTTTTTTGCTTCCATTGCTTTCATAATTTCTGCAACTTTCTGATTTTGAGGTGTAAATGTAAATTTATTGCCTCCACATTGTTTCCACAGCTCTTCCACAATTTGTGCCTATCTTCGTTGATTCCCCTTTGTTGATTTGTGGAGGAAGTGGAGGCTATATTAGCGGTGTTTACACTGTGTTTTTTCGTTGATTTTCAGTTTGTTTCGTGTGTTTGTGGAGGCAATGGAGGCAAAAAACAGTTCTATTGTTAGGAATATACGCGTGTGCGCGAGGGGAGTCGCAAGGCAATGTACCTTGGTGTCGAGTGCCCCCTCCCCTATTTGTCTGTTCTCCCACTTTTTCTTTCCTCGCCACTTGTGGTGTGCTACGTCCCACGTAGAGAAATTTTCTTCCCTCGCAGGATTTTCTACGTCCCACTTTTTTCAAGTTGCGAGGCAAGGAAATGTAGAGGTGTGCGTGTTGTAGTAGTTGGTCTTTGGAAAAACTTTTTTCCTCCTCAAAGTAGAGGAAATGAAGTATTAAAAAAAGAGGAAAAGGAGGTATTATCGGAAAAAAATCACGACTTTTGTACACTCCCCTACCCTCTCTTTCTATGAGAAGGAGGGGTGAGCTATCAATCGTTTCACGAGGGTTTTCTACTCAAGGCCGTTCTCGAAAAAAGAGTATGCTGCATTGAAGTTGTCGAAAATCCTCATCACCACCAAGTACAAAGATCATGAATACCAGCATGCAGGAGCATCTTCCTCAGGTCGATTTGGAGAAGATGTCTGCCATTCTCGACATCGAAACACGTTTTGTAGAAGGGCATATCACTCTCGAAGAAGGGCGCAAAGAAATAGCCGAACGCGTGGGCACGATTCGCCCCTATCATTTGGCCTTTATCGAGCAGACGATGACGGAACACACTGACGATGAGTGTATTCGCGAAAATATAGCACAAAAGATTCATCTCTTCGAGGGTTTCATGGATACCTCGCGCCCTACACTTCCCGAGCTGCATCCCTTGATGCACTACTATAGGGAAAACGATGAGTTGCGCCGTCTGCTCCTTGCTGTCGAGGATTTGGTGCAATACCCTGTGATTAAAAATCAGTGGCTCGAACTCACCGAGCAGTTGCGTCGCTACCCCATCCACTATTCGCGCAAGCAAAATCAGCTCTACCCTCTCTTGGAGCGCAAGGGCTTTGATAGACCCACGACGACGATGTGGACCTTTGACGACATGGTGCGCGATTTGATTCGCGACTTGCACCTGCTCGTTGAGGCTGGAACGGACGAGGAGGCTATCGCGGCCAAGGCGCAAGAACTGCTGCTCTATGCTCGCGACTTGATGGAAAAGGAGGAAACCATTCTCTACCCCACCTCGCTAGCCATGCTCACTGAGGCCGAATGGGAGGATATGAAGCTGGGCGATGCCGAGATTGGTTTTGCTTTTTTCGAGGTCGAGGCGCCTAAGGATGGCGCTGCCCGTAGAGCGGATGCACCTGCCGAGGGATTTGCCCAGGAGTTGCAACAGTTGCTCTCCAAATATGGTTATTCGGCAGGAGGAAAGGACGAGGTGCTCGATGTGAAAACGGGCAAGATGACGCTCGAACAGATCAACCTTGTCTACCAGCACATGCCGGTGGATGTGACCTATGTGGACGAGAACGAAATTGTGCGTTTCTATACCGATACGGCTCACCGCGTGTTTCCCCGCTCCAAGAATGTCATTGGCCGAGAGGTGATGAATTGCCACCCCAAGAAGAGTGCACACGTGGTGCGTGAGGTGATCGACAAACTGAAAAGTGGCGAGCAGGATCGTGCTGAGTTTTGGATCAACAAGCCCGATTTATTCATTTACATTCTCTACGTGGCTGTGCGTGACGCAGAGGGACGCTTCCGCGGTGTGCTCGAAATGATGCAAGATTGCACACACATTCGTAGCCTTGAAGGCTCCCAAACCTTGCTCAAATGGGCTACCGAAACGGGTGTACCCACAGAACTGCCCGCTGAGTCTAATCCCGATTTGGCTACTCTCAAGGAGGCAACGAAAACGGATGCAACAGAAGATTCCACCAGTCGTAGGGCAGAGGGAGCAGCGGACACGGAGGGCCTCGACATCTCTCCCAGCACGCGCTTGCAGGATTTGTTGGAGCGTTTTCCCGAACTCCAAAAACGCCTTACGGAGATTTCTCCGCTCTTTGCTATGCTCCGCACACCTTTTGGCAAGCTGATGGCGAAAAAGGCCGATATTCAGGCCATGAGCGAGCGTTCGGGAGTAAACCTTGATAGACTGTTGTTGGAGCTGAAACGCATCGTCAGCGAGCTTCAAAAGCGGTGAAACACTTTCTTCTCGCTTACCTAAATAAAAAATGCGCTGCACATTCCTCGACTCTGAGGAGTGTGCAGCGCATTTATGAATACAAGCGAGAGATTGAGTTTAGAATTCCTGTCCGAGAATGAAGTGGAAGTGGCTACCACCAATGTTTCCACCCACGGGGCCTTGCTTGTCGAAACCATAAGCCCAGTCGATACCCATGAGACCGATGAAGCTCAAGAAGAGACGTACACCGACACCTGCCGACTTGCGCAGCTGGAAGGGGTTCATCTTGTTTACGTCTTGCCAAGCATTGCCTGCTTCGGCAAAGGCGAGGGCATAGATCGAAGTAGAGGTCTGGAGCATAAGGGGGAAGCGCAGCTCGAGCGAGAGGCGGGTGTAGGCATAACCGTAGTTGCCGTAGCGATTGCCCACATTGCCGGCGAGCGAACCGTTGTCGTAGCCGCGCAAACCGATGGTTTCGGAACCATACATACCACCGCCCGACATGCCATCGCCACCCACATAGTAGGTTTCAAAGGGCGATTTGAGATGGCGGTTGTAAGAACCCAAAATACCCACTTCGGCACGGGTCATGAGCACGGGAGTGTGCTTGAAACCCGAGGAGAGCGCAGTGAAAGTGCGGAGCTTAAAGGACCATTTGTGATACTCAATCCAACGGAACTTCTCCTGCATTTCTTGCGTGAAGTTGGGGCTGTTGGGATTGGTGGCCAAATGAGCGTAGTCCTTGTTGCTAAAGAGGGAGTAGGGTGGGGTGAGTGCGAGATTGAACACAAATTCGGAACCGCGTCGAGGGAAGAATCCATTGTCGGTCGAATTGCGTGCGAGCGTCACGTTGAGGTTCACGTTGTTGCTACTACCATTGCTGAAAAGGAAGTATTGCCAGTTCTTCAAGTTATAGCGTGTGTAGCCGACGGAAGCCATGAGGTTGAAGTAGTCGTCGGGCCAGCGAAGACGCTTACCAAAGCCTACGTTCAAACCGAAAAGTTGCATGTACTTGTCGGGGTCGTAGAAGTTGGCATAGTTGCCATAGCCGTAGCTATTGTAGTTGTTGTAGCCGTAGAGGTACTGGTTGTAGTAGTTGCTGGAGTTGTAGAAGCGGTCGTTTACGTCTGTCTGACGCGAATAGAAGGCCGATACGGAGAATTGGTTGGGGCGTTTTCCGCCAAACCAAGGGTCTACAAAGTTGATGGAGTAGCTCTGGTAGTATTGGCCATTGGTCTGTCCCGAGATGGAGAGCGTTTGCCCGTCGCCTTGAGGGATGAAACCCGCGCGCTTGTAGCCGCTACGGCCAAAGAGGTCTTGTATGGAGAAGTTGGTGAACTTGAAGCCCAAGCGGCCGATGACGCCCGTTTGTCCCCAACCGAGCGACATTTCTACCTGGTCGGCACCTTTGGTGACGAGGGGGTAGGTGATGTCTACCGTTCCTGTGGCAGGGTCGGGCTTGATGTTCTGCTGGATTTGACTTTGTAGGATTTCGGGGTCAAACTGGTTCATCGAGGCCAGTTCGCGAATGGAGCGTTCGAGCGCATCCATAGAGAAGAGGTCGCCAGGCTTGGTGTGCAGTTCGCGGCGAATCACATGGTCATACACGCGGTCGTTGCCTGCGATGCGTATGCGGTTGAAGGTGGCTTGCTTGCCTTCGCTCACGCGCATTTCGAGGTCTACGCTGTCTCCTTCGACCTTGATTTCCACGGGTTCGATGCCAGAGAACACATAGCCCGAGTTGTAGTATTGTTTGCCTATGGCATCTTCGTCGTCTTGCAGGCGCTTTTGCAGCAAAGTTTGGTTGTAGAGATCGCCCTTTTGGAAGTTGAGGGTGCGGGTCAGTGCATCAGAGGGGTAGACCGTGTTGCCCACCCAAGACACATTGCGTAGGTAGTATTTGTGTCCTGGACGAATGTTGAGGTGCACATCGACATGTTTGGGGTCGACACTCACCACCGAATCGCTCACGATGAGCGCATCGCGATAGCCCCATTCGTTGAGTTTGTCGATGACGAAGCCCTTGTCCTCTTCGTATTTGTCGGCCAAGAATTTACGCGAGTTGAACCATTTTTTGAGCGTTGAACCGTCGTTGGTTTTCTTCATCGCATTTTTCAGCGAAGTCACCATTTTGGGTTCTACTCCTGTGATGTAGATTTTGCGTACTTTGATTTTGTCGTTTTTCTTGACATTGATTTCCACGAGCATCTTGTTGTCGGCTGTGATGTCCTCGCGTTGTGTGATGTCGACAGTTGCATTCTTGTAACCTTTCTCTTCAAAGTACTTTTGGATGCGTCGTTTGGAGCGATCCACAAGGTTAGGCGTGATTTGATTGCCTGCTCGCAGAGGGATGCGCTGCTCGATTTCCTCCCGCTCGCTCTTTTTGAGTCCTGTGAAAGATAGGGACGAAATGCGGGGTTGTGCTGCCAGTTTGATGTGCAGATAAATCTTTTCGCCCACGATGCTGTCGGCCTCGATCGAAACATTGGAGAAAAGTCCCTGCTTCCAGTAGTTTTGTATGGCTTGTGTGATGCTGGCACCTGGCACCTCATAGACCTTGCCCACCGTGAGGCCACTGATATTGATCAGGAGGTCGTCGTCGTAGCCTTTGATGCCATCGATGGCCAATCCCCCCAACACGTATTTGGGCGCGTTGGAGCTATAAGTAATCTCGGGTTGCTCTTGCTTGTGCTGGGCACGAGCGCTGAGGCTGCCGCACAGCGCGAGGCAGAGAGCAAGGAGGGTAGATTGCAGGTGTTTCATACGAATCTTATTGTGCGTTGGGAGTGGGAGCGATGATTTGCTCAGAGGTTTTTCCGAAGCGTCGTTCGCGCTGCTGATAGTCGGCGATGGCCTCCATGAGATGCTCGGGCGAGAAATCGGGCCAGTACGTGTCGGTAAAATAGAGTTCGCTGTAGGCTGCTTGCCACAGCAGGTAATTGCTCAGTCGAAGCTCTCCTCCTGTACGGATGAGCAGTTCGGGGTCGGGCATGAAGGTCGTGGTGAGGTGCGCGGCAATGTCTTCTTCGCCGATGTCCTCGGGGCGCAGTTGTCCTTGTGCCACCTGTTGTGCCAGTTGGCGCACGGCCTGCGTGATTTCCCATTTGGAAGAGTAGGAGAGGGCCAGCACCATGGTGAGTCCCGTATTGGCTGCCGTATTGTGCTCGCTGCGCTCCAGCGCGTTGCGCACGAAATCGGGCAGCGGCGCACGATCGCCGATGACGCGCAGGCGCACATTGTTTTTCATGAACAATTCCTCCTCAAGACTCTCGATGATGAGCGCCATAAGAGCCGCTACCTCGGGAGCAGGGCGATTCCAGTTTTCGGTCGAGAAGGTGTAGAGCGTCAAGTAGCGCACGCCCAAATTTGAAGCCGCCTCGGTGATGTTGCGCACCGTGTTTGCCCCCTCTTGGTGTCCCAAGGAGCGATCCAGACCGCGCGCCTTGGCCCAGCGACCGTTGCCATCCATGATAATGGCAATGTGCTGTGGGATACGTGTAGGGTCGAGCTGTGTAGTGTGCATAGCGATAGAAAAGGGGGAAAGAGGAAGTTAGTCGGCTTTGTTGCAAGTGGGGCAGGTGGGAGAAAAGTCGTAGGTGAGCGTGAGCAGCGTTTGGCCCATGTGGTCTGTGTTGCGCATCATTTCGCTGCGAATGCCCGTTGGCCCGTCAAGTCCTTCCAGCTGATCGCTCATGGAGAGCTGCATGCGCCAGTCGAGCCCCAGGTTTAAACGTGGCGTGATTTTGTATTTCAGGCCGAAGCCCAGCGGAAAGTGTAGTGCTGCCCGTCGGCCCACATCGCTATAAGCCAGTCCCACTCCCATTTGCAGGAAAGGCACGAAGCGTCGCAGACCCAAATAGCCGCGGTAGTAGCCGTAGGGGAGAAAGTGCAATTCGTACACCGCTCCCACATCGGTAATCCCTCCTGAGAAGGAGTATTGCAAGCGTTCGGAGCTGGCTTTGTCGCTGTGGGCGGGATAAAAGTTTTTGACCTTCTGCACCGAGCCTCCTATGCGTTGGTGTCCCAAATGTAGGCGCACGGCCATACGGGGATTGAGGACGAAGCGAAAGAGAAATGCCCCCGCTGGTCGGGCATCGCCATAGAGGCGCGCGTTGGCGTCGTTGAGCATGAAGCCTGTGCCCAATCCCAAACCCACTTCCTTGGTATAGTGCTCTTCGTCTTGCGCCACGAGCGGCAAGGCGAAGCATAGCCCCAAGAGGAGCTGGAAAAGACGAGAGGATAGGGTGGGGCGCATAGCTATAAAAAGGGAGGCTGGCTGCTGTGTCTCGTGGGCAAAAGGATTGGACCACAAGCCTTCAGGTGACAAGTGTTGTCGGGTGCAGCAGCTCAGTGCAAAGAGTTATCGTTGTGGAGCGCGGAGGAACACGTTTTGTCCTTGTTGCCAAAGCAAACGATTGATGTGGCCTCGCCACAATTCTTGTCCATTGACGCGCAGCCACAAGTGTTGTTGAGCATCTACGAGGGCTTCGAGCGTGGCAATGCTCTTCACGTGGAAAGCAGGGAGTCGCAAGGAGGGATGTTGCTTCCAAGTGCGACCGCGGTCCACCGAATAGCGTAGAATGGCTGCACGTTTGCTCTCATCTACGCCGAGGAGTAGAAAACCATCGTCGTAGGCCAACAGATGAGCCTGTGTCACAACGGGAGCAGGCAGCGTGTTTTCCTCGGTATCGGGCAGATACATCCAGCCCAAGGCATACGTGCCCGTGAGGTCTATCGTACCCTTCCACACACGGCTTTTTCCCTCCTTGGTACCGTAGAGCAAGAGGTCCTCCAGCTGCGCATTGCCGCGAGCAGGGCGACTGGCACCCACGATGTTGTGTGTGGGGAGTTCCTGTGCCTCTTGAGCTTCGAGGGCTTCGGGAGTCCAGGTTTTTCCGTCGGTCGAGCGCAGGAGTTGTGTGCCTTGTACCTTCCACCAGAGTGTACTACTTTTGAACATGCCCGAGGTAGGAGCCACGTAGTGCTGTTCTTGCCAAGCCTGCGGCGACATCATTTGCCAATGTGTGCTGTCGCCTTCTTGTTGGTGCACGCGCAGTTCCATCGTGTAGTGACGCTTGTACTTGCCGTCCTGACTGAAGGTGGTGAATTGTCGGGGACGAGAGTAGTCGGTCGAGTCTTTGAGGGTAAATATCGTGTCTTTCTCTGTCTTGAGCGAACGAATGGCCACTCCTCCCGTATGGATAAATTTGGAAAGCACCACGTGGCGCACATCAGTGCCATAGGGCAGCGAATCTACGTTGTAGATGCGTCCCTGCTCGTGGTCGATGGTCAAGGGATAGAGCGTTCCCGTCACACTCACCGTATAGCTACTGTCGCGCAGGCCATCCTTCGTGCGTGTGGTGAGCGTGCGTTTCAAGGTGCCGAGTGTGGCGGCAGTGATACCGCTCTCGTTGCTCAGTGTGAGGCTTTCGTCCTCGTCGCCAAAGCAAGCTGTGGTGAGCGTGCTCGTTGCGAGCAGAAGGGTAGCGAGGGTTATGGGGTGAAATGGGTTGCGCATATTCTTGAAGCTAAGTGTGCCCTGCGATGAATGTAGAAAGAGGGCACGATAATTCAATGTGCAAAAATAGAAAGACTTTCGCAAAGAGCGAAACAATTTACTTTATTTGTGCCCTCGCTTTGCTTGGAAAAGGACAGAACGCACGCACCTCGTTTTTCCCCTCACCTTGTGCTTTCTCGAAAGTGGGAAGCCCGAAATCCTACGTGGGAAGAAAAAAAATCTACGACGCACGTAGAAAATCCTGCGTGCGTCGTAGGATTTTCTACGTGCGTAGGGCGTTTTACCCCCCTACCATTTTGTGAGGGGTAGAACAAGGAGCTATGCTTGGCAAAAGGCTTATCAAGTCTTATCAAGCCTTGCCCGATGCTTATCTTTTGCTCCTTAACGGAGAAAAAGTGTACAAAAGCTTTGCCGTCTGTCGGAGAAAGGTCTAATTTCGCAACATCGCTACGACCCGTAGTCCATCTGTGTAGCTCATTGGGCCGATAGCGAGCACGACTGGCCAGTCCTCTCTTTTCATCTTACTTTCCATTTATGTACAGAATCATGAAACGCTTTTCTCTCTTTCTGCTCGGGTGTGCGCTGTGGGCGTGCTCCGAGGTCGAGGCCAATGTGGTCTTGGTCGATAAGACCTCTCCCCAATCTCCCGCTACGATGAAGACGGCAATGCAAGGGCATAGCGACTCGGCTCAACCCCAAAAGACAGTCGCTGAGGCTGTGAACACAGACTCTGTCAAGCAGGCCTCACCTCTTTATCTGGGAGGAACTCGGGCGTTGTACGAGGCCATATCCGCCAACATTCGTTACCCCAAAAGTTGTTTTGAAGGGGAAATTCAGGGGGTGGTCGTGCTGCGATTCACCGTGACGCGCAAGGGCAAGATACGTGGAATTTCGGTGCAGAAAAGCCTGCATCCCGATGCCGATGCCGAAGCTGTGCGTGTGCTGCGCAAACTGAAAGGCAAGTGGAAACCTGCTTACAAAAACGGCAAGCCTGTCGATGCCAACTTTGTCTTGCCCATACGTTTTGTGCTCCAATAACTCGCCGATAAAGTGGTGCATGTGAGTTTCCGTCATCTCTTCCTCTTTTTTGCGCTCAGCATCCTTGCGGTGCTGAGCCTTTTGGGCATTTGGCTGGTGCACACTTTCGAGAGCGAGGTGGCGATGAGAGAACAGCGCATAGACCATATTTTTGCCTCGGCCGACCTCCAAGAACTCTTTCTCCGCACCCACCGAGAGCAGCAAGCCACGTCGATGTATTTCTATCTCCCTCAGCAATTCGCTCCGCTGCGCGAGGCAGATGCCGAGCAACAACAGCGCAGGCTCATGCTCGAGATGCAGCGCACCTTGCACGAAGGATTGGACAGTTGGTTGCCGCTACGCGCCGCCGAGATGGACAGTTTGCTGCGTGTGGGTTTGAAACATGAGGGCATAGAATTGGACTACGAGTTATTGCTCTTGGAGTTTTCGCCCCTCGACACGCTCTACCATTCCACCCATCGCCATGCCGGCTGGTGGCGCATGGGGAGGGAATCCTTGCACTTGCGTGCCGAGGCCGACACGCTCTCCCTCTATGCCGATGGGCTTCGGGCCTATGTGTTGCGGCGTGAGAGTGTCGTGCCGCAGGTCTTGGCCACGATGCTGCCTGTTGGGTTTCTGTGTTTGGGCTTAGCGGTATTGCTGCTGGTCTTGCTGCGCTTGTTGCTGCGCCGCCGAGAAGCCGAGGAGGAAATGACCGATTTTGCGCGCAACATCACCCACGAACTCAAAACCCCCATCGCCGTGGCTTTGGCCGCCCACGAGTCCCTGCTGGATTTTGGGGCTTTGGCCGACGCCGAGAGGCGAGAACCATTGCTGCACACCTCGCGCCGACAGCTCACCCACCTATCTCAATTGGTGGAGCAGGTGTTGGCTTTGCACCGCCACCAGTCGGGCAGCATCGCGCTGCGTCCCACTCCGATAGATGTGCCCCAACTCTTGCACCAGCTCCAAGACGAGCACGAATTGAAGGCCACGAAGACCGTGAGCATCTTCGTGCAGTTGCCCTCGCAGTCCCTTCCTCTCGTGGCCGATGCGACCCACCTTTACAATGTGCTGAGCAATCTGATTGACAATGCCGTGAAGTATTCGCCCCAAGAGGCCGACGTGCTGCTCGAGGTGCAACTGCTCGAGGGCGAAAAGCCTCAAATCGTTTTTTCCGTAAGCGACAAGGGCATGGGCATTGCCGCGCGTCATCAAGCACGCGTGTGGCAGCGATTTTATCGCGTGCCGCAGGGCGATGTGCAGGCAGCGCGTGGCTATGGCTTGGGGCTTTACTACGTGCGGCAACTTGTGCAGCGCATGGGTGGGCGTGTGGATTTGCAGAGCGAGGTGGGCATCGGCACCACGGTGCGTGTGCAGCTTCCCTTGCAGCCCGAAGCCATGTGATTTTTCCACTGTCTTTTTTTCCTCTTTATAGTTGGAAAAGAGTATATTAGACTTAACGCCTCCTTTGTTTTGGAGTTCAAAATCTTCTTTCTATGGCTCACAAAGCTACTATTCTCTTGGCCGAAGATGAGGCCGATTTGGCTACCATCGTGCGAGACACCCTCTCCATGTTGGACTATCGTGTGCTGTGGGCGCGCGATGGCGAGCAGGCTTGGTCGCTCTATCGTGAGCAGCACCCCGACCTCCTGGTGACCGATGTGATGATGCCGCGCATGGATGGCTTTAGTTTGGTGCGACGGGTGCGCGCGCAGGACAAGCGTCTGCCCATCATCTTTCTCACGGCACGCACCGACACGGACGATGTGGTGAGTGGCCTGCGCATGGGAGGCAACGACTATTTGCGCAAACCCTTTGCCATGCGCGAACTCTTGGTGCGCATCGAAATTCTCCTGCATCGCTATGCACCCGAAGTGGCGAAAAGGTTAGGAGACGAGGCGCTCTCGCTTTCTGCTCCCTCGTCTGCTATGGCTCGTGAGGCATCTGCTCAAGAGGAAGCCCTGGCTGTGGGGCGATTTGTGTTGCATCGCAGCCTGCAACGCTTGGTGC